>NZ_JBSQDJ010000009.1:0-132639 GCF_053850235.1 Vibrio phycocola | reverse complement strand
ATCCTTAGGGACTTATTTACTTAATACTTTGAATACCCTGCCGACTACGGCGGGGTATTTTTTTGCCTGTAATTTAGTAAAAGCAATGAGCCGTTCTGACCGCAACTAATCTGTATCGCAGAAGCTCTAGGTGCTAAAGCTCCTCTCTTTACAACGAAAGCGGTCTAAAAGAAGTTAAAGGTCAGTAATCCTTAGGGACTTATTTACTTAATACTTTGAATACCCTGCCGACTACGGCGGGGTATTTTTTTGCCTGTAATTTAGAAGGTTTATGAGCCGTTCTGACTACAACTATTCCGTATCGAAGAAGCTCTAGGTGCTAAAACGTCTTAAAAAGGTTTTCGATGGCTTTTGTGCGGCGAATAAATAGCTCATCTCGAATGGCTTTCCCTTGAAAGCCATCAGCAATGATTTCTTGAGTATTGATTGAAACCGCAGCTTGATAGGCTCGTTTAAATCGCTCGGCTTGAGAGTAGGGAAGGTGTTCCATTCCTAGTCGCCCACAATGATCCGCCTGACAGCAGAGCAATACTTTATCTAAACGCTCTGGTTGTCTCCATACGTAGAGTTTATCGAAAATTTTTACGTAGGTACTGGGACGCAGCTCATTAGCTCTATGGATATTAGAATGCTGCTCACACACTGCTATGGCCAAGTCTCGATAGGCATTAGGTACTCGTAAGCGGAGACAAAGATTTTTGATCAGTTTTTGTCCGGTATGGCAATGTATCTTATGGCTGGGCCATTCTGCTATTGGTGTAATTCCTTTACCAAGATCGTGTACGCTAGCAGCAAAACGAACGGTTGTGTCTTCACTTAGCTTAGCAGCTTGCTCCGTAACCATTAGTGTGTGAACCCCAGTGTCAATTTCAGGGTGCCATTGTGCAGGCTGAGGAACACCAAATAGTAAGTCGATCTCAGGGAGAATGACCGCTAAAGCACCACACTCACGTAAGGTCGAAAGAAATACATGTGGTGTTTTCGTTGATAGTGACTTATGCCACTCTTGCCAGATTCGTTCAGCGGTTAAGTTTTCTAATTCGTTTTGCGCCACAATCTCTTTCATTAATTGCATGGTTTCTTCAGCGACGGTGAAGCCAAGGTGGGCAAGTTTAGCCGCAAAACGCGCGACTCTCAGCACACGTAGCGGATCCTCAACAAATGCATCGGAGACATGTCGTAGCAATTTGTTATTGAGATCTTCCTGACCGCGATACGGATCAATAATATCGCCATTATCATCTTGTGCGATGGCGTTGATGGTGAGATCTCTTCTCTTTAGATCGTCTTCCAGCGTAACACTTGCGTCGAAGTCGCAGGCAAACCCTTTATAACCAGCTCCAGTCTTTCGTTCAGTTCTTGCGAGTGCATGCTCTTGTTTGGTCTTTGGATGGAGAAAAACAGGAAAGTCTTTCCCAACGGCTTGATAGCCACGAGAAAGCATCTCTTCAGGGGAAGAACCAACGACAACCCAATCTTGGTCATAAACGTCGAGGCCAAGCAGTTGATCTCGTACTGCACCGCCGACTAAATAGCGTTTCATCTGTTTACTCATTGCATAATTGTATAAGTTGAAATTATAGGTCGAGTCTTTCTTTATTAAAAATTTAGAATAACAAAAGTCAAAACAAAAAAGGTCGCCACGAATGGGCGACCTTAAAATATTACAGTATTAGGTTTATACCCAATCTGAACGGTTTTTCTTACGCTTAGGAATAATGTGCGGCAAGATAATACCGAAGAAGATTCCGCCTAGCATAACACCGCCACCATAGAGGAAGTATTTCATTAGTAAGTCTTCTTTTTGAGTGTCCAATTTTGCACTTAACTCACGGATTTGGCCTTGTGATGCTGAGAACTTGCTCATCATCTCTGAATAGTTTTGCTCTAACTCTGTTACTTGACGACTGCGAACTTCAAGAGATTCAACTAAGCCCTCTTTTTCGCGATTGGCATCACTTTCTGCACTGTCTAATTTAGCTCTTACTTCAGACAGTTCTTTTTCTAAGCGAGGTAGACGAACCGCCATACTTTCTTTCGACGTAATAAATTTGCTCTGTACCCAGCCTTTACGGCCTTTACTATCAACAATCTGCGTATAGCCACTCGCTTTATCAGATTGAAGCAACTTAATTTTATCACCAGCATTTACGCTACCCATAATTCGGTATTGGGCACTTGGCCCTGAATGCATGTAGGTAAACAATTTATCAGCAACATAAAATTGCTGTGCAAATGATGGTACAGAGAACACAGCAAGCAGTACCATAATCATCAATTTTTTCACGTTGAATCCTTTACAGATAAGATTGATAGGGCAAACAGTATTGAATATTTTCAGATAATATTAAGTTTCTTTATCTGGTGCAACAAAGAAGGGAGCCAAAGCTCCCTATTCTCAAAACTTTATCACGTTGTTACATTAACTTAACCGTTAGCTGACTTTGGTCGTTAGATAAACATCATTTCTATCACGTAGTAGAACACGACAGACAGTAGTGCGCCAGCAGGTAAGGTAATAATCCAAGATGCAACAATGTTTCGTACTACACCTAAGTTCAAGGCTGCAATACCACGAGCAAAACCTACACCAAGTACAGCTCCAACTAAAGTTTGAGTTGTTGAAATCGGTAATCCTGTACCAGAAGCAAGCACTACAGTTGATGCGGTTGCAAGCTGAGCTGCGAAACCACGACTCGGAGTTAACTCTGTAATACCAGTACCTACGGTTGCCATGACTTTGTGGCCTAACGTTGCCAAGCCAATGACGATGCCAATCCCGCCAAGCGGCAATATCCACCAAGCAATTTGTATTTTTGCCGTAATGTTGCCCAAGTTTTGTACTGTTGCAACAATCGCTGAGAGTGGGCCAATAGCATTTGCGACATCATTTGAACCATGGGCAAACGCCATAGCACAGGCTGTAATCACCATTAACACGGTAAAGATACTTTCAACGCCAGCAAAGCTATGATCATCTTCTTTGGTTGAAAAGCGTCGAGCAATATAGATGTAACCACCAATCATTACCAATGCAGAAAATGACATTGACGCGAGCCATGCTTCACTTCCACTTAAATGTAAACCTACATGTTTAAGGCCTTTTTTAATGGTCACTAACGCGATGACCATAGTCGTGATAAACATGTATACCGGAACAAAACGTTTGGCATTAATTAACGGGTTTTCTGTATCGAAAATAAGTCGTTGAGCACTGCTAAATATAATGTAAGCAATCACACCAGAAATTAGCGGTGTCACAATCCAACTGCCAACGATTCCTTGAACCGCTCCCCAATGAATGGCATCAGTTCCGACAGTGACACAGGCAAAACCGATGATTGCACCGATAATTGAGTGAGTCGTCGATACGGGCCAGCCCATGTATGAAGCGAGTAATAACCAAGTACCGGCCGCTAAAAGTGATGACATCATACCAAACACTAATACTTCCGGAATCTCGGTAAATAAGCTTGTGTCGATAACGCCTTTTCGAATGGTGTCAGTCACTTCACCGCCAGCTAAATAAGCACCAGCAAATTCAAAAATCATTGCGATAATAATCGCATTCTTTACAGTCAGCGCTTTTGAACCAACTGACGTCCCCATTGCGTTAGCAACGTCATTTGCACCGATACCGACGGCCATCATAAGTCCAAAGAAAGCCGCAACAAGGATGATAATCGTGCTGTAGTTTGCAAGTATATCCACTGAAATATCCAATTTATTAGTTAAACTAAACAATGCACTCTAGTTTCTAGCGGTTTATATGCGAGAAAAGTGTCTTGAGAGTAACATCGATTTTTTGTTGGTTATGAACGCGAGAGCATCAATTCTAGTCGAGCGCCTACGCGTTGAGCTTGATCGGCGATACCACCAATCCATTCGAAAATCTTATACATAAACATGACATCGATAGGATTGTATTTAGACTCAATGGCCATCAAATTTTGGCGTAAATGAATCTGCATTAAATCGGTATCATCTTCAATTTCATCGAGCTGGTTGATCATCTCAGCAACTAAGGTTACTTCGCGTCCCTTAAAGCCGGTTTCGAGAAGTTCGTCAAGTTCATTGATAACTTTTTGAGCTTGATTTGCTGCATCTAAACAACGCTTCACATAGGCAATGAAATCATCTTGAAGTACTTCAGGAATGACCAATTGACGTCCAAATACACGCCCAGACACATCTTTCGCTAAGTTCGCTAATTTGTCTTGCTGAGTCAGTAGCTCAAGCATATCGGTGCGATCAACAGGAAGAAATAAGCCGCGAGGTAACTTAAGGCGAATTTCACGCTTTAGTACATCTGCTTCTTTCTCTAGATGAGATATCTGCGCACGAATTTCAGACGCTTTCTCCCAATCGGATTGAAAGCTCACTTCAAAAAAGTTAACAAGATGAGAACAACATTCATTGACACAAATGACGTGTTTTTGTAGAGGTTTGATCGGGGATTTTGCAAACAACCCCATAATAGTATTCATTGTCATGGTTATTTAACCCAAATAAAACATAACCGAAATAAGCAACTAATGCCGAAGACTGGCTAATTGTTAAGAGGTAATAAAGCGCGCATGTTAACTCATTCAATGGTGCTTTAAAACCGTTTTAGATCATGTCTAAGTTGATAATTCCATCTTGCTCAGTAGACCATTCCGCAATATCCTGTTACGACCATTGATTAAAGGGTTCATTATGGAAACTGAGATAGAGCTTAAGTTTTTTGTTTCTCCTGATTATTCAGATACTTTACTTACTATAATTAAAGAACTTAAAGTTCTTCAGCATAGTTGCCGTCAGCTCGGCAATATCTATTTTGACACCTCTGACAGTTGGTTACGCCAACACGATATCGGTATGCGGATTCGCCGTTGTGATGATGTTTATGTGCAAACGGTGAAAACTTCTGGTCGAGTGGTGGCCGGTTTGCACCAACGCCCTGAATACAATGCAGAACATGACGGAGATATTCCCAATCTATCACTTCACCCTGAAGATATTTGGCCGCAGGGTAAATCTGTTTCGCAATTGGAGCATGATTTAATTCCGATGTTTGCGACTGATTTTACTCGAGAGCAGTGGTTAGTTATGACACCGGATGGCAGCCAGGTCGAAATTGCCTTTGATCAAGGAGAGGTTATTTCAGGTGATCAGCGAGACACCATCTGTGAAGTTGAATTAGAGCTTAAGTCAGGTCAAACCGACGCACTATTTACTTTGGCTCGTTCATTGAGTGAAGGTGGCGGTGCTCGTTTGGGCAACTTAAGCAAAGCTGCGCGTGGTTATCGCCTTGCTTCTGGGTATCAAAGTGATGAGGTTACTCCGCTTTCATTGGTGAAAACACACTCAACTGACACGGTTGAGTCGTGCTTTATTAAGTCGCTAGAGCATGGATTATCTCATTGGTCTTATCATGAGCAAATATATGTAGAACATGAAGGCATTGAAGCGCTTGATGAAATTCGTCACGCGATCTGTTTTATTCGTCAAACGTTAGCAGTATATGGTGGTGTCGTGCCACGACGGGCAAGTGCGATTATTCGTCAAGAGCTTAAATGGCTTGAGCAAGAAATCGGGTGGTTAAAAGAGAATGATTACCTCGATGACTTGCTTAAAGAAAAAGGCCATGTGCTACGAAAACTCGACGAACGCAAATCGATCGTTCAACACTTACACGCATTGCAGGAGAAGCATCCTTCACGTGATGACAACCTCAAACTGCTTCACTCTGGCCGTTATGCGGGAGTTATCATCGATTTGAGTCGTTGGATCTTAGCTAAAGGCTGGCAACCCTTTCTTGATGAAAAAGCAAAAGTAACAATGGCACAGCCGGTACCGGAATTTGCAGTTCAACAGCTTGAGTATGTATTGGATGAATTATGTATCGCGTTTCCATTAGAGGAGGCCTTATCGTCAGAAATGTGCATCGCTCAGAAGTACAACTTGACGCGAATATTGTATACAGGGATCGGCTTTGCCAGTTTGTATGATGCCGATGCTCGAAATAACTTCCGCTTACCTTGGGCTGATTTGCTGCAAGGAATTGATGACTTATTGGCACTGACCATCTTGCGAGGTTTAGTTGATAAATTAGAAGATCAAGACCAATTAACTCGTTGGCTGTCGCGCCAAGAAGCTTCTATTCTATATGCAATGGAGCAGACTCGTGCGAAAGGTATGTCTGCGATACCCTATTGGCATCCTTCTTAACTTCTCCGTATTTCCCTTGTGTAGCGTGACGTAGCGCAAGGGATTTCAACTTTGTTATTACTCTTTATATTAATTCCAATCATTTTCTTTTTTAAGAACTACACTTTTTATATGCGGTACGGCTATCGCATTCAAGTTCTCACTGCTTACGCCGATAAAATCAACATTATTCGTAGGTATATGATCGCCATGCTTACTATCGCCTTCTGTCTGAGAGACAAAAGGTGATGTGAGTATCTTTATTTGAGCCTAGATTTACCGTAGCTCAACACTGGGTGATGTCATGGTGAGCAGATAGTCGATATAAAGAACAATAAATGATGTAAACGGAGATTGAATATGGCAAAGCTAAGCTTTAAGCCGTGGGAAAGAGTGATTACTGATGTTCGCTTAATTCCAAAAATGATAATTTTAATGGTATTCAGTACTGTTCTTATCGTCGTTAAGCAGTTAGGCGACGCCAGTACGTTTTATCAAGCGTTACTGGATGCCACACAACACGCTGAGATAGCACAAGCCCACTACGACGAATATATAATGACAATGGTGTGGCAAACGATCGCAATGATTGCGATATTTATTGGCTTGCTGCTTTTCACTGCTCGAATTATGTTGCGTCAAACTAACTACATTAGTGAAGCGATTCAATCATTAGCGAACCGTGATTTAAGTGCGCCAATTGAGCTTGAGTGCAAAGACGAATATGGTGACTTAGCTCGAGAGCTCGAGAAAACGCGCAGCCAATTGCAAGATGTGATCAAGCTCCAAGTCGGAAGTTCACAAGAGCTTGCAACATTGAGTGAAGTGATGACCATAGCGATGTCTGAGACACGGGATTCCGCTAAGGAAGAATTTATTGAAATTGACCAGCTTTCGACGGCAATGAGTGAAATGAGCTCGGCGGTTTCTACTGTGGCAGAGAATGCACAAGCCGCTTCGACACTTACAGAGGCAGCGTCTGAAAAAGCACAAACGGGACAAGACTTCGTCAATGGTACTGTATTGAAAATGAGTGACTTGTCGGATGATATTTCAAAATCCGCTGAAGCGATAACTGAAGTCGAAGATCGTGTTGCGGCCATTAGTAGCATGGTTGGCACCATTCAAGGTATTTCGGAACAGACCAACTTGCTTGCATTAAACGCTGCTATTGAAGCGGCCCGAGCAGGTGAAGCTGGACGTGGTTTTGCAGTGGTTGCCGATGAAGTGAGAAACTTAGCTCAAAGCACGCAGAAAGCGACGGTTGAAATTCAAGATATGATTGGCCATTTACAAGCTAGCGCTAATTCAGCCGTAGACTTGATGGAAAAAAGTGTGGTGGAAGCCGCTGAAGGTGTGAGTTTGGTGAGTAGCGCCGGTGATGAACTGAGCGGTATTGTTGGGCAGGTTAAACAAATCAATGAAATGAATTACGAAATTGCAGATGCTGCTGGAGAGCAAACCACCGTTGCACAAGATATGAATACTAATCTGAGCACGGTAAAAGAGTTGGTAGAAGCATCGGTCGAGGTCGTGACAGAGCTACTTGAAACAGCAGAGATGATGGAAAGCAATGTTACTGAATTAGATCAGAAAATTAGTTCGTTTCAAGTGTAATCTGATTAAGGATTAGATATAACGTCCACTCTTTTAGGGGGGGCGTTTTTTATTGATGAAAATTTGTTATAACTAAGCGACATCCTTGGTTTGTAAGGAGCTTACATGCAACTTCCGCTAGAACTTAAACCCCATACTCAAAACCAGTACCAATTATTGGTTGAGCGTTATCCATTTATCTTGAGTTGGGATGAGGAATTAACTCAACAGCTCTATTACGTTATTGGATTAAGTAAGTTTTGCCACGATACCTTAATGCGGGATGAGGAGTTGTGTAAAAACCTACCGACTTTGATGGCGAGTCAGGATCGCAGTTGTTGTTATCGAGAAGAGTTACAAGTGCAACTCAGTCAACAGGATAACGAAGATAGTGGGATGGCATTTCTGCGCCGATACCGAAATCGAGAAATGTTGTATATCGCTTGGAATGACTTTGTTTCATCAGCCAATGAATTAGAACATTGGTCATTAGAAATCAGTTTGAATCATATTAGCGAATTGGCAGAGGCGATGATTTTCGAAACTTACCAATGGCAATATCGCTTATGTTGTAATGAATACGGGACTCCTTGTAACCAACAAGGTGAGGCGCAACCCATGCTGATTATTGGAATGGGCAAGCTGGGTGGTGGGGAGCTGAACTTCTCTTCTGATATCGATTTAATTTTTGCGTATCCCGAAAATGGAGAAACTCAGGGTGCCCGACGTAGTATCTCAAACCCGCAGTTCTTCACTCGCCTTGGTCAACGAATTATTAAAAGTTTGGATAAATGGACAGTAGACGGGTTTTGTTATCGAGTTGATATGCGTCTTCGACCTTTCGGGGAAAGTGGACCGTTGGTGATGAGCTTTACAGCAATGGAAGATTATTACCAAGAACAAGGGCGTGATTGGGAACGCTACGCGATGGTTAAGGCTCGCGTAATGGGACGTGAAATGTACTCTCATTATCAAGAACTGCGTCAAACCTTGCGTCCGTTTGTTTTTCGTCGCTATATCGACTTTAGTGCGATTCAATCGCTGCGACGAATGAAGTCAATGATACAAACTGAAGTACGTCGTAGAGGCTTAGAAAACAACATTAAACTCGGTGCTGGTGGCATTCGAGAAATTGAATTTATTGTTCAAGTGTTTCAGTTAATTCGTGGGGGAAGAGAACCGTGTTTGCGTCGAAGAGGGCTTATAGGCACCCTTGATGCGATAGAGGAGTTGTCTCTTCTCAAATTAGGCGAAGTCACTATTCTACGTACTAGTTATCTATTCTTACGTCGTTTAGAAAACCTTTTGCAAGCAATGGAAGATAAACAGACCCAAACTCTACCCGATAACGAGGATGATCAAATTAAACTTGCTTGTGCAATGGGATATGAAGATTGGGAAACCTTGCTCAAGCAGACGTTAGAACACATGGCTGATGTTCATACTGTATTTGACGCTTTAATCGGGGACGACCAGCATAATGACGAAAGTGATATTGAACGCTGTTATAGCGAACTATGGGACTTTGCTAACAAAGCCGATGTCGTTGAGCAAATAATTGAACAAGATATTGGATTAACCCAAGAGTCGGGCATTGCAAAGGATCTGATTCAATTTAAACAAGAGCTTGCAAAGAAAACCCTCGGTCCACGTGGTCGAGAAGTACTAAACCGCTTGATGCCAAAAGTTTTCCAAGCGGTATTTTCTCACCCTAAGGGGCGTTTCGGATTCTCACGAGTTTTGCACTTATTGCAGAACATCGCGACTCGGACTACGTATCTAGAGTTACTCGATGAGCACCCGGCTGCGCTGACGCAATTAGTTAGATTGTGTACGGCAAGTCCAATGATATCTGAGCAGCTTGCTCGTTATCCTATTTTGCTTGATGAGCTTATCGATATTAAGCATCTGTATAACCCGATAGAACTAGATTCATATCGTAATGAATTACGAGATTACCTTGCCCGAATTCCAGAAGATGATATGGAACAACAGATGGAGGGGTTACGTCAGTTTAAGCAAATTTGTATTTTAAAAATTGCCGCAGCCGATGTGACGGATGTTTTGCCTGTTAGACGGGTAAGCGATCACCTTACCTATCTTGCGGAAGCCATCATCGAAGTTGTGGTGAAACAGGCATGGATTCAATTAAGCGAAAAACATGGCGAGCCGACCCATATTCATCAACGTGATGGCTTAGGGTTTGCTGTTGTTGGTTATGGGAAGCTTGGTGGTTGGGAGTTGGGGTATAACTCAGATCTTGATATTGTGTTTATTCATGATTGCCCTAGTGATGTGTACACCGACGGTAAAAAAGAGATAGATGGGCGTCAGTTTTATTTACGTTTGGCCCAACGAGTTGTTCATCTTTTCTCAACACGAACCCCATCAGGAATTTTATACGAAATTGATACTCGGCTTCGTCCATCAGGCTCGTCGGGATTATTGGTCTCATCAGTTGAAGCATTTACCGATTATCAACGTAATGAAGCGTGGACGTGGGAACATCAAGCATTGGTCAGAACGCGTATGGTGTTTGGTGATGAACCACTACAGCAAGCATATTCGAATATGCGTCATCAGATTCTAACCACTCAGCGTGAAAGCCGAACGCTAACGCAACAAGTGAGAGATATGAGGCAAAAGATGCTTGGCCACCTCGGGAACAAAAAACCGGGACGCTTTATGCTAAAGCAGGACAGAGGCGGCATTACAGATATCGAGTTTATAGCTCAGTATTTGGTGCTACGCTTTAGTCAAACTTATCCGAATTTGACACATTGGTCTGATAATATCCGTATCTTTGAATCCTTGGTGCAAGAACAAGTTATTACTGAATGCGAAGCTCAGCAGTTAATTACTGCTTATACATCGATGCGCAATCAATTCCATCGCCGTAATTTATTAAATCTTGATGGAGACGTTGATGAAACTAAGTTCGTTAATGAGCGTCAACATGTTATGGATATTTGGCAATCTTGGCTTGGTTAATGCCTTTTGCTTATTTGTCACTGTGATAAACTCTGCCGTAAAATATAAATTGGAGAATAAAAAATGAAGCCCATTTTGCCTGATTATCAGCAAGCTGGTGTGTTAATTGTTGGCGACGTTATGTTAGATCGCTATTGGTATGGACCAACAGGACGAATTTCTCCAGAAGCGCCGGTTCCTGTGGTTAAAGTTGAGAAAAATGAAGAACGTCCAGGCGGAGCTGCCAACGTTGCAATGAATATTTCGTCACTCGGTGGTTCTTCCTATCTAGTAGGGTTTGTTGGTAATGATGAACCTGCTCAAGTATTAAATCAAAAACTAACGTCACTCAAAGTAAACTGCAATTTCGTCGAACTCGACGACTTTCCTACTATTACTAAACTGAGAGTACTAAGCCGAGGGCAGCAGCTCATCCGGCTCGATTTTGAAGATAAAGTGGAAGATCTTGAACCCGCTTTAATTGAAAATCAGATGCGTCAATCTTTGTCTAAAGTAAAAGCGGTGATCCTTTCTGATTATGCCAAAGGGACACTTGAACATGTTCAAAACTACATTCAATTGGCGAAGCAACATGGAGTTCCTGTGTTTATCGATCCAAAAGGTGCAGAATTTGAACGTTACCGTGGTGCGACACTACTAACCCCTAATCTATCTGAGTTTGAAGCCGTGGTCGGTAAGATAAAAGATGACGATATGTTGGTAGAAAAGGGACTTGAGCTGATAGACAAATACGATTTTGAAGCTTTGTTAGTCACACGCAGTGAACATGGTATGACATTGCTACGCAAAGGTAAGAAGCCGTTCCATCTACCGACATTAGCGAAAGAAGTGTACGACGTAACAGGGGCGGGTGATACCGTGATTTCTGTACTTGCAGCTTCTGTATCTGCGGGCAAAGAACTTGATGAAGCGTGTGCGTTAGCAAACGCAGCAGCTGGCGTGGTCGTAGGTAAAGTCGGTACCGCAACCATTTCAACGATTGAGTTGGCTGAAGCCGTTCACGGTAGCCAAGATACCGATTTTGGTGTGGTTGGTGAAGATCAACTAACCAAAGCAGTAAGAAAAGCCCAAGCTCGCGGAGAAAGAGTCGTGATGACCAATGGTTGTTTTGACATTCTTCATGCCGGTCACGTCTCCTATTTAAATCATGCGGCACAACTTGGCGATCGCCTTATCGTAGCGGTGAATAGTGATGAATCGGTTAAGATTTTAAAAGGCCCTGGTCGCCCAGTTAATCCAACGGATCGTCGTATGGCTGTGTTAGCGGGATTGGGCGCCGTTGATTGGGTTGTACCATTTAATGAAGAAACGCCGCAGCGTTTGATAGCTCATATTTTGCCAGACCTTCTTGTTAAAGGAGGCGATTATAAACCGGAAGAGATTGCTGGTGGTGAAGAAGTGATCGAAGCGGGTGGACAAGTGAAAGTGTTGAATTTTGAAGATGGATGTTCGACCAGCAGTATTATTGATGCAATTCGTGGCGGAAAAGGCTAATTTCGAAACGAAGCCGATTTGTCAGAATTAAACTAAACTGTGAGAAATAACTGAAATTTTATCGATAACATTGCATATC
The DNA here is from genome assembly GCF_053850235.1 of Vibrio phycocola. Lineage (NCBI taxonomy): Bacteria > Pseudomonadati > Pseudomonadota > Gammaproteobacteria > Vibrionales > Vibrionaceae > Vibrio > Vibrio phycocola. The sequence goes on along the minus strand of NZ_JBSQDJ010000009.1, from coordinate 120,287 downwards.
GTCTAAGCTGTAAATAAAGCTCACTTACAATGCAACGAATTAAAAAAAATTACAATTAACCTTTAGCAAAACGTTTATTTAAATCATAGCTTCATAAGGCAGCGATCTTTGGCTATGGCGTAAGTATTAACGGTATTTTGCGGTAACTATGGATATAAAAAATGAGTACAGCAGCTCAGGTTATTGCCCAAAGTGGTATTGCGTTTGGAACGTCAGGCGCACGTGGCTTAGTGACCGATTTCACTCCACAAGCTTGTATTGCATTTGCGTTGTCGTTTATGCAAAGCCAAGGTGAAGTCAAGAAAATAGCAATTGCAATTGATAATCGACCAAGTAGCCCTGATATTGCTCAGGCATGCATTACAGCCGCCAAATATTATGGTGCTGAAGTTGATTACTATGGAGTGATTCCAACCCCTGCGCTGGCAGTTACGTCTATTGCAGATGGTATTCCTGCCATTATGGTAACAGGGAGCCATATTCCTTTTGACCGAAATGGGCTTAAATTCTACCGAGCCGATGGCGAAATTAGCAAAACAGATGAACAGTTGATCCTTAATGCTAACATTGAAGTGCCAGAGCTTGAGTTAATCGCATTACCAACAGCATTGCCTCGTGCAGCAACTACATACATTGATCGCTATACTCGTTTATTTCCAAATGATCTTTTACAAGGAAAGCGTATAGGTATTTATGAGCACTCAAGCGCAGGAAGAGATCTTTACGCTAAACTTTACACCGATTTAGGTGCTGAAGTTGTGTCACTAGGTCGAAGCGATCAATTTGTTCCGATTGATACGGAAGCCGTGGCCGAATCTGATATTGAGATGGCACAAGCTTGGCAAAAAGAGCACAACCTCGATGCCGTATTTTCGACTGATGGCGATGGTGACCGTCCGCTATTAAGTGATGAAACGGGTACGTATTTACGTGGTGACATTCTCTGTCTTTTAGCAGCGAAAGCCCTGAACATTGATGCTCTAGCGATTCCAGTGAGTTGCAATACAGCGGTTGCTAAATGCGGTGCCTTTCAAGAAGTCGTTCTCACTAAAATTGGTTCTCCTTATGTTATTGAAGCATTGGAACCAATGGACAAAAATTACCCGGCTGTCGCTGGTTTTGAAGCCAATGGCGGCTTTTTATTAGGGAGTGATATTCAAGTTAATGGTGGCGAATTGACGGCACTATTGACTCGAGACGCCGTTCTACCGGTTATTGCTGTTCTTGCAGCCGCAAAAAGTAAACCTATTTCAGCTTTATGTAATGAGTTACCGGCTAGGTTTACCGCCAGTGACCGTTTGCAAAACTTTGCTCGAGAGAAGAGTCTTAATATTATTGAACAAGCCATTGCAGCCCCAGAGAGCTTCTTAGCGAATGTTGGAATAACCGAATCTAACGTCATTCAACAAGATCAAACTGATGGACTACGTTTGACTCTTGATGATGACAGTATTGTTCATTTACGCCCTTCAGGTAATGCGCCAGAACTGCGCTGCTATATTGAAGCTGAAAGTGCGGAAAAGGCAACAAAATTGGTTAAGCAGGTACTGGGTGCTTTAGAGCAATAAATACCGATGGTTTGACAATTTCTATTATATAAAAGGCAATCAAGTTTGATTGCCTTTTATATTTTGAGCTAAAGAGATTGAATTATCAGCCGATATAAAGAGTAGTTATTATTCAGGCGGTATTCATTTATTACGATACCTTTATCTTAGTCGGTAAAGTTGCTAGTCGTTATCTGATTTTTGATGCATTAGATTGAATAGTATCCATTTTATTTGTATTGATATTATTGGCAGTATCAATTATTAGAAGATCCGATACTCAACGCACTAATTGTTTTTCTATGGTTAGTTCTATGTCATCATATTGTTATTATGTGATCTATCTCTCCGAATGATGTTGTTGAGTTTTTTGATTATAAAACATAAAAAAAACAGATCATTCTCTTAAAAATAAACTATAACTAAGTATAGAAATTGAGTTTGTTATGTCGATTGAGACAAAAAAGTTTAACGATAGAGATAGTTGATGGTAGCAAGCATGTAGGGCGCTGAAAAAACCTAAGGGCGGTAGCATACTTCCTTGATGAGTAAAATTAAAATTCAGATTGGCGAAATCATTAGAATTAATAATAAAAAAATAGGTGTGAACTAACTATGAGATATGGAAGCAGAATTAAATACTACGGTGAAGAATCAACCGTAGCATTCAAACTTTTTGACCTCATTGTCATTGCGTTACTTTTGTATACAGTGTGTTTATCATATGTTGGTTCTTTCTCTACGATATATCAATTAACGCTAAGTATTGTTGTCATTTCATTTTACCTTATCGCCGATTTTGCAGGTGTATACCAACCTTATCGTTTTGATTCTATGAGAGAAACGTTTCTCTCAATTCTTTCTGCATGGGCAATCTGTACAGCAATCACGCTCTGTTTTGGTTTTTTCTTTAAAGTCGCTGAAGACTACTCTCGTATTGTGTTTGGAGTATGGTTTGTACTCACGCCAGTAATACTCGTTGGCTGGCGATGGGGGTTTGCTGCGGTCGTAAAATTGATTCGCCCACCAGAAACAGGAAAGCGAAAAGTTATTATAATTGGCGCAACGCGTTCCGGGATTCAGTTAGCCCATGAATTGAAACAACGTGGTAAACAAAATGAAACCTTAGTGGGTTTCTATGATGATCGAAATGTTGATCGTATCGGATTAGCTGGACTGCCAGCACCACTACGAGGTCGAATTGATGATGCGCTGGAATTAGCTAAAATTCATTCTGTACAAGAAGTCTATATCGCATTGCCGATGGAAGCATCAAAACGGATTAAACAGATTCTCAACGCATTTGCCGATGCCAATGCTAGAGTCCACGTGGTTCCGGATTTCTTTACATTTGATTTAATGCAATCACGATTAAAAAATGTAGGTAGGGTCGTAACACTTTCCGTCTATGACTCTCCATTCTATGGTTTAACTTCATTAGTTAAACGAATTGAAGATATTGTACTTGCTTCGATAATTCTTCTTCTAATTAGCCCGGTACTTATTGCCGTCGCAATTGGTGTTAAGTTGTCTTCTCCAGGCCCTATTATATTTAAACAAGCTCGATACGGACTTGATGGTAAGTCAATTCGAGTGTGGAAATTTCGCTCAATGAAGGCGATGGATAATGGCGCGGTCGTAAAGCAGGCGACTAAAGGCGATCCTCGTATTACAAAATTTGGCGCATTCATCCGCCGAACATCTTTAGATGAACTCCCTCAGTTTTTTAATGTCATAACTGGCCAAATGTCGATAGTTGGGCCTCGCCCACATGCGGTGGCTCATAATGAAGAGTACCGAGGACTGATTGATAAATACATGCTACGTCATCATGTAAAACCTGGAATTACAGGTTGGGCTCAGATAAACGGGTTGCGTGGTGAAACAGAAACGCTCGATAAAATGGAAAAACGAGTTGAATTTGATTTAGTATATATTCAAAATTGGTCTCTTTGGCTCGATATAAAAATAGTATTCCTTACTGTTTTTAAGGGCTTCGTCGGGAAAACCGCGTATTAAGGCTTTAATTTTTTGATGGTGAAAATAACCCATAAAGGAAGAAGATGTTGAATAGAATAATGAAATATGCACTCGCAACAGTTAGTGCTTGTTGTTTATTTATGGCATCAGCGCAAGCGGCATATACGCTTAGTGCTGGGGATACAATTCGTATTTCGGTATATGGTGAAGAAGAGCTCAGCTTCGATGAATATTTAATCGATAGCAGTGAAACTCTTGATTACCCATATATTGGAAATATCGATGTTAGCAAACAAACGATTAAAAACCTGCAAGAGAAAATCACGCGGGGGTTAAAGGATGGTTATTTATTAGATCCTAAAGTGACGGTAAATATTGTGAAATATCGCAATATTTACATTAACGGCGTGGTGAACCATCCTGGCGGTTACGAATATCAGCCAGACTTGACCGTGCAGAAAGCGATCGCACTCGCCGGTGGGTTTTTGGCCAAGTATCGTAAAACTAAAGGCATTTATTTGACTAAAGCTGACGAGATTAAAGGCTTAACTCAAGATCAAATTGAAGATTTATTAGATGACAAAAAGAAAGCCGATCTAAATGATCCAGTTGGTCCTGGTGATACCATTTATGTGGTGAGTTCTTTTTGGTAAGAATCGAGTTTTATTTAATAAATAACAAAGTTGATTTTTAACAAGTTATTGGCTCAGCGTACATTAGATATTAGGGTTATTGCATGCAGCATACATTTCAAGCGTCAAAGTCGGGTTCTGGTGACATTTTTGATATCTGGAACAATATCAATATATTAAGGCAAAATTGGCTTAAAATTGTTTTGTTTTCGGTAATGGTTACCGTTCTTACTGTTTTAGTCATGCTGCAAATAACACCCAAATATACCGCAACCGCAACACTATTAATTGAAGCTCAAGAAGCTCAAGCTGTTTCGATCCAAAGTATACCTGGCATTGATTCTACTCAAAAAGAGTACTATCAAACTCAGTTTGAAATCTTAAAGTCGAATCAGATTGCAAGTCGTGTGATTGATACATTGAACTTGGAAGATCTTCCGGAGTTTAATCCTGCTCTTAGTGAGGAAGAGGGGTTAATGAGTAGCATTAAATCATTACCTCTATTGTCCTCGTTATTTGCCAAAGAAGTCGGTGAAATTTCACAAGAAGCGATTGATGAAGCGATCCATCAAAAGGTATTAAGTGCTTTCCATCAAAGAATGGTGATTGATCCGTTAAAGAATACTCAGTTGGTGAATATTAGCTTTACCTCGGAAGATCCTGTACTGGCTGCTGAAATAGCGAATGCTATCGGTATCGCTTATATCGAACAGAACCTCGATGCGCGATTAGAGCTAACGACTTACACCACTAACTGGATAAACAGTCGATTATCAGGCTTACAAGAGACGCTAATGGCCTCTGAGAAAGCACTGTCAGATTATCTAATACAAGAAAAACTGATCGATGATAGTGGCATTGATTCTTTGGCCAGTAAAGAGCTTGAGAGTCTAACAGAACGTTTACTAGAAGTGCGTGATCGTCGTATTGAAGTGTCGTCTGCGTATTCAGCATTGAAATCCACCAGTGCGAGCGATATCGCCGCGATTTCATCGATTCCAGCTATCTCAAATCACCCACAAGTTGTTGCGATTCGAGCTGCTGAGCTTGAAGCTCAAAACGAAGTGAATGAGTTGAAAAAGCGTTATGGCGCAAAACACGACAGAATGATTGCAGCCATCGCACGTCTCGATGCTGTTGAAGCTCGTGCAGAAAAAACGGTAGGACAATTAATTACCGGTTTTGAAAAAGAAGTCCAAGCATTACGCAGACAAGAATCTTTAATTCAATCAACGATCAATCAGCGTCGCGATGAGTTCCAAGGTTTATCGGTGAAGAAGACTCGTTATGAATCGTTAAAGCGTGATGTTGAAACCAACCGAGATGTATTAAATGTATTCTTAACGCGTCAGAAAGAAACCAGCGCGACTCAGGATTTCAAAGCGTCGAATGCACGTTTTACCGATAAAGCGATGGTGCCTCAACTTCCAGCGTATCCAAAGAAAAAGCTCATTGTTCTTCTAGCATTTGTTGCGAGTTTTGGACTAGCGATTGTGCTTGTTCTACTTAGTGCGATGATGAAAAATACGATTGAGTCAGCTAAGAATTTCGAAGATCGATTTGGTCTTATTCCATTAGGTGGAATACCAAATATTCAGTCAAAACGCTTTAAGAAAAAGCCATTAGATAATAGCGTCTTGTTTGATAATTCAGAACTTTCCTTTAGTGAATCGATTCGCTCGATTCGTACTTCATTGGTGCTGAATAGCAATGGTAATAAACGATTAGCTGTAACATCTTCACTGCCGTCAGAAGGCAAAACAACCGTATCGATTAATATCGCGATGGCGTTTGCTAAGCTGGAAAAAACCGTATTGATTGATTGTGATTTACGTAAATCGTCAGTCGCAGAGCGTTTTGGTTTGAAGAAGTACCAACAAGGTTTGAGCAATCACCTGATGATGGGAATGGATTTAACGGACTGTTTATACAAAGATCAGCAATCCGGATTAACGATATTACCCGCAGGTATGTTAGCGACAAGTCCTCAAGAGCTATTAAGTTCAGATAAGTTTGCCGAGTTAATGGATACCCTTGAAACCCAGTTCGACCGAATTGTGATTGATACACCACCAAGCTTGCCAGTGAGTGACTCATTGATAATTGGTCAGTTGACTAAGAATGCGCTTGTGGTTGTGAAGGCGAATGAAACCAAACAAGATGCAGTTAAGAAAACCTTTGGTAAGTTACTGCAACATGAGATAAACATCGCAGGTGTGGTGATTAACCAAATTAGTCCGCAGCAAGCGAGTTTAGAATATGGCTACGGACAGTACGGAAGCTATGGGGCAACACAATAGAACTGTAGCGGACTTATGTTAAGAAATGCTCATGTTCTCAATATCCTATGGATGTTTGTTGAAAGAGCATTTCTCTTACTAGGTGGCTTTATCGTTACCGTCATGGTAGCGAGGTATCTTGGCCCTGAACAACTTGGCTTGATTTCATATGGTGTCGCACTCGGGGCTTTTGCTATTGCTATTTCCCAATGGGGTGCTGATTACACAATCTTTAATACTGCCGCAACAAAACCTAAACGAAGTGCTTTCTATATTTACAGTACTGAAAAGTATCGCTTCGCTCTCTATATTGCAGTTTTTGCCATAATCAATATCTGGTTATTACTATCAGGAAACTATGAAACTGATGACTATAATCTGATTGCACTTGTTGTCTTATCCCAAGTGTTCTTGGCACTAGATATCTACCAATTTCACTATAACGCGATATTAAAATCCAAAATCAATGCTAAATCGGCGATGTTTGCCAAAGTGTTGGCAATGGGAGTAAGAGCGTTATTTGTTTTTAATGATGTGAATGTCATATACTTTTTTATCCCATTTGTCATTGAAGGATGGTTGATTTTTTATATCAGAAGAAAGTGCTTTGATAAGGTCCAATGCTCGCATTCAACGCATTATCGAAATAGCTATTTTGTAACAGGAATACCTCTAGTATTTACGGTTGCCAGCGTGACCGTTTATGCAAGGATGTATGAAGTTATGCTAGCGAATGTTGTGTCTTATACAGCGGTGGGTATTTTTAGTATTAGTATTGCTCTTAACTATGCATGGAATTTTATTCCGAGTTCAATTGGTATTTCTTTACTTTCAAAACCAATGAAAGAAAAAGCAGAAGAAGAGATGATTAAAGGATACTCGTTTGTTTCATTGGTTACTCTCTTAAGTGTTATACCAATACTGTGTATTACTTATTACATCCCAGATATGGTAATAAGCCTTACTTATGGCGCTCAGTATACAGCAGCATCAAAGGTGTTATTTGTTGTATCGGTAGCGGTTATCTTGAGTACACTTGGTTTTGTGACTAATCGTATGATCAACTCGGTGAGTGGTGGTCGAAGGTATTTATTTAAGAAAGCCTTGTTTTCTTCACCGATCCTTATTGTGCTAAGTTATCAACTTATTAGCCAGCATGGAGTTGTTGGAGCTGGGGTTGCTTTTATGCTAACGGAATTACTCAATCTCACTGTTTTTAACTACTTTTTTAACAAAGGTATGATCTTAAAAGTTCATTTTTCTATTTTATCTTCACTGTCCTATTACCAAAAATATAAGTAAATTTTAGTTTCGTTTCATAGTCTGTATTTATAATTGTGATCTTTGATTCATAATATTTAAACATATAAATTAGAGAGGGCTAATTTAATATATGACAACTCTAATTTATTCATCTCTCAAGAGCATTAATCAGAAGAATATAAATCGTGGATAAAAATATTCTAGAACAAAAATCTAGGTATATTCTTGGTACTGAGATAGACGTTAAAGTATCCCAGCAGATATTTGATGAGATCAACGATGCAATAGATAAAAAATCACACCTTAAGTTAGCTTTTGCTAATGCGAATCTACTTAATATGGTTTATGAGGACATTGAATTAAAAAGGGCGCTGAAAAACTTTCATTTACTGAATGATGGTGCCGGGGTCGATGTCGTATCAAAAGTAAAATATGGTGAAGTGTTTCCAGAGAACTTAAATGGTACGGATTTACTTCCTTTAATCTTAAAAAATATGAAGCGCGGTAATGTCTTTCTCTATGGGGCGAAAGAAGAAAGTGTGTCGGTATGTTTTGAGCGACTGAAGCGAGAACACCCTCACTTAAACTTTGTTGGTTACTTAAATGGTTATGATAGATCTCATGATGAGATGGTAATCAGTACTCATTTGAAAAATAGCTCAATTGATATTCTATTGGTTGCTTTTGGTAATCCAATTCAAGAAAAATGGATAGCACAGCACTGTAATCCAACAAATGTAAGAGTGGCGATTGGTGTGGGAGCTTTTTTTGATTTCCATTCTGGAATGATTAAACGAGCGCCAAAACTCTTGAGAGACTTAAGATGTGAGTGGTTGTATCGTTTAATGCTGGAACCCAAAAGACTATGGAAACGCTATTTGCTAGGTAGCGCCTTATTTTTTAAGCGAGCATTTTTTGGTTGATTAGAAATATTGAAAACTAATTATTCATCATACATTTTGAATTTATTCTGATTATTAAGTTAAATAGGCTTTCTTAAATTTGATTGCATATAAAATTAGTGGCATTTAGGTATGTCAATAATGTTAATTATTTCATTAATAAAACATTAATAGTTTGTAAATGGACTATAATTCATTTGTTTAGAATTATGATGGTTTTTGATTCCAATATATTATGTCTATTATATGAGAATGGTTTGATATTTCTGCTTGTGGCAGTTCTTAGCAATACTGTTCTACTATAGAATCACCGCAAATAATTATAGGCTAGTAGTTGATTTAAACTTGTACTATTAAGCGTTAGTTTGGCAGATGGTACGTCCCTTTTTATGTAAATTGGGAGTGTTGGTACGGCTAAGTTCAGAACAATAACTTTTTATAGTTAACATAGTTGCAACCAATAAGTGTACTTAGGATGGAGAAAAGTTAAATGGCGAAAATAAGTGTAATTGGTACCGGATTTATAGCTAGAGGGTTTATAAATCTATTGATAGACCATCCAAGACATGAACTAGGTAAAATCCTGACGAGAAGTGATGTCAGTCAACGAGAAGAGTTGAATAACTTTCTTCCTAATATTACTGATGACTTGGATGAGGTTATTCAAAACTCAGATCTGGTTGTTGAATGCAGTGGTGATGCGATTTACGCCTGCAGTACTATCGATAGAATTCTTAAAGCAGCGATTCCTGTCGTCACTATGAATACCGAATTCCACGTGACCGTTGGTTCGTACTTCATTGATAAAGGGTTAGTGACCGAAGCTGAAGGTGACCAACCAGGTGCTTTAGCAATACTGCATGAAGAAGCTGTTTCAATGGGCTTCAAGCCTGTTGCGTATTCGAATATCAAAGGGTTTTTAAATCACAATCCAACGTTAGAAGATATGACCTACTGGGGTAAAAAGTCCGGTATTAGTTTGGATATGGTGACCTCTTTTACCGATGGTACAAAAGTTCAATTGGAACAAACGTTAGTCGGTAACATGTATGGATGTACTATTGCCAAAGATGATTTGTTAGGCCCTTCTTATGATGACACTTTAGAGGGTGGCAAGTTTTTAGCTGAAGAAGCGAAGAAGCTCGGTCAACCGATCACAGATTATCTATTGTCTCGCACATTGAAACCTGGCGTATTTATCGCTTGTGAACACAGTTCACACCAGCAGGCGAGTCTAAGTTATTACAAAATGGGTGATGGGCCATATTATGTGTTAGACCGACCTTATCATCTATGTCATATGGAAATGTTTAAAACCGTAGATAGAGTACTCAACGGCGGTGGTGTATTACTTGATAATAGTAAAACGCCGACCTTAAGTACTACTACGATTGCAAAACGAGATTTAAAACCGGGTGACCAAATTAAAAAAGGCATCGGCAGCTTTGATGTTAGGGGTATCGTGGTTAAAATCGCTGAAAACCCAGGACATGTTCCGATTGGTTTAATGGCAGATGTGACTATTAAACGAGAGATTAAAGCTGGACAACAAATTACATTTGATGACATTGAGATACCAGATAGCCTTGCGGTTAAAGCATGGAAATCCATTGAATCAAACGTGTTAGAAAATAGTTAATATTGAAACGATCCCTCTTTATTAATTGAGGGCGTTTCAAGCTGATTTTAAACATACTTTCAGCCCTGCTCTATAACTGGAGCAAGGCTGTTTTTACTTATGCCACCAAACTGCACATAGAAACTACCACAATCCCTTACCAGCTGAACGATTACTTATTGTCAAATCTGTCATTTTTTTTGACTTATTAAGTTACATAAAATTGATAAATATTGACATAGAGTTTATTGATGTAACTGCAAGTAATGTAACAATATATTCATAGTCTAACTATTTTATCTTGTGAGTATGTCCAGCCTATCACCTTTGTATATGCTGAACTTTTTAAGACGTACCTTGCCTTAAGTAGTATCTTTTTTTGTTTTGGGACTGTTGTTATTAGTGTTAGTGGGCAAAATTTTGTTAGTAAATTGACGTGAAATTGTTCGCTTTCTCACTCATAGCAAGAGTTAAATACATAGGGTATATGATGTTGTACAAAATATTTAAGCATGTAATGATCGTGTTGGGAGTAGGGTGTTTATTTGTCTCTTCTGTTCAGGCTGCCTATACATTAGGGGCCGGAGATACGATTCGTATTTCGGTATATGGAGAGGAAGAGCTGTCTTTTGATGAGTACTTAATCGATAGTAGTGAGACTCTTGATTACCCTTATGTCGGTGTCATTGAACTGAAAGACAAAACCCCAAAAAATGTACAAGGCGCAATTGCTGCTGGGTTAAAAGGTGGATACCTTACCGATCCTAAAGTAACAGTAAATATTGTGAAATATCGTAATATTTATATTAATGGTGTGGTTAATCAACCTGGTGGCTATGAGTACCAACCAGATTTAACCGTGCAGAAGGCCATTGCATTAGCTGGCGGTTTTTTAGCAAAATATCGTAAGACAAAAGGTATTTATTTGACCAAAGCGGATGAAATCAAAGGCCTAACTCAAGATGAAATAGAAGATTTGCTAGACAATAAGAAAAGGTCAGATTTAAACGACCCAGTCGGACCTGGCGATACCATTTACGTGGTGAGTTCTTTTTGGTAAAAACATTTTTGTTACTGAATCACATTACAAATTAGGTTTAACGCATGCAACACGTACTTCAAGATTCGAACACCCATTATATCATTGACCTTTCGCGCTATTTAAAAGTGTTGAGGCAGAATTGGTTTAAGATTTTACTTTTTTCCTCATTAGTGACAATCCTTAGCATATTGGTGTTAGTTCAAATTGCACCTAAATATACCGCAACTGCGACGCTATTGATTGAAGCCCAAGAAGCTCAAGCTGTTTCGATCCAAAGTATACCTGGCATCGATTCTACTCAAAAAGAGTACTATCAAACTCAGTTTGAAATCTTAAAGTCGAATCAGATTGCAAGTCGTGTGATTGATACATTGAACTTAGAAGATCTGCTGGAGTTTAATCCTACACTTGGTGAGGAAGGGGGGATAATGAGTAGTATAAAATCATTGCCTATATTGTCCTCATTATTTACCAAAGAAGTGGATGAGCGATCACAAGAAGCGATTGATGAAGCAATACACCAAAAGGTGTTAGGTGTGTTTCATCAAAAGTTAGTGATCGACCCGGTAAAGAATACTCAGTTGGTGAATATTAGCTTTACCTCGGAAGATCCTGTACTGGCAGCTGAAGTAGCGAATGCCGTCGGTATAGCTTATATCGAACAGAACCTCGATGCGCGATTAGAGCTAACGACTTACACCACTAACTGGATAAACAGTCGATTAACAGGCTTACAAGAGACGCTAATGGCCTCTGAGAAAGCTCTGTCAGACTATCTAGTACAAGAAAAACTGATCGATGATAGCGGAATCGACTCTTTAGCCAGTAAAGAGCTTGCGAGCTTAACGGAGCGTTTGCTAGAAGTGCGTGATCGTCGTATTGAAGTGTCGTCTGCGTATTCAGCATTGAAATCCACCAGTGCGAGCGATATTGCTGCAATTTCATCGATTCCAGCTATCTCAAATCACCCACAAGTTATTGCGATTCGAGCGGCTGAACTTGAAGCTCAAAACGAAGTGAATGAGTTGAAAAAGCGTTATGGTGCAAAACACGACAGAATGATTGCAGCTATCGCACGTCTCGATGCTGTTGAAGCGCGTGCAGAAAAAACTGTAGGGCAATTAATTACTGGTTTTGCTAAAGAAGTCCAAGCATTACGTAGACAAGAATCTTTAATTCAATCAACGATCAATACACGTCGTGATGAGTTCCAAGGTTTATCGGTGAAGAAGACTCGTTATGAATCGTTAAAGCGTGATGTTGAAACCAACCGAGATGTATTAAATGTCTTCTTAACGCGTCAGAAAGAAACCAGCGCGACTCAGGATTTTAAAGCGTCGAATGCACGTTTTACCGATAAAGCGATGGTGCCTCAACTTCCAGCGTATCCAAAGAAAAAACTCATTGTTGTTCTAGCATTTATTGCGAGTTTTGGGCTAGCGATTGTGCTTGTTCTGCTTAGCGATATTGTCAAGAATACGATTGAGTCAGCCAAGGACTTCGAAGACCGATTTGGTCTTATACCATTAGGTGGAATACCGAGTATCGAATCAAAACGCTTTAAGAAAAAGCCACTGGATAATAGCGTGTTGTTTGATAATTCCGAGCTATCCTTTAGTGAGTCTATTCGCTCAGTACGTACCTCATTGATTCTGAATAGTAATGGAGATAAGCGTTTGGCTGTAACATCTTCACTGCCGTCAGAAGGGAAAACAACCGTATCGATTAATGTTGCGATGGCGTTTGCCAAGTTGGAAAAAACCGTATTGATTGATTGTGATTTACGTAAATCGTCAGTCGCAGAGCGCTTTGGTTTGAATAAGTACCAACAAGGTTTGAGCAATCACCTGATGATGGGAATGGATTTAGCGGATTGTTTATACAAAGATGAGCAATCTGGATTAACGATATTACCCGCAGGTATGTTAGCTTCGACTCCTCAAGAGCTCTTAAGCTCTGATAAGTTTGCCGAGCTATTGGATACCCTTGAAACCCAATTCGACCGAATCGTAATTGATACCCCACCAAGCTTACCGGTGAGTGACTCATTGATAATTGGTCAGTTGACTAAGAATGCGCTTGTGGTTGTGAAAGCGAATGAGACCAAACAAGACGCGGTTAAGAAAACCTTTAGCAAGTTACTGCAACATGAAGTGAAAATTGCAGGTGTGGTGATTAACCAAATTAGTCAGCAGCAAGCTAACCTAGAGTATGGCTACGGGCAATATGGTGCACAGCAAGGTTAAGTAACATAAACTTTTGGCTTTTTTGAGCTAAAATGAATGTGTAGAGCCACCTTACTTTCTTACGGGAGTAAGGTGGCAAACGTTATATAGCCACCAATAGTTGTAGAGCCACAACGTCTAGCTTATTTGGGTAAACGTGGTGATTCGGTTGGTGAGAAGCTTTGCTTAAGGTTAAAGGAGCCAAAGTCGTGTTGATATCTGTATGTGCATGTACTTACAAGCGAGAACATTTAAAGGATACATTGGAAAGTCTTGATGCTTTGACGGTTCCTGAAAATGCAGAGATCGAGATTGTGATCGTTGATAATGATCCGAATCAGTTTGGTAAAGCGATTGTTGAAGAATTTTCTGCGCACTCAACCCTCCCAGTGAATTACTCGTTTGCCGGCAAACGAAATATCTCTTTTGCTCGAAATCAATGTATAGAAAATGCGAATGGTGAATGGGTCGCATTTTTGGATGATGATGAAGTTGCAGACTCTGAATGGCTTGTGAATTTACTGCAAACAGCGACCGATCATGATGCTGATATCGCTTGGGGACAAGTGGTGTCATTGTACTACCCTGAAACACCGGAATGGATTATCGAAGGTGGTTTCTTCGAACGTACAATCCATGAAACCGGAAAGGTATTATCAACTTGCGCTGCAAATTCGACGCTAGTAAAAAGAAGCGCAATTAATGATCAACGATTTGACTTATCTTATGGGCTGTCGGGTGGTGAGGATTCAGAGTTCTTTAATCGTCTTCATTTAAACGGTGCTAAGATTGTTTATTGTAAAGAAGCAAAAGTAAGTGAATATATAGAACACAATCGATTGAATATCGAATTTCTAAAAGCAAGAAAATATCGAATTGGCTGTACTTATACTAAATATAGAACAAACGATTATTCAAACTTAGATACGATTAAATATTTCTTTGATGTGTTAGCAAAGTTAATCGTGACAACAATATCCATTCCTTTTTTCGCATTAAAGGGAAAAGCAAGCTACTACAAAAAATTATTACAGATGTATGATAAGTTGGGTAAGCTAAACTATTTATTTAATAAAGAAGTTAAAGATATTTATTAGTTTGTTTTTGAATGGTTCGTCTTTAATTAAAACGTCGAACAGAGAAATAGATTAGAACAAATAAGCATAGACATTGCTATAAAGTGGTTATAACTCAAACCATTGAATCGTACGACAGTGAGTGCCTTACCCAAGCATTTCATTGAAAAGAAAGATGAAGATAGTATGTATCAATTACAAAGACGAGATGTTTTTTGATGATTATAAGTTTTAGTAAAGAAAAAACACACGAATTTGCAAAGTCTCTTCCTTTGCTGTTGTTGCTGATATTTGTGACTGATGTACTGAATCCAAGTTTAAGTGTAAAAAACACGCTTATGGAGTTGGATTTATCTGCAATCACAGAGTCGCAAGGCAGTGGCGCTCTAGTGAAGCAAGTCTACATGATTTTGTTACTATTCTTTTCTATTTATATGTGGGGCACACACAGCGATAGGGCAGAAGTAAAGAGTGTTAATAGGTCAACAATTCTGCTGTTGTCATTATTTTCTTTGATGTTTGCGAGCATGATTTGGTCAGACTTTATCATGTTGACCGCCAAACGAGCGATATTTCAGACAATGTTGGTCATTGTTATCTATTCGTCGGTCATGCTACTCGGAAGCACAAAGCGAGTAATGGAAACTATTTATATTTACTTTGTGGCTTTAGCGGCATATATCTGTTTATTTACCATTGTTTTCCCAGGCTACGCTTTTGATGTAGGTGGGGAGATGAGTGCCTTTTACACTGCAAAGAACTATTTAGGATTGGTGGCGTTTTTTGGTTGTTCAATTTCTTATTACTTTGTCGGTTTAAATAAACGACATAGCGGTAAGATGCTAGCGCTTTGGCTTCTTATCCTCCTATTAACTCAATCTAAAACCAGTATCTCTTTGATGGGGATGATTTTTGCCTATAATGCGATCTCTAGAAACCATCTACTAATAAGCTTGACCACTAGAACATTCTTATTCACTGTTCTAGGTATATTTTTTATCGTCCCTCTAGTTACCTATTTTTACAGTAGCGTAGACTTTTTTGATGTTTACGGTAGTTTCTTTGGCACCATTGACTTAACTGGCCGAGGACAAATTTGGCAGCTATCTATCGAGCAAGTTAACCAAAATCCTTTCCTTGGTGTCGGTTTTGCTGCATTTTGGGGAACCGGTGTTATTCCGGATATGTTTAATATTCAATACAGCTTCTTGCAGTTTATTAACCAATCACACAATGGCTATATCGATACTTTAGTTCAGTTAGGGACTGTCGGTTTGGTTGTCGTCTTAACGATGATGATGTCACTGTGGAAAGAGCTAATGAGTATTAAAAATACGTTTCTTATCAATACGTTCTTCTTTTGTGTTATACACAATGTAACGGAATCAAGTTTCGTTCGAGATTCACACCTAGTGTGGATTATGATTTTGTTTATGCTATCGATTAGTTTCTTAGAAAATAATACGAAAGAAGTTGAAAATACTTCACCGCAACAGTAGCAAAACTTCCAACTCCTTTAAGGTACTCTCAATTGTGATGAGATGTACGGGCGAGGAGTTGGTGTGTTAATGCCACTATATAAATAGATGTGCGTTTGCTTTTAACTCAGAGTTAATTGTGTATGAATAGGAATTTAAGTTGAAAATTTTACATATACATCAAGACTTTCCAGATGGAAGACATTATCCATATACCAACGCTGTTTTTAATTTAATTCGAGAGTGCAAACAGTCAGACGATAAGATTGAGCACTATGTTCTCTCAGTTAATCGCACTTCCAATCCCTTCAAGTGTTCTATCCAGGATTTTGATGCAGGTCTATCAATTGTTTACTGGAGCATTCCCAAACCTTTTATTCATCGATTTACGATAGCGATATGGAGCTACTTCATTTGTCGCATTTTAATCAAGCGTGGGATTAACATTGATGTGGTTCACTCACATAAGCTCACGACGGAAGGGGTGTTTGGGTTTTATCTGTCACAGAAACTTAAGGTCGCTAATCTTGTTTCAGTGAGGGGGGGATCAGATTTAAGAAATATCGAACGGTTGCCTGATTGCCGTGGGTTTTTTAAGAAGATTTATATGTCGGCCTCATCGCTGTTCTTTGTAAGCCCATGGGCGAAAGAGCCATTAGAGCGCGCGTTAGGCTGTGAGCGTAATGATCAGGTTAACTTCCCTAATATGTGTTACTCAGCGTACGACAGTGAAAAGGTCAGCGCCACAGAGAAGAAAAATTACATTACCGTATTTGGGTTTAAGCAGTATAAGCGCAAAGGCATCGTACCATTATTAGAATCCATTACAGATTTAAAAAACCAAGGTGTCGACGTTAATTTAGATGTTGTTGGCGGAGGTGATGATGCGGTTAAAGCGTTATTGCAGTCTCTCGTAACGGATCTTGGTATTGAGGACAGAATCTTTTTTAAAGGGCAAGTCAGCCAAGCGGAAGTGGTGGAACTTGTTAAATACAGTAAAGCACTTATTTTACCGTCAGAGGCTGAGACTTTTGGCATGGTGTATGTTGAATCCTTGTTGGTTAATACTCCGATAGTCTATGTTAAAGGGACTGGGATTGACGGCTATTTCGATGATCCATCGGTTTCAATTGGTACTCGTTTAGAATCGGTTGATCGCGTAACAATCAGTAAAGCCATCACCGAACTCGAATCTCAATTTAATGAATATTCTAACAATATAGAGCAGCTAGCCAGTCAAGGTTATTTTGATGGCTTTTATAAAGAAAACATCGTCGATGTCTATAAAGGTAAAATATATGACTAATAGGGTTATAAGTAGCGTAAACATAGAGGAAGTGAAATGAATAAGTCGAATAACAATATCCTGCTTATTGCGTCTGCTGGGGGACATTTAACTCAAGCATTATGTGCAATCAGTCAGTGTGAAAAAGTCATTTTGTGTACTAACTCTAAGGACTTTTCTGACCATAGAGTTAAGAAAATACTTGGGATTATTGATACCCAGTTTAACTACTTTTATCACTTTCTGAATGTTTTCATTGCTATGTATTACATACTGAAATATAAACCAAAAAGTATTATTTCAACCGGTGGGCCGATTGCACTAGGGTTCGGTGTTGCATCAAGAATATTGCGTACTAACTTTGTTTATCTCGATACCTTGTCTCGGGTTCAAGAGTTATCTAATACAGCTTCATTTATTCACAAACATAAGCTGGCTGATGACATGTATTGCCAGTGGGAAGCGATGGCAAAGGAAAAGAACCTCAAATATATCGGAAAATGTTTTGATATATTGAATGAAAATGTTGATGAAAGTGCGTCATACCATACGACGGATACGCCAACGGTATTTGTGACCCTTGGAACAAATGACTATAAATTTGATCGTCTTCTTGAAAGGATCTCCAAACTGAGTATCTATCAAGACGAACGCGTTAAATGGATCATTCAAACTGGGAAATCAACGCTGACAAATCCTCCTGCAAACTATGAGGTTTATGATCTTTTACCTCGAGACCAAGTCGGTGGTATTGTCAAAGATGCGTCATTAGTGGTCAGTCATTGTGGTATTGGTAGTATTCACCTAGTACTCTCTTACAGTAAGAAGACGATGTTCTTCCCAAGAGTGGCAGAGCACAACGAGTTTTCAGATGATCATCAATTGCAAATTGCTAACGAAATCCGCAATGTAAACTTTGATGTTATTTTCCCTGAGGATGAGTTTACCGACATTACTTATGAAGAACTGTGTCAGTATCGCATTTATGATGAAGAACGTGACATCATAAACCAAGATTTTGCCCTTAAATTCAAGGACATTCTAACAAGCTAGATGGTATATTTCTTTCTTTTAGGGTGGTACTATGCCGCCCTTTTTTAATGTGCAGTGACGACAAGGGAAAGTTGTGAAAATTAAAAAAGAGCTGAATAAAGCCATTTTATCGAGCCTGCTTGGAAAGTATTTTCTCTATATATTCCAAATCGTATCATTAGCCATATTATCTCGCTTGTTTACGCCTGAAATGTTTGGTGTTGTAGCGGCATTTCAAGTTTTCATACTTTTCTTCCAATTGATCGCAAACTCAGGTTTAGCGCCTGCGGTCGTATATAAAGGTACTCTAACGACTGAAGAACGAAATGGGATTTTTTCGGCAACATTGTTGATCGGAATTGTTTGCTCAATCGTCTTTCTATTCGCGACGCCATATTTAGTCGTTTGGTTAGGGTTGGAGTACGTTGAAGTACTCTCATGGGTATTGGCAATTAATGTGTTGTTCTCAGCACTGTCAATGCTACCAATGGCATCGTTGCAAAAAGACGCCAAGTTTATGATTTTGGCGCGAGCTGAAGTCTATGCAGAGTTAATTTCATTGGGGATTACCCTAATACTGTTTTACTTTGGTTACGGTGTTGAAGCATTGGCAAGTAAGTTACTCTTCGTGCCGGTGTTTAGATTTGTATTTTACTATCTGCAATCAGCCGATACTGAAATTGGACGCGCCAGTTTTGGGCGCAACGTCTCCGCTATTTCCTCTCTCTATGCTTTCGCTAAATTCCAAGTTCTATTTAACGTTTTGAACTACTTTTCAAGAAACTTAGATACCTTGTTGATCACCAAGTATTTTGGTGTGGCAACGGTCGGTTTTTATGAGAAGTCGTATCAAGTGATGCGTTACCCACTTCAATTGTTTACCTTCGCAATAACACCTGCATTGCAACCGGTCTTAACCAAATATAAAGATCAGCCCGATGTGATCGAGAAAGAGTATTACCCGATAGCGTTTAAACTCGCGATGTTAGGGATCTTCGTATCATCAGTTTTATTCTGGGGCAGTGAAGAGATCGTCTTTATTATGTTTGGTTCTCAATGGGCAGAAGCAGGCGTCTACTTAGCGATTTTCTCAGTAAGTATTCCATTACAAATGGTGTTGAGCTCGACAGGTGGGATTTATCAAGCAGTGGGTGCATCCAAGTTGCAGTTCTACTGTGGGGTATTTAGCTCAATTGTTAACGTAGCGATGATCATTTCGGGCGTTTTATTAACCGATTTAGTTTTGTTATGTAAGTTATTGGTAGCCGGCTACGTGATCAATTTCATTCAATGCTTCTGGCTTATGCACAAACGTATATTCAAAAGTTTGTCACGTACGAACCTATTGCTTATTTTTGTTCTAATTTTAGTTTCATATCTAAATCTGTTGTTTTTTAATGCAACTACACTGGTCAAAGATGGACTGGTTTATTTAGATGCGTTTATCTATCTATGTGTACTATCAGGGATGAGTTTGGTGTTTACAGGAGTATGTTATGTGTTACTTCAAAAGTTTTATTGGAAGTAAAGCATTTATAGCCAGTTTAGTCTTTACAGTATTGTTGTTTTCTTGGCCACACCGCGATGCCGAGGCCTGCTCCATTTATGTTACTAATGGGGTTTCTTCGGTAGATTCTGATGAAGAACCAGCTGAAGATGATCTCTTTTTCGACATTGAAAAGGCGTTGCAAAATAGCGTATCGGGCGACACCATTTGTTTTAAGCAAGGGATTTATTCCGCATTTGGTATCAGTGACATTGATGGCGGATCGGATTATATAACGATACGTTCAGTACCAGGTGAAGAGGTTGTGATTCTTAGCCACAACTATTCTGGGACGGGCGTTGCTATCAAAAATTCGAAGAATATTGTGGTATCGGGTTTGAAAATCACGGGTGGCTTGTACGGGATATATTCCACGGGTTCATCGGATATGACTTTCACCGGTAATAACATTTACGATATCGGCCAAGAAGGTATCGTCATCAAGTCAGAAATCTCTCAACAGCCACTATCAAATTTTGTTGTTCGCAATAATGTCATCAGCAATATCGGTAAGAAAAACTCTCAATATGGAGAGGGTATTTATCTTGGTGATGGTAGAGATAACTATAACGAAGAGCTCTACGATATTGAAGTTGTTGGTAACCACATTTTCAATTCGGGCAATGAAGCGATCGACGTAAAAATTAACGCCAAAAATGTCCTAATTAAGTCGAATACCATTACCGATACTCAGCTTCACTTTAATGGGGCGATCACTGTTGCGACTGCGGCGAGATACGGTGAAGATTCTAACGTTAGAATTGAGCACAATAACATTTCAGGTGTGACAAATATCAACGGTTATCGAGCAAACGGTATTGCCGTTGGTCATGGAAACGTGGTGATTAAAGATAATGTCCTCATTGAGAAAAGTGATAACTTCATTGGCGTCTGTGTATACACAACATTTGTTAATCGAAATGCGAATACTGTGACGGTTGAAAACAACAATATCATTACTTCTGGTGACAAAGTAGTCGAGAAATGCGCCAATGGTGGCATGGAAAACATGAACGAAGCAGCCAACGTAGTTTACAACTAAGGCTTATTTCCAAATAACGTTGATTCTGAAGTGAGTTCTATTTGCAATTGATAGTACTAATAATAAATAAGCAATTCTAGCGGTTCTCTTCGCTTCATTTAAATTTACCACTCTGATTTAACAGAAATATGTTTAAAACAACACACTAATATAACTCAGATAAATATTGGTGTGGGTTTTTATGTGCCATGTTAATCAATGTGACATATTGAAACAGAGTGTCTTAAACCTGAGATGAGTGAATAATGTTGTCATTAGTCATTCTATTTCTCGTTGTGTTGACCGACTAACAAGTGAATAATAGTCGTATGTCTAATTTTTGATATATAAATGGACTAGATTAAGTGATCTGTGGCAAAAAACGCTCGAAATAATACAGTATCGACGTGCTAGTTAGAACGTTGATGAGATAGAAAAAAGCTCATAATAAGAATAAATAAGTATTGAAAACAAGTGTATACGTCTACCGATTGAGACAATCTTAACGGTAAAATGGTTGGTTAGATTGAGCAAGTGGGGAGCTATAACCTAAGGGCGGTAGCGTACTTAATTCACAGCTTAATTCATGAAAAACTCACAGCTCAATTCATAAAAATATATAAAAAATAGGTAAATTCCACAGTTATGAAACATGGAAGTCGTATTAAATATCAGGGCGAAGAATCCGCAGTAGCCTTCAAGATTTTTGACCTCACGATTATTACCTCTCTTTTCTATGGACTGTCCATTTATTATCTTGGTTCGTTCGACATCATTTATGAATTAACACTGGCAGCCGTGGTGGTGTTATTTTATTTGGTCGCTGAGATAGCAGGCGTCTATTTAACCTTCCGATTTTCTACCCTACGTGACATATTTATTGCCATCCTTGCTTCCTGGACGGTGTGCATGGCGATCACGTTAGGCGTAAGCTTCTTTTTAAAAATCTCTGAAGATTATTCGCGTGTGGTGATGGGATCTTGGTTTATTTTCACACCACTCTTGCTTATCGGCTGGCGTTTCGCATTTGTCTATGTGGTTCGCCTCCTGTTTCCAGCTGAAATGGGCAAGCGTAAAGTCATTGTCATAGGTGCGACACGTTCTGGAATTCAGCTTGCTCAAGAACTTAAGCAGCGTGGTCGCCAGAGTGAGGCATTGGTTGGGTTTTATGACGATCGCGGCGTAGATCGAATTGGTTTAGTTGGCTTGCCTGCGCCAATTCTCGGTCGGATTGATGATGCCTTAGAATTAGCCAAAAGCCATTCAGTGCAAGAGGTATACATAGCACTGCCAATGGAAGCCTCTAAGCGAATTAAACAGATTTTAAATGCGTTCGCCGATGCCAATGCCCGAGTTCATGTTGTTCCCGATTTCTTCACATTCGACCTCATGCAATCGCGCCTCAAGAACGTCGGCAATATGGTGACACTTTCAGTCTACGATTCTCCTTTCTATGGATTAACCTCGATAGTGAAGCGGATTGAAGATGTCGTATTTGCATCCATAATAACGATTTTGATAAGTCCAGTGCTTTGCGCGGTGGCGATTGGCGTAAAACTCTCGTCTCCTGGGCCGATTATCTTTAAGCAAGAACGGTACGGCCTAGACGGTAAACCGATTCTGGTGTGGAAGTTCCGCTCAATGAAAGCGATGGATAACGGCGCAGTGGTGAAGCAGGCAACCAAAGGTGACCCACGTATCACTAAGTTTGGCGCGTTTATTCGTCGCACCTCGTTAGACGAATTACCACAGTTTATTAATGTTATCACTGGGCAAATGTCCATCGTGGGGCCTCGTCCACATGCGGTGGCACATAATGAAGAGTACCGTAGCCTAATAAACAAATACATGCTGCGTCACCATGTCAAACCGGGTATTACCGGGTGGGCACAAGTGAATGGTTTACGTGGCGAAACAGAAACACTGGATAAAATGGAAAAGCGAGTTGAATTCGATTTAGTTTATATCCAGAATTGGAGCCTATGGCTCGATATAAAAATAATATTCTTGACCGCATTTAAAGGGTTTGTAGGTAAAACAGCGTATTAACCGTACGCTGTTTTCACATAAAGCTTTTACATAGCACTTTTTCTTATAGCTTTCTAATAGATGTACACACATAAAAGGGTAGATGATGTTGAACAAAATAATGAAATGCGCACTGTTGGTGTTAAGTGCCTGTTGTTTCTTTATAAGCTCTGCGCAGGCAGCATATACGTTGGGTGCAGGGGATACGATTCGAATCTCAGTTTACGGAGAAGAAGAACTCTCATTCGACCAGTACCTTATCGACAGTGGTGAAGCTCTCGATTATCCATATGTGGGTGTCATCGATCTTAAAGGTAAATCGCCTAAAGCATTGCAAGAAGCCATTGCAGCAGGTTTGGATGGTAACTACCTGATGGATCCAAAAGTCACGGTTAACATTGTTAAATATCGCAATGTCTATATTAATGGCGTTGTGAATAACCCCGGTGGTTATGAATACCAACCCGATTTAACGGTACAAAAAGCGATTGCACTCGCCGGTGGCTTTTTAGCGAAATACCGTAAGACTAAGGGTATTTACTTAACCAAAGCAAATGAAACGCAAGGTTTAACCCAAGATCAAATTGAAGACTTGTTAGATAACAAGAAAAAATCGGACTTAAATGATCCCGTCGGCCCTGGCGATACCATTTATGTGGTGAGCTCTTTTTGGTAAGCCGACGTTATTTATCGTGGTTTTCATTTAGCATTTTCTATTGGTAAATTCTCATTTATTTAATGAGAACGGATCAACGAACAAATTAGGTTTATTGCATGCAACAAGTATTACAAGATTCAAATTCAGATCAGGAAGAGTTCATTGATCTATCTCACTACCTAAAAGTGTTAAAACAGAGTTGGTTAAAGATCATTCTATTCACTTTTATGGTGACGGTTCTGGCGATACTGATTGTGTTGCAAATTACACCTAAGTACACCGCTACTGCGACATTATTAATTGAAGCGCAAGAGAACAAAGCAGTTTCAATTCAAGAGGTGGTTGGCATCGATTCAAGTCAAAAAGAGTACTACCAAACTCAATTTGAAATTTTAAAATCAATCCCGATTGCTAAGCGCGTAATCGAAAAACTCAATTTGGCGAATAACCCTGAGTTTAATCATACCCTCAATCATGAAAAAACATTAAAAGACAGCATTAAAGAAATTCCATTGATTGCCTCCTTACTTAAACGAGATGGCCCGAAACCATTACAAGAAGACATCGATGAAGCGATTAAACAAGGTATTATTGGCAATTTTACTAATAATTTGGTGATTAGCCCTATAAAAAACACTCAGTTGGTTAAAATCAGTTTTACTTCGCAAGATCCTAAGTTGGCGACTAAAATCGCCAATGAGGTTGGGCGTTCTTACATCGAACAAAACCTCGAAGCCCGTTTAGAG
The DNA here is from genome assembly GCF_053850235.1 of Vibrio phycocola. Taxonomy (NCBI): domain Bacteria; kingdom Pseudomonadati; phylum Pseudomonadota; class Gammaproteobacteria; order Vibrionales; family Vibrionaceae; genus Vibrio; species Vibrio phycocola. The sequence goes on along the minus strand of NZ_JBSQDJ010000009.1, from coordinate 95,929 downwards.
GTCACTAAGTATGCCTCGGGTTGGATTTCTGAACGCTTGGCAGAGCTGCAAGGACAGTTAGCTGCTTCAGAGAAAGCGTTATCCGATTATCTAGTCAAAGAGAAATTGATCGATGACAGTGGTATTGATGCCTTAGCTAGCCAAGAGTTGGCCAGTTTAACTCAGAGCTTGTCTGAAGTCCGTGATCGCCGTATCGAGGTAGAATCGGCCTATTCTGCACTAAGAAATGCCAATACTCAGGATGTCGCGTCAATTACCTCGATTCCTTCGATTTCCACTCACCCACAAGTGGTGGCAATACGTCAAGCTGAGTTAGAAGCGAAAAACGAAGTCAATGAGCTGCGTAAACGTTATGGAGACCGACACGACAGAATGATTGCTGCTCAAGCCAGGTTAGATGCGGTAGAAGAGCGTGCGGCAGAAACGATTAGCAATTTAGTCAGTGGCTTTAGCAAAGAAGTGCAAGCGTTACGTAAACAAGAAGCATCACTTCAAGCAACGATTACCCAACGCCGTGATGAGTTTCAAACGCTATCGGTGAAAAAGAACCGCTATGCATCGCTTAAGCGAGAAGTCGCTACCAACCGTGATGTCTTAAATGTATTTTTAACTCGCCAAAAAGAGACCAGCGCAACACAAGACTTTAACTCAACGGTGGCCCGCTTTGCCGCTGAAGCTGAGATTCCACAAGCACCAAGTGCGCCTAAAAAAGGATTGATTGTTGTTATTGCATTCGTTCTGAGTTTTGGCATGGCGATTATTTTGGTGTTTATTGGTGATGCAGTGAAAAGCACTATTGAGTCGAGCAAAGATTTTGAAGACCGTTTTGGCTTGATTCCACTTGGTGCGATACCTCGTATTAAAGCCAGTCGCTTTAAGAAAAAACCCCTTGATAATACGGTTTTATTTGAAGCTCACGAAGTCGCATTTGGAGAATCAATCCGTTCAATCCGCACATCGTTAATGCTTAATAATAAAACCAATAAACGTTTGTCGATTACCTCTTCCTTACCATCAGAAGGAAAAACCACGGTTTCAATTAACATTGCTATGGCCTATGCTAGCCTAGAAAATACCGTATTAATTGACTGTGACTTACGTAAATCCTCAGTGGCAGAGCGCTTTGGTTTGAAGAAGTTTCAACAGGGACTAAGTAATCATTTACTCATGGGTGCGGAACTTGCTGATTGCTTGTACAAAGATCAGAAATCAGGCTTGACCATCTTACCTGCTGGCATGTTGACGACTAATCCGCAAGAGTTACTGAGCTCCCCTAAGTTTGCCGAATTATTAAATACTCTTGATCAACAGTTTGATCATCTGATTATCGATACTCCACCAACACTTCCTGTCAGTGACTCATTGATTATCGGTCAGCTAACTAAAAATGCACTGCTGGTCGTTAAAGCCAATGACACCAAACAAGAGTCTGTCAAAAAAGCTTTTGCTAAGCTAATTCAGCATGAAGTCAATATTCAAGGCGTGGTGGTTAATCAGATTAGTCGTAAGTTGGCCAGTGCCGAATATGGCTATGGGGAATATGGACAGTATGAAGCCCAACCTTAATCTCTATAATGATAATGTCCGTATTTTAGTTGTATATTTCCTATGAAAAAGAAAGATAGCAGTATTATAAAAGAAACTGGTATTGTTGGTGGCGTACAGATAATTCGTTTGCTAACAGGACTGATTCGAAATAAATTAATCGCGTTGTGTTTTGGCACACAAGGTGTCGGTATATGGGCAATATTTTTATCATTTTCTGAAATGATGCAACAAGCCAGTTTTATGGGTATGGATAAAGCTGGCGTTAAAACTATTTCTGAGCACTTTGAGAATCAACGACAGCAACTTATAGCGATAAGAGTTATTCGCTGGAGTTTTCTAGTTAATTCACTATTAGTTGCATTAGGCATTACAGTCTTTTCAGATTACTTAGATGCTAAAGTTTTTTCGACTGTTGGCTCCGGGGTTAGTATATTAATAGCGGTTTATCTAGTCTTTAATTGCAATGCTTTGTGTACAACATCTCTACTTAATGGTTTAAGAGAAATAAAAAAATATGCACTCTCACAACTATTTGGAGTGTTAATTGGAAACTTAGTTGTTTTCTGTACTCTACCGTTCATTAACTTAGAGTATTTGCCATATTGCTTTATCATTATCGGTGTGAACAACCTTGGCTTTGCCCTATACTTTTATTTAAAGCTTAATATACCGCAACAGTCAGCAACGTGGTCGGAACTATTTTCTTGCTATAAAAGCATTCTTAGTATTGGCATTGGCTTTTGGTTGCCAGCACTTTATATGGCATTTATTGAGTATCAGATTAGACAATACCTAATGACTAGCCTTAGCGTTGAGATGCTTGGAGTATATCAAGCATGTTGGACAATATCGAATATGTATATAGGTATTATTCTTTCATCTATGGGAGTAGCTTTATTTCCTAAACTATGCCAGATAATTCAAGATAAAAATCAAGTAAATAAAGTAATTAATGATCAAATTACCCTTGGATTGCTAATATCTGCTCCTATTATTTTGGGAGTTTTTATATTTTCATCTGAGCTTCTTTTTCTGTTGTATAGTGAAGAATTTGTACATGGTAGCTCAATTATACAATGGCAAATGCTAGGGGTTGCTATGAGATTGTTAGGTTTTCCATTTGGTTATGCTTTGATGGCAAAAGGTAAATCAAAACAGTATATGATATCTCAATTTATATTTGCGACCATTAATTATATACTAGTTGTTGGTGTTGTTGAAATGTATGGAGAAAGTGGGTTAGGTATTAATTATCTAATCTCATATGCTCTATATTTAGTAATGATGTTTATATTTTGTAAAAAAGAGATTGGATTTACTTTTTCGGCAGTACTAATTAAAACAGTTATCTACATAGTTATTTTTCTTTCATTATCATTTTTTATTGTATATTTGGATTCTTATATATATAGATATACTTTTGGGTTGTTTATTATTTTTTCATCAATAATCTTAGTAAATTCAGCATTAAAAAATAATTATTCAATCAACGCTATGGAATTTATAAATAACAAGTTGAGAAGTAAGTTTTGAATATTAGATTCTTAATTAAAATATTACCAAAAATATCAATAATCAAGTCTGTTTATTATTCCTTTAAGTTTCGAGGGAAAATAATAATTGGAAAGAATTGTAGATTGTATTTAAAGAAAGATGCAAAAATTTCATTTGCTAATAATTATTCATCACTATACTTAGGTATACATTTTAACCGTATTGAAGGAACAATTTTAGATCTGCATGAAAACAGTGTTCTTCATGTCGGAAAATCAGTCGGAATTCACCGTGGCTCTAAAGTAGTTGTTCGAAAAAATGCAGTGTTAAGCATTGGTGATAATACGTTTTTTAATGAAAACTGCCGAGTTCAATGTGGAAAAAAGATATCTATTGGAGAATCAACCTCTATCGGGTGGAATTGTAATATATTAGATTCTGACCTACATGGTATATATATAGATGACAAATTATCAAATATGGACTCACCTATAGTTATTGGTTCCAATGTGTGGATTGGAGCCAACTCTATAGTGCTAAAAGGAGCAGATTTGAGTGATAACACTATATTAGGTATATCATCGGTTTTTAAAAGTAAGTCATCTGATAGTGGCTACATATATGCTGGAAATCCAGCTGTAAAAATAAAAAAATTCGATAAGTGGGGAGTGATGTGAAAGTCTATTTTAATAAGTTTGTACCAAAATCTGTATACACTATTATTAGGCATATAGTTAGATATATAAGATTATCAAAAAGCTATTTTTATGATTTTTCTAATTATTATAAATATTCAATGAGCCTTGATAATAACAGTAAAGATAAATTAATATCAAAAATAATAATGGACACTCATGTTATAGAAAAAGGGCTTTCTATGCCAGAACGGCATTTAGGCTTTGCCATTCCAAGACTAGTAGTGTTGTTAGAAAATATTATTTTTTATATAGAAAGGTACGGTATTTCTGATTGCCATATAAACCATGGATATTCAGTTGTTCAAGAGTATATAGAATTACATGAGAAAAATGATGTGGCGGTCGACAAGAGCGTGTTATCTCTATTTTCAAGGTTTGATAGTCTGATGCCAGATAACAACATAAAGGCAAATAATACTGAAGACATTACAAAACAAGGTTACTTTTCAAAAATAAACGCACCATTTTTTGAGTTTTCTGATTCTCGTTCTTCCGTGAGAAATTTTTCTGATGAGCAAGTCGACCATGACTTAATGCTGAGTGTCCTAGATCATTGTCGTAATGCACCATCAGCATGTAACAGACAGGCTGTAAGAGTGCATCTATATGAAAAACCTTTGGATATTCAAAAGATTTTAGACTTACAGGGAGGCTCTAGAGGCTTTAGTCATTTGGCTAAATTTCTAATAGTCGTTACATTTGAATCTTCAAAGTATTTTGAACAACAAGAAAGAAACTTAGGTTATGTTGATGGTGGTATGTACGCTATGAATTTATTGTACACACTTCATGCTAAAGAGTTAGGAGCTTGTATATTAAATGCTTCACATGACCCAGCTAAAGATAGAAAAATGCATAGAGTGACTAATGTACCCGACTCAGAGGTCTTTGTTGCTATGATAGCTGGTGGCAAGGTAGCTGAGTCTCTAAACATCGCACAATCATACAGATACCCTCTATCAAATTCGCTTACAGTTGCTCCTTAACAATGATAATAAGAAAAAAAAATTTATATCAGAGTTTAGCTGTTATTTCAGGTATATGTTCCATCCATATGTTTGGGTTGTATCATAGTATATCGGATAAATTATATGATTTAATAGATGTCATATTTTATGCAGTAGTTTTCTTTGTATTACTTAGGTTTTTGCGCAATGACCATTTATCAATAATCCCTAAAAGTAAGTGGTTATTTTCAAAGAATATATTCATATTCTATATATTTTTAGCAATTTCATCGTTGTCTTGTTTATTTTTTCATGGACAGAACCCGTTGTTAACTGTGTTAGCTATGCGTGAATTTGTTTTCTTTATATTTTACTTTGTTTTATTATTTTCGGGTCTCGATAAAGATAAAATAATAAAGATTATGCTCGCATTTTGGTTTGCATATATTATTGTTTTTTCGTTGCAATTGTTAATTTTTCCTCATGAAATTGTTCCTCTTGGTAGAACTACAGAGTTTGATCGCGGGTTTTTGAGATTAAGATTAGAAGGTGTTGGATTTTTGACATTATCTGGGTTTTATTTCTTAAATCAATATTTATCTCAGCATAAGAAAGTTAATTTAATATTATTTTTTGTTAGTTTTACTTTTGTTTTTATTCTTGGGTTTAGAACCTTAACAGTAACATATTTATTATCATCTATATTACTCTTCATTATGGTCAAAGGAGTATCAGTCAGGTTGATAATATCAATGTTGCCAATATTTTTGTTAGCCTTGATAGTAACTCAAACCGAATTTTTCCAAATGTTTATTGAAGAGACATTATTACGAACCGAAGAGCAACTTTCTCAGGGAGCAGATTATATACGCTTTCTAACATTTGAATTTTTATATACCAATGTAAATGAAAATTGGGTTTCAGTAGTGTTCGGAAACGGTCGGCCATTTTTAGGGTCCGGTTATGGTAATTATGTTTTGGGATATGGCGCTGAAAGTCTTGGTTTCATTGCTGCAGATTTAGGGCTAATTGGATTTTCATTTTACTATGGGGTTTTATCTACATTTTGCTTTTTGGCTATATTTCTAAAGGGGATCTTGGTTAGTGTTGATAAAAATAGTTTGTTTTTAAAGACCTTTTTTATATACCTCATTATATCATCTATAACAACCGCGGAGATATTTCGAGCTGGGATGTATGGGCCCATTTGTATTGCTTTATACTTAATTAATCTTTCACACTATAAATTAACTAATGAATCTTTAAAAATCAGAGCGGCTACATGAAATTAGGAATAGTAACTTTTTTTAACGCAAATAATTATGGTGCAGTATTACAGTGTTACGCGTTAGCATCACAACTTAAAATCTTTGGACATGAGGTTTACTTAGCCGATATAACTCTAACGGAAAAAATGGGTGGCTTGAGGGCTAAGCTTAGAAATTTAGCTGTTTCTAAATTAGCATTTTTTAAATTTAGGGAGCAAGAACTCCCCAGTCTGTCGAATGACATCGCAAAAATAGACGCTTTTATCTTCGGTAGTGATCAAATTTGGAATATTGATATTACTAAGAACGAATTTGAAAAGTTCATGGGGAGCACTTTAGGTGACAAACAAAGAATAGCTTATGCGGCGAGTTTTGGAGTGTCAGACTGGAATTTTTCGGAGCAAACTCAACGCTCAAAACAATTACTTAGTCATTTTAAAACGATTGGAATTCGTGAAAAATCAGGAGTAGATATTCTACAAGAGAAATTTGCTTTAGAAAGTACACAAGTAATTGATCCTACGCTGCTTATTGAACCTTCTTATTATTATAAACTGTTTAAAAAACGAACTTTAGATCAGCGTATGGCTTGTTATGTTTTTAATAAGGATAAATTACAAATTTCTAATATTAAAAAAGTAGGAAGTAAGTTAGGTTTAAAGCCTGTTATCCTTAATGACGTGCGAATTAGAAAAGGAATTGATTCAATACCTTATCCAAATGTCTCTAAATGGCTGTCATATATTGATGCTTCTGAATTTGTTATTACAGACTCGTTTCATTGTATGGTTTTTTCTATCTTATTTAAAAAGAATTTTATAGCGATACCAGCAATCGAAGCTCGAGCCGGTCGTATGACCTCTCTACTTGCTGAGTTAGGTTTATCCAATCGTTATTATCGTAATTTAGATGATGCTTTAAGTTCGGACCAAGTTTTTGAAAAAATAGACTACTCTAAAGTTGATTTAAACCTAAATAAGCTTAGAGCATTATCACTTCAATTTTTAACGGACTCCTTAGATTAATAATATGATTACAGATAAATTTTACAATTTATATAATTCTAGCTTTAGAATTAAATCTATTACTTTAGCTAAAGCTTTTAGGTTTACATTATTTATACTTAGTAATGTTTTTATTCCTGTCGTATTTTTCTTTAGAAAGAATAAATATTCTTTGTATGTTAATAATACTGAGGAAAAAAAATCAGATATCATTCTATCTTTGACTTCTTTTCCAGCTCGGATTGATCGGGCTCACTTAGTTATTGAATCTTTAATGAGGCAAACAGTATCACCTAGTAGGATTATCTTATGGCTATCAAAAGAACAATTTAGCTCTGAGTTAGAACTGCCAAAAAACTTGTTAGAATTAAAAAAAAGAGGTCTAGAAATATATATTAGAAGTGGTGATTTACGCTCTTATAAAAAATACTATTACGTATTAAAAGAAATTGAGGGTAAACCTTTTATTATCGTGGACGATGATATTTTTTATCCATCAGATTTAGTTGAATCACTACTTAAAACACATAGGAAATACCCTAATGACATTTGTGCTAACCGGTGTGCTGTGATTAATCAGAATCAATCATATGAGTCGTGGGACATGATTAAATCTAAAAATAGCGAAAGCAGAAGCGATCTTTTGCCAACTGGTTGTGGAGGGGTATTATATCCTGTAGGGTCTCTCCACGAGTACGCTATAAGATATGATTTGTTTATGAATGCTGGTCGAGATGCTGATGATATTTGGTTAAACTGTTGTGCTATTTTAAATTCAAGAAAAATAGCATATACAGGTAAATTTCAATTTTATTTAAATATATATAATAGAAATAACTCCAACCTTTATACAAAAAATCTAGGCGCTCATCAAAATGATAAGCGAATTTCTGACATATCTAAATTAATTAAAAGTGAATTCAATATTAATATTTTCGAACGTTAATTATTCTTAATATAAAGTCGTTGCTTTTATTGATAGCAATTTTTAAGTTGGATGTTGCTAATTAGAATTTAATCACGTGTCATGAACTTTCACTAATATCTAATGCCCATAAATATGAAAACTAAAATGAAGTTAGCCCCAATCTGTCTATTTGTTTATAACCGCCTCCATGAAACAAAAGAAACTATAAATGCACTTAGTCATAATGCAGGAGCACTCGAATCAGAACTCTTTATTTTTTCAGATGCAGCAAAGAATGAAAAAGCAAAAGAGGCAGTCAATTCAGTTAGACAATATATTAGGAATATAAAAGGTTTTAAGAATGTTACCGTTATAGAGCGAACCGAGAATTTTGGTCTTGCTAAGTCTATTATTTGCGGCGTTAGTAACATAGTCGAACAATATGATAAAGTAATAGTATTAGAAGATGATTTGATTACATCTAAAAATTTTCTAGCCTACATGAATCAAGCATTGTCATTTTATCAAGCATCACCAAAGGTGTGGAGCATATCTGGTTTCTCATTTCCGATTAAATATCAAGATAGTTATCAATTTGATAATGCGTTTGGTTTAAGGGCATCTTCGTGGGGCTGGGCAACATGGAAAGATCGTTGGGACCTCGTCGATTGGGATGTTTCTGACTACCAGCAATTCTCGAAAGATAGAAAAGCTCGTAAGGCATTTAACCGAGGTGGAAGCGATATGTGTAAAATGCTTCATGATCAAAGAATCGGTAAAATTAATTCTTGGGCGATTCGTTTTTGTTATGCCCAATTTAAACAACAAGCCTATGACGTTCTTCCTGTTGAGTCGAAAATCCTAAATATTGGTTTTAGCGTAGATGCATCACATACGGCAGGAATGGAAGCAAGGTTTAGTTCAAATCTAGATCAAAGCGGTAAAACTAATTTTGTATTTGACCCATCAATAGCGGTTGATGAAAATGTATTGAAGCAATTTAGAAAACCACTATCACTTTATACTAGGGTGATGACAAAAATCACTCGATTATTAAAACTTTGATATCAAAGTAGGAAATAGATATGTTTTCTAAAATCAAGTATGCTATTAAGAAAAATGAAAATCTTAAAGGATTAATAATTGTTATTTGCTTTTATTTTTTTAATAGCATTCGTGTTAAATGTTCAAATAAAATAATGCTAACTTTATGTGCTCCATTAATAGTTTTGTACAAATTTATTACAGATATTGTTTTAGGGTGTGAAATTCCAATTTCTTGCAAAATAGGAAAAGGGTTTATAATCCATCATGGTCGTTGTTTAGTACTAAATAAAAATGTTGTGATTGGCAATAATGTTACACTAAAACATAGTACGACAATTGGTAATAAAGAAGATAAAGAGGGTAATGATTTAGGCTCACCGAAAATAGCCGACAATGTGATCGTAGGTCCTAATTCAGTGTTAATTGGTCCCATTATTGTCGGCGAAAACTCAATTATAGGTGCTGGATCTGTTGTAGTTAAAGATGTCCCTGCTAATTCTGTTGTTGCTGGTAACCCTGCTAAGGTCATAGGTAATAATAGATGAAAATATTGATTGCTCATAATTACTACCAAGTTCGCGGTGGTGAAGATGGTGTGATGGAAAATGAAGTTCACTTATTAAAAGAGAATGGCAATATCGTTCTCGAATATACAATACACAATGATCACATTAAGTCATTGCTTTCAAAATTGTTAACGATGATAAACGTGCCTTTTTCATATACTGAATATAAGAAATTCAAGCTTGTATTGAAGAAAGAGTTACCAGATGTTGTTCATGTGCATAATTATTTTCCTTTATTTTCTCCTTCGATTTTTTATGCATGCAAGAAAGCTAATATCCCAGTTGTTCACACGTTACATAACTATCGTGCAGTTTGCCCTACCGCTTTATTGATGCATGATCGGGAGATAAATGAACGGAGTATTCATGGCCGTTCATGGTGGACTGTATTAAAGAAAGTTTATCGCGGATCATTTGTCGGCACTTTTATATTGGCCATTATGGTTGAGTTACATAAATACCTCGGAACTTGGCTAACGAAGGTTGACCGCTTTATCACACTGACTAACTTTGCTCGTAATAAATATATTGAAGCTGGTTGGTCAGAAAAAAAAGTTGCAGTAAAACCTAATTTTATATCTGATCCTTATCAAGGAAAAAAGAAGGTTGATAAGAAAGGTGGCTATGCACTTTATATAGGTCGCCTAAGTCAAGAGAAAGGAATAGATATACTTTTTGATGCATGGCAAGGGTGTGATTATCCTTTAAAAGTAGTTGGCGATGGCCCTTTAAAAGAATTTGTTGAAGACAATTCGGCTGGTTCAATTGAATATTTAGGACTGAAAGCCAAATCAGAAGTCATTGAGTTAATCACTAAAGCTGATTTTATTGTTATGCCATCGACATGGTATGAAGGTTTTCCTATGGTGTTGGTTGAAGCCTTCGCTTGTGGCACACCAGCATTAGTTTCAAAGCTTGGTAGCATGGAAGAGATTGTTACTGTCGGCAAAACAGGTCTTCATTTTGAAACAGGAAACTCTCGTGACTTAGCAGTAAAAGTGCAGTGGATGCGAAAAAATTTAGAACAGAGTCAACTGATGGGCAGTAATGCCCGCAAAGAATATTTAGCTAAATATACGCCTGAAAAGAATTATGAGTTGCTTATGAATATTTATAATCAAGCGATTAATGAGACAGGGAGTCCGTAATGAAGAATAGAAAATCTATCATTTCAATGGATGTCAATATTACCGATGCTACTAAAGTTTTTAACCATGTTGAAACATTGGCTAGCAAAAGATCGGGTGCTTACATTTGTGTTTCGAATGTTCATATGTGCATAGAAACTTATGACTGCCCAGATTTTGAGGACGTCGTAAATAAAGCCGACTTGGTGATTCCTGATGGAAAACCTCTTTCTATTGCTCTGAGATTGCTTGGGTATAAAGATGCCGCTCAGGTTCGTGGTCAAGATATTATGAATGATATCTGCAGTCAGTCAGGTAGAAAAGATATCAATATCGGCTTTTATGGTGGAAGTTCGAATGAATTGCTTGAATCGGTAAAGGCGAATTTGATCAAAATCTATCCAGATATCAATATCGTCTATTCTCATTCCCCACCGTTTCGCCCTTTAACTGCTGAAGAAGATTTGCAAGTAGTTAAAGAAATTAACGACTCAGGGGTCAATGTGCTGTTTGTTGGTATTGGCTGCCCAAAACAAGAACGTTGGATGGCCGAGCATAAAGCTTCATTAAATTGCGTTATGTTAGGTGTTGGTGCCGCCTATGACTTTATCGCAGGCAGTAAGAAACATGCTCCACGTTGGATTCAGAAAATCGGTATGGAGTGGATGTTCCGTTTATGCTGCGAACCAAAGCGCTTATGGAAGCGCTATTCATCGACAAACCCTCGTTTTTTATGGCTTTTCGGTAAACAATTTTTACGCTATCGTCTGTACAATGATGATGGTGAAATCAAAGCTCAGGAATAGTTTGCACTAGATTCGTTTTAGTTTAAAAAAATAAAATACAGATATTTATAGGTTTATAGGAAATTACAATGTCAAAGAAAGTGGCTTTAATTACGGGTATTACGGGCCAAGATGGTTCATACCTTGCTGAACTATTATTAGAAAAAGGTTATGAAGTCCATGGTATTAAACGCCGTGCTTCATCGTTCAATACCTCTCGTATCGATCATATCTATCAAGATCCTCATGAGACTAAAGCAAATCTGTTTTTGCATTATGGCGACTTGAGCGACAGTTCGAACCTGATCCGTATTATCAAAGAAGTTCAACCGGATGAAGTGTATAACCTTGGTGCGCAATCACACGTTGCCGTATCGTTTGAATCACCAGAATACACCGCTGATGTTGATGCAATGGGCACACTGCGTTTATTAGAAGCGATTCGCTTTTTAGGCTTAGAAAAGAAAACCCGTTTCTATCAAGCATCCACTTCTGAACTATATGGTTTAGTGCAAGAAATACCGCAAAAAGAGACCACGCCATTTCACCCACGTTCGCCTTATGCCGTAGCTAAAATGTACGCTTACTGGATTACCGTTAACTACCGCGAAGCCTATGGAATGTATGCGTGTAACGGTATTTTGTTTAACCACGAATCACCACGCCGTGGCGAAACCTTTGTGACTCGCAAGATCACGCGTGCATTAGCCAATATTTCGCAAGGTTTAGAGAAATGTCTATACCTAGGTAACATGGATTCGCTACGTGACTGGGGTCATGCAAAAGACTACGTTCGTATGCAATGGATGATGTTGCAACAAGACCAAGCAGAAGATTTTGTGATCGCAACCGGTAAGCAAATCTCGGTTCGTGAGTTTGTCCGCTTGTCAGCACTTGAACTTGGTATCACTCTTGAGTTCTCTGGTAAAGAAGAGCAAGAAATCGCGACCGTTGTTGCCATTGAAGGTAATAACGCAGCGGCATTGAGTGTGGGTGATGTGGTTGTGAGAGTAGATCCAAAATACTACCGCCCAGCAGAAGTAGAAACCTTATTAGGTGACCCAGCAAAAGCAAAAGAGAAGCTAGGTTGGGTGCCTGAAATCACAGTAGAAGAGATGTGTGCCGAAATGGTACGTGAAGATTTAAAACAATCTCAACAGCACGCTTTATTAAAAGCCAGTGGTTTCGATGTCAACGTATCGATTGAATCTTAATTAATTTTTTCATCTATGTTCGATTGTTAGAAACAAAAGCCAGTGAGACCACCTATGTGATTCACTGGCTTTTTTTATAGCATGCGGATTTATTATGGAATACAGCTATTGCAGGAATGATGACATTATGAGTAAAAAACGTGTATTTGTTGCGGGTCATAAAGGAATGGTCGGCTCGGCGATTGTTCGTCAACTTAGCCAAGAAGGTTTGGTGGAAATTATTACCCGTGATCGCAGCGAGTTAAACTTACTTGATCAAGTTGAAGTCAGACACTTTTTTCAAGATCAGCAGATAGAACAGGTCTATTTGGCGGCGGCAAAAGTGGGCGGTATTGTGGCCAACAATACTTACCCCGCTGAGTTTATTTATCAAAACTTAACCATTCAAAACAATATTATTCACAGTGCTCACGAGGCTGGTGTTCAAGAATTATTGTTTTTAGGTTCTTCGTGTATTTACCCAAAATTGGCTGAACAGCCAATGCAAGAAGATGCATTACTAACGGGAACGTTAGAAGAGACTAACGAGCCATATGCAATTGCTAAGATTGCTGGTATTAAAATGTGTGAGTCATACAATCGTCAATATGGCCGTAATTATCGTTCGGTAATGCCAACCAACTTGTATGGTATGAATGATAACTTTCATCCAGAAAACTCCCATGTGATTCCAGCATTGCTGCGTCGTTTTCATGAAGCGAAATTAGCCAACCAAGCGGAAGTTGTAGCGTGGGGGACGGGTAAACCGATGCGCGAATTCTTATATGTCGATGAAATGGCGGCGGCCTCTATCTATGTGATGAATTTGGACGAAGAAACCTATCAAGCCAATACTGAATCTATGTTAAGTCATATTAATGTTGGGACGGGCATCGATTGCACCATTCGTGAACTGGTCGAAACCGTAGCAAAAGTAGTCGGCTATCAAGGAAACATTGTGTTTGATACCACTAAACCCGATGGAGCACCACGTAAGTTGATGGATGTGTCACGCTTAGCCAATTTAGGTTGGAAAGCACAAGTATCATTAGAACAAGGCTTAGCCACGACTTATCAATGGTTCTTAGATAATCAGGATACATTCCGTAAATAGAGCAGAGCATAAAACAAGCTTGTTGTCAGTGTTGATCTCTACCATTCGGTTTCTTGGTCATCATTGGCTTTAAGCTGTGTAATTATCTAGTAACGATTTACTAATTCACTAAATTTTAACTTAATTTTGATACTAGGCTAATTTCTACTTTACTCACACCAATCACTATAAGCACTGAGAAACGGCTTATCATGCGATACTCATAAATTTACTTTTTTGCTACAGTTATTCTGTTAAACATGGATGTCCTATGACTATAAAATACCTCTCTTTTGTTAGTCTGCTGCTGATTACATTGTTTTTTTTCTCTCCAATATCATCAGCAAACCCACAATCGGTTGAAATCTATGTCTCACCGGAAGGGAATGATGCATGGTCTGGACTGGTCGCTAGTCCAAATGATTCTTCAACAGATGGGCCAGTACAGACATTGGAGAGAGCTCGAGATATAGTTCGAAACTTTAAGAAAATTCCTAATGTTGGTCAAACAGCCATAAAAGTTTTCCTGCGTGGTGGGACGTATTTTCGCTCACAATCTTTTGTTTTGGGTGAATCTGATTCAGGTACTCAAGATGCCCCAATCATTTGGCAGAACTATAAAGATGAACATGTTCAAATTATTGGTGGTGTCGAAGTTAGTGGTTTTAGCACTATTACAGATAAAACGGTTTTAAGTAAACTATCGAAGCAAGCAAGAATGAATACCTTACAACTCGACTTAAAATCGCTTGGGATTAGCGATTATGGAAAGATAACGCGGAGAGGTAATCCTGGCCTTGAGCTATTTTTCAATGATCAACGTATGACTATAGCGCGTTGGCCAAATGAAGGCTGGGTAAAAATTGCCGATGTACCACAGACAGGGAAACTCGTTCACAAAGGAAATTCTAACATTTTACGCGATGGTGTCCCTGCAGGAAGGCATTATGGCCGCTTTAGCTTTGCTGAAGATAGACCGCTTAAATGGACTAATACAAAAAATATAGTGGTACACGGTTATTGGACTTGGGATTGGTACGATGAATTTTTTCCAGTGAAGTCTATTGATCGTGAAACACGAGAAATTTATGTTGATACTGGGCGATCAGCTTATGGCCTGCGTAAGAATCAGCGTTATTATGCGCTGAATATCTTAGAAGAACTTGATCGACCTGGAGAGTGGTATCTCGATCGCAAAGTAGGAATATTGTACTTCTGGCCACCTCAGGCGATATCAAAAAGTAAAGCCTATGTTTCTCTTTTTTCAAAACCTTTATTTATATTAAATAATACCCATAACATTTCCGTCACCGGTTTAACATTTGAATTCTCTCGTGGTTCCGCTATTGAGATTAATGGCGGTTCGAATAACCATATTGTAGGCTGTACCATTCGGAATATTGCTAGAACCGCAGTGAGAATTAATGGCGGTAAAAATAATGGTATTACTTCATGCGACATCTTCGATATATCATCGAGCGGAATTAGTTTGGTCGGTGGTGAACGCACCTCTTTAACTCCTGCACATAATTATGCAGTCAATAACCATATTTATAATTACAGCTCGTGGATTCGCACCTATCAGCCGGCAATTCAAATTAAAGGTGTTGGTAACCGAGTTGCTCATAATCAAATTCACGATGGGCCACACTCGGGAATTGTATTAAACGGTAACGAGCATATTATCGAATACAATGATATCTATCAGGTTGCTAAGGAAACCGGCGATGTAGGGGCATTTTACATAGGGCGGGATTGGACGCAACGAGGCAATATCATTCGTCATAATTTCTTTCATCACTTAGGCTCGCCCGAGATAGATGATGTTAATGCGATCTATTTGGATGACTTCAGTAGTGGTACAAACATCTATGGAAACGTAATTTATGATGTTGGACTAGGCATAAAGATTGGTGGTGGTCGCAATAACTTAGTACGAGACAATGTCTTTATTGATACAAAGCGCTCGATAAATGTTGATTCTCGCGGGCTAGGTTGGGCTAAAAATTTTATTAATGGTACTAATAACACTCTCCATCAACGTATGGATGCGATGAATTATAGTCAGCCACCTTATAGTGAAAAGTACCCTGAGTTAATTAAATTGTATGATGATGACCCCGCTATTGCTAAGGGGAATCGTATTTTTAATAACATATCATCAGGTGGTGTGTGGTTGAGGTTAATAGACGGTTTAGATTTTAAGACGGTTAATGTGCACGATAATGTAGTGTTTCAACGAGATGGGAAATATCAGAATCCAAGAGATGTTTTATTACCTAATGAAGATTTCATTAAAGTCGTCGAAGGTCAACTTAATGTTGAAGATAATATACAGCATCAATATGATATTAAGATTCCCGATATAAAAAAAATGGGTAACTTTAAAGATGGGTATAGGAATTAATACAAAAATTAGCTAGAAAATATCAATAGCTTGTAGTTAACATTGATGCACTATGAATATACAGAGAAAAATTTAAACCTTCGGTTCATATGGTCTAATAGAAAGACTAAGTGTTAAGGGAGTTGATTACTGCTGGTGAATAGGTTAAAGCATATTGATTTTTTTGCAGGTGAATTTTTGGTTTAATATTAAGTTAATTTTATAAATCAATGTATTTCAATTTTATATTCTTTATTTTTATCTTTCTGCATTAAAAGCGATATTACGACGATGAAAAATGTTCTAGCACCTATAGCAATAATTTTATTTAATAGACCAAATCATGCCAAGGCATTGAAGGCTTGTTTAGATGATGAGCAAACAAGGGATCTTTATGTCATCGTTGACGGAGCAAGAGAAGATAAAATTGGTGAAAGCTTATTAATTGAAGAATCTATAGCAGTATTTAAAGATTGGCCAGGTAACGTGAAATTTGAGATCTCTCAGGCTAACTTAGGTTGTAAAAATCGAATATCAACGGGGCTGAATTGGCTTTTTGAACATACCGATAGAGCTATTATTTTAGAAGATGATTTACTGCCTTCTCCTGATTTTTTTAGGTTTTGTGATCAAATGCTTGAAACATATAAGGATGAATCTAGCATCATGTCTGTTTGTGGAACCAAGCATTATCCCGGATGTGTTCCAGAGTTTGATTACTTTTTTACTAAATACAGCAGTGGTTGGGGGTGGGCGACTTGGAAACGCGCCTGGTCACACTATGATGATAAGTTTTTATCGCATAGCCATAGATCAATTTTTTTTAACATTTGCTCATATCTTGGTAGCTATCGAGCTGGGATTTATTGGTTGTTTAGGTTGCGACAGGTGTTGTCTGGGAGAAAAAGCGCATGGGACTACTGTTGGATGATAAATTGCTTCTTAAACAAAGGCGTTCATATTTCCCCATCTCAAAATATGGTGATTAATTCTGGATTTGGTGAGAACTCTACTCATACATCTTGTCCTGAGCCATATACACCGAATACATACGGGAATAAAATATCCTTTCCAATCTCCAAACGTACCCAATTTACTTCAAACAAGCTGGCCGATACTTGGGTTGAAGATCACCTCTTCAGTAAGTCATTTTCCATTCGCATGAAGTGGTTATTTAAAAAAGGAACCATATCTAAGGTGTTGCGCGGAAGAGGGATATGATTTGATTACTATCCGGGTAGGACTTTTGTGGATGAAATTATCGAAAGAAACGCATATAAATAGCCGGATACTTGTTATTAAATTAACTTAGTAGGTGAAAATTTCACCTTATTCTCACAGTTAATAGTTTTGTGGGATATACGATTACTATGTGTTTTGCTTAATATCAAATGCCTAAAAGGGGGAAAGTAATGAGTTACAGAACAGCCATTCTTTCTATGGACGTTAATATTACAGATATATCTTATACCATGAAGTATCTTGATCACTTAGTTTCACTTAAGTCTGGTGCTTATGTTTGCGTATCAAATGTGCATATGTGTATCGAAGTGTATCGTTCACCGGAATTCCAAGATATTGTAAACAAAGCAGATTTTGTTATACCTGATGGTAAACCTCTTGCGCTTGCTCAGAGAATGTTAGGCCATCGGCAGGCAAGGCAAGTAAGAGGTCAGGATATTATGGATGCGATTTGTCAACATTCTGGAAGCAAGATGATAAATATTGGCTTCTATGGTGGAAGTTCAATTGAGCTATTGAATCAAATAAAAAGCAAATTGCGCAAACGTTATCCTGACATTAATATTACCTATTCATTCTCTCCGCCGTTTCGCCCGTTGACTGACGAAGAAAATCAGAAAGTTATTAGTGATATTCATACTGCTGATGTCGATATTTTGTTTGTTGGTCTTGGTTGTCCAAAACAAGAGCGTTGGATGGCCGATCACAAAGAGTCACTGAATTGTGTCATGCTCGGTGTTGGGGCTGCGTATGATTTTATCGCTGGCAGCAAAAAGCACGCACCTCGTTGGGTGCAAGCTATTGGCATGGAGTGGTTTTTCCGTTTATGCTCTGAGCCTAGAAGGTTGTGGAAGCGTTATTTGTCGACAAACCCCAGTTTTTTATGGCTTTTTAGTAAGCAGCTTTTTCGTGCAAGGGTACCACTTAGAAAATAGGCCCATTAGTACAGCTGATGGTGATATCACTTACTGACTCATTATGTTCGGTTGATACGCTGCCTTGCTTCTTCAAGCTTTTCTAAGCTAGTAAAATAGTGTGTCCAAGCGTGAAGAGCGATCGGTTTTAATACCTCAGCTTTGGTATTCATACCTTCTTCTAAAGCGAATTTCTCGGCAACCTCTGTTGGTGCAACTGAAATTCGGTTTTTTCCAACATTCCCTCTATACGCAAAGTAAATATCTTCATTGAAATGCCAAAATATTTTTACGAAAAGATTTTCTAAGCTAAGTAATCTGACGAAGGAATCGACTTTTCTCAATGAAAAACCACCGCCACCAGATTCTAAAACTGAAGGCTTATGAATAACTATTCTTTTAATCAAATACTTCCAATTGGAGGTTTTTCTTGAGATTGGTTGCGAGTACCAAGGTGGGCCAACATAGTCATAGCCCATATCTAAAAACTCGTTTAAATCTGCTTTATAGTTAAAAATAATGGCATCAGTATGAGCTATTATAATATATTCATAATTGGTGTATTGTGTATAAAAAATTTTGTTGAGCATCAGCTTGTTATATGTTTTTGGGCTCTTAAAATAATAATTATTGAAGCGACGAATACTATAGTTAGGGTAATTCTCTTCATAAAAGGAGCAATCTAGTGCTCTTGGAGCTATAAAACTTAAATCAATGTTTTCAAAATATTGTTGGTAGGACTTAAGAGCTGATATTTCATTTTGATCTAACTTTTCTTTATGAATTGGAATGATCACACAGAGGCGCTTTGTTTTCATTATTTAGTCCTTCGCAAGCTGCGCATTACTACATATAAATTGACACGGGATTCTACATTTGTGTTGGTTATAAATGCGCTTTCAACAAAATACTACCGTTTGTTTCTAAAATTTAGCTTGGTTGAAAATAGACTTTAATGTGACTGCCATAATCATACTGTTTCACCGCACGCCGCTTTTCTCTTTATGTTTGTCGGCGAAACCTATTTAAACTTAAGTTATTTTTATGTTTTATTACTGAACAACATCATATATATACTTGTTTATGCCGATTCTGTGAGCCTATCAAGCTGTCTATTGTGGTATAAAACCGTGTCCAATTGTTAAGACTTTTTTATCCTCGGCTAGATTTGTTGTTTTTAGGTCAGGTTTTTTGCTTTAATTTGATATTAAATTTACAAAAGTTAGTGATTAACCGCTTGAGTCTAGTAATCACAGTCGTCTAATTGATATAGTCAGGATAAATATCCGTAATAAGCAAACGTTTTATAAGGCAATCATGTACCTAGACAAAACCACATTTTCAACAGTAATAGAAAGTACCCCCTTGGTGTCGATTGATCTCGTCGTACTCGACCAAAATGGGCAAGCACTGCTTGGACAACGACTAAACCGCCCAGCGAAAGATTACTGGTTTGTGCCCGGTGGTCGAATTCAAAAGAACGAGACGTTAGAAAGTGCTTTTCAACGCTTGACGCAAGAAGAGTTGGGGACGGCATTTACTATTGACCAAGCAAGGCTATTGGGGCCATTTACACATCTGTACGAAGACCATGTGTTTGGAGAAGAGTTTGGTACTCACTATGTGGCGATTGCGTATATTTTAAAGGTCAATCGCGAAGAACTAAACTTACCACTGCAGCAGCAACATGGAGCGTATCAGTGGTTCGATGTGCAACACTTACTCTCTTCAAGCGAGGTTCATCTTCATACTAAATGGTATTTTGAGACTAAATCTAGTGACTGAGTTACAAAGCCGGGGATGCGTCGGTTTTGTAGCGCATTCACACTTTCTAACGTTTTTCTGCTTTCCTTTCTCTTTCATAACCTGTAAATGACATATCGAGTTCATTCCCTTGTAATGTTCAGCGTTGCGTTTAGTTATGGTATATGCCAATTAAAGCGAGTATTATTTTTAGTTTTAGTTATAAGACGGGGAAATAATGACGTCGATTTCGATGATATTACTATTGTGTTGATGGCTTTAGATGTGAATAATGCTCGTTCGTCTAATTTTTGATAAATCATTTTGTATTATATTTGCCAGATCCGATGTTAATAGACTGAATCTTTTCAATATAATAGCGTGATTGAACAGGCACTTATCGATAAGCATTGCTCAAAAGTGACGCATCTTACCGGGAAGTTTGAAGATCGTGAATATTGAACCACATCTTCAATAGCGTAAATAGTGTTTAGGATTGAAGCACCTAGAGCGTTAATGTAACCTAGTGGCGCTTGCGTGAAGACGCTTTGAATTGAATCTTAAAAATCGAACCAAACCCATAAAAATAGGTAAATTCCACAATTATGAAACATGGAAGTCGTATTAAATACCATGGTGAAGAATCAGCCATAGCCTTTAAGTTTTTTGACCTTGCGATTATTACTTCTCTTCTTTATGGATTGTGTATTTATTATCTCGGTGAATTTGAAACTATTTACGAATTAACCTTAGCGGTTGTTGTTGTTCTCTTTTATTTGATTGCTGAGGTTGCTGGGGTTTACTTTACCTTCCGCTTTTCTACCCAACGAGACATATTTGTCGCCATTCTTATTTCTTGGGCGATATGCATTACTATCACATTAGGTGCTAGCGTTGTCTTTAACGTATTAGATAATTACTCCCGTGTAGTGGTTGCCGCTTGGTTTGCGCTAACACCTGTATTACTGATTACCTGGCGCTTAGGGGTGGGTTACATCCTCCGTTTATTATTCCCTGCCGAAATGGGGAAACGTAAGGTTATTGTGATTGGAGCGACGCATTCTGGTATTCAACTTGCCAATGAGCTTAAGTTGCGTGGTCGCCAAACTGAAACCTTAATCGGGTTTTATGATGACCGTGGTTTAGACCGAATTGGCTTAGTTGGTTTGCCAGCACCGATTCGGGGCCGCATTGATGATGCCCTAGAGTTAGCAAAAAGCCATGCGGTACAAGAGGTGTATATTGCTCTGCCAATGGAAGCCTCGAAACGTATCAAGCAGATTTTAAATGCGTTCGCCGATGCCAATGCTCGTGTTCACGTTGTTCCTGACTTTTTCACCTTCGACTTGATGCAATCGCGATTAAAGAATGTCGGGAATATGGTGACACTCTCGGTCTACGATTCTCCATTCTATGGTTTTACCTCGATGGTGAAGCGAATAGAAGATGTGGTGTTTGCTTCCATCATTACTGTTATGATCAGCCCAGTACTTTGTGCGGTAGCGCTTGGCGTAAAACTGTCGTCACCAGGGCCGATTATTTTTAAACAAGAGCGTTATGGCTTGGATGGAAAGCCGATTTTGGTGTGGAAGTTTCGCTCAATGAAAGTGATGGACAATGGCGATGTAGTCAAGCAAGCAACCAAAGGCGACCCACGTATTACCAAATTTGGGGCTTTTATTCGTCGCACATCACTGGATGAATTACCTCAGTTCATTAACGTGATTACTGGGCAAATGTCGATTGTTGGGCCGCGTCCTCATGCGGTGGCACACAATGAAGAGTACCGTAGCTTGATTAACAAATACATGCTGCGCCACCATGTAAAACCTGGGATCACCGGTTGGGCTCAGATTAATGGTTTACGCGGTGAAACAGAAACATTGGATAAGATGCAAAAACGGGTTGAATTTGATCTGGTGTATATTCAAAACTGGAGTTTGTGGCTCGATATAAAAATCATCTTCTTAACCGTATTTAAAGGCTTTGTTGGTAAAACAGCCTACTAACACAGCACACACCTAACAAGTGATGACAGTTTATTGATTTTAATTTTCTCACTAGGTTTTTTAGGAATAAGAGAAGATGTAATGACGTAGCAGCAATGGTCTAAACTTGTGAGTAATAGACTTCGCACTAGAGACTCGTCTATAATGAATAGGCAGTACATTATGCTTGTCTTCGATATAAGCAATTTAAATAAATTCCTTATGAGTATCAGGCCGATGAAAAGCATCTTATTGTTTTGACTTGATGCTCTCCAATTTTAGTTTTATTAAAAAACTATTATGCCTTTAGTGTTCAGCTAATCCACTATTGATTGGAGATAACCAGTCAATAGTGGTGGGCTATTATGTCTATGTGTAAAAAATATAGAGAGAACTTGAATGCCAATTGATAATATATCATCTGAAAGATTTAGCATATTGCGTTTCCCCTTAATAATAGGCATAGTTTTTATCCATGGATATGGCACAGAATTTGTTTTCTCAGGTGGCGCTATTGGAGTAACTGAGACCGGATACTGGGTTGATTTTTGTCGAAATATTATTTCCCAAGGCTTAGCTAGAGTAGCCGTGCCTCTTTTTTTCCTCATGTCAGGGTATTTCTTTTTTTGGGGTTTTTCTTTTTCCTTAGAGAGTTATAGAAAAAAAATAACATCTCGGGTTAATACACTTCTTATTCCATTTTTGTTCTGGAACGTTATTACCCTTTTATTTGTTAGTTTGGCTCAATATCTTCCTGCAACCCAATCATTCTTTTCTGGAAAGAGTGCTCCAATATCTACATTCGGTTTTTTTGACTATTTTAACGCCATATTTGGTGTTAATAGATACCCGATTTCATATCAATTTTGGTTTATACGTGACTTAATGGTAATGGTATTGATTTCACCAGTAGTCCATTTATTTGTTAACAAGGCAGGAAAGGCTATCCTTTTCGTGCTTTTTGCACTTTGGTTCTTAAATTTCTGGCCAATCTATATTCCGTCTGCAAGCGCATTCGCATTTTTTTATGCAGGAGCCTACTTCGCACATTCAAATACTAGCTTATTTGCACTCGATCGATTCGGGCCTTTAGTTATATTCGCTTACTTTCTTGTTCTTGTGGTCGATACTACAACCAAAGCTTATGCATTTAACCTTTATATACACCAAGTTGGGATACTTATCGGTCTCGGTTCAGCGTTATATGCTACGAAAGCAATAGTAGAGTCTGTACACTTAAGAAAGGCTTTCATGTGGGCAAGTGGTTGTAGTTTCTTTGTGTTTGCTATTCATGAGCCACTTTTAACTGTCATACAAAAACTTAGCTACAAAGTGCTTCATCCGAACAACGACTTGGATGTTATTTCACTATATTTCTTGGTTCCTATCGTTGTAATTGTCACTTCCATGCTTTTATATATAAGCATGAAATCAATTACACCGAAATTCATGGCTGTAATATCCGGTGGGAGATGAGTATGGAGCTGACCTAAACAAAACTGTCCTTTCTTATAATTACCGCTCATCTCTTATTGTTCTCATAATTATTTGCGGCGTGCTTCAGTGGAGTAGAACTAAGACATTTTCATTAACAGCTATAATTGTAATTTTAGGCAGAGATTTTATTGTAGCCTGACTCTAGGTTTACAAAGGTCAGCGGTTGATTTATATAAAACCGGACCTTATTTTAACAACGTCCTTTGGTACTCAGCGTAAAGTTCGAGTAGGAATATGGAGTAGCAGTTTATGAATGCAGAATTAAAACTTGATCATCCCATTGAGGGGAAGCGTGTTAATTTTGTTTTGGTTACCTTTAACTCTGCCCCTCATATTGAAAAATGCATTGATTCTTTACTCCGAGTGCAGAGTAAACATCTGGTTGATATTGTCGTCGTTGATAATGGTTCTAAGGATCAGACGCTAGAGCTATTAGCGCAATATGGCGAGAAAATTAAGGTGATTGCCAATGGTAAGAACCTTGGTTATGGCAAGGCGAACAACATTGGTTGTTTTAGTCATAAGGCTGATTTTTACTTTATTTTCAATGTTGATGCGTATATTGAGGATAACTTTTCATTAGATAAAGTGGTCGATCGCTGTGTTGAAAATGAAGAGCGCTACGCCATCATGGGCACTCGACTTCAATATCCCGATAAAAGCACGCAGACCTCATCATTTAGCCATTCTAGTGCTCTGAAGTGGGCGATGCTATTAGCTGGCGCGAATTACGTTGTCAAAGCTGGAATAGTGAAGTCACGGTTTGTGAAAGGGTTGTTTTCCTATTCTGATATTTGCCGTTCATACTTAGATAATCACCAAGCGGTGGTCAATGACTATAGTGTTGAAACTGTGGGCTGGATCAGTGGTGCAGCGATGATTGTTAGCCAGAGTTACATTGAAAAATATGGCTTATTCGATGAGAATATTTTTCTATACGGTGAAGACGAAGACCTTTGCATTATGGCGAAATCTCGTGGTTATTTAGTCGGGGTGATTAACAGTGATCCCGTGACTCATGTGCATGGCTGGGGAACGGTGAATCGATTTAATAAAGTCGTGGCTGATTTGAAATATGGGTCGTTGCAATATTTTATCGATAAGAATTTTTCGAATACCTTGATGAAAAAGTGGATGATGAAGGCATTATTACCCTTTCATGTTTATGGCATTGCTGGAGGTGTTAAAGCTCTGTTTACGAAACAAGATATTCAGGCGGTCTCTGCTAGCAATGCCCAAAATAAAGGTAATACGATCTATGATTACCAATAAGCAATAAGCAATAAGCAATCAGCAACAACCAATAAGTAATCAATTATTGTCAGCCGTGTTTTTTAAGGTCAGTTATTTTGCTGGCCTTTTTTGTGTTCTAAATTTTTGCTTTTAGTTTTGGTTATATATGTTGTTTGTTTGCTATTTATATAGATAAAAGTGTTGATAGTTTGCGTAAGATCTAGTTGTGGGTGCTTTATTTGGTGTATTTTTGCGGCATATAAAACCAAATAGAGAATGAGAGTGATGAATAATACAAAGCAAGGTGGCCCGTTAGGTGCACTGATTAATGCGAGTTTAGTAGTACAAATTTTTATCGGGATAATAGCTGGAGTGTTGCTTGCGGTATTATCACCAAGCAGTGCGAGTGTTGCTGGTCTTTTTGGTAGCCTATTTGTTGGTGCGTTGAAGTCGGTTGCTCCTATCCTTGTGTTTGTGTTGGTTGCCGCATCGATTGCAAGCCATCAGAAGGGAAGTGAAACTCAGTTGCGTCCCATTATTATACTTTACCTTATTGGTACATTCGCTGCGGCCCTAACAGCGGTTACCTTTAGTTTTGTTTTACCGACGGAACTTGTTCTCGTGACAAACCAGGCGTCACTCGCACCACCACAAGGTATTGCAGAAGTATTGAATACTCTCCTATTTAAAGTGGTTGAGAACCCTGTAAGCGCCCTTATCAATGCGAACTATATTGCTATCCTTGCATGGGCTGTTGGGCTTGGTGTCGTACTTCGTGCTGCGGGTGATAGCACAAGACTGATGTTGACTGATCTTGCTGACGGTGTGTCTAAAATTGTAAAAATGGTGATACGTTTTGCACCTATCGGGATCTTTGGCTTGGTTTCTCAGACGATTGCAGCAACCGGATTTGATGCATTACTAGGCTATGCCCAACTGTTAGCGGTATTACTTGGTGCGATGTTGTTTATTGCATTAGTGGTTAATCCATTAATTGTATTCTACAAAACGCGTCAGAACCCATACCCACTGACTTTGCGTTGTTTACGTGAAAGTGGTATCACTGCATTTTTCACTCGTAGTTCAGCCGCTAATATTCCTGTAAATATGGAGCTTTGTCGTAAATTGGAGCTGGATGAAGATACCTACTCTGTATCAATTCCTCTTGGTGCGACGATCAACATGGGTGGCGCTGCGATTACGATTACCGTATTAACACTTGCAGCAGTACACACGTTAGGTATTCAAATTGACTTCGCAACAGCGTTATTGCTCAGTGTTGTGGCGGCGGTATCCGCATGTGGCGCGTCTGGTGTTGCAGGTGGGTCACTATTGTTGATTCCATTGGCGTGTAGTTTATTTGGTATTTCAAATGATATTGCAATGCAAGTTGTTGCGGTTGGGTTCATTATTGGCGTGGTTCAAGACTCAGCTGAAACCGCACTGAATAGTTCTACTGATGCTCTGTTTACTGCAGCGTGTTGCCGAGCATCTAAAGAGAGCGCAGCAGACTTAAATTTGTTACAGAATGGTTAAGTAGGCTTGTTCTCTCCAATAAGTTAATGCTATCTTTATGCCCTCATCGTGAGGGCTTTTTTATGCCCCTGTGATAGTTTCGTAATTTTATTTGCGATTACTAACATTGATATTGTTTCTCTTGATATCATTGCCCGACTACTTACATTTTGTTCGTTCCTTTCTGTGCTTAAATATCAATAGATTGTATAGAAATTTAGAGTTGGCCTGCCATCGGGCGGATAAAACACATCTATTTAATTGATAAAGTGGATGTTTGGAACTACATTTTTTAAGTGGGTTGCAAATCGAAAGTCGTCTTGGTTATGCACGTTAATATGCCGAGATTTTTGATTGAATAGTATGAAGTATGTGTCACATTTCGCTTGAAGTAATATGAATTAATGAAGATATATAGGCCAATTTCACATTAGAAGTGAAGGGTTGCTTATAAGAAATAAGAGTCTTAAAAAGTTATGGAACTACGCATTAAAGTAAAGGAACAAGCATTACCACAGATTGCTGCATCAGTTGTGACGGCAAAGCGAAATGAAGTCTTTCATGTACAAAAAACAATATCAGGTGTCTATTTATGAAAGTAGCAATTGTCCACGATTGGTTAACACAGACAGGTGGCGCAGAGCTTGTGCTACAACAGTTAATCGAGCTATATCCTGATTGTGAAGTTTTTTCACTGTTGGATTTTCTTGAACAAAAAGATCGTGATTTTTATTTGGCAGGGAAAACGGTTAAAACCAGTTTTATTCAAAAACTGCCATTTGCAAAGAAGTTATATAGAAACTACTTACCGTTAATGCCGATTGCGATTGAGCAGTTTGACTTTTCTGGTTTTGACGTCGTTATAAGTAGCAGCTATGCAGTGGCAAAGGGCGTGATTACCAGTCCAAATCAGCTTCATATTAGTTATTGCCATTCTCCAATACGTTATGCATGGGATATGCAAACTCAGTATTTAAAAGAATCCAATATGACATCGGGTCTAAAGTCGGTGTTGGTGAGGTATCTGCTGCATAAAATTCGTATTTGGGATCACCGAAGTGCGGCATCAGTAGATCAATTTATTGCCAACAGCAACTTTATCAAAAAGCGTATTAATAAATTTTATAAGCGTGACTCGGAAGTGATCTTCCCGCCAGTCGATGTCTCATCTTTCGCCTTGCAAGAGACGAAGGAGGACTTTTACGTAACGGCGTCAAGAATGGTTCCTTATAAAAAAATATGTTTGATCGTTCAGGCTTTTTCTAAAATGCCTGATAAGAAACTTGTGGTCATTGGTACTGGGCCGGACTTTGACAAAATAAAATCCTATGCAAGTGATAACGTTGAGTTAATGGGGTATCAACCGTATTCTGTTTTAATTGAGAAAATGCAAAAAGCACGTGCTTTTGTGTTTGCTGCAGAAGAAGATTTCGGCATTGTTCCACTAGAAGCTCAGGCGTGTGGAACGCCGGTTATTGCGTACGGTATCGGCGGAAGTTTAGATACTGTCGTTGACGGTGAAACCGGTGTTTATTTTCATAAGCAAGACGAGCAATCGTTAATACAGGCTGTGGAAAAATTTGAAACATTGTCTTTCGATCCTTTGGTCATACGTAAACATGCTGAAGGATTTTCCTCGGAAATATTTAGACAAAATGTCGGTAAATTTGTTGAAGATGAATACAAAAAATATCATGGCATCGTTGAACCAGCTACGATTGATGAGCCAAACTCTGTAACAGGCATTGAAAGAGTCGAGACTGAAAAGTATGAAGTGCCTACAGAAAAAGATTCGTTGAAGGTATCGTAAGCCGTATTTAAATGGAACGATATTGAAGTGGTTAGCTTTAATATGATTGCGTTTTAATAGGATTATATGGCCCTCTTTTGAGGGCCATTTTTGGTTAGATTCTTTGTTAAGTTCTTTGTTAAAGAGTGGCGTCGATTTTACATTGATACTGCGATGATGAGTTGTATCGAACATCGACCAGAATGGTGTGTTTCTTTCATTCGAATATTTTTTTTGTGTTCAAATAAGAGAACTTGCGAGGAAATAGGGTATACAAAGTTGTTTTCCTATTCTTCTGATTTTTTCTTACGCTATAATTAACCCAATAACGACCCATTAATAAGAGTGTCTTATTATCTAAAATTGGATTGATGTGGTTTTACGTGGATAAAGTTGATTGATTAAATTGATAAACTGAACATTTAGAACTACCTTTTCCAGATTGGCTAGGAATGGAAAATACTATGAAAATACTTGTCACTGGTGGTGCCGGGTTTATTGGTTCGGCCGTTGTAAGGCATGTGATTAATGAGACCCAAGACAGCGTTGTAAATCTCGATAAGCTTACTTATGCTGGGAATTTAGAGTCCTTATCTGAAATTGAATCCAGTTCACGTTACCATTTTGAACAGGTGGATATCTGTGATCGAGCTGAGTTGGATCGCGTATTTCAACAACATCAACCAGATGCGGTGATGCACTTAGCTGCTGAAAGTCATGTTGATCGCTCGATTGATGGTCCTGCGGACTTTGTCGAAACCAATATTGTTGGTACTTATTGCTTACTTGAAGCAGCAAGATCATACTGGAACTCTCTCGAGACGGATAAAAAGGCGGCTTTTCGTTTCCACCATATCTCGACTGATGAAGTCTATGGTGATCTTGAGGGAACCGACGATCTTTTCACCGAGACCACATCTTACGCACCTTCAAGCCCTTATTCGGCTTCGAAAGCATCGAGTGACCATTTGGTTCGAGCATGGCAACGAACGTATGGATTGCCAACAATGATTACCAATTGTTCGAATAACTACGGTCCATTTCATTTCCCCGAAAAACTTATTCCATTAATTATTCTCAATGCTGTGGAAGGTAAGGCGTTACCGGTTTATGGCGATGGTATGCAAATCCGTGATTGGCTGTTTGTTGAAGATCATGCTCGAGCGCTTTACAAAGTGGTAACCGAAGGTGTCGTTGGCGAAACCTATAACATTGGTGGTCACAACGAGAAAGCTAACATCGAAGTTGTTAAAACTATCTGCTCGTTATTGGAAGAACTTGTTCCTGCCAAACCAGAAGGTGTTGCACATTACCAAGACCTGATTACCTATGTAACTGATCGCCCAGGGCACGATGTACGTTATGCAATTGATGCATCGAAAATTGGAACTGAATTAGGATGGACACCAGAAGAAACCTTCGAGAGTGGTATTCGTAAAACGGTGGAATGGTATTTATCAAATCAAGAATGGTGGACAAGAGTGCTAGACGGTTCATATTCACGTGAACGATTAGGAGCGTAACAATGAAAGGTATTGTATTGGCCGGTGGTTCCGGAACTCGCTTATATCCGTTAACTCGTGGTGTATCTAAGCAGTTACTGTCTATTTATGATAAGCCTATGATTTTTTACCCAATATCAACATTGATGTTGGCAGGCATTAAAGATATTTTAATTATCACAACTCCTGAAGATAATGAAGGATTTCGTCGCTTACTCGGTGATGGCAGTATGTTCGGTGTGAATATCGAGTATGCGGTGCAACCTAGCCCTGATGGGTTAGCTCAAGCCTTTATTATTGGTGAAGAGTTTATCGGTGATGATTCAGTTTGTTTGGTTTTAGGGGATAATATCTTCTATGGTCAATTCTTTAGTCAAACCTTAAAAGATGCTGCCGCTCGCGAAGGTGGTGCTACGGTATTTGGTTATCAAGTAAAAGACCCACAGCGCTTTGGTGTACTTGAGTTTGACGAGAATATGAAAGCTTTATCGATAGAAGAAAAACCGACGAATCCAAAATCGGAATTTGCGGTAACAGGGCTATATTTTTACGATAATCGTGTCGTGGATTTTGCCAAACAGATTAAGCCATCACCACGAGGTGAGCTAGAAATTACTGATCTCAATGAGCTATATCTGCATGACGGCAGTTTAAATGTTCAGCTATTAGGTCGTGGTTTTGCGTGGTTGGATACTGGGACTCATGAAAGTCTCAATAGAGCCGCATCATTTGTTGAAACTATTCAAGATGTTCAAGGTCTTAAAGTCGCGTGTTTGGAAGAAATTGCATGGCGCAATGGGTGGCTGACTGATGAGCAAGTGCTTGAATTAGCACAGCCAATGATTAAGAATGAATACGGTTTGTACCTTGTTCGTTTGATTGAAGAAAGCAGGAAGGCTAACGCTTAATGAAGGTAATGGTAATTGGATGCTATGGCCAAGTAGGTAGGTGTTTAACAGACCAACTTAGCATACGTGATGACATCGAATTACTGGCAACAGGTCGAGAAAATCTCGATATTACCGATAAAGAAGCGGTGTTCTATAAGGTCTCCTCTTTCGTTCCCGATATCATAATTAATGCAGCTGCTCACACCGGTGTCGATATCGCTGAGTTAGAAAAGCCGCATTGTTATGCCGTCAATTGCGAGGGACCGCGTTATCTAGCGCAAGCTGCTCAACAACATGATGCAACGCTTCTTCATATCTCTAGTGATTACGTATTTGCTGGGGATAAAAATGGCCCGTATAAAGAGTGCGATGTACCCGCACCTCAAGGTGTTTACGGACGGAGTAAGTTTGCTGGAGAACAAGCGGTAAGCGAAGCTTGTGATAAGCACATTATATTGCGCACTGCTTGGGTATTTGGGGAGCGAGGCAGCAACTTTGTTAAGACAATGATTCGGCTGGCGAGATCAGAAGAGAGTATTGGTATTGTTGGCGATCAATTTGGTGGGCCAACGTACGCCGGCGATGTTGCAGCGGCTTTGATCAAGATTGCTGATACCATTTATAGCCAAGGTGAGTCGTTTTCAGGTTTTGGTCTTTACCATTTTTCAGGTGCGCCGAACTTGAGTTGGAGTGAATTTGCTCAGGAAATTTTTATTAAAGCTTTTGAGTTTGATCTGATAGATAAAATACCGGAAGTCATCAGCTTAACATCCGACGAATATCCAACGTTTACCAAGCGACCTGCTAACTCAATGTTTGATACCACAAAAATTACGCAAACCTTTTCCATTCCAGCCAGTAACTGGCGAGATGCGCTGAATAATATCGAAGCATATTCCAAATAGGATTCATAATGAAAGTAATACAGACAAGCATTCCAGATGTAAAAATTATAGAACCTGCTGTTTTTGGCGATGAACGTGGTTTTTTTATGGAAACTTGGAGCCAGCAGAAATTTGAAGAACTTGTAACCGGAAAGCCGACTCACTTTGTTCAAGATAACCACTCTAAATCCAACCAAGGTATTTTACGTGGTTTGCACTATCAAACTGAAAATACTCAGGGTAAGTTGGTTCGAGTTGTCAGCGGTGAAGTTTATGATGTCGCGGTGGATATTCGTGAAGGATCACCAACATTAGGGCAATGGGTTGGCGTTGTTCTTTCTGCACAAAATAAACGTCAATTATGGGTGCCAGAAGGGTTTGCTCATGGTTTTTATGTTATGAGTCCAGAAGCCGAATTTGTTTATAAATGCACCGATTATTATAATCCGAAGGCTGAGCAATCTATTGTTTGGAATGATGTTACCCTTGGAATAGAATGGCCGTTGGTTGACAATGTTCAACCTCTGCTTTCTTCTAAAGATGAGCAGGGATCAAGCTTTAGTGACAGCGTTAAATTGGCTTATTAGAATTACTTTTATAATAAAATTTGGTGACTTATGATTTTACCCGTAATAATGGCAGGTGGCTCTGGCAGTCGTTTATGGCCGCTCTCTCGAACACATTATCCTAAACAATTTTTATCGCTGACCAGTGATAGCACTATGTTGCAAAACACTATCGAACGTCTTGACGATATTGATCATTTGGCGCCTTTCATTATTTGTAATGACGAGCATCGCTTTATCGTTGCGGAGCAACTTCGTTCATCATCTTTATCTCACAGTGGTATTGTATTGGAACCTGTTGGTCGAAATACGGCACCGGCTGTCGCGATTGCTGCACTAAATGCGGTTAAAAATGGCGATGATCCGTTACTTCTTGTTTTGGCCGCTGACCACGTAATTAAGAACCAAGCAGCTTTTACTGACTCGGTAAACAAAGCAAAGCTTCAAGCGCAACAAGGCAAACTAGTGACATTTGGTATTGTTCCTACTGCTCCTGAAACGGGTTACGGCTATATCAAACAAGGCAATGCCCTTGATGCTTCTAGTTATGAAGTGGCACAGTTCGTCGAAAAGCCAGACCTAGATACGGCAAAATCCTATTTGTCTGAGGGTGGTTACTACTGGAATAGTGGAATGTTCCTTTTTAAAGCATCTGCATTTTTGGAAGAGTTAGAAAAACATCGCCCAGATATTCTTGCAGCGTGCCAAGAGTCCGATAAAACCGCCTATCCTGATCTTGATTTCATTCGATTAAATAAAGATGTTTTCTCACTTTGTCCTGATGAGTCAATTGATTATGCGGTTATGGAGCCCACCGATAAAGCGGTAGTGGTGCCTATGGATGCTAACTGGAGCGATGTTGGTTCGTGGAGTTCTCTTTGGGAAGTGAATGAAAAAGACCAGCATGGTAATGCGATTCGTGGTGACGTGCTGATTGAAAACGTGAGCAATAGTTATCTTTATTCCGATAACAAACTGGTTACCGCAGTTGGAGTCGATGGGTTAATTATCGTTGAAACCAAAGACGCATTGTTAGTGGCGAGCAAAGACAAAGTTCAAGACGTAAAAAACATTGTTAACCTTTTAAAAGATCAAGGTCGTGCTGAATGTCTTATTCATCGTGAAACCTACAGTCCTTGGGGATCTGCGGACTTGATTGCAGAAGGCCAACGTTTCAATGTTAAGAAAGTAACCGTAAAACCTGGTGGTAAAACATCGTTCCAAAAGCATTACCATCGTGCTGAACATTGGGTTGTCGCTTCGGGAACCGCAAAAGTCATCAAAGGTGATGAAGAGTTTTTACTTTCTGAAAACCAATCTATTTATATCCCGCTAGGGGTATCTCATGCTATTGAAAACCCTGGCAAATTGCCTCTTGAGATTATTGAAGTGCGCTCGGGAAGTTATTTAGAAGAAGATGATGTCGAGCGTATTGAACGTCAAGGCTATGTCGATTCTGAACAGGCATTATTTGATTAACTCTAATTAAATACGTCAAGGAGAGGGAGTCGATATCATGTTGACTCTCTCTTTTGTCTTTATCAAACTACGCGCCTATGTTTTAACCTGCAGCTAATGAAGCGTAACCAAGGTGATGGATTGTGACTATAAATAGTGCAACATTAAAATCGGCTTTGCGACAGTCTCCGCTGATTGTTATTTCACTTGCTTTACTCTACCTATCGATGCATTTCGGGATTAGTTCGCTTTTTCAGATTGGACTCGAGAACGAAGTTGACCGCTATGCAGAGTTTATGCTCAGTGCTGATACACAAAGTCCTGACTTTGAAGATAAAGCTCAAGAGCAGCGTGATACGGTAAATCGCCTTGCCGATGACATTTTAGATATGAATTCGGCAAACCCTGATGTACTTGCGTTACTGGGCTACATTGCTACAACTAATTACTGGGACGGAGAAGATGCTGAAACTGCACTGACTCGAGCCAGTGAGGTTTATCGCTCAGCAAGTCATATACGTCCCCTTTATTCTGCTACTTATGCCGAAGAGGCGTACGTTTTAACTTATCAAAATCAACCTTTTGAATTGGTTCAGCAACGACTTGAACTGGCGCAACATTTTGGTCCTTATCAGAACTTGACTGCAAGCACCGGCATCGATCTTTTATTTGCTAATTGGCAGGAATTGGATACCGATCAGCGACTGTTAGCCATTCGCTATTTTTCCGAGCATTCTAAATATGGGTTTAATAGATATGAACTCAACGACTTAGTTGCAGTGTCTTTGGAAAAAGAAAAACTTTGCAGCGTAGCGACATTTGTTGGTCTAGACTTAAGGTCATGTCGCAAAAAGTGAGGCCTTAACGAATGCAACAGAACCACCGATGTAAAGCGAACGGAACTGAGGTTTACCCAGCGGTAAATCGTCTATGGTTGTTTGTGGCGGTGGCTGGAGTGTGCGGTTTGGTGTCATTGTTTAAATCATTGGGAATATTAGCTGAACAGATTTCACATTTAGAGTGGCGATTAGGAGGGGATAAGCACCTTCACTTTTTAATCGCCAGTGGATTGAGTTTTTTATCGGTTTTGGTGATGCCTTCCTCTAAGCGTCGAGTGATGTTTATTGGATGGCCGACTTTAGTATTGTTATGCGCGGTGACGCTAGATGAATTGAGTCAATATTATTTGCCGAGACGAGCGTTTTCATTATCAGATCTAGCCGTTAATTATGCTGGGATAGTGGTCGGAGCAGCAGTTTGCATCCTGATTCGACGACTATGGGTAACAAAATAATAAGGTAGTTGATACTTATATCAACTTAGTCATCTGATAAAAAAGATGATCTTATTATAGGAGCGGTTGCATTTCTTGTTTGTGAGAATGTCATGAAACCGTTAAAATTAAATTGGATAAGAGAACATAGATCCACTAGAATACGTGATATTAGTCGAATAACTTATTGGCCTGCTAACGCCAGCTAGTGTATTCAATGTTTAATATATGAGGGAACTCTATGAAACTTAAATCGTTATCTCTAGGTGTTGTTGCCGCGTTAGCTATCTCCGCTGCACCAGCTTATGCTATTACTGATGCTCAGCAAGCGATCGTTGATCAAGCTGTAGCAGCACAATCAGGATCAAGTGCTGCAGAACAAGTTGCTTCAATCTTTGGGCAATGTGTCAATCTAGGTATTGGCGCAGGCGCTTCTGATTGTTCTGAAGCGATGTCTGATATTGTTGCTAGTGTTATCGCAGCAGACCCAGCAAGTGCTGCGGAAGCGGTTCAAGCTGCTATTGCTATCGCTCCTGAAGCGACTGATGCTATTGTCGCTTCTGCTGTTACAGTAGCCCCAGAGTCTGCTGGTGACATCGTCGCTGCAGCTGTTGCTGCAGGCGCAAGTGTTGATGACGTTGTTACAGCAGCTGTCTTAGCAGGAGCAGATCCAACTACCTTAACAGACGCTGCTGCCGCTGGTACAACGACAGCTCGTCGTCTTCGTTCTACTTCAGGTAGTGGTATTTCAGGAAACTAATGACGATACTGTCTTAGCCTAATGATATACAAAGCCCAAAATGGTTATAACTGTTTTGGGCTTTTATTTTTTAATTTGTTTATTTAATAATTAGGAATGTATGTCTCGTACTGAACGTTTTTGCTTTTATAATCTTCTGGCTCTGTTGGTTTTTCTACCGCTTCCTTTGGCGAGTCATCGCCCTTGGGCTTGGTCGTTATTTGAAAGTTGGATTGCAGTTATTACCTTGCTCACTCTATATAGTTATCGTGAGCATTTTCCTTGGAAAAGAGTAAAGCGTTATCTATGGCTATTGGTTCCATTGGCTCTGTTTCAAGTGTGGGTGTTATTGCAAATAATTCCGATTCCTTCTAGCTTATTGGCAATTATTTCACCTAATGCGAGCGAGGTATATCAGTTAGTTGGCAGTACTTCTTTTACTATTTCCCTTGACCGATACGCAACTCTATCAGGGTTGTTGAAAGGCGTAGCTTATACTCTGTTCGCATTTAATGCAGTGATTTTGGTTAATTCAATATCACGTATCAAACTTGTTCTTTATACCATTGTTATTTCAGGTACTTTCCAAGCCTTTTATGGTGCGTTAGAAGTATTACTCCATACTGATATTAGTTGGATATTTGGTTTAGAGCAGGGCAACCGAGCTAACGGAACGTTTGTATATCATAACCATTTCGCTAACTATTTGATGATGTCGCTCTGTATTGGAACGGGCTTGATTATATCGCAACTTCATCAGACTCCATCAGGTTCTTGGAATGTTCGCTTGAATCGCTGGACCAGTGCGATGATGTCTACAAAAATGATTGTACGTCTTTGTTTGGTTGTAATGGTCATCGCTTTAGTAATGACGCGCTCTCGAATGGGTAACAGTGCTTTTTTCTCGGTGACGGTGATTGGTGGCATCATCGCCATGATTTTCTATAAAAATCGCCCACGCGCCTTAACAGTGATGATCATATCGTTAATTGCGATCGATACATTGGTGGTGGGGACAGTATTTGGTTTATCGAAAGTCAAAGATCGTTTAGAGGCGACATCTGCACAAGCAGAAACCCGCGACCAAGTTGTTGAGTGGAGTATGGATATTATTAAAGATTATCCAGTAACGGGGACTGGGATGGGGAGTTTTTATTCGACTTTTCCTAGCTATTCGCATTACAATATTGGTTACTATGACTTTGCTCATAATGACTATATTCAGTTTATTGTTGAAGCTGGAGTGCCTGCAACTCTAGTTCTAGGTTCTGCGGTCCTTTGGGCTATTTGGCTTAGCTTAAAAGCAATACGTAAGCGAAACAGCAAAACTCTTAAAGGTACAGCGTTAGGTGCTTTGATGGCAATCGTGGGTATGCTTATCCACATTACTGTTGACTTTAATCTTCAGCCTCCAGCAAATGCAGTGATGTTTATCATGATTTTAGTATTGGCTGGCGCAAGTAGTTCGCTTCCTGTTGTTAAAAATAATAAAGTAGAACCTTAGAATATGGTTTGTCTTATTGTTGAGAGGAACATCATAATAAGACGATGTAACACTTGTTGTAATTATTTGTACGTTATCTAATTTAGTAATAAATTAAAGAGAGCGGTTTAACTTTAATGTTATTTTGCTCAATAGCTTCATATTTGATCATCAAATTAGGTGCTATGCTTTTCCATAGTGTCATTTTTATTAAATTGCTATTTGATCAGCCAAGCATTATCTGGCTAATAGAATATATAGGGACAAAAAAAATGAAAAAAACGTTAATTGCAGTGGCTCTGTTATCGACTATCGGTTCTGTTAATGCAGCTGAAATTTATGCATCGGATGGCCTAGCACTGGAAATTTCTGGTGAGGCTGATGTTAAATATATTAAGGGTCAAGCAGAAGACAGTGACGCTGAATTAAATCTCGAGAGTTCTACTATCAGCGCTGATTTTAGCTATGAAGCTTCTGAAGCTCTTGTTGCTGGTGCTTATTATGAGATTGATGGTACTGGAGACACAGGTTTCGAAGTTAGTGACTTGTATGTTTATTTAGTTGCAAATGATTCTTCTACCTTATCTGTTGGTACACAATCTAGTGTATTTGATGATGCAGGTATCGGTAGTGATTATGATTTTGGCTTTAGCTCTCACATCTCGAATAGTAATATCGCAACTGCTGGTGATCAAGTTGTTAAGTATTCTTACGATGGTGGAGAAACTATGTACGCATCGGTTGCGTATATTCTTCAAAAAGATGACGTTTCTGACGATTATCAAGTAGATGGTAAGATTGGTTTACGTTCAGGTGATGCTGACTTTACTCTATTTGGTGCTCAAGTTGAAACTGGTGACCTATCATCAAATGCTTATATCTTAGAAGC
Organism: Vibrio phycocola; assembly: GCF_053850235.1. Classification (NCBI taxonomy): domain Bacteria; kingdom Pseudomonadati; phylum Pseudomonadota; class Gammaproteobacteria; order Vibrionales; family Vibrionaceae; genus Vibrio; species Vibrio phycocola. The sequence continues at coordinate 58,261 of NZ_JBSQDJ010000009.1, read as the reverse complement.
AAGTTACACGCGTGGTGATATTAATCTTGCTGCAACTTATGGTATTTCGACAACAGAGCAAGCTGTTGGTGATGATATCGATCAGAGCATTGTTGGATTGGCGGCGGTTTATGATCCAGGTGAGTTCTTGGCTTATTCTGCAGGTTGGGCTCTTGTTGACCGTGATAATTTAGATGACGCAATTAATGATGTTTATGTTAATGCAACTTACTACTTCACAGACAACGTTAGTACTTATGCGGAAGTTGGTTTTACTGACCAAGATGATGCCGAAACAGGTTACGTTGTTGGTATGAACGTAAGTTTCTAAGCGAATTTTTTTAGAGTTAATCGCTCAATTAAATTGCTAAAAAGTAGCCGCTATTGATTAGCGGCTATTTTTTTATTACTGATACTTAGTATTTGTCTATTCTATGTGATAGAAACTTTGCCTACATGAATAAAAGTATTTAAAATGATTCTTCTTACTTTTAATGATATTTATTTCATGGACTCTTGTGGCGTTTGATAATGTTAATGAGAGATACACTTCAAACTCTACGGAGACGAGCTGTTGTTTGACCGAATTTTAGTTATTTGTACCGGTAATATTTGTCGTTCTCCTTATGGAGAAGAGAAGTTAAAGCATCTACTGCCTAATAAGGTTGTATCTTCAGCTGGAGTTGCGACGAAGAAGAGTGGGTTAGAGCGATCTCCTGCCGATCCGTTAGCAATTGAGGTGGCACGGGATCTTGGTTATGACCTTAGTGCTCATCGTGCAAGACAAGTTACCTTCGATATGATCGATGATGTTGATTTGATCCTTGCGATGGAGAGAAATCAGATAGAAGTATTATGTGAGAAGTTTCCTACTGCTCGCTCAAAAGCTTTCTTATTTGGTCACTGGATTGGATTGAGTACTATTGATGATCCATATCGAAAAGGAGAAGCTTCGTTTCGCCAAGCTTTCTCTAACATTGATAAAGCCGCCGACTCTTGGTTAAGAAAGCTAGGTTAGTTATTACGGTGGGAGGAATACTGATTGCAAGTGTCAGTTCCTCACACTGTTAAGTTGTATGTCACTAAACCGCAATTAAATCCACACGTTATTGTCATAGTGCTCGACTACTATTTCAAACCATAACTTTGGCCACATTGATATGGTACTGATATGGCAACTTCTTTATTTAAACCCACGGTAATAGCGTGTGCATTGGCTGCGTGCTCATCCTCCGTGTTCGCTGAGTCATTTAATCGAATCGCAAGCTTCCCTGTTGCAGAAAACCTTCCAAATAATATTAGCAATAAACATGAGACGTCTGCTGAGATAATTGCGGCAAGTGGCGATGGTAATACGCTTATCTATTCTGATAGCCCTCTAGGCGGCGTTGGTTTTGTCGATATTGAAGATCCTGCAGCACCAAGCGCTTTAGGGTTTTTAGCCCTTGATGGTGAGCCTACTTCCGTCGCTGCGTATACTGATTGGTTTGTGGCTGGCGTTAATACGTCAAAAAGCTACATCGAGCCATCGGGTTTTCTCGCAATGGGGAATATTTCAAGTCGTACGTTGACAGGTCGTTGTGATTTAAATGGCCAGCCTGACTCGGTCGCTATTTCTAAAGATGGTCGTTATATTGCTGTTGCTATTGAGAATGAACGAGATGAAGATCTTAACGACGGCGAACTACCTCAGTTACCTGCTGGTTTTATGACGATTATCCCGACAAAAGGAAATATGCTTGATTGTGAAAACAGCAAAAGAGTTGAGCTTACTGGGTTTGCATCTGTAGGGGCGTCTGATCCTGAACCGGAGTTTGTTGCGTTTAACGACGATAATCAAATCGTATTAACCCTACAAGAAAACAATCATATTGCCATTATTGATGCTAATTCAGGTGAAGTGATAAACCACTTTTCAGCGGGAACGGTTGATTTAACCGATATTGATATTAAGAAAGATGGTGCTTTGGATTTTACCGGTTCTCTTAAGAATGTCGCTCGTGAACCAGATTCAGTTAAGTGGTTAGACAGTGACCGCTTTGTGATTGCAAATGAAGGTGACTATAAAGGCGGCGCTCGAGGTTTTACTATTTTCAATAAGCAAGGAGAAGTGCTGTTTGAAAGTGGAACGAGTTTTGAGCAACAAGTTGTACGAGTAGGGCACTATCCTGATAAACGCTCTGGTAAAAAAGGCGCTGAACCTGAAGGATTGGAAGTTGCATCATTTAAAGGTCAAACGTATATTTTCGTACTTTCAGAGCGTGGTTCGATTGCTGCGGTGTATCGAGATACAGGTGCAGAACCGGTGTTGGTTCAAATGTTACCATCGGGAATTGCTCCCGAGTCCGCGATTGCTATTCCCGAACGTGGTTTAGTTGCAACAGCAAATGAAGGTGACTTGATCGAAGATGGCGGGTTGCGTTCACATATTATGCTATATCAATTGCAAGATAAGCCTGCAAGTTACCCACAAATTGAATCTCAGCACGATGAGCACGGCCACTATATTGGTTGGGGGGCACTTTCTGGCTTAGCGGCCGATGTAAAAACGCCAGCAAAACTCTATGCTGTAAGCGACAGTTTTTATCATAATCAACCGCGAATTTTTACGATTGATGCATCAACAACTCCAGCGCAGATCACTTCAGCAATGACGGTTACACGCAATGGAAAGCCCGCTGAAAAACTTGATCTTGAAGGGATGGCTTCCGATCCTAATGGTGGTTTTTGGTTGGCATCTGAAGGAAATGAAAAGAAAGACGTTCCTCATGCTCTTTATCATGTTGATTCTGATGGTGAGATTGATCAACGTGTCGACTTTCCTTCTGAATTGTTGAAGCACCAAGTTCGCTTCGGAGCGGAAGGCATCGCACTTCATAACGATACTTTATGGGTCGCGGTTCAACGTTCTTGGAAAGATGATGCGAAAAATCATGTAAAATTGTTGGCCTATAACATCAACACGCAATCGTGGGGAGCGGTCAGTTATCCTTTAGAATCCCCTAAAACGGGTTGGATAGGTTTATCGGAAATTACGATACATGGTGATTATGCGTATATTTTGGAACGAGATAATCAGATGGCGGACAATGCTGGGGTTAAACGTCTCTACAAAGTCGAACTTAACGAGATGACTCCGGCCGCCATTGGTGATTCATTACCCGTGGTAACTAAGACTTTGGCGCATGATTTCCTTCCAGAATTAAGCGCGACTCATGGACCTGTCGTTGACAAATTAGAAGGTTTTACGATTGACGCAGCGGGTAAAGCCTATGCTGTAACCGATAACGATGGTGTTGATGATAGTAGTGGTGAGACCTATTTCTTCGAAGTTAAACATTTCTAGTTATTAATAAAACCCGTACTTGAGTTGAGTGCGGGTTTTTTCCTGCTTCCCTTTCTCGTTCCATTATCTTTGATTTATATTCATCCTTCCAAGTTTTGATTGTGTCAACGATCAAGATAAGCGAAAATAGCGCCCAATTTTTCTAATTTATTTAGATTGGATACCGAATCCTCGTTCCGTTCGTATGATTACGAGGAATTCGGTATCCGATCTGTCCTTAACAGAGAAGACTCAATTAATGTCAAATGCAGAACTTTTACACGAGGTGTCTACGCGACGTACGTTCGCCATCATTTCTCACCCTGATGCGGGTAAAACGACGATTACCGAGAAGGTTCTGCTTTTTGGTCGCGCGATTCAGCAAGCGGGTACTGTAAAAGGCCGTGGTTCTAAGCAGCACGCAAAATCTGACTGGATGGATATGGAAAAAGAACGTGGTATTTCGATTACTACGTCAGTGATGCAGTTTCCATATAACGAATGCTTGGTGAACTTGCTTGATACTCCTGGACACGAAGATTTCTCGGAAGATACCTACCGTACGTTAACCGCTGTTGACTCCTGCCTTATGGTTATCGACGCCGCAAAAGGGGTAGAGGATCGTACGCGTAAATTAATGGAAGTCACTCGTTTGCGTGATACTCCTATCATTACGTTCATGAATAAGCTCGACCGCGATATTCGCGATCCAATGGAATTACTTGATGAAGTAGAGAATGAGTTAAACATTCTTTGTGCGCCGATCACCTGGCCTATCGGATGTGGGAAAGAGTTTAAAGGGGTTTATCATATTCATCGTGATGAGACGATTCTTTACTCAACAGGTCAAGGTTCGACGATTCAAGAAGAACGTATTGTTAAAGGACTAGATAATCCTGATTTGGATAAAGAGATCGGAGACGAGCTGGCCGCACAATTGCGTGATGAACTTGAGCTTGTTATGGGCGCATCGAATGATTTCGATAAAGAGCTTTTCCTTGAAGGTGAATTAACCCCCGTCTACTTCGGTACAGCATTAGGTAACTTTGGTGTTGATCATATGTTGGATGGATTAACGGAGTGGGCCCCGGCACCGATGCCTCGTCAAGCCAATGAGCGTGAAGTTGTTGCAACGGAAGATAGCTTTTCTGGTTTTGTGTTTAAGATTCAAGCCAATATGGATCCGAAACACCGAGACCGCATCGCCTTTATGCGAATAGTTTCGGGAACTTATACTCAGGGCATGAAAATGAATCATGTACGTATAGGTAAGCAGGTCAGTATTTCTGATGCCGTTACCTTTATGGCGGGTGATCGTTCGCGTGCCGAGCATGCTTACGCCGGCGATATTATTGGTTTACACAACCACGGTACGATTCAAATTGGTGATACTTTTTCTGTCGGTGAAGCACTTAAGTTCTCGGGAATTCCTAACTTCGCACCAGAACTGTTTCGTCGGATTCGTTTACGTGATCCACTAAAACAAAAGCAGTTGTTAAAGGGGCTTGTTCAGCTTTCTGAAGAGGGGGCGGTTCAAGTTTTCCGTCCGCTTCAAAATAACGATCTTATTGTTGGAGCCGTCGGTGTGCTTCAGTTTGATGTGGTGGTGGCACGTTTGAAATCAGAGTATAACGTGGAAGCCATCTACGAAGGTGTGAGTGTCGCGACCGCGCGTTGGGTTGATAGCACTGACGTTAAGAAATTTGAAGAATTTAAACGTAAATGTGAGTCAAACCTTGCCCTTGATGGTGGGGATAACTTGACCTATATCGCCCCAACGATGGTGAACTTGAATCTTTCGAAGGAACGTTTTCCTGACGTTGAGTTCCGTGCGACACGAGAGCACTAATCGTCTATTGAGCGAAACAAAAAAGGGGACACTGGTAGCAGTGTCCCCTTTTGTTTTTATTTACAGACTAAAAGCGTTATTTTTTCTTCTTCACTTTTTTCTTCACGCTTTTTTTAGCAGGCTCTTTTTTCTTTTTCTTCTTTACGATCGGTTTTTTATGTTGTGGACGCAAACCATTAACAAACCGCTCTTTAATTTCTTCTTTAGTGTAACGACAAATACGTTCCATCATTGCCTGATCGTGTGCTTCGACCAAAGAAATTGCGATGCCTTTTTTGCCGGCACGCGCAGTTCTACCCACGCGGTGAAGAAATACATCAGCAGTACGAGGAAGATCGAAGTTAATCACATGACTGATGTCTGGGATATCGATACCACGTGCGGCTACATCGGTGGCAAGCAAAATATTAACCGTACCATCGCGAAAGCGACTGATGGCATTATTGCGTCGATCTTGAGGCATTTCCCCTTGAATCCATGCACAAGGAATATTGGCTCTTTCGAGTTCCGAGCGAAGATCAGCCAAACGATCACGCGTTTTCACAAAGACAATGGCTCGCTCGGCCTGATCCGTTAAGATCGTTTTTAGAAGGGTTAACTTATGTGGCATATCATCGCATCGGTGATACCACTGAGAGATCTTTTTACGTTCTCGACGAGGTGGCTCTACATTGACTTCAACAGGCTCTTTCAGTAGTTCGCTAGTAAAGCCTTCGACACCACGTCCTTCAAGGGTTGCTGAGAATAGGAGTGTTTGTTTGCGCCAACGACATTCAGCGGCTAATCGGTCGACGACAGGGGCAAAACCCATATCAAGCATTCGATCGGCTTCATCAAGAATTAACCATTCAATCGCACGACAATCGAAACGTTCAGCCTCAATGTACTCCATTAATCGACCTGGTGTCGCAACAACAATGTCTTGAGTGGTTGCCAAAATATCCGCGTGTTCTTGGTATTGAACGCCACCTGTAATTGTAAAAATGTGCAGGTGTGTATTTTTGGCTAACTCTCGCGCTTGGTCGGCGACCTGCATGGCAAGTTCACGTGTCGGAGTGAGAATTAAAATCCTTGCTGGGCCTGGTTGGCGGCGTGGAAAATCTTGTAAGAATTGCAATGCAGGAAGAACAAACGCAGCCGTTTTCCCTGTCCCAGTAGGCGCACAAGCTAATACATCTCGACCATCAAGCGCATGAGGAACCACACCTTCTTGAATTGCAGTTGGACGAGAATAGCCCATCGCATCTATTGCTTGGAGCAAATTAGGGTCTAGTTCTAAGTCGGCAAAAGTTTTAATCACTGTCTGTTCTCCGAGTGACGACAATTATTGTGGCAAAATTGAGGGCGAGTATTATAGTGGCTTCCTAGTAGGAATCACATCACTAATTGATTACATCTTAAGGTAAAATGCCTTGGTTAGCTTAATAAATTCCACACTGTAGTGACCATCTTGCTGAATAATCAGATTTCTTTGCTCTACAGACGATGACTTTTTCTTAGTTAATTCGAATAGTACTCTCGAGGTTGGTTTTCTTGGGGTAGTTTGTATTTCACAATAACGGCTGAGGTGCCATCCTGCCTGCTTAGCATGCTCAATCATGTTATTTCCTTCGATTATCGGCAGAATAAAACTGGCTTTGCCCTTTGCAGAAAGTAATTGATAGCAACATTTCAGTAGCGTTTCATGAGTGAAGTGAAGAGTGTGGCGGGCGGTTGCTCTTTCTATGCTTTGCGCACTTTCACCGTTAGTAAAATAGGGCGGGTTACACACAATCGCATCATAATTGGCAGTGCTGGTAAAAGATAAAAGATCACGCTGCAGAACTGAAATACGCTGAGCCCAGTTTGAATTATCAATATTGTGTTGCGCAATCTTACAAGCTGTTGAGTCGATTTCGATGGCATCGATGCTGATTTCTGGAAAACGCTGTGCTGCCATCAGTGCCAGTAACCCAGTACCGGTACCAATATCAAGTAGACGCTGTGCGCTTTCCACATCGAACCAAGCTCCTAGTAAAATCCCATCGGTGCTCACTGGCATTCCACAACCTTTTTGCGTAACAGCAAACTGCTTGAAGTGAAAGGTTTTCTCATCATGAAGAATAGTCATAAGCCTCTGAACGTCTGAATAATGGCATTTAAAAACGACTTTATGGTACTTGGTTTTGTGGACAAAACTGAGCGAAATCTATTTGTTGTAGAGTAATGGCCAATTTTCCATTTTTTCCTGTATCTTCATCACATTTTTCAGTAGAATTCTGCGGTTAAATTCTATGCGAAAGTAATGTGCAACGATGTTTGAAATCAATCCTATAAAAAACCGCCTACAGGACGTATCTGAACGTACAGATATCCTGAGGGGGTACCTTTGACTATGACGCCAAGAAAGAGCGTTTAGAAGAAGTCACTGCTGAACTAGAACAATCCGATGTGTGGAACGAACCTGAACGTGCTCAAGCGTTAGGCAAAGAGCGTTCAGCCTTAGAAGCGGTGGTTGAAACCATTGATCAGCTCGATCAAGGTGTCGATGATGTTGACGGGTTACTTGAACTCGCTGTTGAAGCAGAAGATCAAGAAACGTTTGATGAAATCGATCCTGAACTATCTGAGTTGGAAGCGAAATTAGAGAAGCTGGAATTTCGCCGCATGTTCTCGGGCGATCATGATGAGTCTGATTGCTATATCGACCTTCAAGCAGGCTCTGGTGGTACTGAAGCGCAAGATTGGACGTCAATGCTACTCAGAATGTACCTGCGTTGGGCGGAATCGAAAGGCTTTAAAACTGAAGTGATTGAAGTCTCAGATGGTGATGTGGCTGGATTGAAATCGGCGACGATAAGAATTGCTGGTGATTACGCCTATGGCTGGTTACGAACCGAAACCGGTGTTCACCGTCTTGTGCGTAAATCTCCATTTGATTCGGGCGGCCGTCGACATACCTCGTTTGCTTCTGCTTTTATTTATCCTGAGGTGGATGAAAATATTGCGATCGACATTAACCCAGCAGAGTTGCGCATTGATGTATACCGAGCATCTGGTGCCGGTGGTCAGCACGTAAACACTACAGAATCGGCGGTGCGTATTACTCACTTACCCACTAACACCGTGGTTCAGTGTCAAAACGATCGTTCACAGCATAAAAACAAAGATCAAGCGATGAAGCAGTTGCGTGCAAAACTGTTTGAATTGGAACTTCATAAGCAAAATGCTGAGAAGCAAGCAAACGAAGATGCCAAATCTGATATCGGTTGGGGAAGCCAAATCCGATCTTATGTATTGGATGATTCTCGAATAAAAGATTTGCGCACCGGCGTTGAAAACAGAAATACACAAGCCGTACTCGACGGTGACTTAGATCGATTTATTGAAGCAAGCTTAAAATCTGGGCTTTAGCTTTCGTTCTAACTCTAAACTTATATTTCTAAGCTTATATTTTTAAGTTAAAGAGAAATAACAAATTTTTACTGTAACTTTTTACTGAAAACCATGTATAGGGCATATCCCAAATGACTGATGCGAATCAAAACGACCATTTATTAGAAGAGAACAAACTGATTGCAGAGCGCCGCGCTAAATTGGAGCATATCCGAAAGATCGGTAAATCTAATGGTCACCCGAATGATTTTCGTCGTGATAGCCTAGCTGGTGATCTTCAAAAAGAGTTTGGTGAGAAGAGTAAAGAAGAGTTAGAAGCTTTAAATCATATCGTTGCGATTGCGGGCCGCATTATGGCCAAGCGTGGTCCTTTCTTGGTGATTCAAGAAACATCGGGTCGTATTCAAGCTTATGCTGCGAAACCTGTGCAGAAAGAGCTAAAAGAAGTCTATCAAGGCTTAGACATTGGCGACATCATTGGTGTTAAAGGTGCGTTACATAAGTCAGGAAAAGGCGATCTTTACGTTAATATGGAAGAGTATGAACTGCTTACTAAAGCACTTCGTCCACTTCCAGAAAAGTTTCATGGTTTAACAGACCAAGAGCAACGCTACCGCCAGCGCTATGTCGATTTGATTGTTAACGAAGATTCTCGTAACGCCTTTATCATTCGTTCTAAGTTGGTTGCTGCGATTCGAACGTTCATGTCTAAAAAAGGGTTCTTAGAAGTAGAAACACCAATGATGCAAACCATTCCTGGTGGTGCATCAGCTCGTCCGTTTGTGACGCATCACAATGCGTTAGACATTGATATGTATCTGCGTATTGCGCCAGAGCTTTACTTAAAGCGTTTGGTTGTCGGTGGGTTTGATCGTGTATTCGAAGTGAACCGCAATTTCCGTAATGAAGGTTTGTCACCACGCCATAACCCAGAATTCACCATGATGGAATTCTATATGGCATACGCAGACTACCGTGATCTGATGGATCTTACTGAAGAGATGCTAAGAACCTGTGCGCTCGATGTGTTAGGCGCAACCGCAATGCCGTATGGCGATGAAATGGTTGAATTTGGTGGCACTTATACTCGTATGAGCATGTTGGATGCGATTAAACACTACAACCCAGATCATGCCGATATCCAAGCTCTAGATTACGATGGCGTTCAAAATCGTGACCTAATGGTATCTATTGCTAAATCGCTACATATCGAGGTTGAAACCTTCTGGACATGCGGTCAATTGCTAGAAGAAATTTTTGGTGAAACCGCGGAGCCACAGCTGATTCAGCCAACGTTCATCACAGAGTATCCGGCTGATATTTCACCGCTTGCTCGTCGTAATGATGAAAACTCATTTATTACCGATCGTTTTGAGTTCTTTATTGGTGGCCGCGAAGTGGCAAATGGCTTCTCTGAGCTTAACGATGCAGAAGATCAAGATGCGCGCTTTAAAGCTCAAGTCGACGCGAAAGAGTCAGGTGATGATGAAGCGATGTTCTACGATGCCGATTACATCGTTGCGCTAGAACATGGGCTACCGCCAACCGCGGGTCAAGGAATTGGTATTGATCGTCTTGCAATGCTATTTAGCAATTCACATACGATTCGTGATGTGATTTTGTTCCCTGCAATGAGACCTCAATCGAATTAATTATTGGATCTTAGTTCAGTTTTTACGATTTGTAATTGTTATAAAGAGCCTCTTCTATTTAGAAGAGGCTCTTTATTTTATATGCTAAAAAATATAGTACTCATTTGTAGTAATACGGATTTGGCGTAGAACAAAAAGACATAGATTTTATATTTGTATTATTAAATGAAGAATGAGTTGGATAACGTATTGTTGAGATTATTAATTTTACTTGTCCTATTAATAAGACAACCAAAATCTAATGCTTTTTTTTAGTTACGTCTTTTGCATATATTAGTACACTGTAAAATAGTTAATAATTATTTTAAATAGAATAGTGGTAAGGATCGTTCATGAATAATCAGTTTCGAATGGATTCCGTTCCAGGATCTTTGGTTGTAGTTGGTGGAACCTATGAACCATGGTTATCAGTATTAGAACAGGTTGGGTGGCGTTGTTCTCAAGTTGCTGATTTACGCAAAGCTGATACGTTGTTTGCGTCAACAGGGCCTTGTATTGGTGTAGTCGATTTAAGTGAAGATGAATTCAGCTTAAATGGAATTGCAACCTTGGTGAGTTCTCATCGTCAAGTTCGCTGGATTGCCTTTATTCGTGAGTCACAGTTAAGCTCAGACACGATTTGCCAATTCATTGTTAACTTTTGTATTGATTTCTTTACAGCTCCAATACCAGATGCACAATTGCTTAGTACGATTGGTCATCAATTGGGAATGTTGAAACTTGAGAAAAAAGTTTGGCCTAACTATGGTTCGTCTGGTGATATGGGACTGATCGGGGAATCTGTACCGATTAAACGTTTACGAGATCAAATTAAGCGCATCGCTCCAACGGATGTAAGCATCTTGATTCATGGTGAAAATGGATCGGGTAAAGAAATGGTAGCGAAAGCGATTCACGCAAATTCTGCTCGTTCTCAGCGTCCATTTATTCCTGTAAATTGTCGTGCTATGTCAGAACGTCGCTTTGAAAAAGAGCTTTTTGGCGTTAATAATGACGAAGAAGAATTTGTATCACTATTAGAGCAAGCCGATGGTGGAACGATCCTCCTTAACGATATTCTGTCTATTACTGCAGAGCAACAAGTTAACTTGTTACGTTTTTTCCAAGAAGGAACAGTAGAATCATCGACTGGTTTTAAAAAGGTTGATGTACGTATTCTTGCAGCAAATTCGACAGACTTAGAAAAAGCGCTAATTGATGGCGACTTTAACGATGAGCTTTATCATTATATCAATGTACTGCGAGTCAATGTTCCAAGTTTAAAAGAACGATTAGCGGATATCCCGTTATTGGCTCGACATTATCTGCAGCTTTTTTCAAAGGAATACAATGCCCAAGCACGTGGTTTTACCGATGACGCATTGAAAGAGCTGTCTCGATATAGCTGGCCGGGTAATGTTCGTGAGCTAACGAATCAGGTCAAACGCATGGTATTGATGTCAGATACTGTCATGCTAACTCAAGATAACTTGGACTTACCAAAACGTAGCGAAGGCAAGATGAGCCTCAAATGCGTAAGAGAACGCTCTGAAAAAGAAGCATTGGTTATGGTACTTGAGTCAAATGGTGGTCAGGTATCTCAGGCAGCCAAAGAGTTAGGAATTTCACGAGCAACGATGTACCGTTTGTTAAATAAACATGGGTTGCTGACAGAAGAGATTGCTTAAGCAGATTCGTATTTATTGTTTCTAAAAGCCGCTGTGTTATAACGCAGCGGCTTTTTTATATCTGTAAAGTCGAACAATATAAATCACTTAGAGTCGATTTTATATCAGAGAATAACGTTGCTATTTCAGTGTTAAATAGCGGATTTTTAGTTAATTCTAGTCTATTGAATAAAATTCATACATTTAGGTTGTATTGTGAATTCATTTTCATATAATCATTTATGAGGTTGTCACCTCACACTAATTGGACTTTTCATTTTTCGGAGGCGTACATGAATATCACATCGATACTATCTCAATGTTCTGCTTCTTCTCATTTCTCTCATTTTGTGTCTTCAGTGATGCTGCGTAATAACGCCTACCTTATGGTGTCTATGCATTCGTCTGTCGCCATGATTTTTGCAGATAAACGAGATAACCGAACCAACAATGAAATGATCCGTTAGCCATTATTTATTCAAGCTGCGGAACAGGCAGCTTGAAAAAGATCACTACTCCCCTTATTCAATCTGCCTTACTCCCAGCTCAATCTATTTTAGGAGTTAGGTTATGCGTCATTCTATTTATATTACGTTAGCAACTTGGTTTATTGGTGCGGATATTCGACATAAAGAGCGAGCTTTTCAGCGAAAATTACGCCGTACAGCGAATGATATCCCATGGCATAGCGAGTATTTATTACGTGATATTGGCATCTTACCGGATGGTCAAGCCATTGGAGATAGACCACTTTCTGCAAATCAAGTTGAACGTCGTCTATATCATCTTCGCCGTTTTTATCGGTTGAGAATACCAACGTAAATAGTAAGGGCGCCTTGCTTAGGCGCCCAACTTAATAAGAAAAATGGAGGCAACTCTACTTAGGCTACGGACAAGGGTTGGAATAGAGTATTGAAAGCTCTTCGATTTTTGCCAGTACCTCATCTGAAAGAGTGAGGTTGATACTATCAATATTACTCGCTAACTGTTCAAGGTTGGTTGCCCCAATGATATTGGAACCGACAAAAGGACGTTGATTGACAAATGCTAGCGCCATTTGAGCTGGATCTAGGTTGTGCTCATTGGCTAACTGGACATATGCCTCGGCAGCTTTAATTCCTTGTGGTGTAAAATAACGTTGAAAGCGTTCATATAACGAGCATCGAGCCCCCGTTGGTCTTGCGCCATTAAGGTATTTTCCCGTTAATGTTCCAAAAGCCAGTGGAGAATAAGCCAACAATTGTACGCCTTCGTAATGACTGATTTCAGATAAACTCACTTCGAACGTTCTATTGAGCAAGTTGTAAGGGTTTTGAATCGTAACAATGCGTGGTAAATCATGTTTTTCTGCCAAACGGAGATAACTCATTACGCCCCAAGGTGTCTCGTTTGATACCCCGATATAGCGAATTTTTCCTGCTTTAACTAAATCGGTCATCACTTCTAAGGTTTCAATCAACGGTATATCATCGCGATCATTTGATTCTTGGTAATTGAGTTGACCAAAACAGTTAGTCTGACGTTGTGGCCAATGAAGCTGATATAAATCGATATAATCTGTTTTAAGTCTCGTGAGGCTATCATTAATCGCTTGATGAATATTTCGATGATCGAGCGCCATGTTATCGCGAATATGGTTAATTCGAGTGGGGCCCGAGACTTTACTTGCAAGAACAATTTTTTCACGCTTTCCTGATTTTTCTAACCATTGGCCAATATAGTCTTCGGTTAACCCTTGTGTTTTTCCGTTTGGTGGCACAGGGTACATTTCAGCGGTATCAATAAAGTTAACCCCACGTTCTAGAGCATAATCAAGTTGAGAACAGGCGTCATCAACCGTATTTTGTTCTCCAAACGTCATTGTACCGAGGCATATTTTGCTGACTTCTAACGTTGAATGAGGGAGTTTCGTATAATGCATAAGGCTTCCTTGTTATCAGCGGCATAAAAGGCAATGATTTTCGTTTATATACCACCAATATAAGCTAAGTGCCTATTGATTGGAAAGTAACGAGCTTAAGTAGAGTAGCTAGATGTGAACAAGGTGCTTAGAAGAAGAGCGGGATTAGCCAATAAAGTGGGTTTTTAGAATAAGATCAGTAAATTGAGTACGTAAATAAAAACCTCTAGGTAAGGTTTTTATCATTTTTCCACTGCTGCCAACGGCTTCAGTTTTAACTTTACCGTTTGCCGCTTTAGGGCGTAATTGTAGAACGTCACCATGACGAGCAGTGATTTGATTAAACTGACCTAATGCTATTAATTCCATTAACTCCTCCCAATCGGCTTTCAGTTTTGCTTCTTCTTCTTGGTTTGGTGACCAGATAAGTGGTGAACCAACGCGTCGATTTCCTAATGGGATTTCTCGTTCGCCTTCGACTGGAATCCAAAGCACACGTGACAGTTTGTTTCTAACGTGACTATTCTCCCAAGTTAGTCCATGTATACCAACTAACGGAGCAACACAGACAAACGTTGTCTCCAGCGGCTTACCTTGATAACTCACTGGAATGCTTTTTAGCTCGATACCCAGTGTTTCAAAGTCTTGTTGAGGACGACTGCCTGCTTGAGCACCCAAATGCCATTCCAGCAATTGCCCAACCCAACCTTTATCTCGAGTCAAATCATTAGGTACGGGAATATTGGCGTGCTCGGCTAACTCAGCGAATGTGAGTCCAGCGATTTCATGAGCTCGTTTTAGTAACTCTTGTTCTGATTTAGGCTCTGGTTTCATATATAAGTGCGGGATCGTTTACGTGATCTGATTTTAGCAAAAGAGGTTCTCGAGATCTTGATAAATTGATCGTTCATCAAGAGTTGTTGGATAAGTAAACGGTTATCCACAGAAATTAATCATATTACAAGGAAAAATAAATCATTTGCACTGTGTATATGAGGATCTTGTCCAATTTAGTGCAGTTTATTATTGATTTAGCCTTAGATTTTAAATTACATGTGGATAATCTTTTTATTGATGGATCTTTGAACACTTACTTTTTTAATCGATCCAAAAAAGATCTTTGGCTGACTATTTAATTGGTTTTATTGGTTAACTTATTGAAATTAAATATTAATTAATTATATTTTTGAGGTTTTTATTTTCTATATTGAAGTGGTTATCTGTTGCTAGCTAGTTTTTCATTGGCTTCTTCACATAGTTATACACAGAAAACGTGAATAAATTGACGTGTTAAGCTGAAATGATGTTGATAACTTATGTTTTTGGTTTTTATTCGTCATTTCACGTTACAGTGCATAAATTTCGTCTTTCCCTGCAAGGTTAATTTGCTCCTACTGGGGATATGTGGAAAAATCAATGTAATTAAAAATTTACTAGAGGTTTTCCAGTGATCGATGGCGATGGTTACCGGCTCAATGTTGGTATAGTTATCTGCAATAGCCATGGTCAGGTATTCTGGGCGAAACGATACGGACAACACTCTTGGCAGTTTCCGCAAGGCGGCATGGATGAAGGTGAGTCACCTGAGCAGGCTATGTTCCGTGAGCTGTATGAAGAAGTTGGACTAACATCTAAGGATGTGAAAATTTTGGCGACGAGTCGCCATTGGTTGAAGTATAAACTTCCCAAGCGCCTTGTTCGTCGGGATTCTCAACCAGTTTGTATCGGACAAAAACAGAAATGGTTTCTCCTGCGTCTAGAATCAAGTGACTCTAGAGTGAATATGCAGCGCGGACAAACCCCTGAATTTGATGGTTGGCGTTGGGTAAGTTATTGGTACCCAGTTAGACAAGTAGTGTCATTTAAGCGAGATGTATATCGCCGAGCGATGAAGGAGTTTGCTTCAACAGCAATGCCATTTAGGGAGCGTAAGACCGCGTCCGCAAAAAATAAACGTAGATATCGAAGAGGATAATCATGCTTTCTCAGCTAAGGGAAATCGTTGAGCAGGTTTCCAAAGTAGAAAACGTTCATCAAGCGTTGGAGGTGCTAGTTAAACAAACATGCCTTGCGATGGAAACTGAATGCTGCACGATATACTTAGCAAATGAGGATAAATCTCGCCTAGAACTTATGGCAACTCAAGGCCTTAAGTTTGAAGGTGATAAGGTTCATATTGGGTTCGAAGAAGGGTTAGTAGGCCTGGTAAAACGTTCGGCTGAACCCATAAATCTTGCTGAAGCGTCTAAACATCCGAGCTTTAAGTATTTTAAAAGTTTAGGGGAAGAGGTCTACCATAGTTTTCTAGGTACACCGATTATTTATCGTAAAAAAGTGCTTGGTGTTTTAGTTGTTCAGCAACGCTCTTCTCGTCAATTTAATGAGGTTGAAGAGTCCTTCCTCGTCACTCTTGCTGCTCAGATAGCGATCTTGATTGCTCATGCTCAAACTCAAGGTTTGTGGTTGTTATCGGAACAGCATCGAGCAATATCCGGTATTGCCGCTTCATCTGGGGTTGTTATTGGTCAGTTTTGGTGTGATAACAGCCAACCTCAATTAGAAGATGTCTCTCCAGCATCGGGTTTAAATCCTGACAAAGAACACGATTGGCTAATGCTCGCAATTGATCGAGCATTAGGTGACTTCCGTCGTATGAGAAATAAGCTCGATGGAGATTTGAATAAAGATGCATTAGCGATATTCGATCTCTTTACCCACTTGCTGAATGATCCTATGTTGAGAAAGGATCTGAAAACTCAAATTAAACTAGGAGATAGGGCTGATTGGGCATTGCGTCAAGTCGTTGAAACGTATGCAGCACGTTTTGCTAGTATGTCTGATTCGTATTTACGTGAACGTGCCCAGGATATTCAAGAGCTGGGTCAACGAGTTCTTTACTTTCTCTACAACAGTGAAAATGAAATGCAATCCATTGAACAGCCTATTATTTTGGTTGTTCAAGAGCTGACCGCTTCAATTCTCGCCAGTATACCTAAAGATAAGTTATTAGGAGTTGTTGCCGTTGATGGTTCAGCGAACTCTCATGCGGCAATATTATCAAGAGCACTCGGCATTCCTGCGGTTATGGGAGCGTCTGTGAACTTAAATACTATTGGTGAGCACCAAGGTGTCGTCGATGGCTATGCAGGTTTAGTTTATATCGATCCCGATCAGCGTCTATTGGAGGAGTATCAATCCTTAGCGACGGAAGAAACTGAGTTGTCGGCGATGGTCAACCTCCATGTTGATCAACCGGCTGTGACTCAAGATGGTCAGGCGATCGAAGTATTGTTAAATGCTGGTTTAAGTATGGATAGCAGTATCGCGATAAATCAAAGTGTTGATGGTGTAGGGCTTTATCGCACTGAAATATCTTTCTTGCTTAGTAATGGTTTCCCTTCAGAAGAAGAACAAACTCAGCTCTATAGTGGCATCTTAAGTACGTACCCTAATAAAAAAGTGGTTATGCGCACGCTTGATATTGGCGGCGATAAACCTTTACCATATTTACCTATTATTGAAGAGAACCCATTTCTTGGTTGGCGTGGGATTCGGTTTACTCTAGGCCATCCTGATATTTTTCTTATTCAACTCAGAGCGATGATCAGAGCAAGTGCAGGTTCGAAAAACCTAAGTATTCTTTTACCAATGGTTTCGAGTATCCAAGAAGTTGATGACGCACTTGAATTGATAGAACAGGCGTATAGTGAAGTTTCCCTAATTGATCCGAGTCTCGTTAAACCTAAAATTGGCATCATGGTTGAAGTACCTTCGATGATCTATCTGCTTCCGCTTATTTGCGATAAAATTGATTTTGTTTCGATTGGTACCAATGACTTAACTCAATATTTACTCGCGGTTGATCGTAATAATGCTAAGGTTGCAGATATTTATGAATCGATGCACCCTGCGGTTTTTCTCGCGCTAAAACACATTTATGACACATGTCAGAATAACAATATTGATGTATGTGTATGTGGAGAGTTAGCCGGTGATCCTCTCGGAGCCATGTTGTTGATTGGGATGGGGTATCGAACGTTGAGTATGAACACCTCTAATGTCGCTAAAGTTAAATATATGATTCGTAATACCGAATTGGCAGAACTAGAGCATCTCGTTAACCAAGCTTTGGTGCAAACCCATGGACATCAAATTTATACTTTGATGAGTGATTATTTAGAGAAAAATGGTTTTGCTGGATTTATTCGTGCGGGTAAAAAATAAGATAATGGCGTAATGATACATCATCATCGAACTTGGTCGTCCCTCATAATGTCCTACCGTGTTGTTGAGAGAATATTTATTAATAAATTTAAGGCATAATGCAATATGCCTTATAGTACTGAACGTGTTGGCGCAATAACTGTCCTAGTTAAATCCCCATAATTATTGAGTAAGTTTGAATTTTATGTCGCAAGAATATTTACCGTTTCCTGAAATTGACCCTGTTGCTATTGCTATTGGCCCAATAGCCATCCATTGGTATGGTTTGATGTATTTGTTAGGTTTCCTTTTTGCAAATTGGCTGGCTAACCGACGAGCATCAAAACCCAATAGTGGCTGGACCAAGGAACAGGTTTCCGATTTACTATTTGCGTGTTTCATCGGTGTGGTTGTTGGTGGACGAGTCGGATATGTCTTGGTGTATAACTTTGATTACTTCATTCAAGATCCACTTTATTTGTTTAAGGTTTGGAGCGGTGGGATGTCATTCCATGGAGGGTTGGTCGGGGTTATAACGGCGATGTTCTGGTATGCGCATCGACAGCAGCGTCGCTTTTTTGCTGTCGCTGACTTTGTTGCTCCACTTGTTCCTTTTGGGTTAGGTCTGGGCCGATTGGGCAATTTTATGAATGGCGAACTTTGGGGCAGAACCACAGATGTTCCGTGGGCTTTCGTATTTCCAAATGCTGGCGAGTTACCTCGTCATCCATCTCAACTGTATGAATTTGCTTTAGAGGGCGTTGTTCTCTTCTTTATCCTTAATTGGTTTATTCGTAAACCAAGGCCTGTAGGCTCAGTATCTGGCTTGTTTTTGTTAGGCTATGGATTTTTCCGTTTTATCATAGAATATTTCCGTGAGCCGGATGCTCAGTTAGGTCTGTATGGCGATATTATTTCAATGGGGCAAATCCTCTCATTGCCTATGATTATCCCTGGTTTGCTTTTGGTGGTTTGGTCTTATAAATACCGCCGTAATATCACTCAATAACGTTATCCTGAGGAACGATTGTGAAACAGTATTTAGAACTTTGTCAGCGTATCGTTGACGATGGCATTTGGATTGAAAATGAGCGAACAGGTAAACGTTGTTTAACCGTTGTTAATGCTGATCTAACTTATGATGTGGAGAATGGGCAATTTCCATTGGTAACGACGAGAAAGAGTTTTTGGAAGTCAGCCGTTGCTGAGCTTTTGGGGTATATTCGTGGCTATGACAGTGCGGCAGATTTTAGAGCCCTAGGCACCCCAACTTGGAATGCTAACGCCAACGATAATCAAGCTTGGTTAGATAATTCTTACCGTAAAGGTGAAGATGATATGGGGCGTGTATATGGCGTTCAAGGGCGATCCTGGGCAAAACCTGATGGCGGGCATATCGATCAACTGCGTAAAATTGTTGATGATTTGAGCCGTGGTGTTGATGACCGTGGAGAAATTCTAAACTTCTACAACCCTGGTGAGTTTCATATGGGGTGTTTACGTCCATGCATGTATAGCCACCACTTTTCATTATTAGGTGATACTCTATATCTAAATAGCACTCAAAGGTCCTGTGATGTGCCTTTAGGGCTAAATTTTAATATGGTTCAGGTTTATGCATTTTTGGCTATTATGGCTCAGATAACGGGTAACAAACCTGGAAAGGCTTATCATAAAATAGTGAATGCACACATATACGAAGATCAGTTAGAACTGATGCGTGATGTTCAGCTCAAGCGTACACCATTAGCTGCGCCTACTTTTAAGATTAACCCTAACGTTAAGACTTTAGAAGACTTGGAAACTTGGGTCACATTGGATGACTTTGAAGTTGAAGGCTACGAATGTCACGATGCTATTCGGTATCCATTTTCAGTTTAATGATTCTTCAGTAACGTAAAAAATAGAAATGCCGAGCATGAAGATGCTCGGCATTTTTGTTTCTTTCTATTATGGCAAGACTTTACACAGATATCGCAAGGATAGCGCCTGGGATAATGAAAAATAGAGACACTAAATATATGGCAACAACTGACTTGTTTTTAATTGCTAACTCAGAGATTTTTTCAGCACCTTGTAACGGTAGGTTACGTAAAAATGGAATACCGTAAATAAACAGTGTCGCTAAAATATTAAACGCAAGGTGGACCAATGCAATCTGGAGTGCAAATACCGCAAATTCGCCTGATACTGCGGTTGCAGCAAGTAGAGCAGTGATACATGTTCCAATATTGGCCCCAAGAGTAAAAGGATAGACTTCTTTTACTTTTAGTACGCCAGACCCTACCAGAGGAACCATAAGACTGGTTGTTGTTGAAGAGGATTGAACCAATACAGTGACAACTGAACCCGATAGAATACCGTGCAGTGGGCCTCGGCCAATTGCACCTTTTAGAATATCCCTTGCGCGGCCTACCATTAACTTCTTCATCAGTTTCCCCATGAATGTAATGGCGATAAAGATGGTTATGATACCGGCAGCAATTAGGAGAATACCTCCCACAGTATCGCCAAAGCTGCTAAGAGGGGTTTTAACCGCGGAAATCACAGGACTGGTTATAGGTTTGATAAAGTTTAAACCTTTCATGCTCATATCGCCGGTGGCAAGTAGCGGGGAAACAAGCCAATGAGAGATTTTTTCTAACAGTCCAAACGCCATTTCCAATGGAAGGAAGATCACTACGGCTAGGACATTGAAAAAATCGTGAATGGTTGCACTGGCAAATGCTCGCTTAAATTCAGTATTACAGCGAACGTGACCAAGGCTAACGAGTGTATTGGTCACCGTCGTGCCGATGTTTGCTCCCATAATCATAGGAATCGCCAATTCAACAGGTAAGCCACCTGCAACAAGTCCTACAATAATCGAGGTAACCGTACTTGATGATTGAATAAGCGCTGTCGCGACTAAACCAATCATAAGACCAGCAATAGGATGCGATGCGAATTCGAACAGTACTTTGGCTTGATCAGCCGTTGCCCATTTAAAGCCACTTCCTATCATACCAACAGCTAAAAGCAGAAGGTAAAGCATGAACGCCAAGTTGATCCAGCGAAACATCAGTTTCCCTGTTGATTCTGACGGTATTGTCGTCGTTGCTTGGTTCATCATCAATTTCTCCGGGGTCGTTTAATCGAGACCTGTTGTTTAATCTTCGCGGATAATAGAAGTTGAATGTTTCAGTAATATTACAGTCGCCTCTCTAATTTTAATATTTATTAAAGTTAACTTGGTTTTAATTTAAGTTTATGATTTTATTGGTTTTTTATTTAATTATTATCACTAGTCTTTTATGGAAAATTGAATGATATTAGAAAGTTAAATGAAATCAATGTAATAATAAACTTCGTAATAACCGTGTTTTTTTGTAGATTAGTACGATATTTTCGAGTTATTTGTTGTCATATATGTCAATGTTGTCATGTTTTTCTTGTTTGTGAGAAAGCATTTATAGTCAGGAGTGTTTTAGATGGCTCATCTTAATTACAACCACCTTTATTATTTTTGGATGGTGTGCAAACAGGGCTCAGTAACCAAAGCAGCGGATGCTTTATTTTTGACACCTCAAACCGTGACTGGGCAGGTTAAAGCCTTTGAAGAGCGAATGGGTGGGAAATTAACTAAACGCAATGGACGAAAGATAGAACCAAGTGAGTTAGGACAACTGGTCTATAAGTATGCAGATCGAATGTTTGGTTTAAGTTATGAGATGCTTGATATTGTTAACTATAGTCAGCGTTCAAATATTCTCTTTGACGTGGGAGTCGCTGATGCACTTTCTAAAAGGTTGGTCAGTAAGATCTTACTTCATGCGATACCCGAAGATGAAAAAATACATTTGCGTTGTTTTGAGTCTACTCATGAACTGCTATTAGAACAGTTATCTCAACATCAACTGGATATTATTATTTCTGATTGCCCTGTTGATTCAGCACAAAGCCCGGGTTTGTATAGTCGTAAGATCGGAGAGTGTCAGATGAGTTTATTCTCTTTTGGAGAGGTCGAGGATTGTGATTTATCCAAGTTGCTTGCTGAGCGCAAGTTATTAGTGCCTGGAAGTAGAACTGCGATGGGGCGTAACGTACAGCAATGGTTTGACCAACAAGGTTATACACCGGATATTTTAGGTGAGTTTGATGATGTCGCTCTACTTCAGGCTTTTGCCAGATATCAGCCAGATGCTCTTTTTCTTGCACCGAATGCATACCGTGTTGAAGTAAAGCAGGATCTGCCGATGACCTTTATTACGACAATAGAAGCCTTGCAAGAAGAATACTATGTGATTTTTGCTGAACGAATGATTCAACACCCTTCGGTGAAGTGTATTTGCCAAGCGGATTATCAAGGGTTATTTGCATAAGCTATAATTGTTAATAAAAATAATGTGTGATGTTAGTGTAACTTTACAACTTCAGCTGTTTATAGCGTTTTCGTTAACTTTATTTTGCTGTGCTAGACTGGAAGTGATAAGCATTATTGATTAAACTATCGAGAATATATTTTGAACGCGATTATTTATCGAGGAATCATTTTATGAATCTTCATGAGATGGAAAAGAATTCAGCTCAAGCTGTAGTGTTACTGAAGGCAATGGCAAATGAACGCCGATTGCAAATTCTCTGTATTCTTCTTGGGCATGAATTGTCTGTAGGAGAACTGTGTTCAAAACTTGAGTTAAGTCAGTCAGCGCTATCACAGCATTTGGCTTGGCTAAGGCGTGATAACCTTGTATCGACTCGTAAAGAGGCACAAACCGTTTTCTATTCATTGAAAAGCGGAGAAGTGAAAGAGATGATAGAGCTATTGCATCGTTTATATTGTCAAACCGAAGAAGATGTTGTCTGACTAAACTGAATGTTTGATTGATTTAAATAAGCTAGAAACAAAAAAACCGGCAAAAGCCGGTTTTTATTTATTTATACTTTATAAGTATAAAACAAAGCTAAATTAAAGCGCTTTGATTGCAGCTACGAAGCGAGCTTTATGACGTGCAGTTTTGTTCTTATGAACAAGACCTTTAGTCGCTAAGCGGTCTAAAATCGGTGTAACAGCAGCCAATGCAGCAGTTGCAGCTTCTTTGTCGCCTGCTTCAATAGCAGCAACAGTTTTTTTCATGTAAGTGCGCATCATTGAACGACGGCTAGCATTGTGCTGGCGACGTTTCTCAGCTTGTATGGCGCGCTTCTTAGCAGATTTACTATTTGCCAAGGGTTTAACTCCCAAAAACTTAGTTCGGTGACATTTTAAGGGCACGAAATATCCCTTATTTGCACTCGAATGTCAAATGATTTGTGCAAAAACCACTCTACCAGAAACAAAATTTTGGTATAGCAGCTCTTCGCGGTTAAGATGGCGGGGATTCTAACAGTATTTTTTTTTTAATGCTAATACTTATCCGCTCCTATCCCTAGATATTTATTATCTTACCTTTTTAGGATGGAGGCGGGTGTGTTTCTCTACTTTTTATATTGAGGTTGCGGTGAGTAAACGACTGCTTAAGTCAGGCATAGTAGTAAGTGCTATGACCTTGGTTTCACGAGTTTTGGGATTGGTGCGTGACATTGTTATCGCGAATTTAATGGGAGCGGGAACAAGTGCAGATGTGTTCTTTTTTGCCAATAAGATTCCAAACTTCTTACGCCGCTTGTTTGCCGAAGGCGCATTTTCTCAAGCATTCGTACCTGTTTTAACTGAATATCATGCTCAAGGTGATAAGGAAAAAACCAATGATTTAATCGCAAAGGTCTCTGGAACCTTGGGCGGAATTGTCACCATAGTGACCTTATTAGGGGTTCTATTTTCTGGTGTTGTTACCGCGTTATTCGGCGCTGGGTGGTTTATTGATTGGCTGAATGGTGGTCCAAGTGCTGAAAAGTTTGAACTTGCGAGTTTGTTATTAAAAATTACCTTCCCTTATTTATGGTTTATTACCTTTGTTGCGTTATCAGGGGCAATTCTTAATACATTGGGTCAGTTTGCAGTGTCATCGTTTACGCCCGTATTTCTGAACGTCATGATCATTGGGTGTGCTTGGTTTATCGCGCCCAACTTAGAGCAACGAGAACTTGGGCTAGCACTTGGCGTATTTTTGGGCGGAATGGTGCAGTTCTTCTTTCAACTGCCTTTTTTGTGGCGTCAAGGAGTGTTGGTTAAACCAAAGTGGGGCTGGCGTGATCCCGGCGTGGTAAAAATACGGACGTTGATGATTCCGGCTTTGTTTGGCGTATCAGTAAGTCAGATAAACTTGCTGCTCGATACCTTTATTGCGAGCTTTCTCGAAACTGGCTCTATTAGCTGGCTTTATTATTCTGATCGGCTACTGGAATTTCCATTGGGTATTTTTGGTATCGCCATCGCAACTGTTATTTTGCCCGCTCTTTCTCGAAAACATGTTGATGCACAGAATGATGGTTTTTCTCACACCATGGATTGGGGCGTTCGAATGGTGTGTGTACTTGGTATTCCTGCCATGTTTGGTTTAATGGTATTAGCGAAGCCAATGATCATGGTGTTGTTTATGCGAGGGGAGTTTGGGGTACATGATGTTAATCAGGCTTCATTGTCATTACTTGCCTATGGTGCAGGTTTAACTAATTTCATGTTAATTAAAGTATTGGCACCGGGGTATTACTCGCGACAAGATACGAAAACGCCTGTTAAATATGGCATAATTGCCATGGTTTCCAATATGGTTTTCAACGCTATTTTTGCTTGGTTCTATGGGTATATTGGTTTAGCCATCGCAACG
This sequence comes from Vibrio phycocola, assembly GCF_053850235.1. Classification (NCBI taxonomy): domain Bacteria; kingdom Pseudomonadati; phylum Pseudomonadota; class Gammaproteobacteria; order Vibrionales; family Vibrionaceae; genus Vibrio; species Vibrio phycocola. The sequence continues at coordinate 33,583 of NZ_JBSQDJ010000009.1, read as the reverse complement.
TCGCTTTCTGCTTTTATTAATATGGCTCTTTTGTATCGAGGATTGCATTTAACCAATGTATATCGTTTATGTCGCTCCTCAGTGTTCTTTATTATAAGAGTGATTTTGGCGGGCATCATCATGAGTAGCATTGTGTGGTATTGTCTAGACGATATATCGGTATGGACTACGTGGGATCAATTAAGTCGCAGTGGACATTTGTTTTTACTGATTGTTATCGGGGCATTTTCATATATTGTTATGCTTCTCTTGCTCGGAATTCGACCAAAGCACTTAAAAGCCGCGACAGATTAAACGGGATTGGTATATAATCCTGCGGTTTTATCGAATGATAGATACGAAGTGACAGGTTATAAGCTAATTTCATGGAACTGATCCGCGGTACTCATAACATTCAAGCACAGCATTATGGCTGTGTTTTGACGATCGGAAATTTCGATGGTGTTCATTTAGGGCATCAGCGAGTATTGGCGCAAGTATCAGAAAAAGCTGAGCAACTTGGGTTGTCGTCTGTTGTAATGACGTTTGAACCACAACCGATGGAGTTTTTTGCAAAAGAAAAATCCCCAGCACGGTTAACTAAGTTACGTGACAAGTTTGTTCAGTTAAGTAAGTTGAATATCGACCGAATGCTGTGTGTTGGTTTTGATTATCAATTTGCAAATGTTGAACCAGAAGCCTTTATTCGTGACTTGTTGGTAAGACAATTGGGTGTTAAGTTTCTTGTTATCGGTGACGACTTCTGTTTTGGTCGAGAGCGGCGTGGTGATTTCGCATTATTACAGCGAATCGGTAAAGAGTTAGGCTTTGATGTGGTAAGTACGCAAAGTTTTTGTGTAGAGTCCAAGCGAGTCAGTAGTACTTTGATTCGAGAAGCATTAGCAAATGACCAATTACAACGAGCTGCTGAGATGCTGGGACGAGACTATAGTATCTCTGGTCGCGTTTCACATGGGCGAAAGTTAGGACGAACCATTGGTTTTCCAACCGCAAATATTCCAATGAAGCGATGCGTGTCTCCCGTTTCTGGTGTTTACGTTGTGCAAGTTAAGGGATTAGGACAGTCCGTTGTTGATGGTGTAGCGAATATTGGTCAACGCCCAACAGTGAATGGCATGCGACGGCAGCTTGAAGTACATTTGTTCGACGTTTCAGAAAATTTGTACGGAAAACAGCTCGAAGTCATATTGCTGCATAAGCTGCGTGATGAACGAAAGTTTGAATCATTTGACGCTTTAAAACAACAAATCGAATTTGATGCACAAGCAGCAAGGGTGTGGCTGCTCGAGCATAACGGTTAAGTGCATTACTGCTACTTAGCATCATGTTTAACTCCGCCCACATTTACGGAATTAAGAATCAATGAGTGAGTATAAAGATACCCTGAACCTACCTGAAACAGGGTTTCCAATGCGTGGCAATCTGGCGAACCGCGAACCAGAAATGCTTAAACGTTGGTACGAGCAAGATTTATACGGTGCAATTCGTGCAGCTAAAAAAGGCAAAAAATCTTTTATTTTGCATGATGGTCCTCCTTATGCAAATGGCGATATTCATATTGGCCATGCGCTAAATAAGATTCTTAAAGACATTATTATTAAATCAAAAACCCTAGCTGGCTACGATGCACCTTATGTACCAGGTTGGGATTGTCATGGTTTACCTATTGAGTTGATGGTAGAAAAGAAAGTAGGGAAACCTGGAAAGAAAGTAACTGCTGCGGAATTTCGCGAGAAATGTCGTACTTACGCTCAAACTCAAGTTGATGGTCAGCGCGAAAGCTTTAAGCGCCTTGGTATTCTTGGTGAGTGGGATAAGCCATACCGCACGATGGATTTTGGTACCGAGGCAAACATTATTCGTGCCTTAGGTAAGATTGCCGATAACGGTCATTTACTTAAAGGGTTTAAACCTGTTCATTGGTGTACCGATTGTGGTTCGGCACTAGCGGAAGCTGAAGTTGAATATCAAGACAAAGTATCTCCTTCGATTGATGTACGTTTTAAGGCCGCTGATGAAGCTGCATTGCTAGCCAAATTTGAATGTGGCTCTGAGCAAGGTCAAGGCGATATCTCTATTATTATCTGGACCACAACGCCTTGGACTCTTCCTGCAAACCGCGCTGTTTGTTTACGTGAAGACTTAGAGTATGTTCTTTTGCAAGTGAAAGGAGACAACCCAGAGCGAATTATTGTTGCTAGTGAATTAGTTGATGATGTTGTATCGCGTGCTGGAATTGAAGAGTTTGAGAAGCTTGGTTTTGCAACTGGTGTTGATTTAGAGCTTAGTCAGTTCCAACATCCATTTTATGATTTCTCAGTTCCTGCTGTATTAGGCGATCACGTAACGACTGACTCGGGTACTGGTGTGGTTCACACTGCTCCTGGACATGGTCAAGAAGACTTTATTGTAGGCCAAAAATACGGTTTAGAAGTTGCGAACCCAGTGGGCTCTAATGGTGTTTATCTTTCAGATACAGAGATTTTTGCTGGGCAACATGTCTTTAAAGCGAATGCCAATGTAGTCGATTTACTGAAAGAGAAAGGCGCATTATTGCATCATGTTGATTACACCCACAGCTACCCACATTGCTGGCGTCATAAAAGCCCAATTATCTTCCGAGCAACACCTCAATGGTTTGTTTCTATGGAACAAGCGGGCCTTCGTGCAAAGGCTCTTGAATCGATTAAAAGTGTTCAATGGATCCCTGAGTGGGGTCAAAGCCGCATCGAGGGTATGATTGAAGGGCGCCCAGAGTGGTGTATTTCACGCCAACGTACTTGGGGTGTTCCAATTGCATTATTTGTTCATAAAGAAACTTCTGACCTTCACCCTAAGTCACTCGAGCTTATCGAGAAAGTTGCACTATTGGTTGAAGAAAAAGGCATTCAAGCGTGGTGGGATGTTGAGCCTGCTGAGCTATTAGGTGCTGAAGATGCCGAGCAGTATGAAAAAGTACTCGATACTTTAGATGTATGGTTTGATTCGGGTGTGACTCATTACTCAGTTGTTGATAGTCGTCCAGAATTTAACGGCAATGCCGCAGATATGTATTTAGAAGGATCGGATCAACACCGTGGTTGGTTCCAATCGTCATTGATTTCTTCGATTGCGATGAAAGGTAAAGCCCCTTACAACCAAGTATTGACTCATGGTTTCGTGGTTGACGGCCAAGGTCGTAAGATGTCTAAGTCTGTGGGTAACGTGGTTTCACCGAAAGATGTCACTAACAAACTGGGTGCAGATATTCTTCGTTTGTGGGTTGCATCAACTGACTATACCGGTGAAGTTGCTGTATCTGATGAGATCTTAAAACGCAGTGCAGATGCTTATCGTCGTATCCGTAATACTGCTCGCTTTTTCTTAGCGAACCTTAATGGGTTTAATCCACAAACAGACATGGTTGCCCCAGAAGATATGGTGGCTCTAGACCGTTGGGCTGTAGGTCAAGCGTTCTCAGCGCAACAAGATATTGTTAAGTCATTCGATGAATACAACACGCATGCTGTTGTTCAGCGCTTAATGCAGTTCTGTTCAGTAGAAATGGGCTCTTTCTATCTTGACGTGATTAAAGACCGTCAATACACCGCGAAGCAAGGTAGCCACGCGCAACGTAGTTGTCAGACAGCGCTCTATTATATCGTCGAAGCGTTGGTTCGTTGGATGGCTCCGATTATGTCGTTTACTTCCGATGAAATTTGGAATGAAATGCCGCAAACACTGCCTTCAGGTGAGAGCCGTGGTCAATTTGTATTTGCGTCAGAATGGTATGAAGAGCTGTTTGCTTTGTCCGCAGAAGAAGCATTAAACAATGACTTTTGGGCACAAACTCAGCAAGTCCGTAATGCGGTGAATAAGTTACTTGAAGTCGCTCGAAGCGAGAAAGTCATTGGTGGCTCTTTACAGGCAGAAGTAACGCTTTATGTAAATGATGCTTTAGCGACTCAACTGAACCAACTTCAAGATGAGCTACGCTTTGTATTATTAACCTCAAAAGCGCTTGTGAAACCTCTGAGTGAGAAAAGTGACTCTGCAAATGAAACTGAAGTTGAAGGTTTATTTGTTGAAGTGACGCCTACGTCTGCTGCGAAGTGTGAGCGTTGTTGGCACCATACCGATGATGTTGGCACCATTGCAGGACACGAGCAAATCTGTGGCCGCTGTGTAACTAATGTTACTGGTGAAGGCGAAACTCGTCAGTTTGCGTAACTAGCATGAGTATGAACGACATTAAACAATCTGGATTGCGTTGGCTTTGGTTAGCGCTCCTTATTTTTATTGCTGATATTGGTATTAAATTACTGGTGATGGATAAGATGGGGTATGGCTGGGCAAATCGAATTGAAGTGACCTCATTTTTCAATTTGTTGTATGTTCATAATCACGGAGCAGCCTTTAGCTTTCTCAGTGATCAAGGCGGATGGCAACGTTGGTTGTTTAGTTCGATTGCGTTTTTTGTCGTTGCTATGCTGATGTTTTGGATGGGCAAACAATCGGCTGCTGAAAAGTGGAGTAATTGTGCTTACGCCTTAGTGATTGGTGGTGCTGTCGGCAATGTATTTGACCGAATCGTTCATGGTTTTGTCGTCGACTACCTCGATTTTTATTGGGGAAGCTACCACTTTGCTGCATTCAATTTGGCAGATAGTGCGATTTGTATTGGCGCTGGAATGTTGATTTTGGACGGTTTTCGCACCAAGAGCACTGACGATAAAAGAGTGAGTTAAGTTCACTAATATGAATAACCACAAGCGCTGTCTGTTGATTCAGGTGGCGCTTTTTGTCATAAAGGGATATATCTATATCGCTTTTACTTTTTATGACTATTTTGGAGCACTTCTGTGACCAGTATTACTCAAAATTCGACTGTAACACTTCATTTCTCCATCAAACTTAAAGATGGTTCGGTGGCGGATTCAACCCGCAATATGGACAAGCCTGCGGTGTTTGTTATGGGTGACGGAAGCCTTAGTCCCAACTTTGAGCAGAGCTTGCTTGGACTAAAAGAAGGTGATGCTCAAGCTATTGAGCTAAAAGCGGATGATGCGTTTGGCCAGCCTAACCCTGATGCGATTCACTATATGGATAAATCAAAATTTGTCGGTGATGCTGCTGTTGAAGTCGGAACCATCATGGCTTTTACGGGAGCTGACGGGGTTGAAATTCCTGGAATTATTACGTCGATTGAAGGTGAGTCAGTTAAGGTGGACTTCAATCATCCTTTGGCGGGGCAAGATGTAATCTTTGATGTAGAGATTTTATCTGTACAATAAACAACACTTTTAACAAACTGAAATATCGGCAGATTAATTAGTATGAGCAATAATATGAAAATTTTACTCGCTAACCCGCGTGGCTTTTGTGCCGGTGTTGACCGTGCTATTAGCATCGTCGAGCGAGCGTTAGAAATGTATCAACCGCCGATTTATGTTCGCCACGAAGTGGTTCACAACCGATTTGTTGTTGAAGGCCTAAAACAGCGTGGTGCCGTTTTTGTCGAAAATATTAGTGATGTACCCGACGATAATATTGTGATCTTCTCGGCACACGGGGTATCACAAAAAGTACGTAATGAGGCGAAAGATCGTGACTTAACGGTTTTTGATGCAACGTGTCCTTTGGTAACAAAAGTGCATATGGAAGTCGCTCGAGCAAGTCGTCGCCATATGGAAGTTGTATTGATCGGGCATGCAGGACACCCTGAGGTTGAAGGCACGATGGGGCAGTACTCAAGTGACCAAGGCGGAATGTATTTGGTGGAATACCCTAGTGATGTTGTGAATCTATTGGATAAAGTGAAAGATCCTAATAATTTACATTACGTCAGCCAGACAACGCTCTCTGTCGATGAAACTTCTGATGTTATTAATGAGCTACGTAAGGTCTTTCCTAATATCCAAGGTCCCCGGAAAGATGATATTTGTTATGCGACGCAAAACCGTCAAGATGCGGTACGTATTTTAGCGAATCAAGTTGATGTGATGATTGTCGTTGGATCTAAAAACTCATCCAACTCAACACGGCTAAAAGAGTTATCGGAAAAGCTGGGTACATCGAGCTACCTTATTGATTGTCCAGAAGACATTGAAGCAAATTGGTTTGATAATAAAACCTTGGTCGGTGTCACTGCTGGAGCCTCTGCACCAGAGGAACTTGTGAATCAAATATTGGCTAGAATTCAAGATCTTGGAGCTACTGATATTGAAGAAGTGCTTGGTCGAGAAGAAAATATGTTCTTTGAAGTGCCTAAAGAGCTTCAGATTAAACAGGTTGAATAGAACTTCATCGCCGCTAATTATGCGGCTATAAAGTTGTGAATTCTAACGTTTAAATGTTAAGTCCGATTAGTCAGTGTTCTAATTGGACTTTTTATTTTTTAAACGGTGAAATCGTTTGGATATACCGATTGCCGGTCAAAAAGCTCATTAATATGACAGCTGATACATGAATGCAGACACAAGTAAACGTTACGTTTGCCGCCGTTTCGTGTAATTCCTCGACCCAAATCTCGGCCCAGAACATATCCGTTTCCATCATCCACCCAGATGTTCCCGTGGTAAGTAGACCTAACCACATAGCCCAAATCATTATGGCTCCAGCGGGATTGTGTCCTTCATGATCGTCTTTTCGAGTTTTTAGGACTTCTTTTAAGTGTTTTAATGCTGAAAAAGGAGAAGGAAAAAAGGACGATAGGCGTGCAGGGGAATGGGTTACTAATCCCCAAAGTAAACGAAGTCCCACCAAACCGAGAATGCCATAGCCACACCAGATATGAATATCACCACCTTCGTCTGTGAAGTAAAAGTTAGCAATAAATAGTATTGCCACTGACCAGTGTGTGATTTTGACTACCCAATCCCATTGAAAGCCTTTCGTCATTGTCTACTCCATATTCGATTCAGTAATGGAGATAACTTGCGTTTTTGTGAGGCTAAAGTCAAGTTGAGTTGTAGACAATAAAAAAGGGCTCATTTCTGAGCCCAAATGATCAATGTTGTTATATAAACTTATACTTTACTCGGAGTTGCGGGTTCTGCGTCTGATAGATCGACACCGTCAGTTTGTTTCGCTTTTTTGATAACAAAGGCAAACATTGCAATAGCGCCTAAGAAACCTAGGACAGTTGATATTTGCATTGGTAGACCAAAGCCAAGCTTCGAGCTGCTTAAGATAAAGCTAAGAACGACTGTATTCATGAACATAGCAGGTATCGTTGTAATCCAGTGGAACTTATTGTGACGAATCAAGTAGGCACTTGCAGTCCATAGCATGACAACAGCTGTACTTTGGTTGGCAAATCCGAAGTAGCGCCAGATTATCCCAAAGTCAACTTGCGTTAGTACTGCACCGATAACAAATAGTGGTGCGGCCATCATTAAGCGACTTACTAGTGTTTTTTGCTTCATGTTGAAGTATTCAGCAAGAATCAAGCGGCTAGAGCGGAACGCGGTATCGCCAGAGGTAATTGGAAGGATAACCACACCAAGGAATGCAAGGATACCACCGAATACACCAAGTAAGCCAAATGATGCAGAGTAAACAACATTACCAGGGCCACCTGCTTTAATGGCTTCTTGTAGGCCTTCAAGCGTACCGAAGAACGATAGAGCGATTGTACACCAGATAAGTGCAATCATACCTTCGCCAATCATCGCACCGTAGAATACGAAGCGACCATTGCTTTCATTTTCCATACAACGAGCCATCATTGGAGACTGAGTTGCGTGGAACCCAGAGATAGCACCACATGCGATGGTGATAAATAGGCCAGGCCATAAAGGCATGTCATTAGGGTTCATGTTGCTGAACATATCAGAAACTTCAAATCCACCAAGAACTGTATGTTGGTCAGAGAAGCCAATTGCGGTCATGAGTCCAACTGACATAAAGATCAGCAGAGCACCAAAGAATGGATATAGGCGACCGATGATTTTATCGACGGGAACGATAGTCGCAATGATGTAGTAAGCGAAGATCCCCAGCACCATTACAATTGAACCAATACCAAGATTGAATTGATCATTAACCAGTTTGGTTAACATACCTGCTGGAGCTGATACGAATACAACACCAACTAGAAGCAGAAGGATAATGGCAAAGATGTTCATGAAATGTTTTGCGCCATTGCCTAGGTAACGCCCAGTTAAAGTAGGGACGGAAGCACCACCATTTCTGACCGATAGCATTCCTGAGAAATAGTCATGGGTTGCGCCGGCAAAGATACAACCGAGGACAATCCACAACATTGCAGCAGGACCGTATAGTGCACCCATGATTGGGCCAAAAATTGGGCCAACACCTGCGATGTTGAGTAATTGTACGAGATAAACTTTGGGAGTTGACATAGGCACATAATCAACGCCATCTTCCATGCTGTGAGCAGGAGTGGTGCGTTTATGATTGATACCAAATACTTTTTCGACAAAGCTTCCGTAAAGGTAATAGCCACCTAGGAGGGCGGCCATACAAGTTAAGAACCATAGCATAGGATGTTCCTTCTATTTTTGTAATTTTGTGTAGAGTGTAATCAAGGTCAGATTGCACAATATCGCTTTGATGAAATAGAAACATTAGCTATTGAGGTAAGTGGTCGAATATTAAAATAAGTGGTCTTTGGAGTAATTAAGTGGTTTGTCAATTAAGCATTGTGTGCTTAATTGACGGATATCAATGGTGGCAAAGGCGCTACTTGGGTTGAGAAGCGTGACGTAGAACACCTTCATTTTTTTCTAATTGAGAAACAGCTTGTTGATAATCAAAACCAGTCAACTGCATCAGTATTGCTACTTTGGCATTGTTGTTACTTTGATTGAGCAAATGTTCTGCCGTTGTTTTGTCGCAGTCGGTGGCTTGCATGACAATTCTGATTGCTCGAGCAACTAATTTTTCGTTGGTGGCTTTTACATCGACCATAAGGTTTTGATAGCTCTTGCCGAGGCGGATCATACTGGCGGTAGTGAGCATATTCAGCACCAGTTTTTGAGCGGTTCCTGACTTTAATCGAGTTGATCCTGTTAGCGCTTCAGGTCCCACAATCGGTGAAATGGCAATGGTTGCCATATTCGCAATCGGAGAGTCTGGATTACAAGATAGCGCGATAGTGGTCGCGCCGAGTTGATTGGCATAATCTAATGCGCCAATGACATAAGGGGTACGTCCACTTGCGGCAATACCAACCGCAATGTCGTTCTGTGAAAAATTAATACTACGAAGATCGTTTTCTCCGAGATCGCTTGAGTCTTCTGCGCCTTCTTGGGCTTTAAACATCGCAGATTTACCACCGGCAATTAACCCCATTACCATCTCATCGCTTACGCCAAAGGTTGGCGGGCATTCTGAGGCATCAAGAACACCTAATCGCCCACTGGTTCCCGCTCCAAGGTAAATTAAGCGGCCACCCTTTTTAAATGCTTGAGTGATATGGTCAACCGCTGTCGCGATGTTGGGCAGTTCTTTTTCTACGGCTAAAGGCACGAGTTTGTCTTGTTGATTTAGTTTTTCGACCAAAGCGAGCGTCGGGAGTAAATCAATATCCATGGTGTCAGGATTTCTCCCTTCGGATACGAGTTGAGATAAGGTAGAAAGTAGTGTGTCGTCGGCCATGGTTATTCTCAAATTAGTTATGTGTAGAATCTAAGTTAGTTACGATCGATATCTGAAATGTTATCGGCTGGGTAAATAACCCCTAAACTTACCGCTTTGCTTGCCCCTGTAACCAGCGGCAAGTTGCTGGGTAGGTTGTGAACTCGTCGATAGGCTAACCAGGCAAAAGCCATCGCTTCCATAAAGTCGGCATCAATACCTAGCTGAGAGGTCGTCATTACTTGCCACGCTGGAAGTTGTTGTTTTAGCTGTTGCATGATTAAAGGGTTTTGTACGCCTCCGCCACAGACCAATAATTGAGGAGAAGAGCCTGCTTGATGAGAGACGGCTTCAGCAACAATACTGCTGATTGTCAGTTCGGTAAGGGTTCGTTGCACATCTTGCTGCGTCATTTCTTCATCGCACAATTCGATTTGGTTGCGAATCCAATCAAGATGAAAATACTCTCTTCCAGTACTCTTAGGAGCGGGTTTACTAAAAAAGGGATCGCTAAGCATTTGCGACAAAAATGCCGAATTTACCTTTCCTTGTTGCGCCCATTTGCCACCGCAATCAAATCTATTTCCAGTGTGTTGATAGCACCAACTGTCGATCAAACCATTGCCGGGGCCGGTGTCATAGCCCACGACCTGACCATCTGGCGTGAATACGGAAATATTGGCAATGCCGCCAATATTAAGCACAATCAAACTCGAGTTATTGGATTCAAAAAGCGTTTGATGAAAAGCAGGAACAAGCGGCGCACCTTGACCTCCAAACGCCATATCTTTGCGGCGAAAGTCAGCAATGGTTTCAATCCCTGTTCGTGCTGCAATAATATTGGCATCACCCAATTGCAAGGTAAATGGCGTTTCACCTTCCGGTTGGTGGAATACTGTTTGGCCGTGGTTCCCAATTGCTCGAATCTTTGTGTGTTCTATTGTGCATTCGGGCAATGCCAGCAATGCGAGTACGGCATCGGCAAAGAGTTGGCCAAGTTGGTGGTCAAGTTCGCCGAATGTTTTAATAGACAGTGCTTGTCCAGTGCTAATTTTAGTGACTTGCTGCTTGAGACTATCTGGCATCGGATGACAATAGTGCGTAATGAGACGAGACGATGACTGTTGGCATTCGACTAAAGCGACATCGACACCGTCTAAGCTCGTGCCAGACATGACGCCAATATAGTATTCGGGTTCGTTCGTTGCCATTTTTAGTTGCCTGTTTAGATTGGAATGTCTGCTGCCAGCGGTGTCACCAAAGCCTTGCTGAGCTATTTATGGTGCAATAGTCTCACTAACATCGTTGAATCTCAAGATAGTGCTCCAATGCCAACGTGTTGCTTGCTAGAATAGAATCATAGATTTAGATAGCAAGGATCAGATATGGGCCCTTTGTGGTTAGATGTCGCGGGTTATGAATTAACGGCGGAAGAGAAAGAGATACTCGCACACCCAACGGTAGGTGGTGTGATTTTATTTGCGAGAAACTATTACGATAGTGAACAGCTCGTCGCCCTTAATCGTTCAATTCGCCAAGCGGCAGGATCGCCGATCATTATTGGCGTCGATCAAGAAGGTGGGCGTGTTCAGCGTTTTCGTGAAGGTTTTACTCTTCTTCCGGCGGCGCAAGATTACGCGAATTACTCAAAAGAGGTTTCGTTTGCTGATCAGGGGGGCTGGTTAATGGCTGCCGAATTGATTGCTCATGATATTGATTTAAGTTTTGCCCCAGTTTTAGATAAAGGGTTCGATTCAAAGGCGATTGGCAGTCGCTCTTTTGGAGAATCTGTTGAGCAAGTGATTCGCTATAGCACGGCTTTTTTAAATGGGATGAAAACAGCGGGTATGGCAACGACCGGTAAGCATTTTCCCGGCCATGGTGCCGTATTGGCTGACTCACACTTTGAGTTACCTTCAGATCCAAGAGACTCAGTATTTGAGCAAGATATGGCGATATTCAAGGCTCAAATTGACGCTCAATTACTGGATGCGGTGATGCCTGCACACGTGGTTTACCCACATTATGATGACCAACCTGCAAGTGGCTCTACGTTTTGGTTGAAGCAGATATTACGCCAACAGGTAGGCTTTAACGGTATTATTTTCTCAGATGATCTTAGTATGGAAGGGGCATCGGTGATGGGCAACGTGGTCGAACGAGCTCACCAATCGTTAGCGGCTGGGTGTGACATGATCTTGGTGTGTAACGATCCGACTAAGGCGGTTGAAGTCATCGATAACCTACCAATAATGGAAGTGCCAACAGCCACTAATATGTTAAAAAGCACCGCTTTTACGCTGGCAGACTTAAAATCCAGTACTGAGTGGAAAGAGGCAAGTGAGACAATGAAACTAATCATCAATCAGTAACTAGTGCCCATCTTATTTTAAGGCTTTTGAGTGGCAGTTAGATCATTCCCAGAGACTCTTTGAGGAGTTTTAGGTAGCGTCGGCTTACGGGAACTGAATGTTGACTTCGGGTGATGACTTCCGCCAAACCATTTTCCAATAGCTTAATCTCATGAATGGCTTTTGGATTGATCAAATACTGGCGATGACAGCGCAGCAGTGTTGTTTTGGCTTCTAATTGCTTTAAGCACAATTGACTCGTTGCTTGTTGTTGCATGGTTTGAACTTGAACACCTGATACGTCACTAAAGGCAAACTCCACATCATTGGTGGCAATCAATAAGATTCGATTTAGGCCAATGCAAGGGATTTGATCTAATGTTGGTGTAATGGCCGAAAGATCTTGTTTATGATGCGTTTGTTTTACTAAACGCTTGATGGTCTTTTCCAATCGTTTTTGGTCGATAGGCTTTAGCAAATAGTCGAAGGCGTTGTCTTCAAATGCCTGAACCGCATACTGGTCGTAAGCAGTAACAAACACAACATAAGGCATAGTTTCAGGGTCGAGCATTGCTAGAAGTTCTATTCCGGTCACCTGTGGCATCTGAATGTCGAGAAATATGATATCCGGCTTTTGGCGCTGTATTGCCTTGAGACCTTCTATCGCATTGCTGACTTGACCTATTATGTCAATATGATTGCAATGCTCCAATTGAGCAATAAGCTCCTCTCGAGCTAACATTTCATCATCGATAATAAGCGCACTTAACATGAATGATTCTCTTCGTGTTGTGGAGTGTGATTGGAGCTTTCTATTGCATCGCTAGGGATAAAGAAACTCATCTGAGTCGATTTGTTGAGTATAGATTCGATGTCCAATTTTGAGCTTGATCCAAATAGGTTTGTTAATCGTTTTGTGACAATTTCCATGCCCAAACCATCATGATGTTCATCTGGAGTCACATAGCACCCAGCATTATCCTCGACGATGATCCAATATCCATCTTGTTGTGCTTCACTATAAATTTTTATAACGCCATCGCTGAGAAGGTTTGATACGCCATGTTTTATCGCATTTTCCACTAGAGGCTGTAATGTGAAGCTAGGTAGGCGAACTGAAAGTAAATGTGGTTCTATGTCGATAATCACGGTTAAACGATCACTAAAGCGTGCCTGCTCTATAGTGAGGTAGGCGTTTACGTGTGCCAGTTCTTCTTTCAAAGTGACGTTTTCGATGTCCTGTTTGAGATTACTGCGAAAGAACTGGGAGAGGTGTTGAATGAGTTCTCTTGCTTTATCAGGATCTCGTCGAGTAATCGCACTAATTGTATTGAGTGCATTAAACAAAAAATGCGGGTTCACTTGTGCTTGCAGTAATTTGAGCTCAGCGCGGCCGAGCAGGCTTTGCTTCTGCTGATATTGTCCATAGAGAATTTGGCTTGAAAGCAGTTCTGCGATGCCTTCTGCCATGGACATATTGATTGAAGAGAATAGTTTACGTTTTGGTTCGTAAAGCTTAATGGTTCCCACGACTTGGTCCCCTGAACGCAGAGGAATAATCAGCGCCGACCCTAGTTTACATTCATGACTAAGAGAGCATTGATAAGGGTGTTCGTTACCATCAAGGTAGATAATAGTATTGTCGTCTATTGCTTGGCGGGTGCTATCAGAAGAGATTGGTGTGTTTGGTTTATGGTGGTCATCACCAATACCGATAAAGGCTAAAATTTTATCCTGATCAGTAATGGAAACGGCTCCGACATTGGTTTCTTCATAGATGATCTTGGCGACTTGTTTGGCACTCTTTGCTTCAAATTCTTCCGCAAGTAAGCCGATAGACCGTTCTGCAATTCGCAGTGCTCGGCGTGAAAATGTTGCAGAGTATTGTTCAAAAATAGTTCGCTTATCCTGCAAAATACTCATAAATAGTGCGGCACCAATAGAGTTGGCAATGAGCATAGGTATCGCGATAGTTGAAACCAGTGCATAGGCTTTATCAAAGGGCTGCGCTACAGCAAGAATAATCGACATTTGAAGGACCTCGGCGACCAGTGTAATGCTAAACACAATCCCGGGATTAAATAGCCACTCTTTCTTATTTCGACTCATCAAGTAACTGTGCAGTAGCCCACCAACAAGTCCTTCTGTTGTCGTCGATATCGCGCATGCGAGATCGGTAAAGCCTCCGAGTGAGTATCTGTGTAACCCTCCAGTTAATCCTACAGCAACGCCAACGACAGGCCCCCCAAATAACCCACCCATAACCGCACCAATTGCTCGTGTATTGGCGATGGCATCGTCTATTTGTAGGCCAAAATAGGTTCCCATAATGCAAAATAGAGAAAAGAGGACATAAGTAGCGAGCTTATGGTCGAGTCGAGTAGGGACATTGAGCAATGGCAAAACCAATGGGGTTTTACTTAAGAGGTACGCTAAAACCAAATATACGCACATCTGTTGCAGGAGAGAGAGGATTAAGTCCATAGCAAGGTTATTTGAATAAATGATAATTATATTTTACTCAATTATGGGAAAATAAAAGGGAGACGTTTCAAAAATACACAAAATTTACATGTGTATATTATTTTGTACGAAATATGCTTCTATTTTCTATAATTATAAGTGTTTCTATATTAATAAACAGATAGTGTAAAATAATATTTACACTTTCTGTTTTTATTATCTTACACTTGTAATGTTCAGTTAAAATGATATTGTTCACCTCAAGAGCTGAGTAACAGCTAAAGAGTTTCGAACAGGAACATTTGTAAAGAATTATATACTGGGTGAATAGCATGGCTAAAAGTGACTTATCAGATATCAATATAGTGGACCAACAAGTTTTGATTACACCAGAACAACTAAAGAAAAAATTGCCATTAAGTGCTAATGCTCGGGAATACATTAAGCAATCTCGTCAAACCGTTGCGGATATTATCCATAAGCGTGACCATCGACTCTTAGTCGTATGCGGTCCTTGTTCTATTCATGATCTTGATGCGGCGAAAGAGTACGCTCGCCGCTTTAAAGAGATTGCGGAAGAGTTAAGCGATCAATTGTTCCTCGTTATGCGAGTGTACTTTGAAAAACCTAGAACAACAGTTGGATGGAAAGGCTTGATCAATGACCCACATCTTGATGGTAGTTTTGATATCGAGCAAGGACTTCATATTGGTCGTCAGCTATTAGTTGAGTTAGCTGAAATGGAAATTCCGCTAGCCACTGAAGCACTTGATCCGATTAGCCCACAATATTTGGCCGATACGTTCACTTGGGCTGCGATTGGTGCTCGTACTACTGAGTCACAAACTCACCGTGAAATGGCAAGTGGCTTATCGATGCCGATTGGTTTTAAAAACGGAACCGATGGTAGCCTAGGAACTGCGATTAACGCGATGCAAGCTGCAGCGTCTGGTCACCGTTTTATGGGCATTAATTCAGAAGGTCAAGTTGCATTGCTGACAACACAAGGTAATGCGAATGGGCATGTAATTCTACGTGGTGGCAAGCAGACTAACTATGATTCAGTATCGGTCGCAGAGTGTGAACAAGAGATGGCTAAATCCAATTTGGAACCTTCTCTTATGATAGACTGTAGTCATGCTAATTCTCGTAAAGATTACCGTCGTCAGCCATTAGTAGCGGAAGATGCTATTCAGCAAATTTGCAATGGTAACCAATCGATTAATGGTCTAATGATAGAAAGTCACATTAATGCGGGTAATCAATCATCAGATCTCCCTCTTGCGGAAATGGAATACGGTGTGTCGATTACCGATGGATGTATTGATTGGGAGACAACTGAAGCGCTACTTCGCAAGACGCACCAAGAATTGGCTCCATTTTTAGCAAAACGTTTGATCAAAGAGTAAGAGAGGTTGGAATAAATGGCTGTTGAACTCAACGAGTTACGTGACCAAATTGATGATGTCGATAAACAGATATTGCAACTTCTTGCTCGTCGTTTGTCACTGGTTGAGAAGGTTGGGGAAGTAAAAAGTAAACATGGGTTACCCATTTACGCCCCTGACCGTGAAGCGGCTATGTTGGCTTCACGCCGAGAAGAGGCGACTCGTCAAGGCGTGCCACCCCAGTTGATTGAAGATATTTTGCGTCGTACGATGCGTGAATCTTATGCGAGTGAAAAGGATGCTGGCTTTAAATGTTTAAAGCCAGATCTACGCTCTATCGTGATTGTTGGTGGTAAAGGACAGCTTGGTGGTTTATTTGCGAGAATGTTTACCCTTTCTGGCTATAACGTCAAAATCCTTGGTAGCCAAGATTGGGATCGTGCTGATGACATATTGAAAGATGCAGGCTTGGTGGTTGTAACCGTACCGATCTATAAAACGGTCGATGTTATTTCTCGCTTAACCAATCTTCCTGATGATTGTATTTTGTGTGATTTGACGTCTATCAAAGGTGAGCCGTTAACTGCAATGATGGAAGCTCACCAAGGTCCTGTTGTTGGTCTTCATCCTATGTTTGGTCCAGATGTGCCTAGCTTGGCAAAACAGGTCGTTGTCTATTGTGACGGCCGAGGTGAAGAGCATTATCAATGGTTAGTAGAGCAGATGCGGATTTGGGGGGCGTATTTATGCCCGATCAATGCAGATTCTCATGATCAAGGTATGAGTTTGATTCAAGCATTACGGCACTTTACATCGTTTGCTTACGGGATGCATTTGTCACGAGAGAATCCTGACTTGGATAAACTACTGACCTTGAGTTCACCAATCTATCGGCTTGAGTTAGCGATGGTTGGACGTTTGTTCTGTCAAAACCCAGATCTATACGGTGATATTATTCTGTCGTCTACAGAGAATATTGAAATGATTAAACGCTTTCACCAACGTTTTACTGAAGCGTTAGAGTTGATTGAAAATCGTGATAAAGAAGGTTTTGTATCCAGCTTTAATGCGGTAAGTGATTGGTTTGGGGATTACTCTCAGCAGTTTATGTCAGAAAGTCAGCATCTGTTGAAGCAGGCGAGTGATTCAATTCAGCGCTAAGCTCAGATATAAATTGAATGGAACAACTGCATAAAACCCTGCAATCTGATTGCAGGGTTTTATTTTTGACGGTATCAATAGAAAAGGATCAATCTTCTTCCATATGATCGGCTAAATCGGTTAAATGCTCTAACTCTCGATGTAAAAGAGAATCGTCACCGACATTGAGTTCAACGAAACGTCGCAAGTAACTAATACTCTCAATATCAATATTGCCAAAACGAGCTCGAATTGTGGTGTTGTCAGTTTCAACTACATGAGCGGCAATATGAATCATAATATCACTCTCTGGTAACGTAAGTTCAACCTCTACTTCGTCTCCACAATTAAAGGTATTTTCACCATTCAAGAGTAAAAGAACCCCATGTAATGAAAGGTCTTGAACGGTCGATTTGATAGTTTGCCCTTGATAAGTAATCAACGCTGGAGCTCGATAAATAATTCTGGAAAAACGTCGTCTTTCAGTCATGTGAATCTCTCTTATTTGCTCTAAATAAGGTGGTTATCGTGTCTAGAAAACAAAAAAAGGGCTACCTAAAACGGCAGCCCTTACATCAAGTCATGATATCAAAGCATCACTTAGTAATGCGTTTGTATTTGATTCGATGTGGTTCAGCTGCCTGAGCACCTAATGTCTGTTTCAACCACTCGGTATATTCAGTATAGTTGCCTTCGTAGAAGTTGACCTGACCTTCATCACGATAATCAAGAATATGTGTCGCAATGCGGTCGAGGAACCAACGGTCGTGGGAAATAACCATGGCACAACCAGGGAATTCAAGTAAGGCCTCTTCCAATGCTCGTAGCGTTTCAACATCTAGGTCATTGGTCGGTTCATCGAGAAGCAATACATTGCCTCCAGCCTTAAGCAGTTTCGCTAGGTGAACACGGTTACGTTCACCACCTGAAAGATCGCCAATCCGCTTTTGCTGATCCACACCTTTAAAGTTGAAACGAGAGCAATAAGCACGAGCTTGGATTTCAAAGTTATTGATGCGAATAATATCGCTACCTTCTGAAATCTCTTGGAATACGGTGTTACTGTCGTTCATGCTGTCACGGAACTGCTCAACGGAAGCAAGTTTAACCGTGTCGCCAAGTTCAATGCTACCTGAGTCTGGTTGTTCAGTGCCGCTTAACATTTTGAATAGGGTAGATTTACCCGCACCGTTGGCACCAATGATACCGACAATTGCCCCTTTCGGCATACTAAACGATAAATCATCGATTAATACACGATCACCAAATGATTTGGTGAGGTTGTTGACTTCAAGAACTTTATCTCCAAGACGCTCACCTGGTGGAATAAATAGTTCATTAGTTTCGTTACGTTTTTGATGATCGGTGGTAGTCAGTTCATCAAATCGAGCCATACGAGCTTTTGATTTAGCTTGTCGGCCTTTCGGGTTTTTACGCACCCATTCTAATTCTTTCTCGATGGTTTTCTGACGAGCGCTTTCTTGTGATGATTCCTGTTTTAAACGTTCATCTTTTTGCTCAAGCCATGAAGTATAGTTCCCTTGCCATGGGATACCTTCACCACGGTCAAGTTCCAATATCCAACCCGCTGCATTGTCGAGGAAATAGCGGTCGTGGGTAATGGCTACAACAGTACCGCTGTAATCAACTAAGAAGTGCTCCAGCCAAGCAACGGACTCCGCATCTAAGTGGTTAGTTGGTTCATCGAGCAACAACATGTCGGGTTTTTCGAGTAGCAAACGACAGATGGCAACACGGCGACGCTCACCACCAGAAAGTACTGCGATTTTTTCATCCCATTCTGGTAGGCGTAAAGCATCTGCCGCACGCTCAAGCGCATTCTCTAAGTTGTGTCCATCTTTGGCTTGGATTAGAGCTTCCAATTCGCCTTGCTCTTTTGCTAAAGCATCAAAGTCAGCATCTTCTTCAGCATAGGCTGCATAAACGGCATCGAGTCTGGTTAATGCATCGGCAACATCTGAAACAGCTTCCTCAACAATTTCACGCACTGTTTTTGATTCATCAAGGACAGGCTCTTGGGGAAGGTAGCCGACATTGAGTCCAGGTTGAGGACGAGCTTCTCCATCGATATCTTTGTCGATACCAGCCATGATACGAAGTAAAGTTGATTTACCTGCGCCGTTAAGGCCAAGTACACCGATTTTGGCACCAGGAAAAAAGCTAAGAGAGATATCTTTAAGAATTTGTCGTTTCGGGGGAACAATTTTGCTCACCCGTGACATGGTATATACGTATTCAGCCATTGCCGATCATTCCTAATGGTAACTAATGAATTAAGCTAAATATTTTATACTAAAGCATTCGCTATTGTTACTATCTCGATCTAATTTAGCTATTGAAAAGCAGTAATTACTCTTATTTAAATGTTGTTAAGAATACTGTTAAGTGAATGTTTTTCTGTGATGTTTGGTGAATGTGATTGGATTTGTACAATTAATTTTGCAAGATAGGGCACGGTTAGCTTCGACTACGGTCTACAATTAAAATATCAATTTATTTCATTAGTAAGGTTGTTGCGGAATATGAGTAGGATAGATTATCAGTGTAAGGGCATCACAAAGACGTTGATTCTAGTTACGCTTATGGGTTCTTGGCAAACAGCAAGCGCCGCATTGGCGAACAGCCAACTTGAGCAGCAACGAAAGTTGTACGACCAAGCTCAACAATGGTTTGATGCCCGCACTCCGCAACGCTACCAAAAAGTAAAAAGTAAACTGGCAAGCTATCCACTTACGCCTTATTTAGAATATCGGTCGTTTCTAATTGGTTTGGAGCAGCGGTCACCGCAAGAAGTACAACGCTTCATTGAAACATATCAAGAATTGCCCTTTTCTAATGTGATTAGTAAGACTTACCTGCAGCTGCTTGGTCAATCGAAACAGTGGAACAAACTGCTTCAATTTTCTCGTACAGAGCCAAAAGGAGAAGTGAGTCAATGTTTCTACAATACTGCACAGTGGCATAAAGGTGACCGTCAGCAAGCTCTAGATGGCGGGCTAAAATTGTGGCTATCAGGTGACAGTGTTGCCAGTGAATGTGACCCGTTATTTTCTCAGTTGTTTAACCAGAAGAAAATTACTAATGAACATATTCTCCAGCGGATTGAGTTAGCATTTAAAGAGAATAATCCGCGCTTGATGGGATATTTAGCCAAAAAGTTAACGAGTTCTACAAGTAAGAAACGCGCACAACAAATATCTAAGTTATACGAACAACCTCAGTTGGTTAAAGGGTATATCAAGGTCGTTAATACCGGTAAGAAGTATGACTGGGAAATGATTGATTTGGGTTTAGCGCGACTTACCCATGTTAGTACGAAAGCTGTTCAAGCAATGTTAAGCGACATGAATTCGACAAAGCTAAAAGAAGATGAGCAAGGTGTAATTCAAGCATTGAGTGAAAAAATAGCACTTCGACTTATGGAAACCCAAGATACGAAGCTTGCTAGTTGGAATGATGAAATTTTTAAGCAAAGTCCCAATATAAAAGTCGTATCTCAAAGAATTCGTTATGCAATTGAGCTAACTGATTGGACAACAACTCATCAAATGATCTCTGCATTGAGTGACGATATTCAACAAGAACCAGAGTGGCAATATTGGTTGGGCCGTTCCGAAATTGCGTTAGGCAAGACTATTTCCGGAAAAGAGCGGCTACGTAAGTTACTTGGGTTACGCAATTTTTACAGTGTTTCAGCAGCAAATATTCTCGATAAGCCCGTTGAATATCCAACGGATCAAATTGAATACCAACCTGAATTGCTTGCCGAATTTGATAGCAGTTTGATTCGTATTGAAGAGCTGTTAGCTCGTGATAAAGGAAGTGCGGCGCGCAGTGAATGGTACTGGTTATTAAAACGTTCGTCGATTGAACAAAAGGCGATGCTTGCACAATATGCATTATTAAAAGAGTGGTCACATTACGGTGTTGTCGCTTCTATCCAAGCTAAATTATGGAGCAATGTAACGCTGCGTTTTCCTGTTGCTCATTTAGATAACTTTACCGAGGCAGCACAAAAACAAAAGTTAGATCCTATTACATTGTTGTCGTTGGCCCGCCAAGAGAGTGCGCTTGATAATATTGCCCGCTCTGGTGTTGGCGCTCGAGGCTTAATGCAATTGATGCCGAAAACGGCTCGCTATACCGCGAAGAAATATCAAGTAAAACTTCAAAGTAGTGAAGAGCTCTATGAAGCTGATAAAAATATTGAGTTAGGTTCAATTTATTTTGCCGAACTAATGAAGAAATATAATCAGAATCGTATCTTGGCACTTGCAGCCTATAATGCAGGCCCACATCGAGTCGATCGCTGGCTGAGTGAGCGTGCTGGTCGGCTTGACGCGTATCAGTTTATTGAATCGATTCCTTTTAACGAAACGCGTCGTTACGTACAGAAT
The DNA here is from genome assembly GCF_053850235.1 of Vibrio phycocola. NCBI lineage: Bacteria > Pseudomonadati > Pseudomonadota > Gammaproteobacteria > Vibrionales > Vibrionaceae > Vibrio > Vibrio phycocola. Next base: position 12,241 of record NZ_JBSQDJ010000009.1, on the reverse strand, counting down.
ATCCTAATGTTTGAAACCTATTACCGTGATCAGCTAGGTATAGAGCGTCCATTTCTAAAAGAAAATGAAATTAATTCAAAATATTAATTCCATTACGGATACTTATCTCTAAAATAGAGGTGTGTATCACCTAGCGAGTACAAGTATGACATCAACCCCTAGTTTCGAAGACTGGTCTGCATTTATTGAATTGGTTAGAGAGGCCGTGAAAAATGGTCAAGAAGAACAGCTACTAACCATCTTGCTGACTTCTGATGAGCGCGATGCATTGGTTTCACGTGCCAATATTATAGTTGAGCTGCTGCGCGGCGATATGTCGCAGCGTCAAATCAGTCAAATGTTAGGTGTGGGTATCGCGACCATTACTCGAGGTTCAAATGAACTTAAAGGCCTTGAAGAGTCGCAAAAGGCCCAAATAGGGGAATTATTCAATAGTACCCAAAAAAGTTAATATAGCTCTGGATTCTGAAAAGGGATTAACGCCAAAATGAGTGCTTGCTCGTACACAGAACTTCGAGTCAAGAGTTGATGAGTGAGCAAACCAATCGCCCCTCCTTTCTGTTTTATATTTGAAGTATTAAATACCTCATCCATTACCTCTCCCAGTTCGTTGTCGTCATTTAATTTTGAAAGCACAACAGGAGGTAACATTAAACTTGCTGAACGTGATTCACCGCGTTGGCTGCTACTGTCAATGATCATCCAGGCAAAGGTTGCGTTTCCTTCAATACCCGCCTCTATGCCGACATAGTAATGATTGTCAGGGTATTGTTGCTTAGCGTTTTCGATACGATTTACAGCACCTTGGCGAGTCTCTTCATCGCTCATTGGTTGATCTCGAACGTCACTTTCGACCTTGATACCAATAAACTGAAACTCTTCATTGGGAAAGCATGTTGTAAATGCGTTACTAACTGCCGATATTTTAGCGGGATTACGCGACGTTATGATTACTTGCATCATCGTTAGCAATTACCTTAATTGTTTGAATCCATTTAGGAAGCTCTTCGAGTGTCATCGGGCGGCCGAAGTAGAAGCCTTGGAGATAGTCACAATTATAATCAATTAGCAGCTTATTCATCTCCTCACTTTCAATCCCCTCAGCAGTCACTTTCATATTTTGTGAATGACATAAATCGATAAGTGGTTTTATAACCTGCTGTTTTTTACTGGCAATTAAAGTATCCAGAAAAAGCCTATCGAGCTTAATTTTCTGTACTGGATACTGCACCAATTGAGAAATCGAAGTATAGCCAGAACCAAAATCATCAATGGTGAGATCAAAACCAAGATTTGATAGTTCATGTAACAGTGGAAAACTTTGTGATTCTGACGCAAAAGTTTCAGTGATTTCAAATTCAATCATTGCTGGGTCAACATCGTAGGTTTCGGTATGTCGTGCAATATACTCAGAAAGCTGCGTTGAGTTTAATTCAGCCGACGATAAATTAACGGCTAACTTCTGTGGTTTGCTAAATAATGATTGTACTTCGCTGAACTGTTCGAATGTTTTTTTCACTACCCAACGATCAATGGTTCCGAATAACCCTGTTTGCTCTGCAATCGGAATGAACTCTTCTGGAGAGATATATCCGAGGGATTTAGATTCCCAACGCAGTAATACTTCAAATCCCGCAAACCAACAATTTTTACAGGTAAAGTATGGTTGATACACAAGGCTAAATTCTTCGTCAAAGTTGCTTGCACGTAACGCTCGCTCAATACTTCCTCGTCGCTGAACCACAGTATCTAGCTCTACTGAGTAATGTGCGATTTGGTTTTTACCTGCACGTTTAGCTTGATACATTGCAGTATCAGCGTTTGAGAGTAACTTCTCGATATTATCACCATCTTGTGGGTAGGTTGCGATGCCGATACTTGCTGTTATGGGGTAACTCCCTTGCGGTGATGTTATACGATGTTGAATAGAACTCAGCAATTTTAAGGCAAATTCATCGGCACAATCCGGCTGGTGGAATGGCGTATGAAGCAAGATGGCAAATTCATCTCCGGATAAGCGCGACGCTAGCCCAAACGTATGATGAGACGCGTTAAATTCAGAACAAAGATCATGAATATGGTTTGCGAAACTTATAAGTAACGAGTCGCCAATTTGATGCCCATATTTATCATTGATGTATTTGAAGTTATCCATATCAATATATAAGACCCAAACGTGGATATGTTCTTGAGTCAAAACAGCTTCAGTGTGTCGTTGAAACTGATGTCGATTGGCAAGTTTGGTTAGATGATCCCGTTCTGCTAGAATTTTTGTCCGATGATAAGCATCTTCCAATTCGCTATACATGGCGTAGAAACGAGCAGAAAGTCGGCCAATTTCATCTTTGGAGTCAAGAATTTCTATATTTTTGCGTTTATTACTTTCCACTTCTTTCAGTTGGTTATCGAGCCGTGAAATTGGTTGGATGACATGCTTATACAAAGAGATAACAAGCAGCAATACGGTTAATAAAGCCGAAAAACTAAATGCAATAATGAGCTGTTTTTGAATGTCGTGTAATTTATTTTGCAGAATGTATGGCGCAGGGTCGAGGTTCGCATAGAAATTTGACTGCAATTCAACGCTTTGGTGTAACCCGACTTTCTCAGTAGGCTTAGTAGAGAAATATATCGAGCTTTTATTGCTGTTCTCTAATTCTTTACGCTGTTGATTAAATCGCTCTAGCTTTGAGTAGACAACAACGAAAATAATCTCGCTCTTTTTGTAACTCAGCGGGGGCTTTAGCGTTTTAATATCAAGGGCTTCGTAACGCAGTAAGATGCCTTCTGCGTCTTTATTTTCACTGTAACCAACAAAACTATTTTGGTTTGTTGTGTCATAGACTTCACTGAAGTGATGCAGAACGAGGGGATCCATCGTTGCGAACGGATCGTCACTGTGCTCTGTGTAGTACATCGGTTTTTTTTGAGCATCTAAAATCGAGAGAGCAATAAACTGATCATCTTTGGGTTGAAAACTGCTAATTGTTTGCTGCAGGTTATCAATCAGCTCTAGTTCACGAATTGGATTGCTTTCATGGGAAAAGTAGCGTTGAATTATATCACTTTTAGTCAAGGTATAGGTGTAGCCGCTCAGAATAGAATTGGTCTGACGATAATGTCCTGCCAACTTTTCCATATTGAGTTGTAAATAGCTATCGGTTCTCTTGAGCAGCGCATCTTTTTGGATCTCATAAATAATGTAACTTGATGCCGCCGCACTGAAGAGAATAACGGGTGCGATAAGTAATAAAATTCTACGGTTGAGCTTCATACTGATTAAACAAATTATTGGTGATTTTGGCCCGAATACTTAGGTTTTCAGGAGTAAGTTCTTGGTCAAGAGTTGCGTTGCTTAAACGAGTTTTATCCAGAAAAAAACTGGGATTATTTTTAAAGCTATCCGGAAGAAATTCCAGAGCAGCCTTATTAGCCGGAGAACTACCGATATACAGTGCATTTTCTGCGGCTACATGAGGAGACATCAGGTAATTAAGAAATGCTTTGGCTTGCTCCTTTTGTTTCGAATTGCTGTTTATCGCAATACAATCAACCCATATAAATGGTGAACCTTCGGGAGTAACAAAGTCCCATTGATCGGAGTGAAAAAAACGATTTAAGGAGAATTGGTCACCACTGTAGGCTAATGCCATGTGTAATGCGCTACTATCTTGATGGCTTCTTACATAACTAAGGGCGTATTCGTAGGTTAACACATCTTTGTTAAATTCAGTCATTAGGTGATAAGACGCTTTTAGCTGGTCAATATTGTCTGTATTAGGAGAGTATCCCAGTGTTTTTAATGCTGGTAGCAAGGTTTCTACACTGTCTTCTATCAAACCTATGTGTCCACGGTGTTTTTCTTTGGGCTGAATCAAATCGCTCCACGTTTGTGGTGCTGGGCTTACAAGATCTTTACGGTAAAGGATGCCGACAGTTCCCCAAAAGTACGGAATTGCATTATTGCCGCAGGCTTCATTCCAGCGAGACTCATTGTATTTCCGGTTGCTTAATGTTGATAGGTCTTCAAAAGCGTCTTGTCGTGAAAATATTTGTGCAGAAACGTTATCAAGTAAAACAATATCAAAAGGCAGCTCAATACTATTGAGCATCAATAAATTGCGTTCATCATCATTGTCAAAATGTGAGAGTGAAATCTTAGTGTCACTTAGGGCCTCCCAACTAGCGATGATATCTGGTGATAGTGTATCTTCCCAAAAGTAAAGGTTTAGCGCTTTCTCATTTGCGAATACAAAAGAGAAAGGTACTAGTGATAGACAAATATAGATCAGATATCTCATCGTGCAGTAGGAGCTCTCTAGAAAAAGAAACTGCCTTAATCAAAGACAGCGAATATCAAACATTGATGGATAAATTGATATTTATATTAGTAAGTCATCTATTGTATACAGTGTGCTGAATACTGTCAGCATACCTATTCCTCAAAAGGTGATCTCGTCTTACTTTTGCATCACTTGTGTAGGAGCTACATTGTAAATTGGGTAGCATCCAAGAACTTTTAGATACTTAGTAATCTCTGTTAATTCCGTGATCGCTTTTTGCATTTCTGGTGAATTTCTATGTGCTTCGAGATCAACGTAAAACATCTCTTCCCAGGGATTTCCAATAATTGGTCTCGATTCTAATTTAATAATATTAATACCAAATCTCTGTAGTACTAGTAGCGCCGAAACTAACGAACCAGCTGTTTGCGCGGTCGACATTATCAAGGTGGTTTTTGCTGGGATTTGGGTGGATACCTCAACGGGTTTTCGAGCGACAACGATAAAGCGAGTATGGTTTTCAGTTTGGTTGGCGATGTTACCTAAAATCGGTTGTAAACCATAAAGCTTGCCACTAGATGCATTACCAATAGCGGCAATATCGTCACGGTTTAATTCTTTTACCTTTTTCATTGCATCAGCGGTGCTTACACATGACTCTAGTTTGATGTCTCCAAGGCGGTGTAAGAACTCACTGCACTGTTGATGGGGTTGAGGATGAGAATAGAGAACCTTTATATCATCAACATTAATTTCTTTGGTTGCGACTAGACAGTGCTCAATGGGCAGCGTTAATTCACCTACAATATACAGCGTAGTATGTTGGAGTAGGTCATAGACTTCATTGATTGACCCTGAGCTGGTGTTTTCAATCGGTAGAACCCCAAAGTCAGCATAGCCAGATTCAACCTCTTTGGTTACACCTTTGAATTGCTCACAATTTAACTCAATGAGATCAATGTTTTTTCGACTGAAGTATTCGCGTGTCGCTAGGTGTGAATAGGATCCTTGAGAACCTAGGTAGGCGACTCTTGCATGTGGTTTTCGGTTTTGCTGTGGGTTAGCAAGATGTTGTAAATATGATTGCTGAAGCAGCACAGAATCTTCAATGATCGTGTGGTAAATCTTAGTAATATATTCTGCATCAAGTTCGTATTCATCTTTACCGTTGTGGATAAGTTTTACTAATAATTGTTGTTCACGTTCAGCATCTCGAACTGGCTTTGTTGTTTCGACCTTACTTTTTGCTACTTCAATACTCAATTTTCGGCGTTCAGAAAGCAAACTAAGAAGTTGATCATCTAGTTCGTTGAGCCGGAGGCGAATTTTTTCTAAAGAGTATTTCTGACTTGCCATAGTAATTTCCGTAAGTAAAACAAGAGCATTCGAGGGAATTGCCGATAGTGGCTTATAAACAACCGATAGTGCAACAATATGTCGAACGATTTTAGTCTGAAATACAAATTAATAAAATAGATAAGAGGGGATATTACAGACAAAAGAATAGCGCCGGTCGGCGCTATTCTTAGTATTCATTCTTCTTCGTTATCAATCGCTACTATTTTTTCGGAGCGACGTGCTTCTGGTTTATGTCGAATTTTATTGAGCTGACGTTCTAATTTCTGTTCCACATCATTGATCGCAACATAAAGATCTTCGTGATGTGCTGAAGCATTTAATTGTCCTTTAGGTATGGTAATTGTTGCTTCAAATTTTTTCTGTTTGTTGGGCTCTTCACTAAAACTTGCTTGGCATCCAATAATGTCGACTTGCCATTTTTCTAGTTTTTTTAACTTACCTTCTATATGGTCTCGGATTGCAGAGGTGACTTCGATGTTCTTACCTGTGATATTTATTTTCATATAGCATATTTTCCTCTGTTGCCTTCCCTTATGGGTTAACTTCAGATTACCGATTTAACAGTAAATAAATGTGATATAAATCACATTTTCTGGGCTATTTATTATCGTGCAAGATAAACGTGATCACTTGCAAAAAGTAGAAATTTATTTGTGATGATAACTTGAATTTTCACCGATAGTCGTTAAGTTGTTAATTAGGGTTCGCTAAAAAATCACTTGTTTTTTAGGGAGTTAACTCGATTTTTTTTGAAGGTTGTGCTACTTGGTTTGTATGCAATATGATTTATTCTACCTTCTTAGCTCTCACTCTCCTCAGTTGATCATATTCGATCAATAGACCCTGAGTTATTTTGCCTCAAATAGTAAAAAAGCGTCCAAGATATTAGGAACGCTTTTTTTAATTAATCGTATTGTCAGAATTACCATTTAAAACATCAAATTGGGTTTAACTCAATTAGCGTTTTCGTATGCGCAGCCGCTTTGGATAACTTTAATTGCTCATAAGCTTTAAGTTGAATATTAAGTGCTTTTCTTGCGGCAACCGTGTCTGGATAAGATTTTTGTAGTTCCTGGCAACGGTTAATGGCCGATATCCAAGCTTCTCTACGCAAATAATATTCAGCTGTAGCTAGGTCATAATTCGCTAATCGATTCTTCAACGCCAACATTCTTAACTGAGCATCTTTCGCATAAATGCTAGAAGGGTAGCGCTGTAGTAATTGTTTAAAATCATTAAATGCCGCTTTAACTGGTTCAGGGTCGCGATCGCTTCGATCAACGTTAAATAGATCATGCATCATGCTCGAATCTTGAGACATATGAGTCAATCCACGCATATAGACGACCCAATCAATTTTTTTGTGAGTTGGATTGAGGCGCACAAAACGATTAATTGCGGCCAACGTTAATGCCCAGTCTTCCGATTTGTAATACGCGAAGATTAAATCGAGCTGAACTTGTTGGGAGTACGCACCAAATGGATAGCGAGAATCGATCGCTTCCAACTGTCTAATGGCTTCAGTCCAACTTCCTTTTTCCAAAGAAAACTGTGCTTCTGCATAAAGATCCGAGGCTGGAATGTCGGGGACCATTACTTTTTGTGTTGAACAACCAGCTAATAAAGCAAGCGTCATTAATCCAGTGATTGCGCGATATTTCATGTCAGAAGTTATTTCCTAATTATTCAAATAGTCCAGAGACAATGAATGTTTCAAAAAGGTTTCGTTACTTTCTGTATAGTAACAGATAGAATAAGCCATCATTTTATCCCTACTAGAGGCTTTTAGTCTCTAGGTTTATGAAAAAGTTCGATATGGCTCAGCAGATTGAATTAAAAAGTACAATAAAAGATAGTCAACTAGGTCAGCGTTTGGATCAAGCGATCGCTGAAATATTTCCTGATTTTTCTCGTTCTCGATTAAAAGAGTGGCTTGTCGATGGCAAGGTTCAAGTCGATGGCAAGGTTATCACCAAACCAAGAATCCGCGTATTTGGCGGTGAGGAAGTGGTGCTCCAAGCGGAATTGGAAGATGAAGAACGTTGGGAAGCTCAAGATATTTTTCTAAATATCGTTTACGAAGATGACGATATTTTAGTCATCAATAAGCCTCGCGATTTCGTGGTTCACCCAGGAGCCGGTACACCAGATTGTACAGTGTTGAATGCACTACTGTTTCATTTTCCTCCGATTGCGGAAGTTCCTCGAGCTGGAATTGTGCATCGTTTGGATAAAGACACAACTGGACTTATGGTTGTGGCGAAAACAGTACCCGCTCAAACTAAGCTGGTTCGAGAATTACAAAAACGCAATATTACGCGTGAATATGAAGCGATTGCGATTGGTAAAATGACAGCTGGTGGTTTGGTTGATAAACCAATTGGTCGTCATTCGACGAAACGGACATTGATGTCTGTGAGTCCGATGGGGAAACCCGCTATTACTCATTATCGTGTCGCAGAGCATTTTCGAGAACATTCTCGGATTCGCCTTCGTCTTGAAACCGGGCGAACGCACCAAATTCGTGTTCATATGTCCTATCTTCAACATCCTTTGTTGGGCGATAGCGCATATGGCGGGCGTGCACGCATACCAAAAGGCGCTTGCGACGAGTTAACGGACATGATTCGTAATTTCGATCGCCAAGCACTTCATGCTGCTATGCTACGTTTCGCTCACCCTATCACAGGTGAAGAGTTAGAGTTTCATGCTCCAATTCCAGATGACATGGTAGAGCTTACCGAAGCATTACGTGAAGATACCGTGCTTTATGGTCGAGATGAGTTGCTTGATTAATGATTACGCCTAATTGGAATGCCCCAAAAAATGTAAAAGCGTATGCAACGATGCGTGCAACCGGGGCATCTCAACTTGAGTATAAAGGTCTGAATTTAGGTATGCATGTTGGAGACGATCCAAACCGTGTCATGCAAAATCGCCAATCGGTTGTTGACCAACTATCTATGCCCAGTTCTCCGGTGTGGCTGAATCAGACACACTCTACAAATGTTGTTGAACTCACCAAGCCGACAACGCAAATACTGGATGCCGATGGGTCGTTCACTAAGTGTTCAAACCTTGTCTGTGGTGTAATGACTGCCGATTGTCTTCCAGTTTTACTCTGTAATAGTCAAGGTTCTCAGGTTGCTGCGGTTCATGCCGGTTGGCGAGGTTTATCCGACGGAATATTAGAACAAGCTTTATCACATTTTAATGATGACGTTTTTGCCTGGCTTGGTCCGGCAATTGGCCCGAGTGCATTCGAAGTGGGCGAAGATGTCGTTGAAGCATTTTGTCAGTTTGATGCTGGAGCGAGTACTGCTTTTGTTTCTGGTCGAGGTGAAGGTAAATGGGTGGCGAATATTTATCAATTGGCAACGCAACGGCTAAATCGTGCAGGTATTGGTCAAGTGACGTCATGCGATCTTTGCACTTACAATGACTCTGATTCTTTTTATTCATACCGACGTGATGGTGTGACAGGGCGTCAAGCTACATTTATCTGGTTTGAATAGTTCATACTGAATTCACCATTATTCATTCTTTTCCTTTTTCCCCCTTGAAAACTGCTTAATTCGTATCCATTTTCTTATCAGTTGCTTATCAATTTAATAGCAAAAACAGAATTAGATGAGGAGTGTCTTATGCGCCTTGACCGTTTTACAAGTAAATTCCAAATAGCAATTTCAGATGCCCAATCTCTAGCGCTTGGGCGTGATCACCAATATATCGAGCCAGTACATTTGATGGTTGCTTTGCTCGATCAAAATGGCAGTCCAATTCGACCTCTATTTACACTACTCAATATCGATATCATGCAATTGAGATCGAAGTTAGGTGAAATTCTCGACCGTCTTCCGAAAGTGAGTGGTATTGGTGGTGATGTACAACTTTCTAGTGGTCTTGGCTCGTTGTTCAACGTGTGCGATAAGGTGGCACAGAAGCGTCAAGATGCATATATCTCTTCGGAAATCTACCTACTGGCAGCACTTGATGATAAAGGCCCACTAGGAAAACTGCTCAAACTGGTTGGATTGGATGAGAAAAAGGTTTCTAGTGCGATAGATCAGATCCGAGGTGGACAAAAAATAAATGATCAAAATGCTGAAGAGCTTCGCCAAGCGTTAGAGAAATATACGGTAGATCTGACAGAACGAGCAGAGCAGGGCAAACTCGATCCTGTTATTGGTCGTGATGATGAGATTCGCCGGACCATTCAAGTGCTTCAGCGTCGTACCAAGAATAATCCCGTTATTATCGGTGAGCCTGGTGTCGGTAAAACGGCAATCGTTGAAGGGCTTGCTCAGCGTATTATAAACAACGAAGTTCCAGAAGGGTTACGCGGAAGGCGAGTATTGTCACTCGATATGGGATCATTGGTCGCAGGAGCAAAGTATCGTGGTGAATTTGAAGAAAGATTAAAGTCTGTTCTAAATGAATTGGCCAAAGAAGAGGGGAATGTGATTCTCTTCATTGATGAACTTCACACTATGGTTGGTGCTGGTAAAGGTGAAGGCTCAATGGATGCCGGTAATATGTTAAAGCCAGCGTTAGCTCGTGGAGAACTTCACTGTGTTGGTGCCACTACGCTAGATGAATATCGTCAGTATGTAGAAAAAGACCCTGCACTTGAAAGACGTTTTCAGAAAGTGTTGGTGGATGAGCCAACGGTTGAAGATACGGTTGCTATTTTGCGTGGCCTTAAAGAGCGTTACGAGCTTCACCATCATGTTGATATTACCGACCCTGCGATTGTTGCCGCAGCCACACTTTCACATCGCTATGTATCTGATCGCCAATTGCCCGATAAAGCGATTGACCTGATTGATGAAGCAGCGTCGAGTATTCGTTTACAGATAGATTCAAAGCCCGAGTCACTGGATAAATTAGAGCGACGCATTATCCAATTAAAGATAGAGCAACAGGCGCTTTCTAATGAGCAAGATGAGGCCAGTGAGAAACGACTCAATATCTTAAACGACGAATTGAGCGAGAAAGAGCGTGATTATGCTGAGTTAGAAGAAATTTGGAAGGCGGAAAAAGCAGCGTTATCCGGTACTCAACATATAAAGACCGAGTTAGAACAAGCGCGAATGAATATGGATGTTGCACGGCGAGCTGGCGATCTAAATCGGATGTCTGAGCTGCAATATGGTCGAATTCCTGAATTAGAACGACAGTTAGATCTTGCGGCGCAAGCTGAAATGCAAGAGATGACGCTATTACGCAATAACGTTACGGATGCAGAAATAGCAGAAGTGTTATCAAAGCAAACCGGAATTCCCGTATCCAAAATGCTAGAAGCTGAGAAAGAAAAGCTCTTACGCATGGAAGAAGTACTGCATAAAAGAGTCATTGGTCAAAAAGAAGCGGTAGAAGTAGTTGCCAATGCAATTCGACGCAGCCGAGCTGGATTATCAGATCCGAATCGTCCTATAGGTTCATTCATTTTCTTGGGCCCAACGGGTGTCGGTAAAACGGAACTGTGTAAGACATTAGCAAACTTTATGTTTGATAGTGAAGAAGCCATGGTTCGAATTGATATGTCAGAATTTATGGAGAAGCACTCTGTTGCGAGACTTGTCGGAGCTCCTCCTGGTTATGTTGGTTATGAAGAAGGTGGTTATTTAACCGAGGCTGTTAGACGTAAACCTTATTCCGTTATCTTATTAGATGAAGTAGAAAAAGCGCATCCGGATATCTTCAATATCTTATTGCAAGTACTCGACGACGGACGATTAACGGATGGCCAGGGGAGGACGGTAGATTTTCGTAATACTGTTATCATTATGACGTCCAATTTAGGATCTCATCATATTCAAGAAAATGCTAACGATCTCGATTACGATCAAATGAAAGAGAAAGTTATGGATGTGGTTGGTAAGCACTTTCGTCCTGAATTTCTAAATCGCGTCGATGAAAGCGTAGTGTTCCACCCGTTAGGTAAAGCACAGATCGCGTCGATTGCATCTATTCAAATAGAACGCTTGCGTAAACGGATGCAAGAAAAAGATTATGACTTAAATTTAAGTAAAAATGCTCTTGAGCTTATCGCGGAAGTTGGGTTTGATCCTGTCTATGGAGCAAGGCCGTTAAAACGAGCAATTCAACAAATGGTAGAAAACCCCCTAGCTAAAAGTATTTTGAGTGGGCAATTATTACCTGGCAAAGCTGTCAATCTAAAAGTGAAAAATGGCCAATTGGTTATGACACAATAAATTTAGAAAGGTTATTAGAAAGAAAGGCGAGTGTAAATTTGCCTTTTCACTAAAATAAAGAAGATAAAATGGGCAGATTGTCTACTCTTTAACCTGTCGGTTTGAAAAGTTAAAAAATAATGGTTTTTGCTATTGCCAAGTTTTGTTAACTCCCTATAATGCGCCAACACCAACAGGGCGGTACGTCAAGTTGGTTAGGTGTTTAAGCTGATAAAAACTAAATTGTAAAAGTGTTTGACACTTTAAGTTATATCGCTAGAATAACCGCCTCTTCAGTGATGACTCACGAAGAGCGCTCTTTAAAAATTTAGACCTATCAATCTGTGTGGGCACTCGTTGATGATAATCAATTTTACTTCTTAGAAGTAACTTAGGTTTCAA
>NZ_JBSQDJ010000008.1:0-234654 GCF_053850235.1 Vibrio phycocola | reverse complement strand
CCGTTCACTTCTAACGTGACAATATCGCCCAGTGATGCATCGCCACCGACGCTACCTGTGATGGTGACGGTGCCATCCGCTTCGGTGCCGTTAATGATGTCATCGTCGGTAATCGGATCGATAGTGATATTCACGACTGGCAAAACTGCGTCTTTCACCGATTCAGCTATAACTTCTGTAGCAAAATTACCGAGAGAAGAAACTTGCTCCTCCGATAATTGTGTTGCAAACGACGAAACCGTATCGAATTGAGTTTGTGCTATGGTTTCACTACCTGAGAACTCGACGGTATACGCTGATGTGATACTTGAACCTGAGGTACCACCAGCAGCTGTAGCGAACTCATCTCCCAATGCCGTGGGATCCAGTCCAGCCTCGATTTGAGAAATAATGTTATTTACATCCGCCGTTACATCAACAGGTTGTCCATCGATGATCTGCTTTGCTGAAAATTCACTTTCATCATTAATAGTGGTGATTTGGTCATGTTCGAGAACAACGACACCTTCAGCCATATCTGAGCTTGAATCGACGATAGACACATTACCTAGCTTGTCGATAACGACAATTTGATCAGCAGCTACATTTGCTAGTGTAAATAAAGTTCCGATACCCATAGAATTTGCCTCGAAGCTGTTAAAGTGACTACGTAATGAACCAGGTTCATTAGCACTTAACTATCTATAATAATTGTTTATTTTGACATTTACCTGACATTATAGCAGTAATCACACATATCGCAGTTTTTCTAATCTATATTTCGAATGGATTAACAAACTCTGACAAAATAATAGAGTAACGAGGAAAGCTCGATGAATATTTACTTGTTATAAATCAGAAATATAGATTCATCTATATTAGATATATTTAAATCACTAGGCTGAAGTAATTGTATTTCACATGCGTGGATTATTTTTATTTCCAAACCTAGAGTTCTGAATACGGTTGGTATATCCTTTATCGTTGATTATTAATAATTGTAGTTCACATTTATTTCTTACACTTGAGACCATCATTTTTATAAAATTGGTTTTATTTGCCTAGCCTGTTTAATAGGAGAAATGTCTTGAAAGCATTTCCACTCAAAATAGTCGCTTTTTCATTGTTGCTTGTTGGTAGTTCTGCTTACTCGCAAACATTGGAGCAAGCGGTCTCAGCAACTCTCGAGTCAAATCCAGAGTTAAAACAAGTTTTCAATGAATTTAAGAGTAAGGTTTCTGACTCCAACTCTTCTGCTGGTCGTTATTTACCATCTATCGATCTTGATGCAGGCATTGGATATGAAGCCATAAACCCTGCTGACTCACGCGGTACCGACGATACGGAAATGCTGCGAAAAGAAGCCACAATATCGCTTACTCAATTAATTTGGGATGGTTCAAATACATTAAATGATATGGACCGTACTGCTGCCGAAGCTGAAGCTCAACGCTACCAAGTGCTTGCGGATGCCTCTGATAAAGCTCTCGAGGTAGCAAACATTTATTTGGACACGGTTCAAGCATTTGAGTTAGTTCAATTAGCGGAAGATAACCTTTCAATACACAAGTCGATTTATCGTGATATTCAACGTCGCGCCGAGTCTGGTGTTGGTTCTACTGCTGATGTGAACCAGGCGGAAGCTCGTGTAGCAAAAGCTCAGGCCAACTTTCTTGCTGCACAGAATCAATTGTTTGACGCTCAAACTCAGTTTAAGCGTTTAGTTGGTGATGTTCCTCAAGATTTGATATTCCCAAATGCGGACCAAAATTATATTCCGGAAACACCAGAACTCGCATTGTCTCAAGCTTTAGAGAAACACCCGACATTGAAAGTTGCCCAAGTTGATGTCGATGCAGCTCGATTCCAATACGAGCAATCTAAAGCAAGCAGCTTACCAACGCTTTCGGTTGAAGCGAGCCATAGTTGGTACGATGACGCTGATGGGTTTGAAGGTCAGAGTACAGAAACCCTTGCTATGCTTCGCCTAAATTACAACCTTTTCAATGGTGGTAGTGATAAAGCGGATTCAGAAAGTGCAGCATACAAATTGAATCAAGCAAAGGATCTTCGAGAGAATACCTATCGTCAAGTAGAAGAAGGTATGGCTTTGTCTTGGAGTGCGTTAGAGCTTTCTATGCAACAAAAATCCTATCTTTCTGATCATGTAGATGCAGTGTCAAAAACGGTTATCGCTTATCAGAAACAATACCGAATTGGGCAGCGTACGTTACTCGATCTTTTAAATAGTCAAAATGAGCTATTCGAAGCTCGTCAAGATTATTTAGAGACAAAATATACTGAGCAATATGCAAAATATCGTGTATTAAATGCCTCAGGTTCTATACTTGATGCTCTACGTGTTGATATCCCTGAAGAATGGTCTGAAGAGGTGAAATATTAAAATGACTTATTTTAAGTATGCTTCGGCTCTACTATTACTCTCTTCATCATTAGCATTTGCTTCGGACATTGCTGATTCATCCAGTGATGAATATGAATATCTCGATGTTCCGGTCGCTAATCAACAATTTGATTTAAATGACGATGATGGTGTGATCAATGCTCGTGATTTGTGTCCTGAGACATCGATTCAAGCTAGTATCGACAATGATGGATGTGGTGCCTATTCAGATAGTTCTGACGAGAAAGCTCTTCATATCTTATTCTCGAATGCATCCAGTGAAATCAATCCAATTTTTATTGCTCAAGTCACTGAAATGGCGAGTTTTTTAAAGGAATTCCCAGCCGTAACTATCGAGTTAAGTGGTTTTGCAAGTAAAGTGGGTAACCCTGATGCAAACCTAGCGCTCTCTAAAAACCGTGCATTATCGGTACAACAGAAGCTGATTGATGAAGGAATCGATGCGAGTCGAATTTCAATTGTCGCATACGGAGATACACGTCTCGAAGCTGAAGGTGATGATCCGATTAGCCACGCTAAAAACCGTCGTGTTATTGCATCGGTAATTGGCCATAAAGGCGACATATCCAAACGATGGACAATTTTCACCACATTACCACGTCAAACAGACAACTAATGTGACGTTAATTTAAAGTAATTAAATGGCTAACATATGTTAGCCATTTTTATTTGTGTCTTCATTCTATTCATATCAATTTTCGCTTCGCAATGTTAACCTCCAATTTAAACTTTTAAGGGTAAACAAAATGGCTAGTCAATCTGAACAATATGCAGCAGAGATCTCTCAATTCATCTCTTCATCTCAATCAAATAAGCTAATTTGGGGATTAAGAGCCGAAGATGGTTGGCTCTCCTGTGAATCACAAGATCTCACCAAAGAGGTTATGCCATTTTGGTCAACTAAAGAAAAAGCAAGTCAACATACCATCGACGAGTGGAGTGAATTCGAAGTCATCGAAATTCCCTTAGATATTTTTGTAGAAGATTGGCTGATCACCTTAGATGAAGATGATGTGCTGATTGGTATAGATTGGGATGAAAACCTCGTTGGTGCAGAACTTGAAGCAACCACAGTTACGCAGTTATACAAATAGAAATAGAAAACCTTGTTACTCAAATATAGAAATATAATGGATTGAATATGCAATTTACCAAACTTACTCAACCCCTTTTTGACCACCTGTATCAAGATATTGTTGAATTTCGTTCAACATTTGATCTACCTGTAAACAATCGTTTATCGCTTGACCAAGCAGCGGATACCTTACACTCATCATTAGCGATTGAAGAGCTCACTGAACTGGCTGAAGCCCCAGATAAAGTTGAGCAAGCCGATGCGATTGTAGACACTGTTTATGTACTAATGGGCCGTTTAGTTCACCTCGGTGACGTTTCTATCAATGATAATATGGCCATTAGCTATCTGATTGAGTTACTGCTGCATGTTGCTGCTAATCGAGATATTGACTTTGTTCCGTGTTGGGATGAAGTACATAGCTCGAATATGAGTAAAGTTTGTCGTAATTTTGATGAATATAAAGAAACTGAGCAGTTTTATGCTAAACAAGGCGTGGAACTCATGCCCATTGAAAAATCGCCGTATATCATTGCAAAATGTGCACAAGACTTCCATGGAAATGGAAAAACGATACGCAAAGGAAAAGTACTAAAATCTGTATATTATCGTCCAGCGGATCTGGCAAGCCTTGTCTAACATAATCATCATTCCAAGGTTAAAATATTAAAATTACGATAAAAAAAACCACCTTGATTTTCATCAGGGTGGCTAAGGAGACTTTATTAAAGCCTAACAAGAACGAGAATGTATCTCTTTAACTAATGCTATTTACGTGCCAAAAATACAAAACACCTCTAACCGACTGACATATAAAGAAATAATTGAATTCCATGACAAATGAAGACTAATTTACACATCAGTAACGATCGACGATCGTGCAAATTGCACCAAACTAGTCAAAGACTAAATGAGTTCGGTTATTTACCTTTACCGCCTTAACTGATGTATCAAAGATTTTTCCAATCAGATCGGGCTCGATCACTGAATTTACCTCGCCAAAAGCTATTTGTTCCCCGTTATGGAGAACTAACGCCTTATCCGCATATTGAATCGCTCGGTTTAAGTCATGATTCGCAACCACAACCGCAATACCTAATTTCGCTACCTCATCGATTAATTGATACAGTAGCTTTTCCTGCCCAATATCAAGTGCAGCCGCTGGTTCATCTAAAATTAATAACTGAGATGAAGGGTTAAGCGAAGGCCAAACTTGAAGAAAAATCCCCGCAAGTCTGACTCTTTGCCATTCACCACCGGATAAATTTAAGATTGAGTCATTTAGCTTTTCACTTAATGATAAACGCTCAACTAAAAACCTCACTATCTGCTCAAACTCTTCTGGCTTAAAGTTGATATCTTCCGGGTGAGATAACATTAAATACTGATGCACTTTTACATGAAAGCTAGGTTGGTCGTTTTGACTTAAGTATGCTCTCAATGTTGCTTGACGTGATATCGACATTTGAAGAAGATCAGCACCAGCCATGTCTACTATGCCACGCGCGGGTAACACCCCAGCAAGCGCCGCCAATAACGAGCTTTTCCCACTTCCATTTGGGCCGATCAGGTGTATTTTCTCCCCTTTCTCAATCGAAAACGAAGATGAATTTAAACGAGTATCAACAGACAAGTTGTTAACGATAATCATGGCTTTTTACTAACATCCAAATAAATACAGGTGCCCCAAATAACGTAGTGACAACACCTAACGGCAATTCCGCGTTTGTTAATACAGTTCGTGCAATTAAATCTGAAAAGACGAGAAACATTGCACCAGCGACGGCTGAAGTGGGTAGCAAATAACGATTCTCTGTGCCAATAGCAAGGCGAACTATGTGTGGGATGACTAAACCGAGAAATCCAATAACCCCTGCTATTGCCACCGAGCAACCAACCAATAGTGATACAGCCACGATCAGTTTCCAGCGCAATTTATACACATCAATACCGAGTTGCTGAGCATGAATTTCTCCAAGCATAATCTTGTCCAATCGATTAGCCTGTTTGATTAACCAATAAATTACGGGAAATGGAATTAGTAAGACATAAAATTGTGTAAAGCTCACCCCACTTAAGCTGCCCATCAACCAGTACATTAACTGTCTTAAGCTAAGTTCGTCGGAAAAGTAAAATGCTAGAGTGACAATGGAACTTGAAATAATACCTAAAACCACCCCCACAAGAAGTAGTCGGGTTGTCGACAGTCGATGAACTCTTGCCATTGCCACTAAAACAACTGTAAAACTGATCGCACCTGCAATCGCTCCAGCCGTGTAGCCAAAAGTATTTGCTGCAAATGGAAAAAAAGTAATTAATACAACCATCGCGACGCTGGCGCCACCGGATACACCAATCACTCCCGGCTCAGCCAAGACATTTCTCAATAAAATTTGCAATGTTGCTCCACTAATTGCCAACGATGCGCCAATAACAAGCGCCGCAACGAGCCGAGGAATACGCAATTGAAATAGAAGTTGTTGTTCAAGCTGGTCGAGTCCATCAAATGGATTAATAACAAGATCACCGACAAGTGTATAGCCGATGCTGAGTAACAACATCGCTATAGTCATTCGCTTGATCGTTGACGCCCATGACTTCTGCTCTTGTTCCGCTATTTGAGAGAGATTCATAATTAGAAAGATATTCTTAGAGAGTATTAATAAGGGACTCACCTTAACGGCTAGTCCCTAAGTTATAAATTGAAAATTTTCAACTGATGGTGAATTAATCGTAAACTAACTGGCCTTGTTCAAAGCGTCCGTTAACAAGACATACCATTAACGCAGCTCTTTCTCCTATGGCGACATGGGTATTCGGAAAAATAACGGCCTCTCCATCATTCTTTGCCATCAGCGGCTTATCACCATCATGACCAAAGACTTCACCATGGATAAACGATGTAAAATTCGCGACATCTTGATCAAATAAGAATTTAAAATCGTCATGCATTCGTATGATACTTCGACTGACACGATAAATCGGAGTGTTGGTGTGCTCGACATTAATCTTTTCATTGGCTAACAGCATAGTAAGCGCTGACGAAAACGCAGCCAGCTTCGCCAAATCGTTTTCACCAAAGCGTCCTATTCGCCCTAGTTCCACAGTCACTGACTTCACTGCAAGTGTTGAAGCTGTATACCAACTAAATGTACTGGAAGGCGCGTTCGAAAGTACAACGGCTTCAATATTGCCAAGCTCTAGTACATCAAACAGCGCTTTATCTCGTACCGCATATCGCGACTTAGGACTTATTGCAAACGTAGTATGTTTTGAATCTCGTATCGCACAATGAAGATCGAAATGCCAACGCGACTCTATTGGAGTGTCATTCCAATATTCTTGAACAAGGTATTTAAGACTTTCAGCTAGCAGGTGTTCTTTCGTATCTTCTCGGGGAGTTTCATCAAACAGACGATTAAGGTTCTCATCAATATATCTTTTGTTTTGTTTAATCGCTTCAATATTGGCAATGATAAACAGGCAACGATGTGAGAGAGTGATATGTTCACTCTCAATGTCAGAGACCAACTTGTTTACGAGTTCAATAGGCGCTGTTTCATTACCATGAATACCACAGGAGATCACAATGCTCTTTGACGTACCGGGATGAAAATCAGCCGGAATAACCTCAAGAACACCATTTCGAAGTAATTTGAATACGGTGCCATTGGGACTAACAAAATTAACATCAGATGGTTCAGAGTGACTTTCTAGACTATCGGTTAAAAATGATTGTTTAAATAGAAAGTGATCCATTTAGCGCTCCCCGAATCGCACCTGAAAATTACCGAGCTAAAGTAATCGATGCAATTAACAATATAGTTTCTGTAATCGTAACATTAAGTTGGTTTTAATTGTGGCTAAATTTTCACAATGTGACACCAATACTCTTAACCAAAAAATGATGATTACTCCCATCAAACGTCACTTGAATATGGCTAATAGATTGATTATCAATACCCAAACTAGTAACCCATTGTGGGTTAGCCCAATCGACATTAAGAACATGAGCAAGAATCATTCTTATCGTTCCACCATGAGCAATAATCAAAGTCTCTTCGGAAAGATCATCGATAATTGAGTGCCAAGCTTCAATACAGCGCTGATTAAACTGCTCCAGTTTTTCCCCATTTGGAAGATGGGCAGACGCAGGGCTTTTCCAAAACTCTTCTAATGGCTGCCATTGATGCTTTTCAAGCGAATTAAATTCGACACCATCATAGATACCGAAATCCATCTCGCTTAAATTAGGATTAACGTTTAGAACCCTTTCTTTATTGTTTGTAGTAACCAATTTCGCCAGGTCATAACAACGACGCAAAGGTGAACTGTAAACCTGGGAAAATGAAATATCGCTGCTTGCGATACGTCTCGAAATTTCAAGTTGCAGCGACTCTTCAACTAAGACATCTGTTTGTCCATTGAGAGCTGGTTCTCCTAACGTTTTACCATGTCTTAGCAAATACACGTTAATTTGCTTCATAAAGAGCCTTTTAATGACATAGGAATGCCAGCAACAACCAAAACGACATTATCAGCCACACTCGCCACTTTTTGATTCATCCATCCCGCATGATCAACGAACAGACGCGTTGCCTTCCCCAATGGTACGACACCAAAACCAACTTCATTTGATACTAAAATGACATTCGCATCACTGTTTTCCAACTTACCAACTAGTTGCTCAACTTTCTCTAATAATTCCAATTCCTCGATATCCCGCCCGTCATTGTAAATAACGTTATTTAGCCAAACGGTTAAACAATCGACTAAAATCGTGTCTTTTGTTGAAAACTGTTCTAGTTGTTGTGACAGGTTCACAGGAGCAAGATGCTCTTGCCACTCACTCCCTCTACGCTGTTGGTGATGAGCAATACGCGCTTTCATTTCGTCGTCAAATGCAACCGCAGTAGCGACGTAATGTAATGAAGAGCTGCCTTTTTTACTGTCATCAAGTTTTGCTTTGGTTTCTGCGAAGCTCGATTTACCACTTCTTGCTCCTCCCAATATAAGCGTGATTGGCATACAACTTCCTTATAACCACTGGACTTGATAACAAGCGATCAAACATGTGTAGATTAATAATTCACTAATTTGTTGAAATGCCCCTAAGCAATCCCCGGTGAAGCCCCCTAACCGTAATATTAACCAACGTTTAAGCAAAAAGCGGCTGACTAAAAGTAAAAGTGCAATAAGTAACATGACTTTAAACGGAAGAAACGCAAGTGGAATAACCCCCGTTAACACTATTGCTATTAACTCCCCTAAAGACTGGCTTTGAGCTAAGGGCTTGCTTTTGCTCAAATCTAATTCACTTACATAGGGGGTATTATAAATAAGTGTTGCAGCTATGGCTCGGCTTGAAATGTACCCACATCCCAACACGATAATAAATGAAATCGTGTTGGACTCTAAAATGGAAGATAAAAGCAAGAACTTACCCAGCAAGACAAGGACTAAACTTACCGCACCATAGGTCCCAATTCGACTATCTTTCATAATCGTAAGACGCTTATCAACAGTCATGCCTCCACCAATACCATCGGCCATATCGGCAAGACCATCCTCATGGAATGCCCCTGTTACTAATACGCTCACCACCATCATGTAAAACAGTGAAATATTCACCGGAAGGATGGTTGTTAGGCCTAAGAAGAAAACATAACAAACCAACGCAATCACAGCGCCAACTAGCGGAAAATAGCGGCCACTTTGATTCATTCGTTCAGGAGAATAAGGTAAGTTCATTGCAACAGGTATTCGAGAAAAAAAACTCAGCGCCAATAAAAATAGTTCCCATTGGTATTTTAATTGGGGCATTTAAACTTCAACTCCCGCTTCAGCAAAGCTTGCCATAGTATTGTAGAATTCAGCAGCACAACGTAATAATGGCACTGCTAATACGGCACCGGTTCCTTCACCAAGACGCAACCCAAGCTGCAACAAGGGTTTGGCGTTCATCTCATCTAATACAATCTGATGACCTTGTTCCTCAGACTGATGAGCAAAGATCATATAGTCGCGACATGCTGGATCAATCCGCATCGCAATATAAGCAGCGGCGGTAACAATAAAGCCATCAACAATAACCGGCACACCATTTTCCGAAGCTGCAAGGAAGCCACCAACCAGTTGGGCAATTTCATATCCACCGACTTCGGCTAATATTTTGATTGGATCTTGAGAGTTGCATCGAGAAACGCCTTGCGCAACCAATTGACATTTTTTTGTATATTGCTCAGGTGTGATTCCTGTTCCCATGCCTACGCATTTCGATACATCTTGCCCACTCAATACAGACACTATTGCTGCAGCACTACTGGTATTACCGATTCCCATCTCACCAAACATAACGAGATTTGAACCATTCGTAATTAATGAGCCTACAAATTGTTTTCCGTATTCGATACCCTGTCTAGCAATATCAATAGTCATAGCTGGCTCAACTGCAAAATTATTGGTTCTATCACCTAAGCGTTGCTGAACGAAATTTTGGTGTTCTAACTCGACAGGTAAGAGTATTCCGGCATCGACAACGTACAACTCCACGTTATTTGAACGACAAAAACAATTAATACCAGCGCCACCATTCAAAAAGTTAATCACCATTTGCTGAGTCACGGCACTTGGTGCAATGCTAACACCTTCTTCCGCAATTCCATGGTCGCCGGCAAAAACAACTGCGGTAGGTTTTACGATTTCAATGGTATCGACCAATGCCTCTTTACCTTGACTTTGGATTGTCGCGAGCTGAGCAGCAACCACTTCAAGCTGGCCCAATGCACCGAGAGGCTTCGTTTTTTGATCTATTTTAGTTTGAATTTGTGCCTGAAATTTGCGATCCAACATGACGTGTACTCTGAATAAAGCGATTGACGAATAATGTTTAAAAAAGACTAACTTAACTATTTAATTGTTCGGAAATTCATTAGCTTAAAACATACATAATTACCAAGGTGTAATCGTATCACACCCAGTTCAATTATTGATATCTGAATAATATCTATTAGCTTATGAATCAATATTGTTTGCTTAGCAAATCAGCTAATGGTGTAATGATATAACATGTACAATTTTTCTATGAGCCATTTCGATGCCTTCCCAAGAACAATCAAGCTTTTTCTTCTTCGATTATGAGACCTGGGGAACCAGCCCAGCGCTAGATCGTCCTAGCCAATTTGCTGGTGTGCGCACCGATATGGATTTCAATATAATTGGTGAACCATTAGTTATTTATTGCCAACCCCCTATGGATTATTTGCCTAATCCAGAGGCTGTATTGATCACGGGTATTACACCACAAAAAGCCGTTCAAGAAGGACTACCAGAGCCTGAGTTTATTCGTTTAATTCATCAAGAAATGGCAAAACCACAGACGATCAATCTTGGCTACAACAATATTCGATTTGATGATGAAGTGACTCGTTATACCTGTTACCGCAACTTTATCGATCCCTATTCATGGGCTTGGAAAAATAACAATTCACGTTGGGATCTACTCGATGTGTTGCGAGCCTGTCATGCACTTAGGCCTGAAGGGATTGTTTGGCCTGATAATGAAGAAGGCTACCCAAGCTTCAAACTTGAGCACCTCTCGATTGCCAACGATATTGAACACGAAAATGCCCATGACGCGATGGCCGATGTCATTGCTACTATCGAAATGGCTAAGAAAATCAAACAAGCACAGCCTAAGCTATTTGACTATTTTCTTTCTATGCGCCATAAGAAAGCGCTCACCCCACTCATTGATATTGTCAATTTAACACCACTACTGCATGTCTCAGGAATGTTCGGTAGAGAACGCAATTATACTAGCTGGATTGTTCCATTTGCTTGGCACCCAACCAATAACAATGCCGTCATTGTTGTCGATCTATCGATGGACCCTACTCCTTTATTAACGCTAGATGCCGATGAAATACGACAACGCCTATACACAAAACGACAAGATCTTGCGGCAGATGAGCTTCCTATTCCGGTCAAGCTCGTACACTTAAATAAATGCCCGATACTTGCCCCCGCGAAAACTCTCACCGCTGAAAATGCGCACCAACTTGGTATTGACCGTTCGAAGTGTTTAGAAAACCTAAATACTCTGAAAGCCAATCAAGATGTACGTAGTAAGCTTACTGAACTGTTTTCACAACAAGAAGACTATCCAAAGTCTGAGAATGTCGATACACAGCTTTATAACGGCTTCTTTACTCCAGCGGACCGTTCTGCAATGGATATTATTCTAGATACACAACCTGAGTTATTAGGGCAACTTGATATTCAATTTAACGATCAGCGAATCAAACCGTTACTCGTTCGTTACCGTGCTAGAAACTACCCTTCCACGTTAACACAGTTAGAACAGCAACAATGGGCAAGTCACTGTCGCGATTATTTCGATCAGAATATCGATAGTTATTTCATGAACCTCGAACAACTTGCAGAACAATATCAATCTGATGAAAAAAAACTGTCTCTGTTAAAGTCCGTATATCACTATGTCAGTAACCTTGTCTCCTAACACAATTAAAGAATAAAATTTAATGTCTCGAAATCCTGTTAAATACCTAATTTCCATGGCGATTATCTTCACGTGCTTGTATGCCGGCATTGGAATTCAACAATTACTCGACATCGCTTTACCGGGTAGTATTATCGGTATGTTGATACTTTTTATTTTACTCGCATCGGGTGCCGTTCCTTCTGCTCAAGTTAAACCGAGTGCTACATTATTTATTCGCTATATGATGTTTTTATTTGTACCTATTAGTGTCGGGTTAATGGAGCATTTTGATACATTAGCAAATAACGCTTTGCCTATATTTGCTAGTGCTATAGGTGGTTCATTCATTGTGTTAATCGTGTTAGCTTTAGTTCTCGATCGCTCATTAAAGCGAGGCGATCAATAATGTGGCTATTGATCTCTTTGGTAATATTTATCTTTGCTCGCTGGTTAGCAAAAAAAGCCAAACATCCACTAGCAAATCCGCTTCTAATTTCGGTTTCTCTTATCATCTCGATATTAGTGGCGTTAGACGTGTCTTATGAGGACTATTACAACGACAACCTTTGGGTTAGCTATCTGCTTCAGCCCGCCGTCGTTGCATTGGCTTACCCACTTTATGAGCAACTTCCTCAAATCAAAGCGAATTGGCGAATCATCTTGTTTTCATGTGGTTTCGGCAGTGTAATGTCCATGGTCACCTCAGCAACCATTGCTGTCATATTAAATGCAGACATGCCGCTAGTCGCCTCGATATTAACGAAGTCGGTAACCACACCGATCGCCATGGAAGTCTCCGCACATTTTGGAGGAGAACCCGCTATAGCCGCGATTTTAGTGTTAGTAGTTGGACTCTTTGGTGCAATATTTGCCTACCCTATATACAAATTATTAAACATCACTCACCCAATCGCCCGAGGCCTAACCATGGGTAACGTCTCTCATGCATTAGGCACAGCAACCTGCGCTGAAAAAGACTCTCGCGATGCGGCGTTTAGCTCATTGGCGCTAGTACTATGCGGCGTAATCACCTCAGTCCTAGCACCTTTTTTCTACGCGTACGCAAACTGGCTTTATCAAATCATCCACTAATTACTGCATTCTGATTATCGATAAACGACAACAATCATCCTGCACGAAATCGTTGTTTTAAGGCTCAAACATTGTCATAGGCAAACGTTTGCTTTTCGAATTAAATTCAGTATGATTGCGCCGTTAAATAGACTAAATATTTCGATGATGAGGAAATCCAGATGTTAGGCACAGCTACCAGTAACAGCGCCTCGAAAGTTCTTTTACTTGGCTCAGGTGAGCTTGGTAAAGAAGTCGCTATAGAATGCCAACGATTAGGTTTAGAAGTAATTGCCTGTGACCGCTACCCTAACGCTCCAGCAATGCAAGTTGCTCACAGAAGTCATGTATTTGATATGCTAGATGGTGATGCTCTCGCGAATGTTATCGATGAAGAAAAGCCTGACTTTATCGTGCCAGAAGTCGAAGCAATCGCCACCAGTAAACTCGTAGAACTCGAGCAGCTGGGTTTGAATGTTGTGCCTACAGCAAACGCAACTCGCCTTACCATGAACCGTGAAGGTATTCGTCGATTAGCCGCTGAGGAACTTAAACTCACCACTTCCCATTACTACTTTGCCGACGATTATGCTCAGTTCGCACAAGCCGTTTCTGATGTCGGTATTCCTTGTGTCGTAAAGCCAGTGATGAGCTCTTCTGGCAAAGGACAAAGTATAATCAAATCACAATCTGATATTGAAAAAGCATGGGATTACGCGCAAGAAGGCGGACGAACTGGCGCTGGGCGCGTCATCGTTGAAGGCTTCATTGATTTCGATTATGAAATTACCCTTTTGACTGTCAGAGCAGTCGATGGTATTCATTTTTGTGCTCCGATTGGACACCGTCAGGAAGATGGAGATTACCGCGAGTCATGGCAGCCTCAAGTCATGTCAGAAGCTGCCTTAAACGCTGCACAGGATGCGGCAGGCAAAGTCGTTGAAGCGCTTGGCGGCTACGGCATATTTGGTGTTGAACTCTTTATCAAAGGCGATACTGTTATCTTTAATGAGGTATCACCTCGCCCGCACGATACCGGTTTAGTAACCTTAGCATCACAAAGCATATCTGAATTTGCACTTCATGTACGTGCATTTACTGGGTTGCCGATTAATCAAATTAATCTTATCTCTCCGGCTGCTTCTGTTGCGGTCTTGGGACAAGGAACATCTGAAGATTTATCGTTCAGCAACCTAGATGAAGCGTTGAAAGTGTCAAACTCTCAAATTCGCTTATTCGGGAAGCCAACCATAGATGGTCGTCGCCGTTTAGGTGTGACTTTGGCTACTGCTGAAAGTACAGATCTAGCAAAAGAATTAGCAATTGAATGTGCGAGTAAAATTCAAATTCATTACAATTAGTTCTTTGGTGATTGATCGCTATTGAGCTGACAAATCAAAAAAGTCACATCTACCATAAGTATGGTGAATGTGACTTTTTTCAATTGATATATTGAAACGATCGTTTTCTATTTACTATTTGGTCTAATTAGCCACACTCTCTCGCCATCGACTTTGTCATCAGGTAAAGCGACATACTCTAGCTCACGGCAGTCACAATTCACGAATATAGTTCGGATTTCGTTAGCCTCGACAGAAAATGGAGGCGACGGCTTATCAAGATTATGCTCAACACTAATAAGTAGTATCGAGCCTCCAGGGTTCACTAACGACAGCAATCGTTGAGCGTACTCCGCACGTACTTCTAACGGAAGTGCGATCAGCGCAGCTCTATCATAAACAATATCGACAGAGGGCAAAGGTGCTTTGAATACATCACCCTGATAAATTGATAATTCATCGAACTGATATAGACAGTTAAAACTATCAAGTTGAGTCACGGTCGGAGTATAGAATCGTTGAGCAAAATAACTTTTTACTGCAATATCACTTAATTCAACACCAACTACGTGTTGATGCCGCTCCGCAAGCCAATCTAAGTCTTCCGATTTCCCACATAGTGGAACTAACACCGAGCTCTCTTTTGAAGCGTTAGTTGAAGCCCAATGACGTTTCAACAAAGGGTGAATGTCTTCTAAATGAAAGCCAATTTTATTTGTGGCCCATTTTGTGTGCCAAAATTCATGATCCATAATAATTGAATTAATATAATCCGTCGCACAATGATAATGACCATTGTGGAATTAGAAAGGTTAGACAAGAAAGACACAGAAATAAAAGACCACATAAATGTGGTCTTTTATTTCTATTTATCAATCTCGATATTTTCTACACGAGCTTTTAATTTTTGGCCTGGACGAAATGTAACAACCCGGCGAGCAGAAATAGGTATATCCTCACCTGTTTTTGGGTTTCGACCTGGACGCTCATTCTTATCACGTAAATCAAAGTTACCAAAACCAGACAATTTTACCTGCTCACCATTTTCAAGTGATTTGCGAATTTCTTCAAAAAACACTTCAACCGTTTCCTTGGCATCTCGTTTACTGAAACCAAGTTTATCGAATAGGTTTTCAGCTAATTCAGCTTTTGTAAGCGCCATAAAATCCCCTCAAAGCTAGGCTTAACTTTACCGCTACCACGCGGCACCAAAGCAAACTTTACTCAGCCAATCAACAACATATCGGCTATGTAAATGAAGTGTATGCCAAGCTTCTGATTTACGCCAACTTTTTTAACCACAGAAGTATTATCTTTATTGAATTTAGCGTACAACTATTCCATAAAAGCAGCGAGGATTTAGAGTAATAAGCTGATAATAAAGGAAAATTAGTGGTGAACTCCATCAAGAACATATACGACAGAAGATTTTATTGTTTTACATAAATTTGATAATTATCCAATTTAGGTCTCAAAATTGATAATTTCCAAGTTTTCAGTAAGTTGACATCATTCTGTATTAATATAAATAAATAAGACCGAGAAATACTCGGTCTTATGCATTATGCTAACACTATCATATTTGACAATGCGATTATTCTCTCAACGTGCCTTGATGACTCTCAACAACTGCTGCTATGACAGCCGATACACTTGAAGAAATTTCAGCCTCCTCCAACGTACGCTCATCAGATTGGAGTGTAAGAGCAATCGCTAAACTTTTCTTATCATCATCGACACCTTTACCAACGTAGACATCAAATAGAGAAGCATCTGTCACCAATTCACCGCCAGATGATAGACAAGTTGCAAGGACATCTCCTGCCGAGACATTTTCATCAACAACAATCGCTATATCTCTACGGTTAGATGGGAATTTTGAAACTGTCGCAACTTCTGGAATCACCTTAGTTTGTATCGCAGACCATTCTAGTTCAAATACAACAGTTCGACCATTGAGGCCAAACTCACGTTCAAGTTGAGGGTGAACGGTACCAATAACACCGACCGCATTGCCATTAAATAAAATCGTTGCAGCCTGCCCAGGGTGCAGAGCTGGATGGTTAGTTGCACTAAAGCTGAACGCTTTTTCATTTGCTGTTAGCTCAAGTACTGCTTCCAAATCGCCCTTCAAGTCGAAGAAATCAACCGTTGCTGCTTCTAAGTTCCAATGTTCATCAGAACGAGGACCAGCGATAACACCAGCAAGCATTGGAGTCTGCGCCATGCCATTTTCAGCCGTCTCGTCCGGAACAAAGCGTAAGCCATATTCGAACAGGCGAACTCGCGACTGTTGACGCTTTTGGTTACGCACAACCGTATTTAATAAGCCCTGAATTAGACTTAGACGCATTGCAGACATGTCAGCTGAAATAGGATTTGGCAATACCAATGGTTCGATATCTGGCACGATCAGTTTTTGCTGCTCAGGCTCAACAAAACTATAGGTGATCGCTTCATGATAACCACGGTCAACCAAAAGATTGCGTACACGAGAAAGCGCAATATTCGCTTCCTTATGATCGTTCATTGATAGTGCCGCTAGCGGTGCTTGATTTGGAATATTATCGTATCCATAAATACGCCCTACTTCCTCAATCAAATCCTGCTCGATTTCGATATCAAAACGCCAAGTCGGAGCCGTAGCAGCCCAACCACCGTCGATCGTGTCAACCGACATACCTAAGCGCTGCAGAATCTCAACAACGTCAGTATCTGGGATAACATGTCCAAGTAGACGATCGAGCTTAGTTCGACGTAGCGTTACTCGATTAGGCGTTGGCAGATCGGATTCCGATTCAACCGTGACGACTGGAGCAACATCTCCACCACAAATCTCTACCAATAACTGAGTCGCACGCTCCATAGCACTCGCTTGTAAAGCATAATCTACTCCACGTTCATAACGCATCGATGAGTCGGTATGTAGACCATAACTACGCGCTCTTCCTCGAATATCATCAGGAGAAAAGAATGCACACTCGAGCAAAATATCTTTTGTCTCAGAGTTAACCCCTGATCCCTCACCACCGAAAATTCCTGCAATAGCAAGCGCTTTGTTGTGATCTGCAACGATAAGGGTATTTGAGTTAAGTTTGGCTTCATTACCGTCAAGCAAAGTAAGCTTTTCATCTTGCTCAGCCATACGAACCACAATGCCACCGTCTATTTTTGCAAGATCGAATGCATGCATAGGCTGGCCTTGCTCGAGTAAAATATAGTTTGTTACATCAACAACTGGATCGATTGAACGAATACCACATCGACGCAATTTCTCTTGCATCCAAAGTGGCGTTTCCGCTTCGACGTTGATGTTTTTAATCACTCGCCCTAAGTAACGTGGGCATGCGTGAGACGCATCAACACGGATAGATACGGTGCTATCATTCTGACTAGAAACTGCATCAGATGAAGGTTCAGCCACATCCATGCGATTGAGAACACCTACTTCGCGAGCCATACCACGCAAGCTAAAGCAGTCTGCACGATTTGACGTTAGATCTACATCAATCGTTACATCGTTTAATTCTAGGAAACTTCGGATATCAGTCCCAATTGGCGCATTAGATGTTAGTTCAAGTATTCCATCTGATTCGACATCAATACCTAATTCACTAAATGAGCAAAGCATACCATGAGATGGTTGACCACGTAGTTTTGCTTTCTTTATCTTAAAATCACCAGGTAAAACGGCACCGACTGTGGCAACGGCCACTTTAATACCTTGTCGACAGTTTGATGCTCCACATACGATATCAAGCAACTCGTCTTCACCAACATCGACTTTTGTTACGCGTAGTTTATCTGCGTCTGGGTGCTGTTCACATTCAACTACCTGACCAACTTTAACACCAGTAAAGTTACCCGCTGCAGGAATAACATCATCGACCTCAAGACCAGCCATTGTAATTTGATGAGTTAGTTCGTCAGTAGTAACCGCAGGGTTGACCCACTCACGAAGCCATGATTCACTGAATTTCATTTTGTACTGCCCCTGAATTACTTAAACTGTTTAAGGAAACGAAGATCATTTTCGAAGAATGCGCGCAAGTCGTTTACGCCATAGCGCAACATAGTAAGGCGCTCAACACCCATACCGAAAGCAAAACCAGAGTATTTCTCTGGGTCGATGCCAACACTACGAAGTACATTTGGATGGACCATACCGCAGCCTAACACTTCTAACCATTTGCCATTCTTACCTTTTACGTCCACTTCTGCCGAAGGTTCCGTGAATGGGAAATAAGAAGGACGGAAACGAACTTCTAAATCTTCTTCAAAGAAATTACACAAGAAGTCATTCAGAATACCTTTGAGCTGCGCAAAATTAACATTCTCATCAACAAGCATGCCTTCCACTTGATGGAACATTGGCGTATGAGTTTGATCATAGTCATTACGATAAACACGACCAGGTGCAATAAAACGAATCGGTGGCTGACTCTCTTCTAATGTTCGAATTTGAACGCCAGAGGTATGAGTACGTAACATCAACTTAGGATTAAAAAAGAAGGTATCATGATCAGTACGAGCCGGATGATCATCAGCAATATTCAATGCATCAAAGTTATGAAAATCATCTTCTATTTCTGGTCCAGACTGAACAGTGAAACCGAGTTCGCCGAAAAAGCTCTCAATTCGTTCGATAGTTCTAGTCACCGGATGTAAACCGCCGTTCTCAATTCGACGTCCAGGCAAACTAACATCAATGGTTTCGGCTGCCAGTTTCTGTTCCAATTCTGCCGCTTGTAACGCTTCTTTACGCGCAGCTATTGCTTTCTGAACGGAACTTTTCGCTTTATTGATCTCTTGACCAGCTTCTCGACGCTCTTCCGGGGGTAATTTTCCGAGGTTTTGTAACTGAGCTGTCAGCTCACCTTTCTTACCTAAGTACTGAACTCGAACTTCGTCTAATACAACTAATGAATCAGCTGCATTAATTGCAGAACTCGCATTCGCAATAATCTCTTGTAGATGTTGCATCGTTTCCTCGCCTACCCTGTAGGTAGTTTCGACATCGGAATTGGGCGATTCCGAAAAAATCTGTTGGTTAATATAAAATAGCGGTACATAGTAACTAAAGCTGACATTGATTCCAAACTGAAATACGCTTTAAAAAAGATATAACGTTAAAAATCACCACACTTTACTTAAGCTATTATTTAATGCGAAATAATAACACTTTTTGAGCCTCGAGATGTACTGTAAAGTGATTAAAAATCATCATAAATACTTCAGTCAACCTCGATAGCCTTCGACATATTTCAAGGAGAAAGGATGTCTCACTCCGAGTGGCAAATTAAACGTCATCAACTGCACCAGATTGCCGAATTATCTAACCACGAAAGTGCCACTGCCCAAGCTGTTATTGATACATTAAAGCAATATCAACCCAGTAAAATCATCACTCACGTTGGCGGCTATGGTGTATTAGCCATATACCAAGGCAAAAAACCAGGTCCAACGACATTATTTCGTGCAGAGTTAGACGCTCTCCCTATCGAAGAAAATCATACATTAGAATATCGTTCTCATCATACTGGATGTGCACATAAGTGTGGTCACGACGGACACATGACAATCATTCTTTCTTTGGCAAAACAGTTACACAATACTCCTCCCGAAAGCGGACAAGTCATTCTTGCTTTTCAATCTGCAGAGGAAACCGGAGAAGGCGCTAAGGCAATGATTCAAGATGATGAATTTCAGCCTTATGTTCCAGATTACGCATTTGCACTTCATAACTATCCAGGGTTGGAACTTGGCCAAGTTGGTATTAAATCGGGCACATTCAACTGCGCATCAAAGGGGACGATCATCGAATTAACCGGTCATACTTCCCACGCAGCCTATCCTGAGCACGGAAATAGCCCTGCTATCGCAATGTGTGAATTGATTCAGCTTGCAAGCGATCTTCCAAATCAAATTGAAGATACTTGTTGGTGTACAGTGATATATTCAAAATTAGGCGAAATCGCTTTTGGTACCAGCCCTGGACAAGGCGTTGTAATGCTCACATTGCGAAGTGAAACCAACTTTACGATGAATCAGTTACAAGCTAGGTTAGCTCAGGCGGTTGAGAAACTCTGTTCCAAATATCAATTATCGTACGACATAAAATTCCAAGATGAATTCGACGCCACAACAAATGATGAATTAGCGACCAAGCTTATTAGTAACGCCTGTGAAAAGCTAAATATTCAATATGACGTATTAAATCAGCCGATGCGGTGGTCAGAAGATTTTGGACAATTTACGGAAGTAGCAAGGCACGGAGCGTTGTTTGTTCTTGGAAGTGGCGAATCAACCCCACAGCTTCATCATCCCGATTACGACTTTCCAGACAAACTGCTCCCTATCGGGAAAGATCTATTTCTAGACTTAATCGAAAATATAAATCAATTTGAAAAGTAATAACTAAAAGCGTGACCTCAGCCTTGGCAAGATTGCGATCTGCTTAAACGTAAAAAACCTGACCAAAACTGATCAGGGTTCTTAATTTGGAGCGACACACGAGGTTCGCTTTCTCTTGAACTAAAAGCGTGACCTCAATCTTGGCAAGGTTGCGATCTGCTTAAACGTAAAAACCCTGACCAAAACTGATCAGGGTTCTTAATTTGGAGCGACACACGAGGTTCGCTTTCTCTTGAACCAAAAGCGTGACCTCAACCTTGGTAAGATTGCGCTCTGCTTAAATGTCAAAAACCCCAGCCATCAGGCTAGGGTTTCTAATTGGAGCGACACACGAGGTTCGAACTCGTGACCTCAACCTTGGCAAGGTTGCGCTCTACCAACTGAGCTAGTGTCGCAAGATGGTGCCCCGGGCCGGACTTGAACCGGCACAGCGCGAACGCCGAGGGATTTTAAATCCCTTGTGTCTACCAATTCCACCACCAGGGCACACAATAACGCTGTATTGATGTACCGTCGACTGAGTTGTCAGACACCATCTTTGATACAATAAATGTATCATTAAATTATATAACGAAGCTCTGAAACATATCAAAAGCATCGCTTTGAAACTTGGAGCGACACACGAGGTTCGAACTCGTGACCTCAACCTTGGCAAGGTTGCGCTCTACCAACTGAGCTAGTGTCGCAATGGAGGCGCGTCCCGGAGTCGAACCGAGGTCCACGGATTTGCAATCCGCTGCATGGCCACTCTGCCAACACGCCCTTTACTACTAAAGGAAAATACGTAAAGAACGTGAGCTCCTTAGTACGGGGATGCATTCTACGGATTGGAGATTTTCAGTCAACAATTATTTTGCCCTTTTGTATTCGTTTGGCTAATTTACGCGCAATCAAAAACAAATTGCTGAAATAAGTGATAAAATCGTTGGTATTTCAAACTTTCATTCACGAGTGTCTGATAGATTAGGTTTAACTCGTTATTTAAATCGCACTGTGCGGGCAACTTTCTAGAGGAATTACCGATGAAATACACTAGCCACCATATGGAAGAACTAAATCTATTACTTCAGTTTGATCTGAGCAGTCGAGCGACAGGGATCAAAGTGCACAATGATGCAAACAAAGAAACACTGGGTGCCGTAGAGCGTTTATATGCGAAAGGGTTATGCACCCTACCAGACGGTGGATATTTAACTGATGAAGGTATTGAAATTGCTCAAAATGCCGAAACTGTTCTTCGTGTTCTTCATGCTGTTCCATCATTTTCACATTAAGTAATGATAACGTTAGGTGCATAAATGTCAGTAATCACCGTAATTGGAGCTGGATGGCTTGGTCTACCTTTGGCAAAGCAACTTGCTATAAACCACACAGTCTATGCCAGTAAAACAAATGCACTAGGCCTAACCTGCTTTGATCAAACTGATATTCACGGTTTTGTTACTGATGTTTCCCTAACTACATGTGACCTTTTATCGCAACTTAACCAACAACGCTCCAATATTGTTATTGGGTGCTTCCCTCCCGGTCTTCGTAAAGGCCTCGGGGAACAATATTCACAAAACTGGCACACCGTTGTTGATGCTTGTAAGCAAGCAAGTATCGATAAACTCATAATGATTAGCACCACAGGGGTTTACCCTGACCTTGCGAATGAAATGGTTGAAACGGATGCAACATTGTCTCTGGCGCAAACAAATTTAGAATTCAGTCTCAAAAGCCGAATGTTACTCGAGGCTGAAGAACTCGTCGAACAGTCAAATCTAAATACCGTAATCATTCGTTGTGGTGGGCTATTTGGTCCAAATCGACATCCTTCTCGATTTGTTAGGCACCTAAAAAAGGTAAGTCAGAAAGCTCCCGCGAATATGCTACACCTCAGTGACGCAATCAACATAATCGAATTCTCGATTGAGCAAATCAATAATGAGGTGATAAACGCTGTGTCACCACAAAAGCCGAGCAAAGCAGAGTTCTATAAAGCAGCGTCTAAGCAGATGGGAATTGAACTCAGTTTCCCACCTATCGTCGATATTGAAGACAAACGTATTTGCGTCGATAAATTACTTAGGTATGGCTTTAAGTTTAATTACTTATCGCCTATTGACGCCATACCATTTTGTTAATTAACGACCTAGTGCTTGTTTAAAATGCGCACGACACATTGAAACATAACGATCGTTACCACCAATTGCCACTTGTGAACCTTCTCGTATAGGCTCGCCGTTTTGATTCAATCGCACCACCATAATTGCTTTTTTTCCGCAATGGCAGATGGTTTTAAGTTCTATTAACTTGTCTGCGCAGGCAAGTAAAGCCGCGCTCCCGGGGAACATCTCACCCTGAAAGTCCGTCCTTAATCCGTAACATAATACTGGCACTTTCAATTTATCAACAACATCGCTTAACGCCCACACCTGCGCCTTAGTCAGAAACTGTGCTTCATCGATCATCACACAGTGAACACCTTTTTCTTCGTGCTCTATTTTAACCTTTTCGAACATATCTGTTGCTTGATCAAAAAGTGCAGCATCTTGCTCTAAACCGATTCGAGAACTCACCTTCCCGACACTGTATCGGTCGTCGATCGCAGCAGTAAAAATCATCGGGTTCATCCCCCGCTCTTGATAATTAAATGCAGATTGAAGCAAAGTCGTCGATTTACCAGCATTCATTGCCGAATAGTAAAAATAAAGTTGAGCCAAAATAAATACCCATCATATGTTGTTAATATGAAACTGAAATAAAAAAGGGTGGCCAGATGGTCACCCTTTATAATTTAGCGTAAAGACTATTCTTTACCTTTTGCCGCTGTAACAGTAAGAGCTAACTCCTGCAACGCAGCTTCGTTTGCTTCACTAGGCGCATCCGTTAACAGACAAGCCGCTGCGGTTGTTTTCGGGAAGGCGATAACATCACGAATATTATCCGTTCCACACAACAGCATAACTAAGCGATCAAGGCCGAAAGCCAAACCCGCGTGCGGTGGAGTACCGTATTTAAGTGCGTCCAATAAGAAACCAAATTTCTGACGCTGCTCTTCTTCACTAATACCTAAAGTATCAAAAACCGCTGCTTGCATATCTGCATTATGGATACGAACCGATCCACCACCAACTTCGTAGCCATTGATAACCATGTCGTACGCGTTAGAGTTTGCTGAGGCAGGATTTGCTTTCAACTCTTCTGCTGTAACACCAAGAGGAGAAGTGAATGGGTGATGCATTGCATGCAAGTTCCCTTCACCGTCTTCTTCAAACATAGGGAAGTCAACGACCCAAAGTGGTGTCCACTTAGTTAGATCTGTTAACTCTAGATCATTACCCAGCTTAACTCGCAGTGCACCCATTGCTTCAGCAACGACGTTCGCTTTGTCTGCGCCAAATAAAATAATATCGCCAGATTCAGCACCACTACGTTCTACAATCGCATTGATAATGTCTTCAGTTAGGAATTTTGCAATCGGTGACTGAATGCCTTCAAGACCAGCAGCCTTATCATTAACCTTCATCCACGCAAGACCTTTTGCACCATAAATCGATACAAATTCGCCATAACCATCAATAAGCTTACGCGTCAATGATGCGCCACCAGGAACACGAATTACCGCGACACGTCCCTTCTCGTCATTTGCAGGGCCCGCAAATACTTTAAATTCAACGTCTTTAACTAGGTCAGCCACGTCAACCAACTCTAATGGGTTACGTAGATCTGGCTTGTCGCTACCAAAACGGCGAATTGCTTCACTAAATGGCATCACTGGGAATTCACCCAAGTCAACGTTTAATAGCTCTAACCACATTTCACGGATCATTTTCTCGGTTACAGCGCGAACCTCGTCAGAAGTCATGAATGAGGTTTCGATATCTATTTGGGTAAATTCAGGCTGGCGGTCGGCTCGTAAATCTTCGTCTCGGAAACATTTAACAATCTGATAGTAGCGGTCGAATCCAGACATCATCAACAATTGTTTAAACAGCTGAGGTGACTGTGGCAACGCATAAAAACTGCCTTTGTGGACTCGACTCGGTACTAGGTAGTCACGTGCGCCTTCTGGCGTCGCTTTCGTCAAGACGGGGGTTTCGATGTCTAAAAATGAATTGTCATCAAGGAAACGACGAACAAAACTCGATGCTTTAGCGCGCAATTTAATACGATCGCTCATTTCCAAGCGGCGCAGATCCAAATAACGGTATTTCAGACGTTGCTCTTCTGAGTTTTGCTGATTGAAGTCGAGAGGAAGCGCATCAGAACGGTTGATGATTTCCAAAGATGTCGCCAGAATTTCGACTTCGCCCGTCGTCATATCTTTATTAACTTGGCTATCAGGACGTGCACGCACTTCACCACCAAGTCGAATACAAAATTCATTACGAAGCTGGTTCGCTATTGGAAAGATATCAACCATGTCTGGATCAACAACAACCTGAACAATCCCTTCACGATCACGCATATCAATAAAAATAAGACCGCCTAAATCACGACGACGGTTAACCCATCCACAGAGTTCGACCGTTTCGCCTACAAGAGACTTGTTCAAATGACCACAATAATGGCTACGCATAGTTACTATCCCAATACAATATTTGACTGATTTTAAACTGCTATCCTCAATAAATGAGCTAACAGGCTACGTTCTGTTTATACGCCGACAACAGCGTTACCAAAAGCGGGCGACGCTCGCAAAATATGGCTACAATCTTCATTCCATGATAAAAATGGCAAAGTTGATTATTATCTAATCGATTTCACCACTAACAAATTAAAACGAATGGAAAATTGTCAAATTGAGGCTGATTATAGCCCTAAATTGCCCCTTTCTTCAAAGCTCAGTAACTAAATAATTTTCGAATAAATGGCTAACGTTAAAAATGACTCATTTGACAACACATAATCCAATTCCATTACGCTTAGGGCTCACCATGTGGTCGCACAACCCTTGGTTAAGATCATTCTATGGAAAAGGAACATCTAACGCTGAGCGGTTGTCAAAATACGCTGAAGTTTTTCATACCGTTGAAGGCAATACCACTTTTTACGCCCTGCCGAGTGCACGCACCGTATTGAATTGGCGCGATGCCACACCTGACACGTTCAGATTTACATTCAAATTGCCTAGAACCATAACTCACGAGCGATTACTTAAGGGGTGTCAATCTGAACTAAAGGCGATGTTAAACTTGTTTGAGCCACTGTTCGATAAAATTGGATTATGGACTATTCAACTTCCTGCATCGTTCTCATATCAGGAACTTGAACGATTGAAGAAGTTTGTTACTTTTTTTCCCAACTCTGTTCCCTTAGGCGTAGAAGTTAGGCACTCCTGCTTCTTTGCTAAAGGCGAAGAAGAGCGACACTTTAATCAATTTCTTATTGAACGCGACATTAGTCGTATTATCATGGACAGCCGCCCTGTTTTCAGTCCACAAGCACAAAGAATCAAAACGTCTCTTAATGGAAAAGTCCTTGAAGAGTTACTTGATGCCCAGAGTAATAAACCTCATGTTCCTGTTCATGCGATTGCCACAAGCGATTTTCCTATGGTGCGTTTTATTGGGTTACCCCACCCAGATGACAACTTGGAGTTTTTAACTCCTTGGCTCAACAAAGTGCCACAATGGATTGCTGAAGGTAAGCAACCCTATTTTATGATTCATAGCTCTGATAATAACTTTGCCCCACAGCTCGCGTGTAAATTTTATAAACAGTTGGGCCAGCACATTGCGCTACCACCACTAGGAGAATTTCCTGCTTTTAAAGGACCACAGCAAATAAGTATGTTTTAGTCCTTTAGGTTAATGACTTTTAAAGCCCAATCTCATAGAATATCGCGCTTTTCCACATCAACCGTTCGACCCATAAACCACGATATTTGTATAGCTTTTCGCATTACACGTTCGCTGGGAGGTGCATATGACTCCGAAAGACACAATTTATTCAGCTCCGATCAATAAGATGGGTGACTTCACGTTCGATGAGCGTGTTGCCGAAGTGTTTCCCGATATGATTCAGCGTTCTGTACCTGGCTATAGTAATATCATTTCTGCCATTGGAATGCTGAGCGAACGCTTTGTTACTCCTGATAGTCAACTCTATGATTTGGGATGTTCCTTGGGGGCAGCGACACTCTCTATGCGACGACATATCAATAAGCCCGGTTGTAAAATAATCGGAGTCGACAACTCTCATGCCATGGTTGAACGCTGTAAATTACACGTCCAAGCATATCGTTCGGATACACCCGTAGAGATTATTGAAGCGGATATTCTTGATGTTGAGATCAACAACGCCTCTGTTGTCGTGCTTAACTTCACTCTTCAATTTTTATCTCCCGAAGACCGTTTGCATCTGTTGAAGAAAATATATCAAGGTCTCAACCCTGGAGGGATTCTGATTTTATCAGAGAAATATGTATTTTCCGATTCTCAAACCAATAATCTCCTTATCGACCTCCACCATGACTTTAAACGCGCCAATGGTTACAGTGAGCTAGAAATCAGCCAAAAACGTAGCGCAATTGAAAATGTCATGCTTCCTGATTCAATTGAAGATCACAAACAACGTTTTGCCGATATCGGATTTTCTAGCTACGAAGTCTGGTTTCAATGTTTTAACTTTGGCTCAATGTTCGCCATTAAATAACTCTCTAATTCTTAGGACAGTAATCGTTTATGTTTAACTTTGCCAATTTCTATCGACTGCTTGCCACTGATGCATTATTACAACCATGGCTCAATGTTCTACCACAACAATTAACCCAGTGGCAGGAAGCTGGTCATGGTGATATCGACCGTTGGCTAAGAGCGGTAAAGAAACTGCCTGACACCGTACCCGATCACATCGAGTTAGATAGCTCAGTAAAAATATGGAACAACGAATCGCTATCGTCAGGTGAAACTGCAAAGTTAGAGAGCGTTCTAAAAGTGCTTCACCCTTGGCGAAAAGGACCGTACCAACTCCATGATGTGCGCATCGATACCGAATGGCGATCAGATTGGAAATGGGACCGTGTATTGCCACATATTACGCCGCTTGAAAACCGCCGAGTACTCGATGTCGGTTGTGGAAATGGTTATCACATGTGGCGGATGCTCGGAGAAGGCGCACGTTTGTGTGTTGGCATTGATCCTTCCCACCTGTTTTTGGTCCAATTTGAAGCCATCAGAAAGCTCCTTGGGAATGATCAACGTGCCCACCTATTACCAATCGGCATTGAACAGTTACCCAATCTAAATGCCTTTGATACTGTGTTTAGCATGGGCGTGCTCTATCATCGCCGCTCACCGCTCGACCATTTATTGCAACTTCGAAACCAACTGGTTCCTGGCGGAGAACTAATTCTAGAAACCTTGGTTATCGATGGCGATGAAAACGCCGTATTAGTCCCTGTTGACCGATATGCTCAAATGAGAAATGTGTTCTTTTTTCCATCGGCGAAAGCACTTAAGGTTTGGTTGGAACAGAGTGGTTTTGTTGATGTGGTGATTGCTGATGAATCAATTACATCAGTTGATGAACAACGTTCAACTGAGTGGATGACGCACAATTCACTGCCGGATTATCTCGACCCGAATGATCCAACAAAAACCATTGAGGGATACCCTGCGCCACGCCGTGCGATTCTTATTGCCAAGAAGCCCGCTTAAATTCGCATATACGAATAAATGATCGATTAGCGTAATGTCAGGCAAGAAAAAGGGAGCAAATTCGCTCCCTTTCATCACCGCAAGTCTACACAAACTTTTCTAAGCTAATTCAGCGTGTGGTTCAGTCGTCGCCGGCTTACCCTGACCAAACCCACGCAAACCAACCACATGAACATGTTCATTGCCATTAAAGACTTTACGCACCAACTTATACGTCGTACCTTTTTCTGGACTAATATTTTCTGGCGCTGCGATTAACAATTGCATATCTAATCGATCACACAATTCAAATAACGTCGCGATAGACTTAGTATCCAATCGTGCCGCTTCGTCCAAGAACAATAAACGACATGGCAACAAGTCTTTGCTGCGCAGACGTCGTGATTCCTCTTCCCAACTCTGCACCACCATTAGCAATATTGATTGGCCGGTACCAATGGCTTCACCGGTCGATAGTGCACCTGATTCAGCCTGTAACCAACCATCCGTCCCACGATTTACTTCAACGTTAAGCTCTAGATAATTTCGATAATCAAGTAACTCTTCACCCAATACCTGCGGAGAACGTTGCCCCATATCAATGTGCGGATTGACGCGTTGAAACAGTTTTGCCATCGCTTCGGAAAAGGTAAAGCGATTAGTTTCAAACAGATCTTTATGGTTATTCTGTTGATCGGTTAAGCCTGTCAGCAAGGTCTCATGACTCTCACGTACTTTCACGTTCAAACGCACGCCTTTAACTTGACCAAAGTAAACATTTTGCAACCCTTGGTTGAGCATACGTATCCGATTTTGCTCACGCTGAATCGTCTTACGTATGATACTCGCGACCGAATCTGAGCTTATCGCCAAACGAGCTTCGCGATGGGTGAGTTCATCGGTAAGACGCGCTAGTTCCACTTCCATCTCTTCAATGGCTTCGACAGGATCATCGGTTTTAATAATATCCTGGCGAATTCTTTGACGTAGGTGATGGTACACCGCGATATAAAACATCACCTTACGTTCGGGATGATTGTTATCTTCAGACAGGCGTAACGCATCTCGGAGCTCTTCATTATTCGCCACCGCTAGACGTAATGCTCCCAATGCTTTATCGGACATTGAGCGCAAATCATCGGTAGAAAGATAGGCGAGTTCTCTTCGATGCAAACGTCTTTCGACATCATTTTCTTTAGCTAAACGTAACACCTTACACCAGCCAGACTTGCCTTTTACTACCGCAGAGCGAATATCGATGTACTCTTTGCGCATCCGTTTAACACGCTTAGCAGTACTGGTCATTTCTAATTCTGTTGATGTCGTGGTTTTTTCCAACTCACTTTTTCTAGAGCGAGAAACCTGTAGACGTTCATAAAGTTCCGACTTACGTGTCTCGGCTCGCTCCAACGCATTATCATCCGCTTGAATACCGGCTTCGCGCATTTCGAACTCAAACTCTTGAACCGTTTCAAGTTTCGCCTGGTGAGAGCTTTTCAGTGATACCAGTACCTGATTCGACTCATTCCAACTGAGTTGTGCTTGTTTTGACTCTTCCCGAGCTTGGATTCTTTGAGCTTCAGCATGAGTCAATTTCGCTTTCAATTGCTCGCTCAATTCACCGCTTTTGGACACCATGTCTAACGAGTCTGAATAGCTAAAATAGTGACGTCGTTCTTGCACATCAGATAAAGCAAACAATTGCGACTTGATCAGTTTTAGTTTGGTGTCGGCTTGGTGATAGTTCTCTTCTAATTCAACAAAGCGCTCTGGATCAGATTCCAGTACACCGACAATTGGCATTAGTTTTTCGAGTGCCGACCCGTGCTGATCGATAAATTGTTGGAACTCACGTAAATGCTCAAGCTTTTCACTCACTTCATCAAAGCGGTCAAGAATTGAATCATCATCAAGTAAATGAATCGTCGACTGAACTTTATCAATCAGTGCTAATGCCTCTTTCGCGCGCATTGAACGTTGTTTGATTTCATTCTGCTGTTCATTCAGTTGAGCAAGACGACGCGTAACTTGAGCCAATTCTTGGCGAATATTATCCAACGCAGCATCTGGATTAGGTTTAAATGCCACATCGATATGTTGTGCGACAAATTGATTGAACAACTGATATACGCGCTGCAATTTTTGCGCATCAAACGCAGACTTGGCATACTCTTCAGCCGCTTGGTCGCGTTCCTCTCGTAAGGTCTCTAACCTTTGCTCACGAGCAGCTCGTCCGAATAAAGGTAATTCAGGATAACGAGAATAACGCAGTTGCTGCTGGTTTAATGAAACACAGACGGCACCTTCCAGTTCAGTAACACTAAAGCTACTGTCATCAAATGCGTCAGCATCGCCTTCAATCAGATACAAATCGTCTGGACACTCATCAAGCTCTGCGAGTTTCTGCTCGATTCCATCAAGGTCGGTCAAGACAATCGCGTGACGAGCAGGACCATACATCGCACTAAAATAAGGTGCATCATCTAAGCTGATGTCATCATAAATTTCTGACAACAACACACCACCTAATGTGTCGGCGATGGTTTTTAATCGACTGTCACCGCCACCACCAGGCGCACCCAGTTGAGCAATATCTTTCTCGAGCTGGTCGCGACGTTCAGAGAAATGAATCTTATTCTTTGAGTGATGCTGCTCTTTTTCTAACACTTCTTGCATTGCCGACATCACAGCTTGGCTATCTTCGAGCGCATAACCACTTTGTTCACTAAGTTGAGTTAAGGCATCATTCGCCGCAAGCCACTTAGGTGCAATCGCTTCCAAGTCGCTTACTTGAGAGCGGGCATTGTGTTCTTTTAAGCGCTCTTGTTCTGCTTCGTCACGAATCTTGTCGAGTTCAAAGTCAACGCTCTCTAACACTTCTTCATGACGTTCGCGTTCTTGCTCAAGCGCAAGTTCACCGTCGAGTTGCTGTGAGAATACGTTATGATACTGTCGTGTCACGACTTTAACATCATCGATTTGTCGTACTTGTCGTTCGAGATCACGATGAAGAGAGGATAACTGTGCCTTACCTTCAATCGCTCGTTTCGCCACTTGCCATTGCTCAATTTGTACTGCTGCTGCTTGGCGAGCATCTTCTCGAGAAATAGCCCCGACAACGTCTACAATCAATTGATAAGCCAATTCAAAACGTTGGCTTTCAGCGGCTGATATATCAATTTTGTGTTTCGCTGCCAGCACTTCTTGTGTGGTCGATTCTTGTAATAACGAAAGTTGTGCTATCTCTTCTCGTACCTGCTCCAAGGTTAAGTTTGGCTTCTCTAACAGTTGCTGAGCTTGTGCCAAGGCTTGTGTTGCTTGCTGGTATTGTAGAGCACGAGTTTGCTGTGTATCCAAAGCTTGTTGATAGTCTGCCAACTGGCTTTTTAAACTGTCAACTTCGTCGTCAATCACCATCTGCTGCTCTTCACCTATTTCTAAGCGGTCTCGAGCTTCATCAGCAATCATTAATTGCTCTTCTAAGCGTTCACTCAGCTCTTCTAGATCATCACGATAACGTTCGATTTTTTCTCGCTGACGTAGCGCGTTTTGAACCTGCTGTAGAAAGTCTGACGCTGACTGATAATCTTGCTCAAGCCCAGACTCGAGATCGACTAGGCTGGTTAATTCTTCATTGGCTTGTACAAGTAATTGATTTTGATCTATAAGCGATTTCTGAGCCAAAAATAGATCGTTCCGTATTGCCAGAACTTGGTCGACTTGCTTGCGTCGGTCGTTGGCGTGGCGCATGTAATCCGCTGCGACATAATTTGTCGATTCACTAATTAAGTGCTTAAACAAATCTCGATCAGACTGAGTCGTTTTTATCGCTTCAAGTGTCATACGGTTTTCACGTAATGCAGCTTCCATATCTTGGAATGCTTTTTTGACACCGCCATTTTGAGGCAGCAAATAGTCACGTAGTGAACGCGTTATGGCACTTGAAATACCACCATATAACGACGCTTCAATAAGACGATAGAACTTGCCACGATCGGAACTATTACGCATTTTTTTTGGTAATACGCCAAACTCGAACATTAAGCTGTGATAATCGACAATGGAGTTCAGTGCTTTGAATTGCACGCCTTCCATTGCAAGCGCCGTGTCTTTCACTTCGTTTAAAGGTCTAACACGTGCTTGTTGGTCCGAGATGGTTTCGATTAGAACGTCTGTCGGTTTAATCGCACTCGGTAGCCCTTGTATAATAAATGGTTTGATATCGACTTTCTTATCACGTCCCGCTACTTGTTGAAGCTTAACCGC
The DNA here is from genome assembly GCF_053850235.1 of Vibrio phycocola. NCBI lineage: Bacteria > Pseudomonadati > Pseudomonadota > Gammaproteobacteria > Vibrionales > Vibrionaceae > Vibrio > Vibrio phycocola. The sequence goes on along the minus strand of NZ_JBSQDJ010000008.1, from coordinate 201,956 downwards.
AAATAACACTCTCTGTTTGCGTGAGTTGACCACATCCAAAACAGAGTAGCAAACTCCAGCTTGTAATTTACCGTATAAGCCTTTATCACGAGATGCTTGAGAGCTACCGGCTTCGGTTGTATTACGAAAGTGAAGTAAACTTTGATCAGGAATAAGCGCGGTAATGAATGCCGCCATTGTTGTCGATTTACCCGCTCCATTACCACCGGATAACGTTGTCACCAAATTATCTATATCAAAAGTACGAGCAAAAAAACCATTCCAGTTGATCATGGTTAGCGACTGATATTTACCACGTTCAATCATAGTTGTTCCTCTTCTTGTTCGCCTTCTTCACTATCTAATTCAAACTCTTGGTCTTTGGAACTATTCAGTGTTGTATCATTGGTTTTTTCGTCATTGTCAGGGTTCGGCACAATCGCTTCTCCATCGCGAATAAGGCGCATTTGTGCTTCACGTAAATCACCAACACGAACATCAGCCCCAAACCGGAATACTGCTTCGCTGATAATAAATTTCTCACTTTCACCGAGTGTGGTTATCATTCCTAGGCGTTTAAGTCGGCGTAATGATGTTTTCACTTTATCAAACAATTTCTCTCTATCGAGATCACTGCCAGCCGCACGGAGAGAGATCAACCGTAATAACTTTTTCTCATCGGAGAGCGCGAGTAACTCTTCAAACAATTCTTGTTGGGTAAAAATGCCTTCATGAGCTAGACGTTCCGGGCTCAGATATAAATAACACAACACCTTACCGACAAGCATATCGAGCTCGGAGAGAACACTTCGTGAAATCAAAGTCGTTGAACGAGGGCGAAGATAGAAGAAACCTTCCGCCGCTTTCACCAACTCGACATTATAGCGTTGGTAAAATGCTGCCAAATCATGTTCAAAATCGGAAAGAAATGCGTGATTGTCTAAGTCTTCATTTCCAATGTGACGTCCGGCTCGAAGCAAACTGTCTAATGCTGGAAATAGTGGATTAGAAATTGCTTTCGCCAGTTGTTCCGGCATATATTCGTTAGTATCTGTCGATAACATTTGCTTGTACCTTTGCACCGTAATCGTTAATGGCTTGCCAATCAGGCTGTATTGCGCGGTAATCTTGCTCTGAATAACCAAGTCGCACTGCTTGATCAATGACTATACGAGCTAAATCAAAATGTGAAGCGTATGGGTGCGTCGCTAAATAATTTTTCAAAACACTGCCAAGATCGATTGGTCGACCTTCGTCTTTATGAGCCCCTAGTAAGACACCTACATGCTTGGCAATTTCTTGGTTAACTTCTTGGAACTCTTCATACTCTACTTCCATCGGCACAAGTCCTGTGACTTCTGCTTCTCTAAGTACTAAAGCTTCGTCTCGTAAATCGGTTAACCGTTCAGCATCGGCATAAGTTAAATACCAAGGAGTGTCAAAATATGTCTGAACTGAGTCGCGCAATCGCTGACTGAACGCTCGATTTTGGTCCATATCAATTGCGGTACGAATAAACTTATGTACATGACGATCATAACCAATCCATAAATCAATCGCTTGCTGTCCCCAACTGGTGATGCGATCTAACTTCTGTTGCAATTGATATAACACTTCATCAATAAATTGAAGATCAGATTCACCGTAAGTTAACTCTTGGATATCGAGTATCTGGGCTTGTAGCTCATCTCCTACCGCTTGCAACGTATCTTGTAATTCACGCAACGTCGTCGAGGTTTCCGTAAGTAGCTGTTCACAGTTGTTAATCGCTTCACGCCAATCTTTATTCAATAGATCTGCAATTTGGTCTTTCACATCTTGTTGTTGGTCATCCATTGCACGTTGGTTGAGATCGATTTGATCAAATATCTCACCGACGGAATACTTTAAAATCGCAAAAACGGATTTATACCAATGGCTTGTATCACCACCGTCTTCGGCTGCTTCTTTTGCACGAGCCATCTCGCTCGCAACCATAGAGAGTTGAATTGAAAGCTTCAACTTCGAAAATTCCCGATGACGAACATAATATTCGGTGATACCTAATGCCAAATGAGAAAGACGATAAATACTTGCGCCATCATTAATAGAGCTCGTAAATCGACGTAGCAGACGTTGATTGACAAGATCATTAATCGCATTATTTGCACGGAAACTCGATGCTTCACCCGTTTCACTGAATGAATCGGTTGCGATAGCAAATACATCGTGCAATTCAGCCTCACCTAACTCTTCATCAAACCGCTCATTGCTCAATACCGCAATAGAAATTAGAAAGGCGAGTCGTTCCGTCGATAGATCCAGCATAAAGTCATGCTGTTTGATCCACCCGACCAATTCACTTAACGTCTGTGTATCGGAATCGTGATTCAAATCACTCATCTTTTATCGTAACCCTTAATTTTTTCGCGCCCAGACATGAATGTAACGCCCCATTGAAAGATAAGGCTCTTCACGACATAAACGACGTTCTAGATTGAGTACATCTTCTGACGTGTACTCACCCATATGTTGTTGGTTTCCAATGTAATCACTGAAACACCGAATTCCACTTTTTCCCACAACCTGACAATCGCTGTCTTCAATCCAGCGGTAAACATCACTTGGAATGAGTCCTTTTTGTGGTTGTAATTTAAAACGTTTCTTAAATGGCATTCCATTCAACACGTGAGGAATATTGCCACAAACAACATTCTTGTAAACCAGGCCATGGTGGTTATAAAACATAATCGACACGACGCCACCAGGTTTTAAATGCTGCAATAGTTCTCTTAATACCGTTTGTGGATCTGCTAACCATTCCATTACGGCATGAAACAAAATCAGATCAACCGGAGTATCTAAATGTCGGCTTAGTCTCTGAATAGGAGAATGCACAAAGCGATACTGAGGAAGCAATTGGTTTTTTTCAATCTCCACTTTTGCTAATTCGAGCATTTCACAAGAGAGATCACATAATGTCACTAAATGATTGTTTTTTGCCAACTTTTGTGAAAGTTGTGCCAAACCACCACCTGCGTCTAAAATATGCAGCGGCATTAATTTATCTGGAAATATTGATAAAATTCGTTCAATATCTTCCCAAACAATCTGCTGTCGTATGTCTCCTTTGTCAGAGCCATATATGTTTTTCGCAAATTTGTGTGCAATATCGTCGAAATTACGATCTTCTGTCACGGTAGCTTAAGGTATGATTGGAATACGTGCGGCTATTCTCGCATAGGGACGGTGATTATAAAGAGGAATCTGTTATTTTCATCCTATTTGCTGTTTTTTCGGACAACTGACTTTTATGTTTGAATTAAAAAAGATAATTGCTTCCTTGTTAATGCCTCTGCCCGCAATGCTGATCATTGGCTTTATTGGGCTAATGTTGATTATGTTCACAACCAAAAGGCGCACAGGTTGTTGGTTCGTCCTCTTCTCATTTACGATAATTTTTCTCGCCGCATTCCAACCCGTTTCTAGTCGTTTACTTCTTCCTCTTGAACGCCAATACTCCGCTTTCTTACCTATAGAAGGGCATATTGATTATGTGATGGTGTTAGGCAGTGGTCACGTTGTAGACGATGATCTACCACCAACCTCAGAATTAAGTCGAGCGGGATTAATGAGGTTAACCGAAGGAATTCGTATCATGCGCATGTATCCAGGCTCAAAACTAATCTTATCTGGATACAATGCAGAAACGGAAGTCAGCCACGCAAGAATGCTCGCCAAAGTTGCGCTCGCATTGGGTGTGGTTAAGTCAGATATTGTGTTGCTAGAAGCTGCAAAAAATACACATGAAGAAGCATTCCAAGCCGCTCGCTTTATTGAAGAAAAGAAGCTAGTTGTTGTTACTTCTGCAAGTCATATGCGTCGCGCTATTGTCGAGTTTCACAGTGCTCGAGTTTTCCCAATTCCGGCCCCAACAAATTTTTTAGCCCAGCGAGACATAAAACAAGCGTGGGAAAAATACCTACCTAGAGCACGCTACTTGGAACAAACAGAACGTTATTGGTATGAAACGTTAGGCCTTCTTTGGCATTATGTAAACCAATGGATAGAAAGTGAAAAACAACCTCAAACCGAACAATCTGTAAGCTCATTTTCATAGCTCAACATAAATAACATTTTATTCATCTAATTGATTCAATTAATATAGGCCTAGATTCGTTATATTTAATGTAATTAATTCTTGGTCTTAGAGTTAAATTATCTCAGGAATAATAATGTCAACAATTAAAGATGTAGCTCGATTAGCTGGCGTATCAACCACAACCGTTTCTCACGTAATCAATAAAACGCGTTTTGTTGCTGAAGCGACACAAGAGAAAGTGAATACGGCAGTTAAAGAGTTGAAATACTCACCAAGTGCCGTTGCTCGAAGCCTCAAATGTAACTCAACTCAAACAATTGGGATGCTAGTCACTCAATCGACCAACCCATTTTTTTCTGAAGTTATCGATGGAGTCGAAAGTTACTGCTACCGTCAAGGCTATACATTAATCCTATGTAACACAGGTGGGATATACGAAAAGCAACGCGACTACATTCGTATGTTGGCTGAAAAACGTGTCGATGGGTTCTTAGTCATGTGTTCTGACCTCACGGAAGAGCTCTTAGTGATGCTCGACAGCTACAGTGAGGTACCTAAAGTAATCATGGACTGGGGACCAGAGAGCTCACAATCAGATAAAATTATTGATAATTCGGAAGAAGGTGGATACTTAGCAACCCGTTATTTGATTAAACATGGTCATAGAGACATCGCATGTCTTAGTGGACACTTAAATAAAGCCGCCTGTAAAGAGCGTATTATAGGCTTTCGCCGCGCAATGAACGAAGCCAATCTTGCGATTAATGAAGACTGGATTCTAGAAGGCAACTTTGAATGTGACACCGCTGTTTTAGCCGCCGACAGCATTATTGCAATGGATACCAAACCCACCGCGGTTTTTTGTTTTAACGATACAATGGCATTAGGTCTAATGAGCCGATTACAGCAAAAAGGAATTCGAATACCCGAAGACATTTCAGTAATTGGTTATGACAATATTGAAATTTCTGAATACTTTTCTCCACCGTTAACCACAATTCATCAGCCAAAACGTCGCGTCGGAAAAAATGCGTTTGAAATCTTACTCCAGCGTATAAAAAACAAGCAACATGAACGACGCGTTTTCGAAATGCATCCAGAAATTGTTGAACGCTTTTCAGTAAAGAAACTTGACTAAGTGTATTAAAGATAAGAAATAAATAATTTTCTCATCTCTTGATATTTATTCTTATATTCAATATTGCTCTATCCCATTCTATGAACTAAAATCACATTATTACTTGGTCAAACTATAATCAAAAAGCCTTGTAAAAGCTCAACACAATACTCAGAAGCTAGGAATATAGAAGATTGCGATATGGATAAACCAATACTGAAAGATTCGATGCACCTTTTTGAGACTCTCGGCTCAATCACTTCTCGCTCCATGTTTGGTGGTTTTGGAATATTTGCTAACGGCGTTATGTTTGCTCTTGTTGTACAGAACAGACTCCATATTAGAGCAGATAAGTTAACACTAGACGATTTTAAATCTCGAGGGTATAAGCCATACTCTTATGCAAAACGCGGTTTCCCAGTCGTCACTAAATATTACGCCCTCGACGATAATTGTTGGAATAACCCTGAAGACGTATTTACACTCGGCAAAAATGCTTTTGACTTTGCCATCAGCGAAAAGCAGACTCAATTAACAAAAAAGCCACAACGGATAAAAGACCTACCCAATTTACGTCTGACCACAGAAAGGATGTTAAAAAAGGCTGGCATTAATTCTGTAGAAGACCTCATCACCGAAGGCGCATTAAATGCTTATAAAGCTATCAAAGAGTCGCATGCTAGCTCTTCTATATCTTTAGAGCTACTGTGGTCACTAGAAGGGGCGATAGAAGGCAAACATTGGTCAGTTATCCCTCAATCGCGTCGCGATGAACTGCTAAACAAACTATAGACTTGAAACTACGCACCATACTTTTGTTGGTGCTTTTTTATAAACCCTATTGAGTGCGTGTTGAAGAGCTCTGGTGATTCAACATTGCACACATGGCCGCAATTAGGTATCAAGCGTAATTCACTTAACGAGTGCCCAGCAACCATCTCTCTCACGGGTTGAATAAACATATAATCTAACTCACCCATCACATATAGCGTAGGAATAGCGGCTTCTCTCTCACGAAAATAGCGCATTAAAGGATTCACTTCCGCTGTTAAGGTAAACCAACGTTTAAATTCTTTTTGACACAACTTTGTTGCTTCTCGTGCAAATAAGTTACGTGACTCTTTTTGAGCGACTTGAGGCATAATTATGTAGCCAAATAAACGATACAACCACATGTACGGAATGATATGTTTACTCGCATGGCCTATAGAGACTAATATTTGTGAGCGCGTATCAAATCGAGTAATAGCACCACCTAATATCATAGTATTTACGCGGCTTTCAGCCAGTTCTGCAATTGTACGTACTATAATGGTTCCCAAAGACATACCTACAAAGTGCGCACGTTCAATATCCAAATGATCGAGTACTTTAATGACATCTTTACTTACAGATTTAAAAGTATACTTATCATGAAGCCAGTCTTTGAATAGTTGATTAGAGCGGCCATGGCCACGGAGATCTATCAGTAGTAAATTAAAGTGCTTTTTATATTCTTTGATCTGCTTAAACCAGATCGACGAACTCCCACCCGCACCATGAATGAACACAACCCATTCTTCAGATGTGGAGTGAGGATAAACCTTATGAAAAAGAATATCGTTCGACATTTACTCAACTTTTCGCAATATATTTAATTAAACATTAACACAAAAAAAGCGCCGAAGCGCTTTTTATCTATTATAGATTTTGTAACGCTTTATGGTACATCTTTATATATTCATGTGCAGATTCATGCCAACTGAAATCTTTACGCATCGCTCTCTGCTGCATCTCCAAAAAGGTGCTAGGTTGCTGAAGATAAACCAATAGCGCTCTCTGCATGCTAATTAAAAGTGCTTCAGGGGAAGGATCGATAAAACCAAAACCGGTCGCATTATCCGAATCTTTATCATAGTCGATAACGGTATCTTTCAGACCACCAACTTCTCGAACAATGGGTAGTGTTCCATAAGCCATACTGTAGATTTGGTTCAATCCGCACGCCTCAAATTCTGATGGCATAACAAAGAAATCAGATGCAGCTTCAACGAGATGAGCAAATCGATTGCTATAAGCATCAACAAACATAAATTTTTGCGGATACTTAGAAACCAATTGATGTAATGTATTTGCGACATCTGGTTCCCCCGTACCAACAATAATAAATTGAACATCATTACGTAAAAATTGCTCTAGAATGGGAAGTAAATAATGAAAGCCTTTTTGATGAGTCAATCGACAAACCATGCCGAATAATGGCACATCACGAACAGGGAGACGCAACTCCTCTTGTAAAGTACTCTTAGATTCCGCCTTACCTTGTTGCAACGACTCAGTTTCACAATCGTAATTTAAAGGTAAGAATTCATCTGTTTTTGGATTCCACTCAGAATAATCACAACCATTCACGATCCCATATAAGTCCTTAGTACGGTGAACAAAGTCATCGACTAACCCATGAGCACCGAGTGGTGTGAGCAACTCTGCCGCATAATTGGGACTAACAGCATTCACTTTGTCCGCATAAGTAATACCGGCACGGAGCATACTGACGTGGCCATTTCCATACTCCAAATGATGCATACCTGAAGTATGGAGCTCAGGGATTACCCCAAGTTCGTCATAGGAATAAATACCCTTAAAAATAGCATTATGGACCGTTAATACACTCTTAATATCTTGGTAATAAGGGTCAGCGTTATAACGAGTCTTAAGTAGAAATGGAACTAAGCCAGTGTGCCAATCATTCGCATGTACAACATCAGGTTTAATGTTTAATTTCGGAAGTACATCTAAACAAGCAGCACTAAAGAACCCAAAACGTTCACCATTATCCGAGTACGCATTATTATGCTCAGCGTACAACTCTGGACGGTCAAAGTAGTGGTCACAATCAATATAGTAAACTTCAACGCCATCAAGCTCTGAGCGCCGGACTTGATACTCAGTATGAGGCCAATGACTTAAACTACTCTTAAGTATGATCTCGCAGTCGAGACGTCCTGGTGCCAGTCGGTAGCCTGGCAACACTATTCTAACCGTATGGCCGATATCCTGAAGCGCTTTCGGCAGAGCTTTGGCGACATCGGCCAAACCTCCACTTTTTACAATACCTTGAGCTTCGGAAACAGCAAACCAGACATCTATCTTATCTTTATTAAAATCCAATTTTAGTTCCTTTGGCAATAACCACTATACCTGAATCAGATACATGGAAACGTTGGCGATCTAGCTCTATATCTTCGCCGATAACAGTCCCAGGTGCAATCTCTACATCTTTATCAATAATAGCTCGTTTAATCGTACACGAGGCGCCAATCTTTACATCACCAAGAATAATTGATTCACTAATATATGAACCCGCCCCCACATTAGTGCGGAAACCAAGCACAGATTTATAAACTTTTGCACCCTGCAAGTAGCTACCGCCCGCGACTAGACTATCAGTAATTTTAACTTTTCTTTCTTGTGCATCAATAAATGTGGCAGGTGGCAGTGGTGGGTAAAATGTATGTAGTGGCCAATTTCGGTTGTACAGAGAAAATTGAGGATCTTGTTCTAGTAAATCCATGTGGGCAGCCCAATATGATTCAATCGTACCGACATCGCGCCAATAGGTCGATTCAGGTTCTCCCTTTATCTTATTGGTGGAATAATCATAAACAAACACTCCCCCGTCAGGGTAAAGCTTTGGAATGATATCTTTACCGAAATCGTGACTTGAGCTTTCAAGTTCCGCATCAACACGTAATTCTTTAGAAAGAGTATCGGCTTCAAATATATAGTTACCCATAGAAACAAGCGCCCACTCAGGCTCACCAGGAATGGATTTAGGTTGCTCGGGCTTTTCTTCAAACCCAATCATTCGTCCTTCATTATCCACTTCAATAACACCAAATGAAGTCGCTTCTGACAAGGGCATTCTTATCGCCGAAACCGTTAACTTCGCATCGACACGCTTATGGAAGTCTAACATCTGACGTACATCCATTTTATAAACGTGATCAGAGCCAAAAATGCAAACGTGCTCTGGAGAGGCGGATTCTACAAATCGAATATTTTGATATATTGCGTCAGCGGTCCCTTCGTACCAACGTTTTCCATCGCGCATTTGCGCTGGAATAACATCAATAAAGCGGTCGGTAATACCCGAAACATTCCACCCTTTTCTCAAATGTACATTGAGTGATTGAGATTTAAATTGAGTTAAAATATAGATACGCATTAAATCAGCATTTACAAAGTTATTTAATGCAAAGTCAATTAATCGATAACTACCGCCAAACGGCACTGCTGGTTTAGTTCTACTTTCCGTTAAAGGCCGTAATCTCGAACCTTCTCCTCCCGCCAAAATCATACATAATACGCCAGCCATAATTTAACTCCATCTACTTATAGTCGAAATAATGTCACTTCGCTCTTATGACATTTTTGTTCTATCAACATCAAATGCAACCCGTTGTTTATAGTTAACGAATTATAATTAGATTACAACGAGAACGGTGTGAAGTTAGGAATCAGCTCAAATTCAAAACACGAGGAATTTGTGGCATGTCACAAAAGACAAACTAACTAACAATAGAAGTGATAATGAAATTGTGTAATTAACATACAAATGTAATTCCAAGCATGACGCAATAAAAAAGGCAGCGAGTGCTGCCTTTACGTAGAATGGATAACTTGTCTCTACTTCGTTTTACGTTTATCAGTAACGTCCCACTTGCCATCGACAAATAATGCAGACCAACCAGTAGGCTTACCATCAACCTCAGATCGTACGTAATGTTCCTTCGACTTACGACTAAAGCGAATAACCGCTGGGTTATTATCAGGATCTTTCGCAGGTGCTGTTGCTAGGTAACGGAATTTTTCCGAGATTCGATCTTCGTATTGTTGGAATTCACTAACCAAAGGCGCACGAGTTTCTCTCGACTTCGGAAAGTTACTTGCTGCCATAAACAAACCAGAAGCACCATCTCTCAATACAAAGTAAGCATCTGAGTTTTGGCACGGCAGTTCAGGAAAGTGAACAGGATCTTCCTTCGGAGGTGCAACATCGCCATTTCTTAAAATCTTACGAGTATTCTTACACGACTCACTGGTACAGCCCATATATTTACCAAAGCGACCATTTTTCAACACCATATCTGAGCCACATTTATCACACTCAACAACAGGGCCATCGTAACCTTTAAGCTTAAACTCACCTTTTTCAACAACATAACCATCACAATTTGGGTTATTACCACAAACATGTAATTTACGTGTTTCGTCAATTAAGTAAGCATCCATAGCCGTTTCACAGATTGGGCAACGCTTCTTCTCTCTTAATTCAGCGGTTTCAACATCTTCTTCCAAGACATTAACAATGCCTTCTTCACTGCCAAGGTTAACCGTTGTCTTACAACGTTCTTTTGGCGGCAATGCATAACCTGAACAACCTAGGAATACGCCAGTCGATGCCGTTCTTATACCCATAAGACGCTCACACGTTGGACATTGGATATTCGTTTCAACAATGTGGTTTGGCTTCATGCCGCCCGCATCTTCGTCCAACTCAGCCTTTTCCAATTCAACAGTAAAATCACCAAAGAAAGCATCAAGTGTTGTTTTCCAGTTCACGTCACCTTCAGCAACTTGGTCAAGTTTTTGTTCCATGCGAGCGGTGAAATCGTAGTTCATTAAATCAACAAAGCTTGCATCAAGTCGGTCAGTAACAATTTCACCCATTTTTTCAGCGTAAAAACGACGTTGGTCCACTTTTACATAACCGCGATCTTGAATAGTAGAAATGATCGATGCATATGTAGAAGGACGACCAATACCACGCTTCTCTAACTCTTTAACTAATGCCGCTTCTGTGTAACGAGCTGGTGGCTTGGTAAAGTGCTGTTTAGGATCTAATGCTTTTAACGTCAATATATCGCCAAGTGCGACATCTGGTAAAATTTGGTCTTCATTTTTACCTAAAGGACGCTGTACTCGAGTCCAACCATCAAACTTAAGAATTCGACCTTTTGCTTTTAACGTAAACTCACTTGCTTTAACACTAACAGTCGACGAGGTATATCGAGCAGGTGTCATCTGACAAGCAACAAATTGATTCCAAATTAACGCATAGACTTTATGCGCATCAGGGTCCATTTTTTGCAAATCATCGGCAAGAACATCTACACTCGATGGGCGAATAGCTTCGTGCGCCTCTTGAGCACCTTGTTTACTTCCGTAAAGATTTGGAGCTTCAGGCAGATACTGGTCACCAAATTTAGAACCAATATATTCGCGTACAGATGCAACGGCTTCTTGGCTCAAATTGGTTGAATCGGTACGCATATAAGTAATATAGCCAGCCTCATAGAGTCGCTGAGCAAGCATCATTGTTTTCTTTACGCCGTAACCAAGACGAGTACTCGCAGCCTGCTGCAAAGTCGAAGTAATGAATGGCGCAGATGGTTTACTGGATGTAGGCTTATCTTCACGCTTGCAAACTTCAAAGCTCGCTTTCTCTAGTAACGTGACTGCTTCATCTGCTTGAGACTGGTTAACTGGTTTAAATGCCACACCTTGACGTTGAGAAACCATAAGACGCAACGCAGTATCATCAGGTGTCGTAGTATCAGCATGAACATCCCAAAATTCTTCAGGAATAAACGCTTTAATTTCGCGTTCTTTTTCTACGACAAGTTTCGCCGCAACGGATTGAACTCGACCGGCTGATAAGCCTCGCGCCACTTTCTTCCATAATAATGGCGATACCATAAATCCAACAATGCGATCCATAAAGCGACGAGCTTGCTGAGCATTGACGCCATCTATATTCAATTCACCCGGTTTTTCAAATGCTTGCTGAATTGCATTTTTTGTTATCTCATTAAACACAACTCGCTTATATCGTGAATCGTCACCACCAATGATTTCCCGCAGGTGCCATGCGATAGCTTCCCCTTCGCGGTCCAAATCCGTTGCGAGATAAACGCAATCAGCGTCCTTTGCCAGTTTTTGCAACTCTGCAACAACTTTTTCTTTACCTGGCAAAATCTGATAGTTGGCTTCCCAATCATGATAGGGATCAATTCCCATTTTATTGATAAGAGATTTGCGTTCCTTTTCCAACTTAGCTTCGGGGCTAAGTTTCACAGCTTTACCTTTAGGTTTTGCTGCAGGAGTTTTCGCTTTTGACTGACCAGCAGTAGGAAGATCACGGACATGACCGACACTAGACTTCACGATATAGTCCTTGCCAAGATATTTATTTATCGTTTTAGCTTTGGCAGGAGACTCCACTATAACCAGTGATTTACCCATAATTGATTCAAATGTCCTTAATCATAATACGAACTTTATCGCATAATATAACAAGATAACTTCTTTTTACTATCGAGTGATAGACGCAGAAGATCAACCAGTTTTTTGAGATTGCGTTGTCAATTGCTCGACTATTGTCCGAAATGGACTTTAGCCAAGTCTAAAATTGGCACATACTAAGGTGACTTAACCACAGTCGCGAATAAAAACATACGATTTATGGGATAAATCACAAAATTATCTTTCAATATAAAACACTAGGATGCACTGTTATTTATTGCAACCCTTGATATTTCACTATTTATCATCACAACAAATGAAGGCTTTCTTCAATGAGCGAAAAAAAAACAATTACCAAATTTGAACTATTACTCATAGCCAATCAACTTATCCAAGAGCATGATGCCTATGTTGAAGGCATGCGAGCAGATAGTGTTGAAGAAAAAGAGGGTGTTTTAGTATTCAAAGGCAATTATTTTTTAGATGACAATGGACTGCCCACAGAAAAAACCACTGACGTCTTCAACATGTTTAAGTTTCTTGCTCACCGACTCTCAAAAGAGTTCAGTCTAAAAGAGTAGTACGTAAAATTAGAAAAGCCTCAATAACGAGGCTTCTTATCATATTATTGTCGTTAACTAAGCAATATCACTCAGTCCTTTAAGACGCTCAAAGTAATCTGGGAACGTCTTTGATGTACACTTAGGGTCATTAATCGTGACTGGTGTATCGCTTAAAGCCACGAGAGAAAAACACATCGCCATGCGGTGATCATCATACGTGTCAATTGCAGCATGATTAAATACAGCTGGTGGCGTTATAATAATATAGTCATGCCCTTCTTCAACTTCCGCCCCAACTTTACGCAGTTCGGTAGCCATTGCAGCAAGTCTATCAGTTTCTTTTACACGCCAATTGTATACATTACGAATAGCCGTTGTGCCTTCGGCGAATAAAGCTGCTGTAGCGATCGTCATAGCAGCATCTGGGATATGATTAAAATCCATATCAACCGCTTTTAACTCACCTTTGCGAGCGACAACAAAATCATCGCCCCAATCAATTTCTGCGCCCATTTTTGCTAACGCATCAGCGAACTGTACATCACCTTGAATGCTCTTTTTACCAATTCCCGTGACTTTAACTTCTCCACCACCAATGGCAGCAGCAGCTAAGAAATAGGAAGCCGAAGAGGCATCACCTTCAACAAGAAGATCACCAGGAGAGACATATTGTTGCCCAGGCTGAATAACAAACTGCTTGTAGTCGTTATTCTGCACTGAAACACCAAATTGATGCATGATATGGAGTGTAATATCAATATACGGTTTAGAAACGAGATCTCCAACAATATCAATCGTCACTTCATCTTGAGCAAGAGGAGCTGACATTAGAAAAGCGGTCAAAAACTGTGACGATATAGACCCATCAATTGAAACACGCCCGCCTTTTAATCCAGATCCTGTAATTTTTAGCGGCGGATAATCGGCATTCTCTAAATATTCTACATCCGCACCAGCTTGACGAAGAGCATCAACCAAATGACCAATAGGACGCTCTTTCATCCTTGGCTCACCGGTTAATATGTACTCACCTTTACCTAAACACAATGCTGCGGCCAAAGGTCGCATAGCAGTACCCGCATTTCCCAAAAACAGTTCTGTCAACGTTTCCACTGAAAATGCATGGCCTAGCCCTTCAACTGTACATTCCGTTTTACATTCAGAAAGTTGATAGGAAACCCCTAAGAGGTTTAATGCATTTAACATATGACGAATGTCGTCACTATCAAGTAAATTAGTGAGTTTTGTCGTACCTTTTGCAAGTGCAGCCAAAAGCAATGCACGATTCGAAACACTTTTAGAGCCAGGTAAATTAACGACGCCGTTTATCTTTTGAATAGGTTGTAACGTTAGGCTTTCCATTTAAACTAAATTTTCCTATGTCCCTCTTTGAACATGAAAACAAAGAGCAGATGAATAATTTTTCGTGCGATGAGACTACCCAAAAAGAGCAAAGATCGCTAGTCCAATACGGCCTTTTCTCTCGATTTCTCGTTCTAAAATACTTTATCGACTCTTACCTCATTGCCAAAATATAAAATTCTCACTTCATCACCAATGTTAAATAACATACTTGGGTCAACATCTTGCACTACATCAATCAGTGAGCCATCACTCATTCGAAGTAAGAGATCAACAATTTCCGAGTCTTGATAGATGACATGCGAATCGGCGTTTGCACGCGCGCCATTCCGGGCGATATTTGCGCCGGCTATCGAGCCCGCAATAATCGCAAATTGTTTCCCATGACCGCGCCCAAAGTGACTACCAATGACCGCCCCTGTTACTGCGCCAATAAATGTTTCTAACCCGTGCTCTCGCGCTTTGATAACTTCGGTTTGCGTGATATATCTAAGACTATCGACAACGGCGAATTCTACTTTATCGACGGGTCGCGCCACGTTGCGCTCGTAGCCAGCGTTAGCATATAGTGGCAGTAGCAATAAGATGATTAACAATCTACGCATATTAAATTCCTTAACTGATTAAACTATGACTATTTATATCGCTCAATTGTCTGATGATGACTATACTTTTCCATCTGTCTATACTGCGCTTACTGAGCCAAATGGGTTACTCGCTTTTGGTGGAGATCTTTCACCACAACGGATAAAACTTGCGTATCAGAGTGGGATTTTTCCTTGGTACAGCTCTGGTGACCCTATCTTATGGTGGAGCCCCACTCCAAGAGCAGTATTTATACCTAAGACCTATAATCCATCAAAAAGTCTTAAAAAATACCAAAAAAAAGTTGGCTACCGTATTAGTATTAATCACGACACTGCAAGTGTCATCGATTACTGTGCTTCAACGCGAGGCCCAGAAGAAACTTGGATACATCCAGAAATGCGCCTCGCTTATAAATCCTTAGCACATGAAGGAGTATGCCATTCAGTTGAAGTGTGGAACAAGGAGAATCAACTTGTTGGTGGTTTTTACGGTATCAGTATTGGAAAGATATTTTGTGGTGAGTCGATGTTTAGCTTAGAAACGAATACATCTAAAATTGCACTGTGGAAGTTTTGCGAGCATTTCTTAGCATGTGGTGGTGAATTGATTGATTGTCAGATAATGAACCCTCACCTCTTATCTCTCGGTGCAAAAGAATTAAAGCGTGATATTTTCCATCAACAGTTAACCTCTCTGAAACACGAAAGCGTTGATAGCAAGTGTTACCTTCCGCAATGGCTTAGCGTGTAAAATAGGAATCGTATGCCAAATATTCGCATCGGACTGACCCAAGAGTCACCTTGCAGTTATTTAGAAGAACAATTAGAGCAAGTTGCGATCATAGTTGAACCTGAATTACATAATGAACATAACTATGAAATGTTGCTTGCAAATGGGTTTCGTCGCAGCGGTGCTTCCATCTATCGACCACATTGCCCCCAATGTACTCAATGCCAATCCATACGAATACCTTGTTTAGATTTTGCACCAAGTAAAAGCCAAAAGCGTCTGTGGAATAAAAGCCGTCACTTAAGATGGGAAATGAAAAGTAAGATGGATGATAATTGGTACTCAATTTATGAAAAGTATATTAACAACCGCCATCAGAATGGAACGATGTTTCCACCCAATAAAGTAGAATTTGAAACATTTTCAAAAAATGAATGGTTAACAACCCAATATTTACACATCTACGAAGGTAACAAGTTGATTGCAATTGCGATTACCGATATCACTCAATTCAGCGCAAGTGCATTCTATACATTTTTTGACCCAACTATCGCACTGTCTATAGGGACGCTCGCAGTTATGTTACAAATTGAATACTGTAAAAATAACGGTAAATCTCATCTCTACTTGGGCTATCAAATCGATTCATGCCCAGCTATGAATTATAAAGTGCGATTTCAACCACATCAAAAGCTAGTAAATCAACGTTGGCAAGGGTAGAATACCGCCAACTTAACATATACACCGTATATAAAGGCCAATTTCGCCCATTTATACACGCCAAATTTCAAAAGAGGATTAAATGGCTAAAGAAGACGTAATCGAGATGCAAGGCACTGTCCTTGACACTCTACCAAACACTATGTTCCGTGTTGAACTTGAAAATGGTCATGTAGTGACCGCTCACATCTCAGGCAAAATGCGCAAAAACTATATTCGTATTCTTACGGGTGACAAAGTGACTGTAGAGATGACCCCTTATGACTTATCTAAGGGCCGCATCGTCTTCCGCGCGCGTTAATCGTAAATGACTCTTATCACTTTTTTAATAATGAGTTGATAACAGAAATATAAAAAAACGGAGCTATTTAGCTCCGTTTTTAATTTCAGTCGTATCTCGCTCACTAATTAATGAACCGCTTCTTCCTTATTGCCGACATACTTAAACTTAAGAGTGTCGTCAACAAGCGTCACTTTGACTGTGCCGCCACCGACTAATGAACCAAACAATAATTCATTTGCTAGTGGTTTTTTCAACTTCTCTTGTATGACACGCCCCATTGGACGAGCGCCCATCGCTTTATCGTACCCTCGTACCGCTAACCAACGGCGCGCTTCCTCAGATACTTCAAGCGAAACTCCTCGAGTGTCGAGCTGTGCTTGTAATTCGACAATAAACTTATCAACAACTTGATGGATAACTTGTTCATCTAGGCTATTAAACCAGATAATATTATCCAAACGATTTCGGAATTCAGGACTAAATACTTTCTTAATTTCAACCATAGCATCTGAGCTATTATCTTGCTGAATTAGTCCAATGGATTTCTTAACAGTTTCATTCACACCCGCATTCGTTGTCATAACAAGAATCACATTACGAAAATCCGCTTTGCGCCCATTGTTGTCAGTCAACGTTCCATTATCCATCACTTGAAGTAATAAATTGAAAATGTCTGGATGCGCTTTTTCAATTTCATCCAATAACACAACAGAGTGAGGATGCTTAATAACAGCATCAGTTAATAAACCACCTTGATCATAACCAACATAACCAGGAGGTGCTCCAATTAAACGACTAACTGAATGACGTTCACCGTATTCAGACATATCAAATCGAAGTAATTCCACACCGAGTAAACGAGATAATTGAAGTGTTACTTCCGTTTTACCAACTCCTGTCGGTCCTGCAAATAAGAAAGACCCCACTGGTTTATTATCGGCACTCAAGCCAGCTCGAGATAGCTTTATTGCTTCCGACAACGCCTCTATCGCAGGGTCTTGACCGAACACCATCATTTTCATCTTGCGACCAAGGTGTTGCAGTAAATCTTTATCAGAATTATTAACCGACTTCTCCGGGATCCTGGCCATCTTCGCTACCATCGACTCGATGTCACCAACGCCAACCGTTTTCTTACGTCGACTTGCAGGAACTAATCGCGCTCTTGCTCCCGCCTCATCGATGACATCAATTGCTTTATCTGGTAAATGACGCTCGTTAATGTATTTAGCAGACAGTTCAACAGCCGCTCTCAAGGCTTTGTTAGTATATCGAACCTCATGGTGTGCTTCGTATTTTGGCTTAAGTCCCATCAGGATTTTTGTTGTATCGTCAAGAGAAGGCTCTACCACATCAATTTTTTGGAAACGACGCGATAAAGCACGCTCCTTATCAAATACGTTGTTGTATTCTTGATATGTCGTAGAACCAATACAGCGAAGCTTGCCGCTGCTTAATAAAGGTTTAAGTAAGTTAGCCGCATCGACTTGACCACCAGAAGCCGCACCTGCTCCAATTATGGTGTGGATTTCATCGATAAATAAAATGGCATCTTTTTCTTTTTCTAGCTGTCGCAGCAGAGACTTAAATCGCTTTTCAAAATCCCCTCGATATTTCGTACCTGCCAATAAAGAGCCAATATCGAGCGAATAGATAGTACTGTTAAGTATGACATCTGGAACAGTGCCTTCGACTATCCTCCATGCTAACCCTTCTGCAATTGCGGTCTTGCCGACACCAGCCTCACCCACTAATAAAGGATTATTTTTGCGGCGGCGACATAACACTTGAATTGTACGTTCTAATTCAAAGTCTCGACCGATTAATGGGTCGATGTGGCCTTGAGCTGCAACATGGTTTAAGTTAGTTGCAAAACTATCTAGGCGCTCTTCACTTTGCGTTTCTTCACCACTTTCAGCACCAAAGGAGTCTGATGAAGGATCTTCACTACTGTCAGAAGCTTTGGTTATTCCATGAGAAATAAAGTTCACGATATCTAAACGACTAATATCATTTTTCTTAAGAATGAAAGCAGCTTGAGATTCTTGTTCACTAAAGATTGCGACTAATACATTCGCGCCTGAGACTTCATTTCGTCCAGAAGATTGGACATGGAAAACAGCTCGTTGTAATACTCGCTGAAAACTGAGCGTTGGCTGAGTTTCGCGAGTTTCATCATTTTCTGGGATAAGTGGTGTTGTTTGGTCGATAAAAATATCCAACTCACGCTGAATAGCTATGATATCGGCTTGGCTAGCCATCAAAGCTTCTTGAGCTGAATTATTTTCAAGCAATGCTAGCAAGAGGTGTTCAACTGTCATATATTCATGACGCTTTTCCCTAGCGCGAGCAAATGCACCATTTAAACTTGACTCTAATTCTTTGTTAAGCATTGAAACCTCCTCATAGAACAACTCTGTCATTCTCAGTAAGTATTAGGCTTGCTCCATCGTACATAGTAATGGGTGTTCATGTTCTCTAGAGTACGCTGTAACTTGCGCTACTTTTGTTTCTGCAACTTCTGCAGTATAGGTACCACATATTGCTTTTCCTTCATAATGTACCCGCAACATCACTTGTGTCGCTCGTTCTTCGGTTAACGAAAAGAACTTCTCAAGTATCTCGATGACAAAATCCATTGGCGTGTAATCATCATTCATTAATATGACGTGGTACTTACCCGGTGGTTGAATCGCTGTCCTTTCTTTCTCCAGTAAATCCGAGCCTGGAGTGACCCATTCAAAATTTTTACTCATAACGACCGCTTGTGAGAGTTTTCCAATGTGGTATTAGCTGATATCTAGAATTTCAAGCCACTTAAATTAAAACGATTAAGCGATACTTGAAGCTTCAGAAAAACATCTCATATATAGAGACTAATCTACGTATTGTATCGCCGCAAATAAAAGATAGCTATTTTAGCAATCGATTTTTCCTATTGATCGAATTTCAGGCAATTGAATTTGTTAATAAACTCTCTACTTCATACTATCACTAGTCGTATAGTTATAGAAATGTTAACAAAATGGTAAATTGTTGCAAAGTGTTCGATATTTACACTGTTACACTATTGACTGAACTTATCGATTGTTTAAATTGGTTGCAGAGTGTTTAGTTTGTGTTCATGCACATGACGCTCAAAACGTCACAAATGACGAGGCTAATTTTAGGCTCAGTCATTTTGAATAATCCAATCATTGGTAAAAAATGCATGAGGGATGTATAGCATGGCTACAGGTACAGTGAAATGGTTTAATAATGCAAAAGGATTTGGGTTTATTTGTCCTGAGGGTGAAGAAAGCGATATTTTCGCACATTATTCTACAATAAAAATGGATGGTTACCGTACGCTAAAAGCCGGTCAGCAGGTGTCCTATGAAGTAGAGCAAGGCCCTAAAGGCTACCACGCCAGTTGTGTCGTTCCCGTAGGTGGCGATTTCGCAAAATAAGTTTTCTTTCCACCGCGAACAGTTACAACAAAATAAAAACCGCCAGTCAGGCGGTTTTTTTCGTTACGTATATTGTACAAGCCTAGCCGATAATTTCATTTAAAGTTTGGCTTGGACGCATAATCTTAGATACAACTTCTTCTTCGACAAGGTAGTAGCCACCCAAATTGGTCTCCACACCTTGAGCGCCATTCAACTCTCCCACAATCGCATCTTCACTACTGGCGAGTGCTTTCGCTTTAGGTGCAAACTCTGCCGCGAGGTCTGCATCAGCCGTTTGATTGGCAAGCGCATCTGCCCAATAAGCGGCGAGATAGTAATGACTACCACGGTTATCCAATTCGTTCACACGACGAGATGGCGATTTGTTCTCATCCAAGAAACGACCTGTTGCCGCATCCAATGCATCAGCTAATACTTTCGCTTTTGGATTCGCTTCAACGATACTTAAATGTTCAAGTGATGCCGCAAGAGCCAAAAACTCACCAAGTGAATCCCAACGTAGGTGATTCTCTTGAATAACTTGCTGAACGTGCTTAGGTGCAGAACCACCAGCGCCAGTTTCAAACAAACCACCCCCATTCATGAGTGGAACAATTGATAACATTTTCGCTGAAGTACCAAGTTCTAAAATTGGGAACAAGTCAGTAAGATAGTCACGTAATACGTTTCCGGTAACCGAGATAGTATCTTGTCCTGCTTTCACACGTACAAGTGTCGCTTCTGTTGCAGCTACTGGATCAAGGATTTGAATATCCAAACCTGTAGTATCGTGCTCACCAAGGTAGGTCTCTACTTTTTTGATTAGCTCAGCATCGTGGGCACGCGCTTTATCAAGCCAGAAGATGGCAGGAGTCTCACTCAATCGAGCTCTAGAAACAGCCAGTTTTACCCAATCTTGGATCGGAGCATCTTTAACCTGACTCATACGGAAAATATCGCCGCTTTCTACCGCTTGCTCGAGTAGTACTTCGCCCTTGCTGTTTACAACTTGAATCGTTCCATCTTCATCAAGGATAAACGTCTTATCGTGTGAGCCATATTCTTCTGCTTTTTGTGCCATCAACCCGACGTTAGGTACCGTACCCATTGTTGTTGGATCAAACGCACCATTCTCACGGCAAAAATCTATCGTACTTTGGTATACTCCCGCATAACAACGGTCAGGAATAAGCGCTTTAGTATCTTTAAGCTTGCCGTCAGGTCCCCACATCTGACCGGATGAACGAATCATCGCAGGCATCGATGCATCGACGATAACGTCACTAGGTACATGTAAGTTAGTGATACCACGATCTGAATCAACCATTGCCAATTCTGGACGCTGCGAATAGGTAGCCAAAATTGCCGCTTCAATTTCTTCACGCTTGTCATCAGGTAATGATGCAATTTTGCTGTATACATCACCTAGACCGTTATTTGCATCTACACCTAATTCTTCAAATAAATCAGCGTATTTTTCAAAAACTTCTTTGTAGAATACTTTAACCACGTAACCAAATATTACAGGGTCTGAAACCTTCATCATGGTAGCTTTCAAGTGCAGTGACAATAAGACATCTTTAGCCTTAGCATCGTCAATTTCGGCTTCTAAATAGCTCACCAATGCCTTTTTATTCATTACAGAAGTATCAATCACTTCTTTATCTAATAGAGGGAATGGCTTCTTAAGCGTTTTTACCGCACCATTTTTATTGGTAAATTCGATAGAAACCTCAGTCGCACCGTCTATAGTTGTTGACTTTTCACTTCCAAAGAAATCATTACCGTCCATACTTGCAACATGCGATGCTGAGTCTTTAGACCAAGCTCCCATTGAGTGTGGGTTTTTCTTAGCATAGTTTTTTACAGATAATGGAGCGCGACGGTCTGAGTTCCCTTCTCGGAGAACTGGGTTCACGGCACTGCCTTTAATCTTATCGTACGTTGCTTTTATAAGCGCTTCTTCGTCGTTAGACGGATCTTCTGGATAATTAGGGAGTGCATAGCCTTTGCTTTGTAGCTCTGTAATCGCATCAATCAATTGTGGAATTGATGCCGATATATTCGGCAATTTAATAATGTTCGCTTCAGGTGTGTTAGCAAGCTCGCCAAGTTCGGTTAGTGCATCACCTATTTTTTGATCATCAGTTAAATAATCAGAAAAATTGGCAATGATACGACCTGCCAATGAAATATCTCGAGTGTCTACTGCAATACCAGATGATGCAGTGAAAGATTGAATAATAGGCAATAAAGAATACGTTGCGAGAGCCGGAGCCTCATCTGTAATGGTGTAAATAATTGTAGGCTTTTTGTTAAGCATGAAATTTCCCTATCTGTGCTGACAACCGATAATATCGGCTATATAAATATTTTGACACTAACGTGTTTTCGTTGAGTATCTGTGCCGCGACAATGTAGTCACGAAACTCAATCTTAGTTAACTGTTAGAAATTCAATCGCTAACTATTTTCTCAAATGACTTCTACCCATTGTTCTATCCTAAGATAGAATAATAATTATAGCTCAACGATTCAAAGACAATAGTTTATCATAGAACGGCATAACGAATTAGCGCGCGCAAATGATAGCCTAAAGTCGTATGTTAAAAAACAATTCTCAACACCTCATTTACAAATTTGCAAGGTAGTTAACATGTCGGTCTCTGGCACGAAGCAAGAAGCACAGCAAAAGAAAAGATCTACCTCGACACATAAAACTCGTAGAAACCAATCAAAGAAGACGAATAATACAAACTGGGCGAGTAATTCGTCCCATTCATCACGTCATAAAAATACGAATAAAAAGCCCAGATTACCTGCTGATAAACAAAGAGTTATTATCTTTAATAAACCTTTTGACACGCTCAGTCAATTTACCGATGGTCAAGGTAGAAAAACATTAGCTGATTATATAACCGTCAAAGAAGTGTATGCTGCTGGCCGCCTTGATCGAGACAGTGAAGGTCTATTGTTATTAACCAATGATGGACAGTTACAAGCACGCCTTACGCAACCTAATTCTAAGTTACCCAAGACATACTGGGTACAGGTTGATGGTGCTCCGACAGAGGGTGACTTGGACAAATTACGAGCTGGTGTTGAACTTAAAGATGGCCTGACATTACCCGCTCAAATCGAAAAAATGGAAACCCCAAATGTCTGGCGTCGTGAACCACCTGTTCGTTTTCGAGCTAATATTCCAACAACATGGCTTTCTATTACGATTATCGAAGGCAGGAATAGACAAGTACGAAGAATGACCGCTCATATCGGTTTTCCTACACTACGTCTAATTCGTCATTCAATTGGAGGTTATCAACTCGACGATTTACAACCAGGAGAGTGGCGCGACATTAGCCCCAATAAAGGGGCTAGTAAATCTTAATTGTGACGTTCTTTTAATTTATCGATGACAACACTCAACGACATATCTTGATCTTGCAGCAACACCAAAAGGTGATAAATCAAATCGGCAGATTCGCATACGAGTTCAGGCTTATCGCCTGATGTAGCAGCAAGTGCTACCTCAACACCTTCCTCTCCGACTTTTTGTGAGATACGCTTAGTACCACGATTGTATAGACTCGCGGTGTACGACGAATCTGGATCGGCATCTTTGCGTGCAGCTAATAGCTCTTCGAGTTGATGAAGCCATACCATCTGAGTCTCTTCTTGCTTATCACCATCCCAACATGTTGTGGTTCCAGTGTGGCAAGTTGGGCCAACAGGGTTAACCTTGATCAACAACGTATCTCTGTCGCAGTCTAATGCTGCATTTTTCAATTGCAGCACATTACCCGACGTTTCACCTTTGGTCCAAAGGCGCTGTTTGGTACGAGAAAAAAACGTTACGTGTCCTGTTTCAAACGTTTTCGCCAGTGCAGCCTCGTCCATATACCCCATCATGAGTACTTGGCTAGAGGTATAATCCTGGATAATGGCGGGAATCAATCCATCGACTTTATCCCAATCAATACGAGTACTGATAGTTTCTAAGGTGTTTACTGGATTGCTCATAATCTTATTTCGATCCCTTGTTCTTTTAGATATTTCTTCAAGTCACCAATATTAATGACCTGTTTATGAAAAACCGATGCGGCTAATGCGCCGTCTACAGATGCTTGTTGATAAGCTTGAGCAAAGTGTTCCATTTCCCCTGCACCACCAGAAGCGATCAAAGGTACATGACAGACTTCTCTAACCATATTTAGCTGTTCTAAATCGTAGCCATTACGCACACCATCTTGGTTCATCATATTTAAAACGATTTCACCGGCACCACGTTTTTGTACTTCTTGGACCCAATCACGAGTTTCCCAACGCGTCGCTTTTGTTCTTTGCTCGTCACCGGTAAATTGATACACACTGTATTTACCGGTTTCTTTGTCAAAGAAAGAATCAATTCCGACAACGATACACTGAACACCGAATCGATCCGCTAAATCAGTAATTAACTCAGGATTAGCAAGTGCTGGTGAGTTAATTGATACTTTATCAGCACCAAATTCCAATATTCTCGCAGCATCTTCAGCAGACTTAATACCACCAGCTACGCAAAATGGAATATCGATGACTTCAGCTACGCGACTCACCCAGCTTTTATCAACCACACGGCCATCGCTAGACGCTGTAATATCATAGAAGACCAACTCATCCGCGCCCTCTTCCGCGTAGCGTTGCGCTAGAGGAACAATGTCGCCAATGATTTCATGATTGCGAAACTGTACGCCTTTTACGACCTGTCCATCACGTACATCAAGACAGGGGATTATTCGCTTTGCCAACATGAGAATGCCTCCTCTGCTGTAAACTTACCGTCTAGAAGTGCTCGCCCAACAATCACACCCGCTACACCAGATCCTTTTAACGCTTCAATATCGGCAAGGCTCCCGATACCACCAGAAGATTGAAATTGGACCTGCGGGTAGGCTTTGCACAAATCGATGTATAGCTCAACATTCGAACCTGCAAGTGTCCCATCTCTTGAAATATCTGTACACAGAACATGCTTCAAGCCAACGGTTAAATAGTCTTCAATTAACGCTTCAATCGTCACACCAGAGTCTTCTTGCCAACCAGAGATTGCGACTTTACGAGTTCCAGCCTCATCGATATTAATATCTAACGCTAAAACAATTTTTTCTGGCCCGTATTTTGTCATCCAAGATTTGACCAATTCAGGCTGTTTAACGGCAGTGGATCCCACAACAACACGTTGTGCGCCCGCATTAATTAAGCCTGAAACATCATCTTCACTGCGTACACCACCGCCAATTTGAACATTAGCTGGAGTACTGGCGAGCAATTGTGCAATCAAATCCAATTGACGAGCAGAGGTATCTTTTGCTCCAGTCAAATCGACCAGGTGCAACCAATTCGCTCCGGCTTTATGATAGAGGTTAAACTGCTCAGCTGGATTGACTTTATATTCTGTAACTTGGCCATAGTCACCTTGATATAGGCGAACAACTTGGCCTTCGATTAAATCTAGTGCAGGAATTATCACTTCAATGTCCTTTTCTTATAGCTCTAAGAAGTTTTGAATCAGTTTAGAACCCGCTTTGCTCGAACGCTCGGGGTGGAATTGAACGCCATAGTAGTTACCACTTTGGATCGCGGCACTGAATGGTGAGCCATAAGTACACGAGGCAATAGTGTACTCTCCCACCGACATAGCAAAACTATGAACAAAATAAAAATACTGGTCGCTATCGATATCGTTGAATAACGGATGATCGCCAACCACATCTATGGTGTTCCAACCCATGTGAGGTAGTGGTAAATCCCCTGTATCCATCAAGCGAACTTCGCCTTCACACAGTGATAAGCATGGGACGATTTGATCGGCTTTTTGACCTTTTTCTTCAGATAACTTACCTAGCAACTGCATGCCCAAGCATATGCCTAGTACTGGCTTCTCTACTTTCTTAACCAGTTCAATCAAGTTGCGTTCTTCGAGGTTTTTCATCGCTTCACTTGCTGTTCCTACACCAGGCAAAAACAACTTATCAGCACCTAAAACTACGTCAGGTTCTTTTGAAATCACAACAGGATAACCGAGGCGCTCAATTGCAAATTTAACCGATGAAACATTGGCACAACCAGTATCGATAATAACAACATTCGGTTTTGACATTAGAGAACTCCCTTACTGCTCGGCAAATCATTTCCTTCTACTTTGATAGCCTGACGTAAGGTACGGCCAAACGCTTTAAACAGGCTTTCAATAATATGATGATCATTTTTTCCAGCCGATGAAAGGTGTAAGGTGCACGCCATCGAATCAGACAAGGAGCGGAAGAAGTGATAAACCATTTCAGTCGAAAGTTCGCCAACAAGTTCACGACTAAATTCGGCGTCAAACTTAAAGTATGGACGACCTGAAATATCAAGAGCGCATTGGGCTAAACACTCATCCATAGGCAAGGAGAAACCGAAACGCCCAATACCGCGTTTATCGCCTAATGCTTCTTTTAATGCTTGGCCTAATGCAAGAGCAGTATCTTCAATCGTATGATGGTCATCGATATGAAGATCGCCATCGACTTTCAACTTCAATTGGAATCCGCCATGAGTCGCGATCTGGTCTAGCATATGGTCAAAGAAGCCAAGTCCCGTTTCAATACTGGTTCCGCCAGTCTCATCTAAGTTGACATTAACCTGAATATCCGTCTCTTTAGTCTTACGAATAACTTCGGCCGTACGTGGTTTGGTTGTCAACATTTTAACAATCAGCGGCCAGCCCATCGTCTCAGGGTGGTACTGGATCCCCTGAATGGCCATATTTTCAGCCAATTGTATATCGGTAATACGATCCCCAATAACAACTGAAGATTGGAAATCGACCAATCCATTTTGAAGGTAGTCTTTAACCATACCCAGCTTTGGCTTACGACATGTACAATTATCAGACTCAAAGTGAGGACAAATTAATACGTCGTCAAATACGACCCCTTGAGATTCGAAAAACTCCATCATCATATTATGAGGCGCATCAAACTCTTCTTGCGGGTAACTGCTTGTACCAAGTCCATCTTGATTTGTAACCATCACTAGACGGTAGCCAGCTTGTTGTAGCGCTAATAAACTTGGAATCACCAAAGGTTCGAATTTCAATTTATCCAAACGGTCAACTTGAAAGTCGACAGGAGGCTCAACGATCAAAGTACCATCGCGATCGATAAATAGTATTTTTTGCTGCTTACTCACAGGAGTGTCCTTTTCAATCTAACGTAGAGGAAGGGCTACAGATTAACCCTTCCTTTGCGGCTAACTATTGATAATAATTTCGGATAAATGCTACGGTTTTTTCACACTCTTCACGGCTACCCACACTAATGCGGACGCAATCATCAATAGGAGAATTTCGTAGAATGATACCTTGATCCCAAGCACTCTTAAACAATTGATCGCCATTCGGGAACTTTATCAGCAAATAATTCCCCCACCCCTCAAACAAGGTCAATCCATCAATTGCTTGAAGCTCAGATTTTAAATAGTCTCTGTTTTGATTAAGTATCGCAACTTGTGCTTTCGCCAACTCTAACCCTTCTTTCGATAAAGCTTGAGCCGCAATATCTGCGACAGGTCGTGAAACCGGATATGGCGCAATAACTTTCAACAGTACGTTAATGAGCTCGGGGTTACCCAAAGTGAAACCACAACGTAATCCAGCAAGTGCAAAGGCTTTTGAAAGCGTACGCAATATAGCTAAGTGTGGATACTCCGATAAAAGGTCAACGGTCGAAGCTTCTGGGCAAAAGTCGATATAGGCCTCATCCATTACAACAATTGCACGCTCTTTAGTCATCTCGAGCAACGTAATAATATCCTCACGCTTCACCAAGTTACCTGTAGGGTTATTTGGTGAGCAAACAAAGATGACTTTTACACTATCTAGATTACTTTGAATGGCTGGAAGATCGAGCTGCCAATCAGCTAAAAGAGGAACCTTTTTACATTCAACACCAATCGTTTCAGCACTGATTGAATACATTCCGTAAGTGGGTGGACAAAACAAAATCGCGTCTTCACCAGGTTCGCAAAACGCTCGTACCAGCAGTTCAATACCTTCATCGGCACCACGCGTGGTAATGACTTGATTTGAGGCTACCCCAGCGTAATCGGCATAAGCGTTAATCACTGATTTAGGCTGACACTCTGGATATCGATTCAATTCATTCGATTCACAATTGAACTCATTGCTAAACGGCGATTCATTCGCATTCAGCCAGACATCTCCGGTTCCACCGATACGGCGAGCTGAAAGATACGGTGTTAATGCTTGAACATTTTTACGAGCGAGTTTTTCCATGGTTACTTAGCCTTCTGTAACTTTTCAACCCGAAGCGTAACGGCACGCTTATGGGCATCTAAACCTTCAGCCTCTGCAATTTTTACAACTGTAGGAGCAATCGCAACCAAACCTTCAGCAGAAAGCTCTTGTACAGTCATTCGCTTGCTAAAATCGGCTAAGCCAAGGCTTGAATAAGTTCGTGTATAGCCGTAGGTCGGTAATACATGGTTTGTCCCAGAAGCATAATCACCAGCAGACTCAGGCGACCAATCACCAAGGAAAATTGAACCTGCATTATCTAAATCTGGCAGCAATCCACGTGGATCTTTGGTTTGAACAACTAAATGCTCAGGACCATAGGTATTTGAGATTTCAACTGACTGTTCAATCGAATCCGCAATAATAATTAAGCTCGAAGAAAGCGCCTTTAATGTAATATCGCCACGTGAAAGGGCCTTTAATTGGACCTGAACAGCATCCGCAACTTGGTCTGCGATAACAGGAGAAGGCGTCACTAACACGACTTGAGAATCTGGTCCATGCTCTGCTTGGCTAAGCAAATCCGATGCAATGAAATCAGCATCTGCAGTTTCATCCGCAATAACCAGTACTTCAGAAGGCCCAGCTGGCATATCCATCGCTGCACCTCGAAAATCATTATTCACTTGACGTTTTGCTTCTGTTACAAACGCATTTCCCGGACCAAACACTTTATCTACTTTGGTTACGCTATCGGTACCGTACGCCATAGCGGCGATAGCTTGAGCGCCACCAACACTGTATACTTCATCGATTTCGCATAGCTTTGCAACATACAAAATCTCATCAGCAATCGGCGGTGGAGAACACAGCACTACTTTTTTACAACCCGCAATTTGCGACGGAACACCTAACATCAAAACTGTTGAAGGTAGGGGTGCACTGCCACCGGGAATATATAAACCCACGTGATTAATAGGACGAGTAATCTGC
Organism: Vibrio phycocola; assembly: GCF_053850235.1. NCBI lineage: Bacteria > Pseudomonadati > Pseudomonadota > Gammaproteobacteria > Vibrionales > Vibrionaceae > Vibrio > Vibrio phycocola. The sequence goes on along the minus strand of NZ_JBSQDJ010000008.1, from coordinate 172,546 downwards.
TCACAAACTACACCTGGCATGGTTTCAACTTGAACCGGTTGATGTATTTGAGCTTTATGAAACTTAACGATGTTTTCGTAAGCTTGATCTAGGGCGTTTTTCATCTCTACATCGATACGTAAAGATGCCGTTTCTATTTCCTGTCCAGAAACACGAATAGAGTCCAAAGCAACTTTATCAAAACGTTCGGTTAGTTCACGCAATGCATCATCACCTTCAGCACGAACCTTTGCAATGACCTCAGCTACCGTAGCAGAGATATTGGCACCGTCAGTTACCGCTGGACGTTCTAGAATCGACTCTTGCTGCTCAATACTTAATGATTCCCACACTACCGTTCTCATAATGCTTACTCCATCATTTTCTCAATAGGAAGTACAAGAATCGAACTTGCACCCAACGCTTTCAATTGCTCCATCGTTTCCCAGAATAAGTTCTCCGAACTCACTAGGTGCACGGCAACGCGAGACTTATCTTGAGAAAGAGGCAATACTGTTGGATCTTCCGCGCCAGGTAGAATTTGCTTAATCGCATCTAACTTATCGACTGGAGCATGCAACATAATGTACTTAGATTCTTTCGCTTGCTGAACACCATTCATACGAGTCAATAGCTTAGCGATAAGTGCTTCTTTTTCTTCTAGAAATTCACCTTTACGTTGAATTAGCACAGCTTTTGATTCAAAAATAACTTCCGCTTCTTTTAAACCATTCGCTTCAAGAGTTGCACCCGTTGACACTAAATCAGCAATCGCGTCTGCTAATCCAGCTCGAGGAGCCACTTCTACTGACCCAGTTAACATACATGTGCTAAACGGAATACCTTGCTCATCCATATACGCCTTTAATAGTTGAGGATAAGTAGTGGCAATACGCTTGTTAGCCAAGTCTTGTGGGCCGTTGTACTCGTCGTCTTTATCAATTGCAATAGACAAACGACATCCACCGAAGTCCATTCGGCGCAGCGTAACAAATTCGCTAGGTTCGTTTAATGCAAAACGGTCTAAACGCTCTTCTTCCAATACGTTCTCACCAACAAACCCAAGATCAACAACGCCATCCATAATTAATCCTGGAATATCATCGTCACGAACCAAAAGTAAATCGATAGGCATATTTTGAGAGTGTACAACTAGACGTTCACCCATCACGTTAAATTTCACGCCACATTTTTTAAGTAGAGCCATACACTCTTTACTCAAGCGACCTTTTTTCTGTATCGCAATTCTCAAACGTTGTGTCATTGGCATTTCATAATTCCTTAAATAAATTTGATAATATTCTCGTGTCTCTTTAGACCAAACTAATACAAAAAACCCCCGGAACGTTAGTCATCCCGAGGGTTATAATCTTGAATTCTCTGATTTCACCTCCGGAAGCTATTGTCTCCCGGATACGCGCACATCTCCCGAAAGACTATAAGGGATGATGATGGTGATGAATAATGTACATTACTTCTACGCGCATGATTATTTTCTTATCTTTAACATTTGTGTACACACTACCTTGGCTTTAGACGATTTTCAAGCCTAAAACGCACTTTTACTCAATATTTTTAGCACTTATTTTTTCAACACTAGATAAGAGAAAAAATGTGCTTCTTGGCGTGAGTTTTCAATTTTTTCACGTACGTCTTGAAATTTAAGACTGTAATGGAACAGTCTCAAAGATAATAACTGCTGCTTTGAAATATGAAACAGCATTAAATAGATATTAATATAAGTTAAAGCCATTTAGTTCCCTCATAAACATCCCTATCGAATAAAATACAAACATGACGATTTTTTCACATAATATGAAACTAAATAAGATAAGATGAGACTAAAGAACCAATTGACTGTTTTTAATTGACAATTGTGTACGTTTCGTATTTTTTTTATTACCTCTACTTTTTTACTATTTGTAAAAAATATAAGTAATTCTTTTTTTAATATTGTATCTATTTATATCTCCGTTTATTATTAACTCGTAGATAAAATTTAATTGATAGGATTTTGCAATGAGTGAACTCACCAAAACATTATTAAACATTCGTAGCCTTCGTGCATTTTCACGAGAGCTAACAATGTCACAACTAGAAGAAGCATTGGAAAAATTAACTCTTGTTGTTAATGAACGTCGTGAACAAGATGAAGCCGAAGCAGCAGAGCGCCAAGCTCAAGAAGCTAAACTGGCTGAAATAGCTGATCAGATTGCCCAGAACGGTATCGATGTTCAAGCTTTGATTACTGCTCTTTCTGGAGAATCAAAACCAAAGACAAGCAGTAAACGCGCTCCTCGTCCTGCAAAATACAAATACACCGACGCAAACGGTGAAGAAAAAACATGGACAGGCCAAGGTCGTACACCTTCTACAATTCAAAAAGCACTTGATGCGGGTCAATCTCTAACTGACTTTGCTATTTAATTTCATTTAATAGTAACTGACTTTTAGTCACTTTGACTCAATGCATTACTTTATCTATTTATAGGCTCATTATGATGAGCCTTTTTTTATTTGTATAAAAAGGTAAAGCTAAAGTACTATTTGATTACCAATCGTTCATAACATTATTAAACTTATTGATTAAGTGTTCTACTTTCTGACCTGATTTGTTGCAATGGTCGTTAGATAAATTGCACTTATAGGTGGGTGACATTTTTGAAGCAACACTTATATTACTGAATGTCAGAACACTATTCAGCAGACCTTAAAGAGCCTTATTGTAACTAATTCCATCAATATGAAATCTATTCCAACTTAATTCAACGATACTCCAAACACTGCTTAAGGTCCCGTCAACAAGTTAGTATGTGTTATTGTAATAAAAGCATGCAAAAAACATAAAACACCAAACTTATCACCCTAGAAGCTAAATCAACTTCATTTAGAAAATATTTGATGGCTCTAAGCAGTTGTAGATCTGTTTCCCCGTGTCACTTTCTGCTAAAATCTGCTCCCAGTTAAAAGAGTGGTAGTAATTAATGTCTAATAATCCAAACAGCTCAAAAAAAGTAATCATCGGCATGTCTGGCGGAGTCGACTCTTCAGTATCAGCCTATCTCCTTTTACAACAAGGCTATCAAGTCGAAGGCCTGTTCATGAAAAACTGGGAAGAAGATGATAATGAAGAATACTGTACTGCTGCTGAAGATCTCGCAGACGCACAAGCCGTTTGCGATAAATTAAGTATCGAACTGCATACTATTAATTTTGCTGCCGAATATTGGGACAATGTATTTGAATATTTTCTAGCCGAATATAAAGCTGGGCGTACACCAAACCCTGACATCCTTTGTAATAAAGAAATTAAATTTAAAGCGTTTTTAGATTTTGCGGATGAAGTATTAGAAGCGGATTATATTGCAATGGGTCATTATGTACGTCGCTCTTTTCCTCTTGATGATAGCAAGCCTGAAATGTTACGTGGTCTCGATGCAAACAAAGACCAAAGTTATTTCCTCTATACACTGAATCACAAACAAATTTCACGTAGCTTATTTCCGGTCGGCGAATTAGAAAAACCTGAAGTAAGAAGAATTGCAGAAGAACAAGGTTTAGTTACGGCGAAGAAAAAAGACTCTACAGGTATTTGTTTTATTGGAGAGCGTAAGTTTACAGATTTTCTAAAACGTTACCTTCCCGCTCAGCCTGGTAATATTGAAACTCCAGAAGGAAAAGTTGTTGGCAAGCATCAAGGTTTAATGTACCACACGTTAGGTCAACGCAAAGGTTTACATATTGGTGGCCAAAAAGGTGGCGGCGGGAACGAAGAACCTTGGTTTGTTGCTGAGAAGGATTTAGAGCGAAATGTACTTATCGCCGTGCAAGGTGCCAATCACCCATTACTTAAATCTGTTGGTTTATTTGCATCGCAATTACATTGGGTTAACCAAGAAGCTATCACGCAACCTATAAAATGCAGCGTAAAAACTCGTTACCGACAAAATGATATTTCTTGTACGATTATTCCAATAGATGACGAAAACATCAAAGTCCTATTCGACGACCCACAAGTCGCTGTTACTCCGGGTCAATCCGCAGTATTCTATGCCGATGATGTTTGCCTTGGCGGCGGTATTATCGAACAACGAATTAAATTATCCCAATAATAGGAGATGACGTGGCGCATTCAAATTACGACCGTACGATAGCTTTTGCTGGTATGTGTCAAGCAGCCTCATTAGTTCAAAATGTAGCAAAGGATGGTCATTGTGACGACAATGGTTTTAGGACTTCGATTAATGCCATTTTAAACCTTAATCCTAGTAGCACCATTGATGTCTTTGGCAATGAGGACAACCTAAAAGTTGGGCTGGAGACACTCATAAGCGGTGTTAATAGTTCTTCACCAGGCAGTGAAATCACTCGTTATATGATCAGTCTGATGGCGCTAGAGCGAAAGCTAAACGCTCGTCGTGATTCCATGTCTCAATTAGGTGATCGCATTGATACCTTAGTGAGACAAAGTGAACATTTTGATCTATTTGATGACCAAATGCTTTCGAATATTGCCAGTGTATACCTCGATGTAATCAGTCCGATTGGTCCGCGAATTCAAGTCACAGGTACACCCTCAATTTTACAAATGCCCGGGAACCAGCAGAAAGTTCGAGCACTGTTGCTATCCGGTGTACGTTGCGCAGTATTATGGCGACAGGTCGGTGGTAAAAGACGCCACTTGATTTTTGGTCGCAATAAAATGGTTGAACAAGCAAAAATTTTACTCGCTCGCATTTAAAAGTAAGCCCTCTTTTTATGTGAGATACATTATTATTTCTAACTTGATATAGATTTAGGAGAAGCACATGGAACTTTCAGCACTAACTGCTGTTTCACCGGTAGATGGCCGCTACGGAAGTAAAACCATTTCATTACGTAGTATTTTTAGTGAGTTTGGTCTCCTAAAATATCGCACAATCGTTGAAATACGTTGGTTACAAAAGTTATCTTCTACTGCAGGGATTCCAGAAGTACCTGCATTTAGCGCAGAAGCAAATGACTTTCTTAACCAACTTGCAGAAAATTTTGCTGAAGAAGATGCCGCTCGTATTAAAGAAATCGAGCGCACAACCAATCATGACGTTAAAGCCGTTGAGTACTATCTAAAAGAGAAAGTTTCAGCACTTCCTGAACTTGATGCGGTGAATGAATTCATCCATTTCGCATGTACTTCTGAAGATATCAACAACACCTCTCATGCATTAATGCTTAAAGAAGCACGTGACACGGTCATTTTACCTGAAATCCGTAATATCATTGATGCGATTGTTGAGCTTTCGAAAGAGTATCGTGATATTCCATTGCTGTCTCGTACTCACGGTCAACCAGCGTCTCCTTCGACCATGGGTAAAGAAATGGCGAATGTGGCGTACCGTATGGAGCGTCAATATAAACAAATTGCAAACGTTGAGATTTTAGCCAAGATTAATGGTGCAGTTGGCAACTATAACGCTCACCTTTCTGCTTATCCTGAGTTAGATTGGCATCAGTTTAGTGAAGAGTTCATCACCGAATCACTAGGTGTGACATGGAACCCATATACCACTCAAATTGAACCGCACGATTACATCGCGGAGTTATTTGATGCAATCGCTCGTTTTAACACGATCCTTATCGATTTCGATCGTGACGTATGGGGTTACATCGCACTAGGTCACTTCAAGCAAAAAACGATTGCTGGCGAGATTGGATCTTCAACGATGCCACATAAAGTAAACCCAATCGATTTCGAAAACTCAGAAGGCAACCTTGGGCTTGCAAACGCAATGTTTAACCACCTTGCTCAAAAACTGCCAATTTCACGCTGGCAGCGTGACCTAACCGATTCAACGGTTTTACGAAACCTAGGTGTTGGTGTTGGATACTCCATCATTGCTTACACCTCAACGTTGAAAGGAATAAGCAAACTCGAAGTTAACCGCGAAGCTTTACTGGCTGAATTGGATAAGAACTGGGAAGTACTCGCTGAACCAGTTCAGACCGTTATGCGTCGTTACGCAATCGAAAAGCCTTATGAAAAGCTTAAAGAGCTGACTCGCGGTAAACGCATCGATGGAGATGCTATGAGGGCCTTCATCGATGGGCTTGAAATCCCAGCGGAAGAGAAAGTTCGCTTAAAAGAAATGACACCGGCAAGTTATATTGGTCAAGCTATCGACTTAACTGATAAGTTGTAGGATTTACTGTCATTATTAAATCTAAAAAGCTTCCTTTTGGAAGCTTTTTTGTTGGCGATTATTTTTGAAAGAACAGAGTTACCTTGCCGACATTCACGCCATATTTTTTAATCTGAGTAACATTGAATACGTGAGATTCATCTTGCCGATATAGCCAATCATCAAAATGCACGACAATAGGATCACCATCAACCAATAATTCTAAATCGTATTTCCAATGCAAAGCGTTCCCTTTTTCAACACCAATTGCTTCACCAATAATATCACCCGCTGTTCCAATATAAGAACCATCACTTTGCTTTGTAATCTCCCAACGGCGAGTATCTCGTTCCCCATCATCATAATCAAACAGTTCATCCAACACTAAGGTGTCACCATCTACTGTGCCTGTAATTTCAACAACAAAGCGGCGAGTTTGCATCCCTGTAAAATCCTGAACCATTCCCCAAGCTCTGGTATCACCCGTAAAATAACTAAATAAATCAAACTTGGGCGTGGTGTTATTATACTTTTCAATTTCCGTACTGCAGCTAACAAGCATAAAGCTCGCGATAAAAAGAAATAAATGTAAGCGTCGCTTCATGGTTGCTTTCCTATCAGTTGTTTGCGTAACTTGGGATATTGACTATTTTCAGCCAGCCATATTGAAAGAAAACGTTCAGTGAATTCTCGATCTTCAAACCAATGTAGGGTTTGCCAACCATCTTGGTTATGAGGCTTAAATAACATAACCGATTTATCGTTACTCAAGGTGACAAAGACTAATTCATCGCCTTCAACGACTGAGGGAAATAGTTGAGGAAGTTTGCGCTCCCATTGTGTAATAAACTCTTTCTCGTATTTCAATTTTTTCCATTGTTTAGTTGTGGCATTAGTAAACTCGAGATTAGAAATGGCTCGTTCATAGCGAATCACTAATGCTAATCGTTGTTTTGCCAACGTTTCAAATGGATTAAATTCACCACTCTTTGACTTGAGAACAGACTGATATACATCGAAAAAAAATACATTAAAGTCTGCTTGTCCAATACTAGGCCACTTTTGCCATATGTTAGTAATCTCCTGAGTGGTGGAATTTACAATAGGACTATGCAGCATCCCCACTAGAACTAGAATCGATAGTTTCAACATAATAAATGATCCTCATTGCGATCAAACCAAGCGTTGCCCATTGAATAGCAAATACAGAAAAAGTTATCGGCAAAGAATATGAGGTGGTGAAAGCGGAAAATTTCATTGCAGCCGCATAACTAAAAACCCCTCCTACCATAAACAATATCGGGACCGTGGCGCGTGGCACCTTCTTTAACATCGGCAGAAGGAAAACCATATACCAAGCGAACAAAAGCCATAAACTAACAAGCCAAATGGGGAATGCACTATTATCAAAAACCAATATGTCTATTGAGTGAGTGACCATGTCTATCCCAATACCTAATGCTGCGAAAAAGAAGAGTAACTTGATCTCCTTCCTACCTTGCCAAAGTAACACCAACCATAATGCTGTAACGACCAGCAACAGCGCCCATTCATAACGCTCGCGCCCTATAACCGCCACAAACCATAGGATTTGAAAAACCACAGATATTATGAATACACGCATAATGTCACTTACTGCTTTTCAAACGTAACTTGAACCGTACTGGTTGTTTTTGCTCGGAATCCAGCTTCGCAGTAGCAAAGATAAAAAATCCACAAGCGATAAAACTTTTCATCGTATTTTTTAGTATTAAGTTGAGAGGCATTGTCCATAAATCTCTCGCGCCACTCTTCAAGTGTTCGCGCATAATCCATCCCAATATCAGACAAGTCACGTAACACAAACTGACTCTTTGACGTAGTCGAATTGAGTAAACGTGTAATTGAAGGTAAAAACCCTCCAGGGAAAATATACTTTTGAATAAAGTCGACGTTATTGCTGTAGTAGTCATATCGCTGGTCAGCAATTGTGATAGCTTGGATCGCGAATCGACCTCCAGACTTAAGTAATTGATGGCACTTCTCGATATACGAATCTAAATAGTCTTTACCGACAGCTTCAATCATTTCTATGGAAACAATTTTGTCGAATTGTCCTTCGAGTATTCGGTAGTCTTGTTTTAACAAAGTGATCCTGTCTTCTAATCCCAGTTCTACAATCTTGTTTTCAACATACGAATGTTGTTCTTCAGAGATGGTTGTCGTGGTTACATGACACCCATATTGGGTTGCCATATAAATGGCCATTGCTCCCCAACCCGTACCAATTTCGAGTACTTGATCGGACTTAACAAGATTTAATTGGGTGCACAATCGCTCCATTTTATTAAGTTGTGCTATCTCAAGACTATCATCAACACCAAGATACAACGCGCTTGAGTACAGCATCTTCTCATCGAGAAACAATGTGTAAAGATCATTGCCTAAATCATAATGTGCTTCGATATTTTTTTTCGAACCTGCGAGCGAGTTTTTATTCATCCAGTGTGCAAACTTATAACCGAGTTTTGAAAGCAGATTGCTCTTCTTTTCTAAACGATCAACAGTATCAACATTTACAGCCATCAACTGTAATAACAAGGTTAAGTTCGAACTTGTCCACTCTCCTTGAATATATGATTCGCCGGCACCGATACTTCCAGATCTAAGTACTCGTAGATAAAACTCTGGGTCTAGAATTTCAATTCCAGCCCTAATCCCTGCTTTATTCTCATTGCCAAAGTGAAAGCTCTCGCCCGTTGGAAAACGCTCGACTAACGTTAACTGACCCATAGTTAAATTATGTAGCAGTTTTAACACAAGTGAACGTGCACTACTTTGAGTACGGCTAATACGGTATTCTGAAGTGATCAATTGGGTATCATTCATCGTCATTCTCCTTGGCTAATTACTTTGACTGTCAGTTTTGGTTGTATGATCGTAAATTGGCGCTCCCTTCCACCACAAAACAAGGGCATGCCAATAAATACTGCTAATGACTTTAATTGCCATAATCGGTGTTTTAAGTAATGACAAAACGAGGCTTTTGCTGGAAAGAGACGACATTTTCATCACCAACGTCGCATCAAACACTTTTTCATCTTTATGGCATTCGAGGTGAACAAACAGTTTACGTATCACAGGTTTCACACGCCATAAATAACGTTGATTAATAGGATTGAATGGAGAAACATGAAACGCTTTATTATGCTCGTAGTCATCAATCGCTCCATCATAAACAGGCACCAGGTAATAGTGCGTCTGGTTCCAAGGTGTGTTACTTACTTCGGCAAGTAAATATCGCCATTCGCCATTTCCATCAAAAATGTAATAGAAATTGACTGGACTAAAGTACACCCCCAAATAACGTAGATGGATAAGAGCCATCACTTTCGGGTTCGACAAGTGTTCTCCCCCAAGTGATGTTACCTTATCCATAATTGACTGTTTTATGTCTCCACCACCGACGTAATCAGACCGCTTAAAGCGCGCCCAATGCCACCACCTTTCTCCAAACCCCCAAATCGTTTTGCTCAAATGTTCAATTTCATCTAAGTCTATATACGGCATGAATAAGCTCGAGCTTAACGTATGTGTTAGAGGCCTAAATCTACGATGACGTATGGTGCCAATCATGAGTTGGCTATTTAATTCCACCTCTTTGCGCATTCAGCTCACTCCGTCATCAACATTCGAAGAACTCAAATTTATATTTTTCACTACTTCGAGTGCGCTCCATACTCCATCTTCATGGAAACCATTGCGCCAATATGCTCCACAGTACCAAGTGTTATTAATCCCACTAATCAAAGAGCGTTTAGATTGCGCTTCAATTGCGGGTATCGAAAACAGAGGGTGGTGATAGTTAAATCGGCGTAACACTTTTTCTGGATTAATTTTCTCCACGCTATTTAAGCTCACACAAAATGTTTTATCACTTTTGATATTCTGGAGTATATTCATATCGTAAGTGAGACAAGGTGAGGCTAAATCAACATCATTCCCACGTTCAATGCAGTAGTTCCATGCTGCCCATGCTGCTTTACTCTTCGGTAGTAAACGTTCATCAGTATGCAAAATTACATCATTTGATTGATATTCAATTGCTGACAATATTGAGGACTCATGCTCGCTAGGATCATCTAGCATTGATAGAGCTTGATCACTGTGGCACGCAAATATTACTTGGTCGTATTGCTCTAAATTATGTTTACTTTCAATCATTACTCCACTCTGATCTCGAGTAACTCGCGTGACAGGAGAGTTCAATCGTATCCTATCTTTGAATCCGGCGATTAATGGTTCAATATAGCTTCGCGACCCACCTTCAATCACATACCACTGTGGCCGATTAACGACATCAAGCAAACCATGATTTAGAAAAAACCGTAGAAAAAAGCCTAATGGAAACGCTCGCATATCCGCCATGGTTGACGACCATATCGCCGCCCCCATTGGGAGAATATAGTTTTGATTAAACGCAGAAGAAAACGCATTGTCGTCCAAAAAATGTCCTAGAGTATAACTTTCAGAAACCGATTGAGTCGCATGCGCTTTTGCCAAACGATTAAAACGAAGTATTTCGAATATCAGTGAATAAAATGACGGTTTGAATAAATTCTTCTTCTGGGCGAATAATGTGGTTACAGTATGCCCATTGTATTCGAGACCAGTTTGGTCATTACGAACACTGAAACTCATTTCTGTTTCATTTCCTTTGACACCAATTTGGCTCATCAACTTGATGAAATTTGGGTATGTGCGATCGTTATAGACAATAAATCCGGTATCAATCGCGTATTGAGTACTATCCACCTCTACATCGACCGTTGCAGTATGCCCACCAATATAATCATTTGCTTCGTAGACTGTAATGTCATGTTTCTCATGCAAATAGTACGCACTTGTTAAGCCTGATATTCCACTTCCAATAATTGCAATTTTCATATCACACCTTTTCCGTTGTCACTATTGAACCGAGTACTCGATTGCGCAACGAGTACGGTAATATCGAAATAATTCGAATAATCCAAGTAAAACGCATAGGAAAATAAATTTTCGATTTTCTCTGTTGTAATCCTTTCCTAATAGAAGACGATGCGCGTTGCACTGTGACTTTCATCGGCATGGGAAAGTCATTTTTATCTGTTAATGGCGTTTCTACAAAGCCTGGATAAATTGTCGATAATGTTACGCCTTTGTTTTGCCAATCTAATGCTAACGACTCTAAAAAATAATTGATCGCTGCTTTTGAGGCACCGTAAGCTTCCGCTCTTGGTAAGGCGACAACACCGGCAATAGAACTAACGATGGCGACATGATCGTTAGGCCTTAATCGTGATTGGCATGCAGCAAGACTGTTAACAACACCTTGAAAATTCACATCAAATACGCGCTTTACTAAATCAACATCAAGCACGCCATTATCAATATATTCACAACTGCCCGCATTAAATATCCATAGGCAAGGTGTCTGGTCAATCCCTTGAAGTTGTCGCTGAACTTCCTGCTTATCACTGACATCGAATTCTAAAAAGGTAAAAGATGAAGATGCACCTAATACCACTTTCAATTTTTCTAAGCTTCTGCCGCACGCGATGACATTCCATCCTTCTGCTTCATAATCTCGTGCTAATTGGGCTCCAATACCTGATGAAGCTCCGGTTATCACAACTGTTTTTGTGGCCAAGGTCATTGCGCTAACCTCCTCTTCACCATATTTACAGCTTGTCGAAACACTGGAATGTGTTGGTACACCATGCAACCAAGATCAAAGTGGTCACGGTGATAACTTACTTTTTCTTGGTCAAATTCGATGTAACTCATACCTGGAACTGAAATCTCTTTACCATTATTCAATTTGGGGTGAGAAAAGTTCATGTTCCAAATTAGGTAACAGCGATTCTCAATTTGGTCCGCAGAATGTATGTCAAAGTGGCAATAGTGGGTGTTTAAAAGCATCGATTGAAAATATGCGATAAGGTTGTCTAGGCCCTCAATTTGATGTGCTGGATCTTCAAATCGTATATTCTCATGATAGACCTCTCCTAATCGCTCTAAGGACTGAGTATTCAAATTAGAATAGGTGCTAACAAAAAGAGCCAGTTCTTGACTATAGCTATCCACTTTCATCCAGCGACTCCAATAAAATTAATTGTACAATAAATTTATCTGTACAACATAAGATAGTAGAGTTTTAACAAAGTAACAACACTTAACTTGCGTACCATTATTATTTGTTACTAATTTCATATGGAAGGCAGAATGATGATGATCAAAAAAGCCACCGAAGGTCGGTGGCTTTAGAATGAAAATTATTCGCTTAACTATTTATAAGTGCTTGTATACGCTTATCAAGCGGTGGATGACTCATCAGTAACTCGGTCATCGAACGCTTTCCATTGATACCGAATGCCATCATAGAACCTTCCAATTGAGATTCATGTCCAACCTTGAGACGCTCAAGTGCGGCAATCATTTTATGTTTACCCACCATTTGTGCCGCGCCTGCATCCGCATAAAATTCTCGACGACGGCTGTACCACATAGTGATGAAACTCGCCAAAAATCCAAACACCAATTCCAGAGCCATAGAAACCATGAAATACGCCATTCCTCCTGATTGCTGACCTTCATCTGAATCTCTCGATGAAACAATTCCAGCAACAACACGAGCAAGGAAGATAACAAAGGTATTCACTACCCCTTGCAGCAAGGTCATCGTTACCATATCACCATTCGCAATATGACTCATCTCGTGAGCCAGTACCGCTTCCGCTTCATCGCGTGTCATATTATGAAGCAGTCCAGTAGACACCGCGACCAATGACGCATCGCGTTTTGCACCTGTAGCAAATGCATTTATATCACCGGAATCGTAGATTGCTACCGTAGGCATTCCTACACCCACTTGCTTGCTTTGATTACGAACCGTTTCCAATAACCAATGTTCTGTTTCGTTACGTGGACTCTCAATAACCACCCCACCGACAGAGCGAAGTGCAATTGATTTCGACATCAACAGAGATATAAACGAACCGCCAAACCCAAATACTGCCGCCAAAATTAATAAGCCAGACAAACTACCTGGTTGAATTCCAGTAAATGCATATACAATGTTCAATACAACGCTAAGCACCAAAATTACCGCTAAATTGGTAATCAAAAATAATACTATTCGCTTCATTAACACGACTCCATAAAGAAAATTGACTTACTCAAATCTGAAACGTTACTTACTACTAACGAATATAATCGTCTATTTCAAAATTAAGGTTAAGCGCTAAATTGCAACATTTGATGTCTAGCACCAGCAAAGCGCTTTCTTGTTAGACTATGGTAGTATTGAACGACGTTATAATCTTGTTATCATTGTTAAAATATCTAACAGCATGACATGTATAACTACGTCTAATAAAAGGAATTCAAAATGGTAGAAGCAAAGGACTATCAAATGGCTATCGATCTTCTGTGTTTCCACCTCGGACTTACCGAGGAGCAAGCCAAAGAGCAGTTAGGATTAGAACAGCCAACTCCTTCTATTCTTTGTTTTGATGAATAATAGTTTTGATGAATAATACTTTAGATTAAAAAAATTTAATAAAAAACGCAGCCTCAATTGGCTGCGTTTTTTGTTCTTCATGCATTTAATTTGACTGGATATTTGCTTTAGCCATTTAATACAGGCGTCAGATCGATATAGCGACCTAAATCTGAACGTTTGGCACTCGGTACATAAGGAATTTCTCCAATCTTTGGGGCATTAATTGTCGTCCCTAACATGGTTATCAATTCAGCATAATGCTCAGTACCTGGATTAATTCTATTGGCGACCCAACCAACTATTTCAAGGCCGTCATTACGAATGGCTTCTGCTGTCAAGCGAGCATGACTCAAGCATCCTAATTGGATCCCAACGACCAAAACAACAGGAAGTTTCTCTTTTTTAACCCAACTGGATAAGAAGTCATCGTCAGAAACTGGGACACGCCAGCCTCCAGCGCCTTCGACTAATACTACATCGGCTTTTTCTTGATGCTTATGCAATTTTGTACTTAGCAATTCAAAGTCAATTTCTACATTTTCATGCTTGGCCGCGATATGAGGAGACGCGGCCAATTCTAAAGCATAGGGGTTGATTTCATTATATGGGCGCTCACATGTCGCAGTTCGAATCAAATGAATAGCATCTGAGTTTCGGAATCCAAATTCCGTTTTCTCGCTGCCGGCTGCGACAGGCTTATAACCTATAGTTGAAAGATCATTATCTGCTAAAGCTTGTAAAATCGCTTTAGATGCAACTGTCTTACCAACATCAGTATCCGTACCAGCAATAAAAAACGTATTAATCATGGTTGTAACATCCCAAAACAGACTTGATAGGTGGCAGGAAGAAAGTCTTCATTACCACTAATTGCACGATATTCTAATTCGACTTTGTCGAGAGTTTCTCGAGTAAAAAGCCCTTTTGGACGCGCTTGAATATGAGTTGCCCCAATACCTTTAAGGTCCTTCATCAACGCCAACGCACTAGAATACCGCTGCGTAATAGTTTGCAAGGATAGATGATGAGACGAAACCTCAGATTGCGCTAACGCAAGTTTTACCCTATTGCGTGAGATAAACCGATTGACGTGTTGATATGAATCAACTTTGCTCCACGCTTGTGAGAGTTCAATTAATGAACCGTCAAGTAATGTCGTAAAATATCCAACTCCTTCAGGTTTAATAATGCGCTTGATTTCTGCAAGTGGTGCCGACAGATCATCACACCATTGAAGAGCGAGGCTGCTAAACACATAATCAAAACTGTCATCAGCAAAGTTCATCGCTTCAGCATCACACAATGAGTAAGTTACGTTATTCGTCCCGCAGCGAAGGCGTGCTTGTTCAAGCATTTCAACAGAAATATCGCCACAGACAACTTCTGCACCACGTTCTAATAAGCGTTGTGAAAAATAGCCGGTTCCACATCCAAGATCGAGGACTCGTTTACCACATAATGATTGAGGCATTAGATCAAGCAATTGATAACCAACATTACGCTGAAATTTTGCATGATTATCATAACTTGACGCAGCACGGCCAAAGGCTGCGGCAATCGACTTCTTACACACTGCGCTATCGATGTAGGTATGATTAAGGTCCATCATAGTCGTGTCTCCAACACATGGCTCAATGTTCGACATAAGGTTGTTACCTGCTCCTTAGAATGATTCGCGGTTAAAGTAATTCTCAACCTGCCGCTATTTATCGGCACCGTCGGCGGGCGAATCGCAGTTACCCAAATACCATTTTGTTTCATCGCTAAGGCTGCGTTCATTACCTTTTGAGTATCACCAATAATCAGCGGTTTAATTGGAGTTGATGTTTCAACAAATTGAGAAAAATGCCCAACTCTGTGTTGATACTCGATTTCCAATTCGGCAAGCTTTTCCCTGCGCCAATGTTGCGTCTGTATCATATAAATAGCATGGGAAAGGGCATAAGCCTGAGAAGGAGGCATTGCGGTTGAATAGACGTGATGACGGGCAAACTGAGTTAGAAAATCACCCATCGATTCACTACACAAGATCGCAGCCCCAGACATACCAAACGCTTTGCCAAAGGTAACCACTAAAATATCGGGTGTAACACCTGCTTGATAACAACTTCCCTGTCCTTCGTTACCTAAAATTCCAACACCGTGAGCATCATCAACCATCAATGCACAATTCGATTTCGTATTCACCAACTGAGCGATATCACCTAAAGGGGATCGGTCACCGTCCATACTGAAGACACCTTCAGTGACGATTAGCGTTTCAATATCTGGATTAACTAAACTTGTTAAGTGCTCAACGCTGTTATGCTTAAAACGCCTCATCGATGCAGGAGATAACATACCTGCCTCCATTAACGAAGCATGATTCAGTTTGTCTTGCAGTAAATGATCGCCTTGTTCAAGTAAGGTAAATAAAACGGCCTGATTGGCACTGTAACCGGAGTTAAACAAAATCGCGCGCTCAAACCCCAACCATTCGCACAGTTGGGTTTCAAGATTTTTGTGGGCGGAACAAAAACCGGTGACTAGAGGTGAAGCGGCACTGCCCGCGCCATATAAAGATAACCCCTTTTGCCAATGCCCAATCAGTTCTGGATCATTCGCCAGCCCTAGGTAATCGTTATTCGAGAAATTGAGAAAACGTTTACCGTTGTGTTCTATCTCAACTTGGTTACCAGCTAAAATAGGGACAAGATTACGGGTTAAGCCTTGATTTTGTCGTGAACTCAAGGCTTGGTCAATCCTAGAACTAAATGCTGGCATCGTAAAATTTGTCGTCTTTAGTAGGACGAGCGGCGACACGTTCAACAACTTTATCTAGTAGTTCATTTTCTTGGATTTCATCAGGTTTCTGCACGACTTGCTGACTATTAATACCCAATTTTTCAAATAACATCATATCGCTATCTTCAGCAGGGTTTGGGGTCGTGAGTAGTTTACAGCCGTAGAAGATGGAATTGGCACCAGCCATGAAGCAAAGTGTTTGCATCTGCTCATTCATTTGCTCACGACCAGCCGACAAACGTACAGCTGATTGAGGCATCATTATGCGTGCTGCCGCGATTAGGCGGATAAAATCAAAAGACTCAACATCATCTACTTCTTCAAGCGGTGTACCTTTAACTTTTACTAGCATATTGATAGGAACACTCTCAGGAGGAACCGGTAAGTTCGCCAATTCACACAATAATCCAGCTCGGTCATTGGTGCTTTCGCCCATTCCAATAATGCCACCAGAGCAAATTTTCATCCCAGCATCCCGCACATGCGAAAGTGTGTCTAAACGATCTTGATAGGTGCGAGTAGTAATTATATTTCCGTAAAACTCTGGAGAAGTATCTAAGTTATGGTTGTAATAATCCAAACCTGCGTCAGAGAGATCTTTAGCTTGATTCGGTGTTAGCATGCCTAGAGTCATACAGGTTTCAAGTCCGAGATCTTTAACACCAGAAATCATTTCTTTTAACAGTGGCATATCGCGCTCTTTAGGGTTCTTCCATGCAGCTCCCATGCAAAAGCGAGTTGAACCTGAAGTTTTTGCCTTTTGAGCAGCATCTAACACTCGCTCTACTTCCATTAAGCGTTCTTTATCAACATCCGTACGATAGTGCGCACTTTGCGGGCAGTATTTACAGTCTTCTGGACACGCGCCAGTTTTAATTGAGAGCAAAGTACTAACTTGAACGTAATTGTGTTGCTGGTATTGACGATGGACCTGCTGTGCTTCAAACAACAAATCCATAAATGGCTTTTCAAGTAGTGCGTTAACGTCACTTATGGTCCAGTTATGGCGAGTTTCCACAATGATTCCTTTTTTATAATTGCTCACATTTATACTTGGTTAGTCTACTCGAAGGCAGTAAACTGTCAACCAAACCTGACACGATAAGTTTACAACTGGTGAATTAATGACCAACATAGATTTGCAATTTGACCGAGACCATATGTGGCATCCTTATACATCAACTATTGAACCACTACCCTGCTACCCAGTAAGTCATGCTAAATCTAATCGTTTGCTCCTTGAAACAGGCGAAGAGTTGATTGATGGAATGTCATCATGGTGGGCAGCGATTCATGGATATTCTCACCCAGTTTTAAACCAAGCCGCTCATGACCAAATCGATAAAATGTCTCATGTGATGTTTGGAGGATTAACACACCAACCAGCTATTGAGATGTGTAAACAGCTACTTGAACTCGCACCAAGCAATCTACATCACGTCTTTCTGGCCGACTCAGGATCGGTTTCGGTTGAAGTTGCCTTGAAAATGGTTCTGCAATATTGGCATGCTCGTACGGAAAACCGATCGACATTTTTGACGTTACGCCACGGCTATCATGGTGACACCTTTGCAGCTATGTCTGTAACCGATCCTGAAAACTCTATGCACAAGATTTATAAAGGTTTTTTACCTAAGCATATTTTTGTCGAATCACCGACAGTTGGCTTCCATGAGCAATGGAACGACAACGAAATCAAGCCATTGGAAGCGGCGCTCGAAAGTCATCACCAAGAGATTGCAGCCATCATTTTAGAGCCTATCGTACAAGGGGCTGGCGGAATGAGAATCTATCATCCCAATTACCTAAGAGCTGTACGCCAACTATGTGACCAATATGGTTTACTATTAATTGTTGATGAAATTGCGACTGGGTTTGGTCGAACTGGAAAATTGTTCGCGTGTGAACATGCCGACATTAAACCCGATATTTTGTGTGTCGGTAAAGCCTTAACCAGTGGCTATATGACGCTGGCAGCAACATTAACTACCAAATCGGTGGCCGATACAGTCTGCAGCGGCGAAGCACAATGCTTTATGCATGGTCCAACATTTATGGGAAACCCATTAGCCTGCGCTGTTGCGAGTGCCAGTTTAAAACTGATTGCGCAAGGGAATTGGAAAAAACAAGTCAGTGCTATTGAATCTATCTTTGCAGAACGTTTGCCTCAATTAAGCTCTCAGACACGAGTGAAAGCGGTGCGTTGGCTTGGAGCAATTGGCGTGATTGAGACGCACAATCCTGTTGATATGGTAGCAATTCAGGCATTTTTTGTCGAAAATGGGGTATGGATTCGGCCGTTCGGTAAACTTATTTATATGATGCCGCCTTATATTACTTCTCGGGAAGATCTTCATCACCTGATTAATGTTGTTGAACACGCATTGCAGTATGATGAGCTGTTTCTCGATTAACCCTCTATCTGAGTTGTGTTTTTCCTTTAGCATTCAGACTACGACAAACCATAACGACAAAAAAAGACCACGCATAAGCGTGGTCAAACAGGAGCCTAATATTAGGCATGACATTGTTGTTAAAATTTATGCGATCTGTGTAACTTTAGATTCGTTCTCCGCTTTCTTTTCACTCGTACTTGCTGGATTAGAATGCTTTTCATATAGGAAACGTAATACTGATTGACGACACCTCTGGTACTCAACATCATCGGCTAATTCAACACGGTTACGCGGACGTGGAAGATTAATGTCCAACACTTCACCAATCGTCGCTGCTGGGCCATTGGTCATCATGACAATCTTATCTGAAAGTAATACGGCTTCATCAACATCGTGTGTAATCATGATGACTGTATTATTTAAATCGGCTTGAATTTTCATCAGTGAATCTTGCAAATGCGCTCGGGTTAACGCATCCAGCGCGCCAAAAGGTTCATCCATTAATAATACTTTTGGCTGGAGTGCTAACGCTCTAGCAATACCAACCCGCTGTTTCATACCACCAGAAATTTCATCAGGACGTTTATCTTTTGCATGAACCATATTGATTAAATCTAAATAGTGATCCGTTTGCTCACGAACCCATTGTTTAGATTTTCCCTTGGCAATTTGCTTAACCGCAAGCTCGACATTTTGATACACCGTTAACCATGGCAATAAAGAGTGGTTCTGAAATACAACCGCACGTTCAGGGCCTGGACCATCGACTTCCTTCCCATCAACGATCACGCCACCGTCTGTTGGATTCAGTAGGCCGGCCACTAGATTAAGCACTGTAGATTTACCACAACCGGAGTGACCAATCAAAGAGACAAACTCGCCTTGCTGAATTTGAAAATTAACGTTCTTTAGTGCCACAAAGTCTCCTTGCGGCGTTGGAAAGCGCATACCCAATTGAGTTAGTTCAACCATACATTTAGACATGATAATTGCTCCTAATTAGCGTAATTCTTGTTTTTTGTTCCAAGACAACCACTTTTGTAAGTAGAGCATGCCTCGGTCAAGTAATAGACCTATGAAACCGATAGTAATGACCGCTACCATAATTCGACCTAGTGATGCAGAGCTTCCGTTTTGGAATTCATCCCAGACAAATTTTCCTAAGCCTGGGTTTTGCGCCAGCATTTCTGCGGCAATCAGAACCATCCATGCAATACCTAATGAAAGACGTAGTCCGGTAAAGATCATCGGAACGGCCGACGGTAGTACTATCGTTGTAATATGTTTCCACCAAGAAAGGCGTAACACTTTACTTACATTAACCAAATCTTCATCAACACTTGTTACGCCAACGGCTGTATTGATCAAAGTTGGCCAGAGGCTACAAAGCGCAACGGTAAACAGTGATGTTACAAATGATTTAGCAAATAATGGGTCATCACTAATATACGTCGCACTAACAACCATGGTTACAATCGGCAGCCAGGCTAATGGCGATACTGGTTTTAATATTTGAATTATTGGGTTAAATGCCTGATATAAAACTGAATTAAGGCCTAAGAGTATCCCTAATGGAATCGCAATGATTGATGCTAAAACAAATCCAGCGGCAACAGTAAACAAGCTCGTTCCTATCTGATCAAAAAAGGTAGGTTTACCGGTATAAGCACGAATTTTTACTTTTGCGTCTGGGTTTTTCGCGAGTTTCGCCGCATTGCGTTTTTCTTGCCGCTCAACAAACGCCACCGCTTTCTCACGCTCTTCCAGATGTTCATCTACCAAATTTGTAAATTGTTCATAAGTTTGAACCGGTCCTGGCAAAGCCCCCAGTGATGTTTGAACACTTTGCGCACCAATATGCCAGAACATTAAAAATACAAGGATACCAATCAACGGCATCAAAATAATTTTTGAACGATTTGCCACTTGAGCGCGGCTTGGAATTAGCGAAATTACATTACTCGTCATAATTTTTCTCCTCGGTTATCAAACAAGCGATAACCTGGTATTTAGGCTCGGTGTGAACATCACACCGAGCTTACGCCATACTGAACGATTATTTACCCTTTAGACCGATATCAAACTTCGCTAAATACGCGTTTGGTTCACGACCGTCATAAACGATATTGTCGATAAAGTGTTGTTGAGGTCCGCGGAATCCATCCACATCTTTAATTCCAGGGAAATCATCGGCACTTAACGCACCATCTTCAATCAACGAATCTACTGCCTGCATGTAGATATCTGGGCGATATACTTTTTTCGCTATATCCATGTACCAGCTATCATCCTTCGCTTCCGCAATTTGTCCCCAACGGCGCATTTGCGTTAAGTACCAAATCGCGTCACTGAAATATGGATAAGTGGCGTTGTGACGGAAGAATACGTTGAAATCTGGCACATCACGTTTGTCGCCTTTTTCGTATTCAAAAGTACCTGTCATTGAGTTAGCGATAACTTCTGCATCCGCTCCGACATAAGCACTCTTAGCAAGAATTTCTACCGCTTCTGGACGGTTCGCATTATTATTGTCATCCAACCAATGCGCCGCTCGAATCATTGCTTTCACGACACGAATATGAGTGTTCGGGTACTTATCAGCCCATCCTTGTGATACACCGAATACTTTTTCAGGGTTGTTTTTCCAAATTTCGTAGTCTGTAACCACTGGAACGCCGATGCCTTTAAATACCGCTTGTTGGTTCCACGGTTCACCCACACAGTAGCCTTTGATGGTTCCGGCTTCCATTGTGGCTGGCATTTGAGGTGGTGGTGTTACACTAAGAAGAACATCCGCATCATTTTGGCCACTGTTATCGCCATTTGCTGGGTCATAAAAACCTGGTTTAATACCACCAGCCGCTAACCAATAACGTAGCTCATAGTTGTGAGTCGATACTGGGAATACCATGCCCATGTTGAAAGGTTTTCCTTCAGATTGATAGCGCTCTACAACTGGCTTAAGCGCATCTGCCTTAATTGGGTGAACGGGTTTCCCATCAGCTTGTTTTGGAATATGCGGCTTCATTTCTTCCCACACATCATTGGAAACTGTAATACCGTTACCATTCAAATCCATACTAAAGGCCGTAATAATGTCTGCTTGGGTACCTATACCAATTGTTGCGCCTAACGGTTGGCCGGCTAGCATATGTGCACCATCCAATTGCCCGTCAATCACTCGGTCTAGCAGTACTTTCCAGTTAGCCTGTGCTTCAATCTCAACATACAGTCCTTCGTCCTCGAAGAATCCTTTTTCATAAGCAACCGCTAAAGGTGCCATATCAGTCAGTTTGATAAACCCAAATTTCAGATCTTCTTTCTCTGCTTCTCCGAGCTCTGCCCATGCCGGAGAAGAGATAACGGCTACTGCAAGTGCAACACTTTTTAACCACTGTTTTTTCGACTGCATTTGTAAACTCCCTTTACTTTAAATAAAAAAGCGCCACTGTAGAAACCTACAGAAGCGCCATTGCTTTCTAAAAATTCTAATTGTCTTAATCACATCATTATTTCATCTGAAAATTACCGCCGTTGATAATTTCTCGTGCTATCCCATAGGACCGCTTTCAATGCAATTAATTTTTTAACTGTGTTTTATTTAATCCAAGTACCGTGCCAAGTTTATATATCTATATAATTCAAATAGTTAAGGAGGAACTAACTTCGTTGATATTCTATTGCTTATTTTGAGTGTGCATGCTGCACCATAGAAAAAAAACCAAGCTAACCCTTAAGTGGTAGCAACTCTAATTGGTGAGTTCAAAGGTATTTACCACATTTTTAGCGATAAGCCCCATAGGTTGACTACTCTTCATCGCAGAGGAGCGAAGTGCTTGGTAGGCTTCAGGTTCATCAATTGAATGAACTTTCATTAATAGACCCTTTGCTTTCTCAACCCATTTTCTATCTTCAAGCTTACGTTTAAGTTGAGCAATTTCTCTGGTCGTGTCTGCCGCATTATCGCTGACTCGCTTAGCATGAATGAGCATCGGAATGAGTGAGTCAACGGCTGAAAATGGTAGTAGTACCACTCGCTCAAACCCATTTAAGTTTTTGATATAATTTGAATTAACATCTTTAAGCAGTACAACAACGGGAACTTGATTTATAGAGCAGTAGTCGAGAAAGCAGCTGAGTTCAGCCGTAGGCTTATGATATGAGATGACTAATAATGAAGTTGGATTTTGATCTAGCGTTAACTCTAATAAAGGCAGAGGTACACATTTAACTTTTGCGAACTCTGCCGTTAATTTTGAAGAGAGCATTGGCAGTTCAGCTTGATCATCAGAGCACAAGACAACCACATCGTTTGAACTAAAATGTGTCATAATCATTCCTTGTTTAAGCTATTCGACAACAAGAAATAATTCAAGGAACGTGCCAATCACGTTGAAAAACTATTATTAAATAATTTTCAATAAGTTAGCTGCAATAGGTGCGCCACCACGACGTTGCCAGTTCAATTGACTCTTGGCGATTTTGATTACGGGCGAATAATACTGCTGCAATACTAGATACGACAGTATTCGCCATTAATACCTGATCTTCTGATGCAGTCGCAAAAGGACAAAAAGTCGGCAAAGCTAACTCTGAGTCATATAGCTCTGGCCAATAATGAGAATCGACCCCTTCTTTGTGACTTAACCAAACTGTTTGGCTCACTTTAGGGTTATATTCCGATTCGCCACTTACGCCCTTATAAGAAATAACAGCATGTGAAGTCAGCCCTATTTCTTGTTCAACATCGGCATGCAATTGTTGGAATCCAGGGTGAAAGCTACCACGAACACCAATTTCCGCGCCGCCCGGATTAAGGGCTCTTACCACGGTATTGATAGGTGTACGTAAACCATACCTTGCCTTCCAAGCTATCATAGATCTCGCTTGAGGCGCGAAGGTTTCTAAGGCTAAATACGCAACGTTATGTTCATTGAGTAAATTACGAGCTTCTTCGATTGATTTCGCTCGTTTAACACCTACGACGTCTAAATAGTGTTCGGCATGTAAACGACCAGAATCAGGTTCAGAGAAGCCATGTAATAAGACTTTGTGCCCATTGTCTGCGAGTATTTTTGCAGCAAGTAAATGCCAAGGCTGGCCTGCTGCCTCGCGCTTACCTGCGTAACATGGCCAGTCTATTTCGGCACCAAGGTTAGGGACACGGCTTTGGAAGGCTTTAACGAAACCTGCAATCTCTTCTTTAGTTTCATTTTGAACTCGAATGAGCATCATCAACATCGCCATTTGGTCATCACCAATCTTGCCGTCAAGATATTCATCCATGACTTTATAAGCTTGATCAAAGTTGAGTGGCTTTTTCCCCCGCTCCCCACGACCTACCGTACGAATACACTCTAAAATTGAACTCATCACTTTCCTCGATTTAACTAGCTCAGTGTCGATATATTCACACCACTGGCTGTTATCATTAATTGTTCTCTTAGTTTTACAACATCACCCATAATAATCAAAGCTGGACTCAGCCCTGCTAACTCTGTCGCTTTGGACGTTAGCTCTGCGATTGTAAAGGTATAGACTTCTTGATCTCGACTGCAGCCTTTACCGACAATGGCGACAGGCGTATCACTGGATAACCCAGCGCCTATTAAGCCACCTTGAATTACCGATGAGTTCTCCAGTCCCATATAAAAAACCAGAGTTTGACCGTTCTCAACTAGACCAGCCCATGCTGGTAATGCTCCGGTTACAACCGTGCCCGTAATCAATGTTACGCTACGAGAGATCTCTCTATGTGTCAATGGGATTAATGCACTCGACGCGCACCCGACTGCCGCCGTGATTCCTGGAACGACTTCGTACTGAATTTGGTTGTCGACAAGTAATAGTGCTTCTTCGCCACCACGACC
Source organism: Vibrio phycocola (assembly GCF_053850235.1). NCBI lineage: Bacteria > Pseudomonadati > Pseudomonadota > Gammaproteobacteria > Vibrionales > Vibrionaceae > Vibrio > Vibrio phycocola. Next base: position 147,837 of record NZ_JBSQDJ010000008.1, on the reverse strand, counting down.
AAAAATAAAAGGGTCGCCTCCTTTTAAACGAGCAACGGTTTTTCCTTGTAGAGCGAAGTCGACTATCAATTGACTGATTGCTTCCTGTTTCATGCTCGCCTGACCGCAGCGTTTACCGACATAGATCATATCTGCATTAGGGTTCGCTAACTCTAGAATCTCGCGCCCAACAAGACGGTCATAAACCACAACATCTGCGTTCTGAATGACACGCAGAGCTTTCACCGTGAGTAAGTCAGGATCACTTGGGCCAGCGCCAACTAAATAAACATACCCATTTTTATCTGCTTTACCTAATCGAGATTGATCGACAACTGGAGCGTTGTCGTAAAACTTATCGTGTGGCGTAAAACTATCGCTGCCGTTAGCTAAAGCATCAGTCGTGTTGTTTGATTTACTCATCACCTAACCTATATTCCATACTCATTACCGCCAACATAAAAAAGGTTGCTGCCAGCCTATTTGTGACATTATGCACAAAAAAAGCCTAGATTTCTCCAGGCTTTTTTAAATAACCAAGGTTAAATGTTAGCCAATATGAGTCGCGCCACCCATATACTTTTGAAGTACTTGAGGAATTTCTATACGGCCATCCGCTTGTTGATAGTTTTCTAGTATCGCCACCATCGTACGACCGACCGCAAGACCAGAACCGTTCAATGTATGTAACAGCTCAGGTTTCTTCTCACCTTTACGGCGGAATCTCGCTTGCATTCGACGCGCCTGGAAATCCCACATATTTGAACATGATGAAATCTCACGGTAGGTCTCTTGTGCAGGAACCCAAACTTCCAAGTCGTAAGTTTTACACGCACCGAAGCCCATATCACCAGTACATAACACCACTTTTCGATATGGAAGTTCAAGCAATTGCAGCACTTTCTCAGCGTGCCCTGTTAACTCTTCAAGCGCCGCCATAGAATCTTCAGGTTTGGTAATCTGGACCAATTCCACTTTATCGAATTGATGCATCCGAATCAGACCACGAGTATCACGGCCGTAAGATCCAGCTTCAGAGCGGAAACACGGCGTATGTGCGGTCATTTTTAATGGTAAATCAGCTTCATCGACAATTTCATTACGAACGAGATTTGTCACCGGAACTTCTGCCGTAGGAATCAATGACAAGCGACGAGGCTCTTCATCGTTAACTTTTTCAACTAGCGGTTCGGTATGGAATAAGTCTTTACCAAATTTAGGCAACTGCCCCGTGCCAAATAGACTATCGGAATTCACTAAGTAAGGGACATACAGCTCTAGATAACCATGTTGGTCGGTGTGTAGATCCAACATAAATTGTGCAATTGCACGATGTAAACGAGCAAATTTACCTTTCATTACGATAAAACGTGCGCCAGTAATTTTCGTGGCACTGGCGAAATCTAAACCACCTGCGAGCTCACCAAGATCGACATGATCTTTTACTTCAAAGTCATATGATTTAGGCTCGCCCCAACGAGAGATTTCAACGTTGTCATCTTCGCTTTTACCATCGGGCACATCGTCAGATGGGATATTTGGAACAGACAACGTAAGTTCGTCAATCTGACCTTGCAGTTCGACTAACGCCGCTTTCTTACTTTCCAAATCACTTCCAAGTGAACCAATCTGACTTTTAACTTCTTCCGCGCCCGCTTTATCGCCTTTCGACATCAATTGGCCGATCTGCTTCGAGATGGAGTTGCGTGTGGATTGTAAATTTTCAACTTCGATTTGAATCGATTTACGTTTGTCTTCTAATTGACGAATGGTCTCTACGTCGAGAGCGAAGCCACGACGTGCGAGTTTTGCAGCAGTTTCGTCCAGTTCAGTACGAAGTAATTTAGAATCCAGCATTGCTAATCCTGTGTCTCTTGATTAAAAAATACGCTTTTCGAACCATTAAAATTAGGTCCGAGAGCGGGATAAATATGGAAAGGTAAACGATAGCGAAAAGCCACTATTTTTCATAGCGCTTTTGCGGGCTTTTTGCATCTAAATTAGCTAAATAGTCTAACTTTTCGCCTATTTTAATCTCTAAGCCACGATTCGTTGGTTGATAGTAATGAGTTCCGTCCATTTCAGGTGGAAGATATTTCTCGCCGGCGGCATACGCTCCAGGTTCATTGTGGGCATAGCGATACTCTTCACCGTATCCCATATCTTTCATTAAACTGGTTGGTGCATTACGTAAATGATGAGGAACTTCATAGTCAGGCTCATTTTTCGCGTCGCGCAACGCCTGCTTCCAAGCATCGTAAACGGCGTTACTTTTGGGAGCACAAGCCAAATATACTGCAGCTTGAGCAATAGCTCGATTTCCTTCTGCTGGGCCCAAACGTTGAAAACAATCCCATGCAGATAACGCAACTTGCATCGCTTTGGGATCAGCATTACCAATGTCTTCCGAAGCAATCGCCAACAGACGCCGAGCAATATACAAAGGATCACACCCAGCGGTAATCATTCTTGCTATCCAATACAGCGCGCCATCGGGGCTTGAACCTCGGATCGATTTATGAACAGCAGAAATTAAATCGTACCAAACATCACCTTTATTATCGAAGCGAGCCAAACGTTCACCAGAGACTTCTGCCAATAAGGGAAGATCTATTTGCTTTTCACCAGACTCATTTTCTGAGGCCATATCATAGAGCAGTTCGAGATAATTCAACGCCATCCGTGCATCGCCATTCACCAGCTCAGATAATCTCGCAATCACATCAGAATGAAACTCTGCTTTAACGTTTCCCAAACCACGATCTGGATCGGTAATCGCCTGCTCCAAGGTTGCTTGAATATCCTCATTGCATAAGGATGTTAACTTGTAGACTCGTGCTCTAGATAACAAAGCATTATTTAATTCAAACGATGGATTTTCTGTAGTGGCTCCAATAAACGTAACGGTGCCATCTTCGATATGTGGAAGAAAAGCGTCTTGTTGAGATTTGTTAAAACGGTGCACTTCATCGACAAATAAAATTGTTCGAAATCCAGCAAGCTTATTACTCCTCGCCTTTTCGATTGAAGCTCGAATATCTTTCACTCCAGACGTTACCGCTGAAATACGCTCAACTTTGGCATTCGCATACGAGGCAGCTAACTCTGCTAATGTCGTTTTTCCGGTACCCGGAGGTCCCCAAAGAATCATAGAGTGGAGTTGACCTTGCTCTAAGGCACGACGTAAAGGCTTTCCTTCGGCAAGAATATGAGCTTGACCGATATACTGAACTATTGTTGCAGGCCTCATTCTTGCCGCTAGAGGTCTAAAATCTTGATCGTCTGAAAAGTCGAGGCTTAAATTACTCACGAGTCACCGTTAATCGCATAAAATTAGTTACGTTGGTCATCGATTTCAACGCCTTGCGGCACTTTAAATGTAAACAAAGATCTATCTGGCACCATTATTTTTACGTTATTAAACGAAAAGGTGGTGTTTTGACCATCCTGTTCAAGAATATCGAAACCCATAACCTTACCACTGTCATCGATCGCAATAATAAAACTCCCTTGCGTGCTGTCTGCGGCTACCGGTTTTAACGTAAACACATCACCGCTTTGGGTAACATCATATTGGTTCCAATCTTGCTCTTCATTCCGGGTTAGCAACACAAATGGTGTCTGACCCGCCGCTTGTTCCTGCGTATAAACAGAAACCTGCTCAACAAAAGGGCTGTAATACCATACGGTTTCACCATCCGAAACAATCACATTATCATCTGGTAGAAATGTTTCCCAACGGAACAAACTTGGGCGGCTAATATCAACCTTTCCAGACCCTTCACTGATGACAGCTCCATCCGCATCTTTTACCACTTGTTCAAACTGAGCACTGAATCCTTCGTTTAAGGTCAAGCGTTGCGACAATTCCTGTTTAGGGCTTGCAAGTGCTGAGCAGCTCACCATTAATAAAGCTAACCACTTTTTCATTGTTTTCTCCTAAGCCAAATACTAAGGCCTTGTTATATGAGCTCTTGACCGTTTAGTTGTCATCGTTATGTTGGAAAACAGATTCTGTGTAAAGTTCTACTTTAAACAACATTGCTTATATTTCTTGCCACTATTACAAGGACATGGGTCGTTGCGGCCTACCGTTTTATAAGGATTTACCTTCATTGATTTGTCACCAACTTGAAAATCGTTGGCGGCATTAGCTACGTCACTAATCATTAGGTCAAGATTTTCGACCATTTCACTTAGTTGCGGAGGACTTGCAATACCCGCTTCTATCATACTTTGTTTGGTACTCTCTTCATCCATGGCCAACATCATGGTGGTGAGCAGTGCTTGCAACATTCTTTCTGAGCCATCAGTGAGCGTAACATCCAACCATTGTGCTTCAATATGTTGCCAAACACGGAGAAAACCTTGAGCAAACTGGCTAAGTTGTTCACCACTGTCATCGCCAATCAATGATGATGTCTGATAATTATTTGCCATTAACAGTGCATATTGTTGGTGAAACTGTGCCTCGACAGTTGAGACCAATTCCGAGCTTTCTTCAAGTAATTCAATAAGCCATTGCTCAATTGGCATCGGCTTTATCGCCATATTGGAGGCCAAAATGGCCCCTTCTAAAAACTGGGATGAATGTTTGAAGACTGTAGAATCAGTGACGAGCAAAGAATAATTCATAAAGAAAGGGACTACCATTAGACATAAATATCACGCGATTATAGCGAACTCGTCACCAAGTTACAGGCCTTTCCTCAACACAAAATTTATCAGAACATAGTGACAAGTGACTTAGCGATGACTACAATCTCGCCTCCTAAATATGAGAGTGAAGCGGCAATGCGAGTAGTTCTTGGCCCAATGCAAGGTGTATTAGACCATGTAATGCGTGAAATCCTCACAGAGATAAACGATTATGATCTCTGTGTTACTGAGTTTGTCCGCGTTACCAGTCAATTATTACCAAGCAAAGTATTTCATAGACTGTGTCCAGAGCTTCGTACGCAATCTCATACCCGTTCAGGTACACGTGTTCATGTTCAATTATTAGGTCAAGATCCTCAGTGGATGGCTGAAAATGCACATCAAGCTGTTGAATACGGTGCCGCTGGAATTGACATTAATTTCGGTTGCCCTGCCAAAACCGTAAATAAACACAAAGGCGGCGCAGCGCTACTTGAATTTCCTGAAACAATTTATCAAATAGTCAAACAGTGCCGAACTGCCGTAGATTCTAATGTTCCAGTCACGGCTAAAATTCGCCTTGGTATTGAGAACCCAGAAGACTGTTTTGCTATTTCAGATGCGATCCAACAAGCGGGTGCTGATGAGTTAACCATTCATGCTCGTACAAAAGTCGGTGGCTATAAGGCAGAAGAAATAAAATGGGGTTATATCGAGCAAATCCGTCAACGAACGTCGATTCCTATTATTGCCAATGGAGAGATTTGGAATTATCAAGATGGTATTGATTGCCGAAACACAACCAACGTAGATTCATTAATGGTGTGTCGAGGCGCGCTGACAATACCGAATCTCGGGAACGTCGTAAAACGAAACGATGCCGCAATGGCTTGGGATGAAGTGTTGCAACTGCTTATCAACTACTCTGAATGTGAAGTAATAGGCGATAAAAGCAAATACTACCCACAACGCGTTAAACAGTGGTTTACCTACTTACGTCATGCTTATCCAGAGGCAGCAGAACTGTTCTACAACATTCGAACCTTTAATCAAGTTGACCCTATTTTAAGCCACATTCATCGGGCACAAGAAGAGTACGCTCGTACCTACTAACCCCTGTAACTGGTAACTGGTAACTGGTAACTGGTAACTGGTAACTGCAGCGCTTATATTTGCTGGCAATAAAAATATAGTCCGTCTTTCATTTTCTCAATATTCCTTACCAAGCTTCACCAAATAAAAAAGCACTGGAATCCAGTGCTTTTATCAGAATATATGTTGAGTGCTGTTTATAAGTAATAAGCTAAGCTCTTGATTAGCTAAACCCGCTATTAACTAAGCTCGCTATTAGCTAAGTAATAAACTGTCATCAGCAAGCTCTTCACCACGTACTTTTGAAAACATTTCCAAAAGATCAGGAACACCCATATTGGCCCGTTGTTCACCTTCTACATCGAGGACAATTTTACCTTGGTGAAGCATCACCGTGCGATCACCACACGCCAACGCATCCTTCATCGAGTGCGTCACCATCATTACGGTTAAGTTATATTCCTTCACAATACGCTTGGTTAAATCGATAACAAATGCGGCCATTCTAGGATCAAGCGCTGCGGTATGTTCATCTAACAGCAGCAATTTGCTGTCTGATAGTGTTGCCATCACCAAACTGACGGCCTGACGTTGACCACCAGACAATAAGCCGATGCTGTCACTCAAACGATCTTCCAAACCTAAGCCCAAGATACTAATACGGTCTTGGAACAACTTACGGCGTTTGTTGGATAGTGAATGTGTCCATCCACGTCGTTTACCACGCATATACGCAAGTGCCATGTTCTCTTCAATTGTTAACGCGCCACAAGTACCCGCAAGAGGATCTTGGAATACTCGAGAACAAAGACTGGCTCGTTTATCAACACTTTGACGCGTAACATCAAATTCATCGATATTTACCGAACCACCTACCATAGGAGTCTCACCGGTTACTGCACCCAACAATGTTGATTTACCTGCTCCATTTGAACCAATTACAGTCAAAAACTGATGCTCGGGTACGGTCAAATCGACACCGCGTAATGCTCTATTTTCAAGAATAGTTCCCGGACTAAACGTGACCTGAATGTTTTCCAAGCGGATCATGCTTTACCTCCAATGGCTTTTTTAGTCTTCATTCTTTTTTGCATTTTAGGCATGACTAATGCGAGTGCAACCAATACCGCGGTAACAAGGTTTAAGTCCGAAGCTTGTAAGCCGAACATTCCAGTACTTAACGCGAAAGCAACCGCCAAACGATACAGCACTGAACCTAAAATTACAGCAACAACCGCTACCCAAATTTTTCTTCCTGGCAATAGTGTCTGGCCAAGAATCACAGATGCTAAACCAACAACAATCGTACCAACACCAGAAGTCACATCTGCAAAACTATTGGTTTGAGCAAATAGTGCCCCTGAAAAACCAACAAAACCATTCGATATCGCTAAACCAACATAGGTATAGAATGCCGTACTGGCTCCCTGAGCAGAAACCATACGAGCGTTAACCCCTGTTGCGCGCAAACCAAGTCCAAAATCACTGTTCAACATACGTACAACAAAAATACCCGACAAGATAACCAAGATACCTACGACGAGCGGTCGGATATACAATGGATCACCCATTGCTTCGAACGGAGTTAATATAGTATCGGATCCAATCAATGCAACATTTGGACGCCCCATAATACGAATGTTGATTGAGAATGCGGCAATCATCGTAAGGATCGAAGCCAATAAATTCAAAATACCACATTTAACCGTGAGGAATGCCGTTACCCATCCGGTGATGGCTCCAGCGATGATTGCTAAAAAAGTAGCTACCCACGGGTCAATGCCCGAAACGATAGCCGTTGCTGCGACGGCGGCCCCCATTGGAAAGCTGCCATCAACACTAAGATCTGGAAAATCAAGGACTCGAAATGTTAAATAGACGCCTAACGCGACTAAGCCATAAACGAGTCCAATTTCTAATGCTCCAAAAAAAGCAAAAGCAGACATAAATACTCCCTTTCTGCTTAAAAGAGGCGGGGAACAAACCCCACCAAACAATCTTTATTATTCAATAATTTTAGTTGCGCGATCGACAATTGATGCTGGAATAACAAGACCGAGTTTTTCAGCTGCAGCTTTGTTGATAACAACATCTGAACCTGTCGCTACTTTCACATCGATAGATCCCGGATCTGTACCTTCTAAAACGGCCGCAACATAATCGGCAGTTTGTACACCGATCTGATAATAATCAAAGCCTAAACTCGCCACTGCACCACTTTCAACGTAAGTAGTTGTCGCAGCGAAAACTGGTGTTTTTGCTTGATTAGCCGCAACAATCATCCCTTCAATTGCACTTGCAACCGTGTTATCAATGAGTGCATAAATAACATCAGACTTCGATGCAATTGCTTGAGTTGCTGATTGGATGTCTGCACTCTTAAGTGCCGTTGCTTCTACTAATGTAACACCTTCCGCTTCAGCACTGGTTTTAAGTAAGTCCATTAAACTGACGGAATTAGCCTCTCCAGGGTTATAAACCACACCAATGGTTTTAACTGAAGGAAGCATCTCTTTTATCATTTGCACATGTTGAAGTACGGGTGATAAATCAGATAAGCCAGTTACATTTTTGCCTGGTTTCTCTAATGAATCGACCAGTTTAGCACCTATCGGATCGGTAACAGCAGTAAATACGATTGGGATGTTTTTAGTAGATGAGACTAGCGCTTGAGCCGTCGGAGTTGCGATACCAACTAGTACGTCAGGTTCCTCACCTACAAATTGACGAGCAATCTGAACTGCAATTGCAGGATTTCCTTGAGCCGTTTTAAAATCGAATTCTAAATTTTTTCCTTCTTCATAACCCTTGGCTTTCAATCCATCAAGCAATCCTTGACGTGTTGCATCCAATGCTGGGTGTTCGACAATTTGAGAAACTGCCACTTTCGCTGTTTTTGCCATAATACTCGTAGAAGAGAGTAATGCCGCACCTGCAAGAGCTACGGTAACTAATATTTTTCCTGCGTTCATCAGAACTCCTTATTGCGAAGCTTTATGCTACTTTTCGTCAATTTTGTTATCTAATCTGCGTTCATTTATTGCAGTCCACAACATATTTACCAGTTACACAGCGTAAAGGGAAGCAAGTTTTACGACCGAGGTCTTAAAATTACAACCCCGCACAACCCAAGGGCAACATGTTCCATTTTGGGGCCTAACATGCACAAAAAAGCCTCTTTTAAGGAAAAAGAGGCTTTAATCGTGCAGGCTGTTTATTGAGCGACTTTTCTAAAACCAACGCTCTAATGCTGACTTATCCAACTGGCGAAATGCTCGATTTAATACATATGCTAGCTCTTTATATCGAGGGCGAGATTTAACCGGTTCAATAGCGCCTCCCGATTCTAAGATTTTTTCGTTTAATTCACGATACCAATGGACTAGATTTGGAGGAAGTAAAGTGTTTGAACGATTTCCCAACCACCATATCCCTTGAACGGGCAAGCTCAATGCGAAAACGGCTATAACGATAGCTTGGGGAAGGTAATCGACATTATTGAAGGTGATTTGAGTTAATACACTTATAGCCGCAACGGCCGGCATAACTTTTATCGCAAATCTCGTTGCCTTAATCACGCGTTGGTCTGGGAAAAGCAAAGAAAGCTCTTTTCTCATAGGCCAACTGTCCATATATTTTTGTCCATCTCGAAGGTTATGGACCAATCCAATATCATCACGCATAGGCTCTCACTTCTTCAATTAAACTTTTTATTAAAAATAAGTTGAATAAATCAACTTATTTTGCAAAAACTTAATGTTGGATAATATTTTTTCAAAAAATTTTGTTATATTAAGCCCACCTCGCACACAGCACATTCGTGCGCGACCAGAATTTCATTGTTACCCCTAAATTCAGTTAAAGCAACCGAGATTTAGCAAAACGTGTAAAAGTTTGTGACTCATTGTGAACTGTTTACATTAAATGATATTTTTATTGATCGGGAGTGGGATTTATCATTCGTTTTATCCTATATATTACCCGCACAACTTTTAACAAATTAAACCGAAAGTACAGGTAGTTACACATGTCAAAACTAGTTCTAGTTTTAAACTGCGGCAGCTCGTCTCTTAAATTCGCTGTTGTCGATGCAAATAATGGAAATGAACACTTAACCGGCCTTGCAGAATGCCTTTCTCTTCCCGAAGCTCGTATCAAGTGGAAATTAGATGGTGGCAAGCATGAGGCTCAGTTAGGCAATGGCGCTGCGCACATTGAAGCATTATCGTTTATGGTCGATACTATTCTTGCGTCGAAGCCAGAGCTTGCTGAAAACCTCGCGGCCATCGGTCACCGAGTTGTTCACGGTGGTGAACAATTCACTCAATCAGCATTAATTGATGATTCTGTATTACAAGGTATCGAAGACTCTTCGACCTTTGCGCCTCTTCATAACCCTGCGCACATCATCGGTATTAAAGCGGCTCAAAAAGCATTTCCAGCTTTAAAAAATATCGCTGTGTTTGATACGGCGTTCCACCAAACAATGCCAGAAGAGTCATACTTATACGCGCTTCCTTATAAGCTATATAAAGAACATGGAATTCGTCGCTACGGCATGCATGGTACATCTCATTTGTTCATCGCTCGTGAAGCAGCTGAACGTTTAAATGTTCCTGCAGATAAACTGAATATTATTAACTGTCATCTGGGTAACGGTGCTTCTATCTGTGCAATTAAAGATGGTAAATCTGTAGACACATCTATGGGTTTAACTCCTTTAGAAGGATTGGTCATGGGTACACGTTGTGGTGATATCGATCCTGCGATTATATTCCACCTTCATGATGCTCTTGGTTACTCAATTGAAGATATCAATACTATGTTGACCAAAGAGTCTGGTTTACTAGGTTTGACTGAAGTGACCTCTGACTGCCGCTTCGTGGAAGATAACCATGAAGAGAAACCAGAAGCGAAGCGTGCTTTAGATGTCTTCTGTCATCGTTTGGCTAAATACATCGCAGGTTACACTGCAAGCATGGATGGTCGCCTAGATGCTATTGTGTTTACTGGCGGAATCGGTGAAAACTCAGCACCAATTCGTGAAATGGTTCTTAACCGTTTAGCCATTTTTGGTATTGAAGTCGATACCGATGCGAACTTGAAAGCACGCTTTGGTGGCGAAGGTGTTATCACCACAGCTGATAGCCGTATTCCTTCAATCGTAATTTCAACCAATGAAGAATTGGTAATTGCAGAAGATACCGCGCGACTCGCTGGTCTTTAATTCGATTAACTGGCTAACTTCATAAGTTAGCCAGTTTGCTTTGGGGCTCATAATTTACAGAGCCAATTTATTTACCCCCTAATTATATTAGGTCTTTTTTGCTATAGGTAATCTTGCCATGTCTCGTACAATAATGCTTGTTCCTACTAGCGCTGGCGTAGGCTTAACGAGTGTAAGCTTAGGCGTCATCCACGCTATGGAACGTAAAGGAGTTTCTGTCTCCTTTTACAAACCAATCGCTCAACCACGTAGTGGCGGCGACCAACCAGATTTAACATCTACAATTCTTAGTACCAATATTAATATCAAGATTGCTGAACCTGTTCATATGTCTAAAGCAGAGACATTAATCGGCTCAGAAAAAATGGATGAGTTGTTGGAAACTATTGTTGAACGTTATAGTTCGATTAATTCTGAATCTGAAGTTACCCTAATTGAAGGTTTAGTTCCAACGCGTAAACACCCATTTGCAAACCAAGTAAATGCTGAAATAGCGAGCACACTTGGTGCAGAAATCGTGTTTGTTGCAACCCCAGGTTTGGATAATCCATCGCAGCTTAAAGAGCGCATCGAAGTTGCATGTTCTAACTTTGGCGGTACTAAAAATAAAAGTATCTCTGGCGTGATCATCAACAAGCTAAATGCTCCAGTAGACGAAGCCGGACGTACTCGCCCAGATCTATCAGAGATTTTTGATGAGGCAGAAGTAGCTAAGCAAAGTAACATCGAAGTGTTACAGATCTTTAATTCGAGTCCAATTCGTGTATTAGGCTGTGTGCCTTGGAGCATTGATCTAATTGCTACTCGTGCTATTGATATGGCGAAACATCTCAACGCGGAAATCATCAATGAAGGCGAACTGAAAACTCGACGCATTAAAAGCATCACGTTCTGTGCTCGCTCGTTACCTAATATGATGGAACATTTCCGTCCAGGTTCCTTACTCGTTACTTCAGCAGACCGCCCCGACGTTATCGTTGCAGCTTCTCTTGCTGCAATGAACGGTGTTGATATTGGTGCCATCTTACTAACTGGTGGCTATGACATTCCTAAATCAATCTACGATTTATGTCTTCCAGCATTAAAATCTGGCCTACCTATATTCAAAGCGTCTGGAAACACATGGCAGACTTCTTTAAACTTGCAGAGCTTTAGCTTAGAAGTTCCTTCAGATGATAAAGAGCGCATTGAATTTATTAATGACCACGTTGCGAGCCATATTGATGGTCCTTGGATCAACTCTCTTTCTGAGGGAACTCAAGGCATTCGCCGTTTAAGCCCTCCTGCATTCCGCTATCAGCTCACTGAGTTTGCTCGCCGTGCAGCAAAACGCATTGTCCTTCCTGAAGGAGATGAGCCTCGTACTGTTAAAGCAGCCGCAATTTGTGCTGAACGTGGTATTGCAACGTGTGTACTCCTTGGTAATCCCGATGAGATTAGACGTGTTGCTGTTCAACAAGGTGTTGAGTTAGGCGCCGGTGTAGAAATTATCGATTCAGACAAAGTTCGCGAAAATTACATTGCAAGACTCGTAGAGCTACGTGGCGCAAAAGGCATGACTGAAGTTGTAGCCAAAGCAAAACTGGAAGACTCCGTTTTCCTAGGCACAATGATGTTGGAAGCGAATGAAGTTGATGGCTTAGTATCTGGAGCGGTTCATACCACTGCAAACACCATCGTTCCTCCATTCCAAATCATAAAAACTGCACCAAACGCATCAATCGTTTCTTCAATCTTCTTCATGCTATTGCCTGATCAAGTATTGGTATACGGAGACTGTGCAATTAACCCTGATCCTAATGCTGAACAGCTTGCAGAAATTGCAATTCAATCAGCAGATTCAGCAGCAGCATTTGGTATCGATCCGCGTGTTGCCATGATTTCCTATTCAACAGGTGAATCTGGTAAAGGGGTTGATGTAGACAAAGTACGTGAAGCAACACGTATTGCTCAGGAAAAACGCCCAGATCTCGTTATCGATGGTCCACTACAGTATGATGCAGCAATCATGGAGAACGTTGCTAAATCTAAAGCACCAGACTCACCAGTAGCGGGTAAGGCAACTGTATTTGTATTCCCAGACTTAAATACTGGTAACACTACGTACAAAGCGGTTCAACGTTCCGCTGATTTGGTTTCGATTGGCCCAATGCTTCAAGGTATGCGTAAGCCGGTTAATGACTTATCTCGTGGCGCTCTAGTTGATGATATCGTGTACACTATCGCTCTTACTGCTATCCAAGCAGGTCAAGCTGACGACAATAGCTAACACCTTAATCATATCTAGCTTGTAAAAAGCGCAAAAAAGAGGCCTAAACATGAGTGTTTAGGCCTCTTTCATTTATAAGATCCAATTAATTACAAAATGTCGATGAGCGTATTATTTGGATAAAGTGATATCAACGCGACGGTTTAATGCACGACCTTCAGCTGTTGTGTTTAATGCTATTGGGTCCATTTCTCCCAAGGAGATCACTCGTACCGACCCATAAGGTAAGCCATTTTTTTCCAAATATTGAGCAACTTCATGTGCACGTGCACCGCCAAGCTCTAAATTATAATTGTCAGTACCAATAGAATCAGTATTACCGACAATATTATAGGTTAACAATTCATCTCCAACACCTTCGAGTACGAATTTAGCTGCAGGAGTGAGTTCATCTTTATCAAACTCAAAAGTCACACGCCCAGAAGGCTCTTCTTTGTATCGACGCACGAGAAAATCTTTACACCCTTGCGCTACAGTAATATCTTTGTTTACGCTTTTGATTACCGCGTCAGATTCAACGACTGGATTTCTACCCACGTCTTGAGTCATTCCACCAAAACCGACATAAACTCGATTGGCAGAATCAACTTCTACTGACTCAACAAATTTAACCCCACTTTTACCGCAATAGTGTTGGAGTACCGTTGTATCTGCTTGTGCACTAAGGCTAATTGCAGAACATACCGCGATAAGAGTAATTATTTTGTTTTTCATATTAGCCTTCTTTTATTTACCTGATTATTGAGCCAAATGACCAATTTCTTCTGAGATAAGTGACAGTATCGCAGACTTTAATTCCTCTCCGCTACTCGCTTCAAATATATTCCCGCTATCATCACCACCAACACAATCACTCAACGCCTGATTGGTATCTGTGTCGTAATCAAAACCGATTAATGCTATACGAGAAATAACCGAATCCCCTTCTGAAGATGTTTGGGCATCTAATGTGGATGTTATGGTATCGCATAAACCCGCGTAGACAATGTCCTCATTCGGTGGAGCAGGATTATCGACTCCATCAGAGAGTATAATAAGAAGCTTGCGTGTATTTGTTCCAAGATAGGCGACTTTCGCAGCAGCAATAAGACCTTGAGTCGACGCAGTTCCACCTTTTGGACTAAAATTTTGAATTGTAGTTTCAAAATCACTACCAGATTCACCAAAACTTTCTGTCAATTCGATATTCTCAAATGTCCCCTTTATGTATGGTCCATTATCACCATCACATTCAGACCCGCCATCAAATACATTTGAATAAGCAGCCGTCGCATTCTCATCTAAAGACCCTAAGGAGTTAATATTGCCGCTAGGGTTTGTATATAACCAGCTATCCACACCGCATTCATCACCATCTACATCAACGCCGTGAGTAACTTTATTGTATGCTACTAATCCAACAGTACTTTGAGTATTTACACTGCCAGCAATGGTATCGTTAAATTCTTTAACTTCCTCGTTTACAAGTTCAATAATATTGACGAGTATTTCATATTTTGCTAATCCAACATCGTCTCCAACAGCCGACTTTAAGGACTCACTCATCGAACCTGAGAAATCGGCAACGTATACAATATCAACGGTTTGAGACTGATATTTTTTCGCAACTGAAGCACTAGTCACATCATAGTCATCACCAAAGCCGATAATCGCATCATTGCCCGGAAACCAAGTATCTTCTGTAATGCTTCCAGTAACCGTATATTTGAAATAACGGGTGTCTGTAGTCGCATCAAAGTTAGGACACTCGGAACTGCTACTGTCCTCATCGCACGTTATCTTGGTGATATTTATATCTGAATCACTGATCTCGTGCGAATTCGGGAAAAAGTACTTAATGTACGCTTTAGCTGTTGCTACTCGTGTTCCATTATTGTCAGAGTCTTGTGCAGCTACAGCTAAACTAGCAACTTCTAAAGCTTCATTTAAACGTGCTTTACTTTGCAAAGCACGAGCCCCATCAGAGCCAAGAGCAAACACACCGAAAAATAGCGGAATAAACATTGCGAATAGTAATGCTGCATGACCTGATTGTGAGTTGTAAGTTTTCATTTATCTGCCCATAACTGCTGCGTACGTATTAACACGATTAAATTCTACATCTATTAAGTCACCAAACCAGTTATCCGTTTCATAACACAGTGTAACTTGGTATAAAGTCAATGTCGTTCCCCAACCTGTAGTAATAAACAGATCATCTGACGGTTGATTGACAGTGCAAGTAAGAGCTGAAGCCGTGTATGCATTGGTACTTGTAACGTTAGAACCGTCAAAAGTATAAACATCTAAAGAAAACCCAAACGCATTCGGGTCAAAATTACCTATAGTTCTTCCCAAAGAAGCTTGAACGTAATCGTAAGTACGCTCTCCTTGTTGGGTGTTACTTTCATCTACATCTAAAATACCAGCAAACAGCTCAGTTCTTTCTTTTATGACACTCGCGGCCGAATATGCCATGCGATCTAGTTTACCTTTGATAGATAACTTAATTATAACATCAGCACTGAAAACCAATAATAGAGAAAAAAATACTCCAACTATTGCAAATTCGACAGAAAAATTACCTGTTTGATGCTGGCGCTTAGTAAATTTCAAATTCACTACGCTGATACTCCTGTATTACAATCATCTCTCGGCTAAAAAGATTTTCATCAGCCAAAAAGGTGCTAAAAATAGGTGAATATGAATAATCAAAACGATATAGCGCAATAGCAGCGCCTTCAGGTGTTCCACATTCAACTGTCGTTGCTCCGCTTATCGGTTCGCAAATTCCATCATATGTTGCTAGTGCATCAAAGGTTTCAAGATATCTAATGGATACTCTAAAATTATTACTATCAGCAACATAACCCCATAAGCTACCCTCCTGTTGCAAGACTCCATTAAACAATGACAAAAAGTCAGAAGAATCACCTTCATTCTTTTTAGCGACTTGGGACGCCCGAGAAATGGCTAGATCACCTACTGAGGAAATATAAGAAAGAAAACTCATCTCCAACCAAGCAGCACACATATACCAAAAGAAAATAAAACCAATAGCAAACTCTATCGTACTGACACCGCTTTGCTTCTTATGTCTCAACATAATTATCAATGTTCCTATAAACGATTTATCTCACCAGCTAAGAAATCCGGTGGTCCTTCAAATGCTATCAATTCTATTTCTGCTAGCTCATGAAACACTTGCCTTTTTTCAACTTCGGTTAACTTGGCATCTTCGAGTAACTGAGAAAATTGCGGGTATAGACTAAGTTTTGCATAAGCAAACGCCAAATTGGACTTCACTTTTTGTGATACGTTATCTTGCCCAAGCAAAGGGGTTAACTTCTCCACTGCAGACTCGTATTGTCCTTCGATAAGGTCGATCATTGCGAGATTATTTTTTATCGTCACATCGTCGATCATCCGCTGACGAGCTTTAACAAAATAGCTACGAGCATGAAAGTAATCTCCACCATATGCAGCTATAACACCGAGTAAATTTAACGTTTCCCCATGATTCGGGTCTAACTTAATGGCTTTTTGTAAAGAGCGCTGGGCTTCTGTCATGGCATTTAAACCAAACTTTGCTTTCCCATAAAGGAAATAAGCATCGGCACTTGTTTCCTCACCTTCAATTAGAGGTTGCACATAAAAAATTGCAGATTCAAAATCTCGAGTTTGAATATATGAATGAACAAGCTTAAGCCGAGTAGTAACGCTGTCTTCAACCAACAATTCCTGTTTGTAGAGCTTGATCAACTCTTGGTCGTTCCCACTACTTTCTAATAACTGCTCATTAGTATATCTAGGTCGCTCAACATCACTCGTCGACGTACAGCCAACCAATAAGATGATCGTTAAAATAGATAGTATTGCTCTTGTATCAAGCATCCATCATCATCCTCATAACACCAGGAGCCGCAACCAATATAACAATTGGTATCATAATAAATAGAATTAGAGGAACTGACATTTTGGCAGCTAATTTACCGATTTTCTCTTCTACCGTTAACAATTGAACTTCTCGAATGTCGGCTGACAACGTGCTCAGCACAGCATAAATTGAAGAACCATAATGCAAGCTTTGGTTTAAGGTCATTACAAAACTACGCATCTCATTCGACGGTACTCTTATATACATTTCCTCAAGAGCAACACCAATCCCGACTAAATTACTACGTTCATTCACCCGTTTAAGCAAATAGGCAAGATCCTTATCGAAGCCTTCCATTTCGTGTGAAAGATACCGAACTGACGCTTCTATTGTCATACCAGTCTGTACACATACCGCAATTAAATCTAAAAGATAAGGTAAGCGACTGGTAATTGAGTACGTTAATTCGCGAGCTTTAAAATTAAGAAATGCATCAGGGAGAATTAATGCCATGATTAGCCAGACGGAACAGTGTATGACTATTGTCATCATTTCTTTTTCGGCTGAAATATCTATAGCCAAAATAATAAGCAGGCCTGAGAATAGCACTGTCAATTTTATGGGGACAAACATCTTTGCCCATCGTGGGTCATAAATACCAGCGGCTAAAAATTTCTGACTGATTTCCTTTGGATCATTAGTAAAAGCCTGAGAGGATAATTCGGATAACCTAGATAAAACAGAACCTTTAGTTTCTCGAGAGGTACCCAACTCTTCATGCAAGTTAAATTTATGAAGACGCACTTCATTTTTATGTTTGCGTAAAGATATCGCTAATAAGGCCAACCCAAGGATTAGTACAACAAGGCTTACTACCAAAACGGGCTTTTGCTGAATGAAAACGACAAATTCAGACATATCTAGCGTACTCCTCTCATCAACATCCAGACAATAAATATACCTATTGCCTCACTGATCACGACATAATAGAGAATAGGCCGACCCGCTTCATGAAACATAACGAACTCATAATTTTCGGGGCTTAGATATTGCAGCATAAAAAGAAAGATAAAAGGGATTGCAGCGACAATTTTTACTGACATCCTGGCTTCTGCAGTCATTGAGAATTTTTTCTTTTCTACAGAGCGGGCATTAAACATCATACGATTCAAGCGCATCATGATATCCTTCAATTGACCACCACGCTGGATATTGGCGCGCAAACATATAACAAAAAAGTAAAATGAAGGGTACGGAAAACGCGAACAAGACTTACGGAATACATCATCGACTGACTCACCAATCTGCATTCGTTGGCCCATAACTTTAAATTCTGCACCAACGTCACCATCCAATGTATTACCTACATAAACAATGGCATGCATAATACTCTCACCTGCTGAAATGGCACTCGTCATCATATTTAGAGCATCGGGGAATGCCCTTTCAAACATCGTTTCTTCACGTCGTTGCAACCAGATCACCAACATAATATTGCCGACGATTACCCCTGCTACTGCCATGCCAATAACATTGGCACGAAGGAATTGCATATTTATAAGATATACGAGAACTTGAATAACGATATTAGCTAAGATCGCTTTTATATAAGGGTGCTTACCTAACTGCTTTTTTATATTTTCCCAACGAGTTCTTAAAGAATCTTTCCAATTTTGCTCTAATAATGATTTCAGATCGATAGCTTGTTGATCACTCACTACTGTTGTTCGGACAGTAGACTTGTTGAAATCCGCTAAATAGTCATGCTTTTGGCTATTTTTATGTAACGTAACAACCAATACCAACACACCAAAACAAATAAGCAATATCGGAACAACCATTAACCTTCTCCTAATCTAAAGGCTTGAGCCAACTGTTGTTCTAACCCGAAAAATCTGGCTTTTTCCATCAATACAGATCTTTGCATTAGACCTGGTGTTATAAAGTCCCCGTTGACTTTTCCGTCAGAAGATTGCTGATGGTTTGCCTGAAAGCGGAAGAGTTCTTCCATTACAACACTTTGTCCTTCCAAACCCACAACTTCAGTAATATTCATAACTTTACGACTACCATCATGGAGGCGACTAATCTGAATAATAATATCTACTGCACTCACTATTGTTCTTCGTATCGCCTCTAGAGGAAGGTTATTAGTTGCCATCATAACCATAGCTTCGACACGAGCCAAGGCATCTCTAGGCGTATTGGCATGCAATGTTGACATCGACCCATCATGACCAGTATTCATGGCTTGGAGCATTTCAAAAGCTTCTGGGCCACGACACTCACCGACTATTATCCGATCTGGACGCATACGCAGTGAGTTTATAACCAAATCCCGTTGATTTATCATACCGGTGTTTTCAATGCCGGCGGTACGCGTTTCCAATCGAACAACGTGTGGTTGCTGCAACCTCAATTCCGCCGCATCTTCTATGGTTAAAACCCGCTCACCTTCTGAAATATATTGAGACAAAGCATTAAGCATCGTCGTTTTACCAGAACCAGTACCACCGGAAATCAGAATATTCAGGCGACAACGTGCAGCAACCATAAGAACTTGAGCCATTTCTTCACTCATAGCTCCGTAGCCACATAAAGCTTTTAAATCAATACTTTGCTTTTTAAACTTACGAATAGAAATTGCGGTGCCATCGATGGCAATTGGTGGGATTACAATATTGACACGACTTCCATCTTGAAGACGTGCATCACAAGTAGGTGATGACTCATCAACACGACGCCCAACCCGGCTTGCAATTCGTTTCGCTATTTCCAAAAGTTGTTTTTCATCAATAAATGTAACTGACGATTTTTCTACCAAACCATTCCGTTCGATGAACACATTTTGAGCGCCATTGATCATCACGTCGGTAATTGACTCATCATCCATTAAGCTCTGGAGTGGACCTAAACCTACTAACTCGTCAACTAAGTGAGTAACAAAGTCTCTACGAGCGATACTTGATACTACCAACTGCTCCTGGTCTATCAACAAATCGACAGCACTAGATAACTGTCGTAACAACTGTTCTCGAGTTAAATCGTTAACAGCAGCAGGATCGAGAGCTTCGAAAATTTGTTTTCGTAGCTGAATGTATATCTCTTTGGTACTAACCATTAACTATCATTCCTCGAAAACAACGATGCAATGCCTGATTTACTTTTATAGGCTAAGGATTCACCAAGAATTAATGAGACTAACCGCTTGAGAGGCGACTTCATACCGGAACTTGATTTTGCTAACCGTTTTCCTTCAACCAAATCTTTAGCTGCATTGGGCACATAAGGTAGAACAACTTGAGGTTTGTAATTTAAAAATTTTTCAATTTCAGTCAACTTAACCGTCGACGACTTTTCGGGCACAACGTGATTAACCACAACGATCAAACGTGGTTTCGTATCATCGGTTTTCGTATCAAGCGCTTTCTTAATTCTCGCCGCATCTCGAACTGCTGATATTGTTGGGGTAACGACCAAAATCACACAATCACTTTCCATCCAATTGCGATTATCAGCTAACGGGCTTATGGCAGATGCCGATAAATCCTCGACGAAAAAATTAACTTCAGGAGAAAGTAGATCGACAATCGAATCTGTGTATTCGTTTAATTCATTAACGGTAAGATCATCTGAAGTCAAAGAAAGTACGCTAAGCATGTCACTTTGCTTTGCAATTAAAGAATTGATCGTAGTTAAGTCCAAAGATGTCAGCAACGCTCCTCTTTGCACCATACGCTTATCGAATTTGGGAATACCCATCATAATATCGATATCACCAGAATGATAATTATGATCGATAACAACACAATTAGATTTCTTATCACTAACAAGTTGATGTGCTACTTCTGATACCAACAATGTCGTACCAACACCACCTTTAGCGCCGATAATGGAGATTTTTTTCGCTCGACGCTTTTGACCTGGCCCACGATTAGATGCTCGGTTTACGTTGACACTTTTGACAAAATCAATAAGTTCCTGTTTAGAAATAGGCCAGAATAAATAGTAGAAGCCCATTTCCTTTAGATTTCGAATCGTCGAAATCGCATCTTCACACCCAATGACGATAACGGATGCATGACTTGGCAATAAATGACTGATCCGCTCTGCATCACGAGTTACGTTTTGACTTTTGTTTAACTCAACGATAACCACTTCGATACTTTGTTGTCTAACATGATCTGAAATACTCAGATCATCATTCGTTAACACTTCAGGATCAGTGATACCTTCAAACCGATATGCCTCTAAAACCAATTCACGACACTTTTCTGTCTGATAAAAAAGTACTGATGTAATTTTTTCTTTAGGATCATTTTCCGGCTGACTGTTTTTCAGTAAATCAACTAAATCAAACATAAATAATTACTCACTTACAGTATTACCAAAATTTTTAGGCAGCATACGCTCAGGACGAACCATTGAGGACCAGCGGGCGCTTTCAACGAAACAGCCTGTTGAACCATGATCATAAGCTCTCAAAGTACTGTATTCACACTGCGGAGTATCAACACTGTGTTTAATAATTGACATTTTAAAATCGTATTGGGAGACACTTGGTTCATGTAACAGTGAAATACTTGCAGGTTCAATCCCTTTCTTTAACAAAGCTGTCTTTGTTTTCTTAGCTAAAACCAGCCCTCTCGGCGTACTCGCCAATAGCTCAACAGGTTGAGTTATAACAAAAGCCCAGTATTCATCAATAAACGCATCTAGTTGCGCCGCTGCGCTCTTCTGAGATACATTTTTTAAGTCAAACCCCATCGCATATTCAACAGGGTATAAGTCAACATAGGTACCCTGTCTATCAACGGCGTTATGATACGAACATCCCGTAAGAGCGATAGCTAAGCCCATAATTAGAGGTAATTTAATCATTCTATGAATCCTCCCTGTCTTAATACATTACGAGCCGGGTATTGCTCAGAGTTTTTAGTTGTCCATCCGAAAAAGCGTTCAAGAGTCGATGAGCGTTCCATTGTAGGCAACTGGATTTTATTGGTTTCTACCGCACCAACTAAGTTAACTGTCGCGATGATAATGAGCTCTGTTTTGTAACGTTCACTCTCGGTATGACGAAACAGTGCGCCTAACACAGGAATATCCCCAGCAAATGGGATTTTACTAAGAGATTCGGTTTCTTCAGATGAAAGTAGTCCACCAAGAACAAAGCTTTGCCCATCGCCTAGCTCAACGGTTGTTCGAGCCTTACGACTTTTTAATGCAGGAATATCATAAGTGTCGCTCGAGTAAGTTTCATCCAATGAGCTAACTTCAGGCATTAGCGACAACTTAATTTGTTGATCGTTAACAACCTTGGCCATCAATTCTAAACGAATACCGTATTCCTTATAGCTAATAGATGTTGATCCATCAACTACGGTAATAACTGGCAATTCGCCACCCACTAGAAAACTAGCAGTTTCACCAGAGATAACAGAAAGGTTTGGTTGAGCTAAGACTTCACCAACAGAATCATCAGAAACGGCAGAAATGACAGAAACAATATCACTAGCACTAAAACTGGTTAGATAGTCAGTAAAAATACCAGCGGAGGTAGACCCTATTTCCAAGCCAAACTCTTCAAGAAATGAATGAGAGACTTCAGCCACAGTTAATTTGACATTAACCTGTTTGGTTGTTACCACTTCAATATTATTAACCAAGCCCTTAAAGTCACGCTTAGTCATAAAATCCATTGTATATTTGTTGTCACCTAGATCCCATTGAATTGCGGTATCGGTTGACTCTTTGTGGAGTAATTCACCAACAATCTCTTCTATTTCTTGCTTTTCTTTTTCAGTTGGAACGACACCACTTAGTACCGCTTGCGCACCTAAGTTATAAATAACAACATCGGCATTTGGATAACGTAATTGAATCTGCTGCTGGATATGAACAAGGCTTGTATTCACCACAAGCGTCTTCTGTACAAGGGTTTGCCCCTCTTCATCAAACACCATCACTGTGGTGGAACCAACCGTTTTACCAAAAACGACAATTTTTTCCCGGTCAATAACCTGGTAATCCGCAACATTAGGATCTGCAATAAATACCGAACCAATATTGCTATTAACTGATATCGCCTGCGCTTGACCTTCTGCCAAATTTAGCACAACTTGAGCGCGGACAGATATCGATACAACTAAAGTAACTAGAGCCAACAAACATTTCGCAACTGATGATGATCTAAACTTCATCTTTATTATTCCTTAATTTAGTTTTGCTTCATTAGCACGGAATTCTTTTATCGATTTATAATCTTCCAGTACATCCCCTGCGTCCGCAGATAACTCGTTTCTCTCTAAATTACCAACAGATTTATGAACTTCCAGTTTAGCAATTTTTTTAGCTACGGTCATTGTGGCAACTTGCTTAGGTAAAAGCTCCAAAATTAAGGTAGTTCGTGTGGTGCCTGCTACTTTAGATTTGTTATTTTTGGTCGTTTTCGGCTGCTCAACCACCGTGTTAACCTTAATGACTTTAATCCCCATAAGAATTGGAGTTAATGTCACCCCTGTAAAGCCTCGATTTGATATCTCAGCATCTCCCGATAAATTCTGGTTTTTCGAACTCATAGCCAAAATATCAATAACGGAATTTGCATGGATAACACCTCCAATAACTGAAGTTGGCTCGACTTCGAGAGGAAATGGCACCGAACCGGGTTTTGTGACAAAGTCTACATATTCTTTATCAGTTGGGTCGATGGTGAATTCAGGGTAGATAATATCCCCTTCTTGAATGGGTTTTCTTGCAAGTAAAATTGAGTCAAACGGTAAGACAGAATCTTTATCTATCCCTTTTTTATTTGCCTGACTCTTGGCTAAATATTCAATACTAACGCTATCTCGTTGGATTTGTTCACCCTTATCAAGGTCTTTACCCGCAATATAAATTTTAACTTTTTCTTCTTTTACAAGTTGAACGACTTGAGGTGCTTGTTTGGGTTCAAAACCTAACTTCAAGCCCCAAAGACCTAAGCCAATGGCAACTACCGCGATTAAAATGATTATTTTTGAACTCATGTCGCTTCCTAGAATAACGTTCAAACTCTGAATGTATCGAAAAGAAGAAAAAAATAAAATTTTTCTAAAAAAATCATCAAACCTCCAAGAATCGACGGCTAGACAATCATACTAACGAAACTACATTCACCAATAATTATGAGTATGCGTCTACTCAGCTATATAATGGAGATAAAAAAGTAATAGGAGAGAATCAATCACCATACTCTCCTATTTACTTGTCCTATTTACTTGTCACTAAACCTGCAGATTAAGAACCAGTAGTATTAGCTGAATCGATGTTGCCAGAAACAGTAGAAATTGCACCGCTTAAAGCACCTTTCAAACCATTATTACTATTAAATACTGCTAATACGATCGCAGAAACAGCAACACCAATGATTGCGTATTCAATTGCTGTAACACCACGTTGTTTTTTTGCTTCTAGAGCTAAAGACGCTTTTACAAATAATTTAGTTAACATGTCATTTTTCCTTTAAGTATTACAATAAAATTCTTGCATGATGGATTCAATCGGCCTGTTAGGCGACTGTCAAATACAAAATATCATTCAATATAAACCAACTCAACTAATAAGAAACAAATCAATATCATATGTAACTAAATTAATACTGCATCTCAATTTCGAGACTAATTCAGCTTCAATTATGATATGATTTTTATTAGTTTCTTACATGTAAATGTTATTTGTTTCTAATCCATACTTTTTAATAACCACATGATATTACTTATTAAATTTGATATGAAAAAGATACAACACATACTCGAAAGCTAATTCAATCTTCTCAACTTTATACCATACTCTCTTTCTATCCATCGTTAATAAGCGGTTAATGCATATAAACAACAAATGTCAGAGTAAGGTAAAATACAAGTGTAGCATATAACGAAGACTTAGAGCCTAATTTGTAATTTACTTTTTCTGTAATAAACCCTCCTGCGAAATTACTTAATTAGTTATATTAGATTAACCTTAGAAAACAAATAACAATTAATTAACATCATCAAGTTAACCGACACTATTGATGATATATGTAATGGTGAAAGAATAATCAGCCATTATCTCCCGCCGACGTAATATTTGAAGAAATTTCAGTGATAGCACCACTAAAGGCACTTTGTAATTGCCCATCAGTACTAAATACTGTAACCACGATTAGTGAAATACCTACGCCGATTACCGCATACTCAATCGCAGTCACGCCACGTTGCTTATGATGGTTAAATGCACAAGCTATTTTCACAAACGATGAAATTACCATGGTATTTTTTCCCTTACAAGCAGCATAAACTCCGCATAAAAATGCACCTACGACAGATTTAATCCATAGGCATCCTATTTTAACTTGAAAATGCAGGGTATATACGTGCCACTATTACACAAAAGACTAAGCTAGTTTTATAAACATAGTCGTAATTAATAGTTCTAGCAACTAATTAGAAATGAATAAATTGCAACTAGAGAAGTGAACAATAAGTGAGCACATTGTTTTAAATCGATGATGCGAAATTCATAAACCCGCAATATTCAAATACAAGCATACAATTTTCAAAAAACCATATTAAAGCATTGTTTTTTCGGAAAATTCAATTGTAACACTCCGACCATTTGGTAGTGATACTACATCATATGTCCATCGATAATGGCGAATAATGCGTTCAGTTAATTCTAGGCCTAGTCCAAATCCAAGGGTATTGTAGTCCTCTTGAGTCTCCGCCTCGCGATTGGTGATGGTTACTTTCTGCCCATGCTGCTCTATGTCAACCGTACCGCATTGAGTATGTTGATAGGCATTGCGAATCAAATTACCTAACACGATAGTGACTAGTGTCGATTTCATAGGAAACTCACCTGATTCAAAGTGCGTATGTACCTCGACGTCTTTATCTCTAATCAGGTAATGTAAATTGTTCGTCAATTGCTCTAACTGTAAGGAAAGTTCTACATTTGTGGTCGGCAGATTGCGGTACTCTCCGCGATTGAGCCAAAGTAACGTTTCGCACAACTCAGTCATAGAATGACCAGCGCGTAGAATACGATCCAACACTGCCTGCTGTTTATCGACACTGTTTTGTTTCTCGATGAGCTTCTGCATCAATTCAGTATTGCTTCTCACCACGGCGATAGGTGTTCGTAATTCATGACTCGCATGGCTAAGAAATTGCTTTTCACGATCTAACGTAGTCTGAACTGACTGTAAACTAGACTTCACAATATTCGCCAAATTGTTCAATTCGCAGTAATAAAAATCAGGCACCGGCTGCTGCAACACTTCTGGTGTTAGACTTGCTGCCCATGAACTCAGGCGTTTCATCGGTTTCGAGATCTTATGTAATAAAAGAAGAATAATTGACGTAAACAGGATGATGCCCATCACGGCATATAAAACATTCTTAGTTATATGAGAATCACCGGCCCTCTCTAACGTCTTTGATGTTTCAGGAGCGTAAAATACCTTGGAAATGTATATAGTTTGCTTATTCTTAAGATCATAGCGCAGCACAAAGGTTACATTTGTAGGTCTATCCCACCAGTGATCTCGTTCAGCTTGTTTCACAAACATTTGGTGTTTATCCAAAGGTAACAGTTTACGTTGTACTAACGCCGGCAATTCTTCCCAACTATTTGCAATACTAAAGTCCAGTATCTGTCTTGGGTGTTCCCCTGACTCATCAATATTTTTGCCAATTTTTTCCATGGTCGTTCGAACAGAAGCGTCTAAGCCTTGTACAAAATTGTTGGCAGCCAACGTTGAGAAGCTTAGAACCGTTATGACCCCCATGGAAATAACGGCAAATAAAATGTAAATTTTTAGGCTGCGGTTGGTTAGCATGCTCTCTCAGTTTTTATTTAATCGCAAAACCAAAACTTGGTATCGTGTGAATCAAGTGCTCACGACCTGGAGTATCGATTTGCTTTCTTAGATTAAAAATATGAACCTTTAACGTGTTGCTATCAGGCTGTTCTTCTCCCCATACATTACGAATGATCTTCTCTCTTGATACACTATTTGGGGATTCTCGCATTAACATTTCGAGAATTTTACTGGCAATAGGCGACAGTTTAACTAACTGTCCTTCTCTTTTTACTTCTCTAGATGATAAATCAAATTCAAGATCTTTAATTGTCAATTTAGTCATTTGACCACTACGGCGCTTCGAAAGAACATTTACTCGTGCAATTAATTCTTCCATTTCAAATGGTTTAACCAAATAATCATCAGCGCCCTTTGAGAAGCCAATGAGCTTATCGTCCAATGTATCTTTTGCCGTTAAAATCAGCACGGGTGTTTCTATACCTAAATTTCGGATCCGCTCACAAACGGCTAATCCTTCAATTTTAGGTAAGTTCAGATCAAGCACGACAACATCGTAAGTCTGAGTTGTAATTAAATTATACCCAACAGCACCATCAGCCGCATAATCAGCATTTATATCTTCTAAATCCATATAATCGATGATTGCCGTTGCTAAATCGATATCATCTTCAACAACTAATACTTTAAGCATTAAATTGGCCTTTATTCACTGTTCTAAGGTTGGTAATAGCTACCACAATGAGATCAATGATAAATTGTCTCTGGTTAAGATTAGGTTAAACCAAATATTCCTCGAGATTTCAGCTACATTGCATGTATTCATGCGATAGGGCACTAAAAAGCTACTATCAATAAAAAAGCCTGTCCAAGAGAGGACAAGCCTTAAGCGTTTGACTTACTCGTTGACACATCTATTTCAAGAATCTGAGTTTTTTAATAGTGAGTCAAATATTGTCGCTACTCGCCAACGTCATCAGTAGGTTGCTTTATTATTGGTAAAGTAACAATAAACTCGGTACCAACGCCTACTTTACTTTGTAGCCGTATTTTCCCGTGATGGCGCTCGATAATATCATGCGATACAGATAAACCTAACCCAGTACCTGAATCACCTCCCTTGGTGGTAAAAGATGGCTCAAATACACGTTGTTGCAGCTCTGTTTTAATACCAGTACCATTATCTTTAACTCGAATTTCTACCGAGCTTGCATCTATTTTACTAAGAGATATTTTTATAATTCCTTCACTATCAATAGCTTGACTAGCATTTACAATAAGGTTAAGCAATACCTGATTAATTTGCATTGGTTGACAGTAGATATCAGGCACCTCATTTTCATAGTCGCGTTCTATTGACACTCCATATTTGATATCGTTATTAATAATTTTTAATGTCGACTCAATACATGCCACTAGACTTGCATAGCTCCACTCTGAAGCATCTTCTTGAGAAAACTCTTTTAAATTTTCGATAATTGCTAAAACTCGATCGGATCCCAAAAGTGATTCATTGATTAACGTATCTGTATCATTAAAAATCGCGTCAAGTCTGTTTGCTACTTTCAACGTTTTAAATTGCTCTATCAAACTTTGATCAGCATTCGTCATTATCAATTTTTCAATATCAGAAACGGCGCTTTCTATGTTTTGAGTGTGATCTTTGAAGGTATGCATATTCGCAGTCATAGACTCAATTGGGTGATTAATTTCATGAGCTATTCCTGTTGAGATTTGGCCAATCGATGCCATTTTTTCCGAGTAAATCAGTTGACCTTGAACTTCACTCAGTTTTTGTTCCAATTTCTGCCGTTGCTTACGTTCAGCATTAAGTTGCTCTAAGATTAGATGGAGCTGCTTTTCTTGACTGGCCTGCACAGTAGAATCGTAAATACATAACCCTACATGCGTTACATTTCCATTTTCATAGATTGGAACAAACTCCCAATCTTGCTGCATCTTGTCTGCTTCACCATATACAGTACGATCTCTTTTAAATGGCAAGGTATCAGGAAGCTTTTCCCACGAAGCAAAATGTGACGATTGATTTTTAAAAACACTATCTATCAATGGTTTTAGATAATTTGAGGCAGCGGGAAATAGCTCTAGAATGTTCTGTTCTTCTGTTGAGTCAAATGTATGAACCGCATGGGCTTGGAAATACGTGTTTGCTTTTTCGATAATATAGTCCGCTCGCACGATACATATGGCAAAGGAGAGATGATCAAACAAATCAGATAATATTAGTCGACTATTACTCATTATTACTCCTACTAAACCCTACTGGTAAAAATCCATACTATTTATCAAAACGAAATGTGGAAAGCTCGACAACAATTTCCGCTACAGTATTCGGTAACGTCTCTGCTAAATCAAGTAGTTCCTGTTTCGTATTGAACGATACAATTTGAGTCGCTAAACCTACAATACTTGAGCGAAGAACGCCAATATCTTCAGACTCAAAGTTTACCTTGCGCTGATGGAGAATGGCCTCACTAATATCAATTTCATAACCCCACATTATCAACACATATGCCGCGATAATGTGGCTATCAGACATACCTTCTTGTAAGCCGATATAATGGTCTAATTCGGATTCGTTGGCACCTTCTTCGAGCAATACTAACGCACCTATTGACGTCAATAAACTAGCAATAAACACTTTATCCTGATCATTCAAACTTAAGTGTAGTTTTCTTGCCAATACTCGAGATACTTCGCCAATTTTTAGGGCATTCTCAGTCACGGCTATATGCCGATTTGTGCTTAACCTTTTATTAGAAATAGAGAGAAGCTGTTCAATTGCTAAACTTTCGACCAATGTCATCCCTAATCGACCCACTGCGTCAGGCAATGACTCCGTCGAAACTCGAAAACCAAGATAGGGGGAGTTTGCTGTTTGGAACACACGTGCGACTAATGCTGGCTCGTGACTGATTACATCGGCAACTTTATGGTTGTCACACGAGGGTGACCCTAACACTCTCTGCAATCTCATCACACTATCTGGTAGCACAGGTAAGTCTGTAAACGCTCCTAGATTCCGACGACATTCGTCATTAAACGGCATTTTGTCCAATTGCTCGGCGCAGAGAAATAAACGCTCAAAGTCCGATTCAACCAACGGTTTTGGTAACACAAAATGCGCATAATTATGAGCTCGCCCCGAAAACGATTCATCATTATCACTTGTTAACAACACACGAATAGCATCAGGAAAAATATTCTTTATTTCATCTAATAATTGGTCACCACGTTTTCGAGCCATCTGCAAATCAGAGATAAAGACAGCGGGTGCTTCAATATCTGAATAACTCCACTCATCACGCCACGCCAATGGGTCATTACAATACAGCACCTTCCAATGTGGCCGTAAATCATTGATCGTACTTCCGATGGTCTTGAGCATCAGTTCATCATCATCGACACAGATAATATTTAAGCTGATTTCTTCCATTACTAATCCCTAATTCTTACAGATGTTAATTCTTATTTCTCAATACATTAGATATATTGTAGTTCATGATAAGAGTAAGGATGAGAGGAGTTAATCCAATTATCGCAAAAAATATACACATTCAATAAACTGAGTTGCCACTATCCGTCTCAATAGCATCCACTTCATCACTCTATTTAAACGATTGTGAGGCAGTTAGCGATAAAGCTCGCTCTCTAATTTATTAATATTTAACCTAGAAATGTGTTTTGGATAAAGTGACTCAAACCTGGTCCATTACTATCTCCTATACAAACCTGATTTGCGCACCGTTTAACTTCTGCTTCTGCATTGCCCATCGCAACACCTAGTCCAGCATATTCAAGCATCGAGATGTCATTGTGGTTATCACCTACTGCTACTACTTCTGACGATTTTATACCCAAGCTTTCGGCATATTCCGCTAGTCGCTTACCTTTGCTATTTCCAATCGCCGCAAAATCAAATCGATTGCTCCACGATTGCTCGCCATTAAAATTCTCTTTAATCCAGGAAAGCGAATTAAATGCTTCAATAACAGATGGCTCTCCTTCTACGACAAATTTCCAGATAAACTCAGCACTCATCGCATGTTCTGTAAATGATTCAACCTCCAATATATTCGGTTTTAAATCATCATCATATTGACTCGACCACTCAAGAATACTGCTAATAAATTCCACCGGGATTGATCTTGAATAGAGCATCGCGTCTGTTACATACATTAAAACTTTCATTTTCGATTCATGAGCAAGTTCAAGAAACTTAAGTGCCACCTCTCTATTCAAAGCGGTATGCTGAAGCACTTTGTTTTCCTGAAAATCATACACATATGTACCATTGCAACATATAATCGGCGCCGTTAATTCCAATTCAGCATGATAGGGTCTTGCTGCAGTATGGTGACGTCCAGTAACAATCATTACGTGATAGTGATGTTTGAGCTCCAGAATAGAAGCCTTAACATCTGGATGAATCCCCCGCTGACTATCGAGTACAGTCCCATCTAAGTCTAATGCAAGTAATTTATACATCGTGATTCCTGATCAAAATTGGTAATTCAGAATAGCATGGCTTCAATTACGTTCAAATCTCATAAGAGCCGTTAATTAAAATAGCTTTCTGTTACAGCAGTTAGATAAGACATAAATATAAGTTAATTGAATTAACTGTTGCTACTACGTGACAAAAGTCTCAGAATGACGCACTTTTCGCGCATCTAGAAACGCGCTACTCCTCATTAATAGTCGAGAATCAACTATGGGTTTTACCAAGCTGGGTCTTTCTGAACCAATCTTAAGAGCTATCCAAGAAAAAGGATATGACACTCCATCACCAATCCAAGAACAGGCTATCCCAGCCGTGATCGATGGAAAAGATGTCATGGCTGCGGCTCAGACTGGTACCGGTAAAACCGCTGGATTTACGTTACCGATTTTGCAACGCCTCTCACGAGGAAAGAAAGTTCGAGGGAATCAAGTTAGAGCATTAATTTTAACACCCACTCGTGAACTTGCCGCTCAAGTACATGAGAGTGTGGTGACCTACAGTCGTCACTTACCTCTCACGAGTGCCGTTGTATTTGGCGGAGTAAAAATTAACCCTCAAATGCTACGTCTACGTCAAGGTGCCGATATCCTCGTTGCGACTCCCGGTCGTCTGATGGACCTACATAATCAAAATGCGGTTCGGTTTGACCAACTAGAAATTCTAGTTTTAGACGAAGCAGATAGAATGCTTGATATGGGTTTTATCCGTGATATTCGTAAAATTCTTCAACTGTTACCGAAAAAACGTCAAAATTTACTGTTCTCCGCCACTTTCTCTCCCGAAATTCGCGAACTTGCGAAGGGATTAGTGAATAGTCCAATCGAAGTGTCAGTCAGCCCAGCAAATTCAACTGCTCCAACTGTTGAACAGTCTATCTATCCCGCTGACGCTAAAAAGAAAGCACCAATGCTGGCAAAGCTCATAAAAGATGGAAATTGGCATCAAGTCTTGGTCTTTACCAGAACAAAACATGGTGCGAACCGATTAGCGGCATTCTTGAACGATGAAAAAATTAGCGCAGCTGCTATCCATGGGAACAAGAGTCAAGGTGCTCGGACACGTGCGCTAGCGGAGTTTAAGTCGCGCGATATTCGAGTGCTAGTCGCGACAGACATCGCCGCTCGTGGTATCGATATCCCTCAATTACCTCAAGTCGTTAACTATGAATTGCCAAATGTTCCAGAAGATTACGTTCATCGAATTGGTCGAACAGGACGAGCGGGAGAAGTCGGTAAGGCGATTTCTTTGGTTGCAGCAGCAGAAGCAAACGAGCTATTTGCGATTGAACGTTTAATCAAGCAATTATTACCACGCCTTGAGCTCAGTGGGTTTAAACCTAGCAATCCAGTGCCAGAGAAGAAGCTAGATACACGACCAATTAAACCTAAGAAGCCAAAGAAGCCTAAAAAACCTCACGCACACAACGGCAATAATGAGCGAAACGACGATGGATCAAATCGTGGTCAAGCAAAACCAAAACGTAGATTTGGAAACAATAAGCCCAAATCAAATAGCGATTCAACCAACAATGGGCAAAACAGAAAACCTCGACCAGCGAACAATAAAAGTCGAGCTAACAAGCCTAAGACGCATTCTGGGAATAACAGTTAGTAAGCCTCATTAATATCCCAACCTACAAATAAAAAACCGGCTCATCGAAAGCCGGTTTTTTCATACTATGCAAGTATTGAAACTGTGCATTTAACTGCAACCATTAGTCTTAATCAGCTTCAGTAATCGACTCTGAGACTAACTTCGGATTCACAGAATCAATATCGGCGGCTTGCCAACCACCCCCCATCGCTTTGTACAAACTAACCCGACTTGTTAACAAGTTTAAGTGTGCTGACAACTCACTTTCTCTTGCACTGAATAATGAACGTTGTGCATCGAGTAAGTCAATATAGCTGTCATTACCTTTTTCGTAACGCATCTTAGCTAATTCGTAATAGTCCATGTTTGCTTCTAAGTTCTTCTGCTGTGATTTCCACTGCGACAAGTAATAGTGCTGCCCAAGTACTGCATCTGAAACTTCTTTAAATGCCGTTTCAATCGTTTCCTGATAAGCGACCACACTCACCTGCTTCGCTATTTTAGCCGAATCAAGTGTTGCTTCGTTACTGCCCCAATTAAAAATTGGCAATGAAAGTGATGGTGCAAAAGTCCAGTAACCAGAATTACTTGAAAATAAGTTATCTAGAGAACTGCTCGCCGAACCAGCACTGGCAGTTAAGCTAATACTTGGGAAAAACGCCGCTCGTGCAACGCCAATATTTGCATTATCCGCTTTAAGTTGATGCTCCGCTGCCATAATATCAGGACGAGAAAGCAACAGTTCCGATGGTGCTCCCTCTTTTAAAGCAAACAACATTTTGCCATCATTCCTTGGTAGCCGCTTAGTCTCAGGCATTAAGATTGGAACACCAACTAATTGGCGTAAGGTATTGAAATCAGTTGCAACTGCAAGCTGATACCCTGATACAGTTGCTTGTGCACCGTATACGGCTGTCTTTGATTGGGCTAATGTTAACGCATCACTATAACCAGCATCAAAACGCGTTTGTACCAATTTCAACGTCTCTTGATAAGTCGCTACTGTTTCTTGACTAATGGCAAGTAGCTCTTGGTTAGTGAGTAAAGAAACATAGTTCGACGCTATCTCGGCAACCAATGATATCACTGCACTACGACGGCTATCTTCAGCAGACAAATAGGTTTCTAACGCCTGATTCGAATTGCTTTTCACCTTTCCAAACAGATCCAACTCATAGCTCGTTACACCCAAGGTCGCGAGGTAACTTGAACTGTAGCTATCACCGTTGCCTGTAACTGCATCTTGAGTAAACGTGCGACTTTGCGATGCACCTGCATTAATAGCCGGATACCGTTCTGCGTCTGTAATACGGTATTGAGCTCGCATTGAAGCAACATTTAACACGGTTTGACGTAAGTCTTTATTATTTACAAGCGCCAGCTCAACAAACTCCTGCAATGTTTCATCCGCCATAAATTGACGCCACTCAGGAAGAACCTCTTGATTCGAGACTTGCTCAACACCGACCCACCCGTCGGTTTCAGGAACTGCAGGTGTTTGATATTCTGGAGTTAAACTACATCCACCAAGTAGAGCTGCAATGACGATAGGTAAGATCTTATTCTGCATTAACTGTCTCCTCAGATGTCGCGTTAGCTTTGAGTGCATTAGGTTTTGCTTTAAACAATTTCATCACCAAAACAAAAAATACAGGAACAAAGAAAATTGAGAGAACCGTTGCGGAGAACATTCCTCCAACAACGCCCCAACCAATTGCATTTCGGCTAGCCGCGCCTGCTCCAGATGAAAGCGCCAATGGCAACACACCTAGGATAAAGGCAAATGACGTCATCATAATTGGACGTAAACGCATACGACACGCCATAACTGTTGCTTGAATTAACTCCATGCCTTCATCAAATTGAGCCTTAGCAAATTCTACAATCAAAATTGCATTCTTTGCCGACAAACCAATCGTTGTCAAAAGACCGACTTGGAAATAAATGTCATTTGATAATCCATTAAGAGTTGTCGCAACAATCGCGCCAAAAATCCCCAAAGGTACCGTCAAAATAACCGAGAATGGTACAATCCAACTCTCGTACAGCGCTGCCAAACTCAGAAATACGATAAGTAATGAGAGCCCGTAAAGCAAAGTTGTCTGCGATGAAGTCTGACGTTCCTGGTAAGAAATGCCGCTCCATTCCAAGCCAAAGCCTGAAGGAAGTTTCGCCACAATCGCTTCCATCGCGTCCATCGCGTCACCAGAACTCTTTCCTGGTGCGGCTGAGCCTTGAATGTTCATCGCGGAAAAACCATTGAAGCGTGTCAAGCTAGGTGAACCATAACTCCAATATCCTTGAGCAAATGAATCAAACGGAACCATATCACCTGAATCGTTACGAACATGCCATAAGTTCAGGTCTTCCGGGTTCATTCGATACGGAGCATCACCCTGCACATATACCTTTTTAATTCGACCGTTATCATTAAAGTCGTTGACGTAGGAAGAACCCCAAGCAGTAGATAGTAAGCTGTTAATATCACTAACCGCTACGCCCATTGCCATTGCTTTTTCATGGTCAATTTGAATTTTAAATTGCGGAGAGTCCTCTAGGCCATTAGGTCGGACATTGGCCAGAGAAGAGTCCTGAGCCGCCATTCCAAGTACTTGGTTACGAGCGGCAACAAGAGCCTCATGACCATGACTTCCTTGGTCAACAAGATAAGCGTCAAATCCGCTGGCATTACCTAAGCCTTGAATTGGTGGCAAGTTGAACGTAAAGATTTGTGCGTCTTTAATTTGTCCTAATCCTGGCCACGCTCGACCCACTACGGCATCAACTGATTGGAAAGGTGCGGGGCGTTCACTCCAGTCCTTAAATTTGACAAACGCCATCCCCATATTTTGACCACTACCACTGAAACTAAAGCCAGCAACACTAAACACTGATTCAATGTTGTCTTTCTCATTAGTTTGGTAATAATCTAAAACTTGGTCGAGAACCGCAAGTGTTCGTTCTTGCGTTGCACCCGTTGGCAATTGAACCATCGTCATCATTACGCCTTGGTCTTCATTTGGTACAAATGAAGATGGAAGACGTTGCCATAATACGACTAACCCGCCAACAATAAGTCCATAAACAATAAAATAACGAAATGTTTTACTAACCGTATTTCCAACGACATTTTGGTATTTATCGGTACCGCGATTGAACGCGTTGTTAAACCAAGCTAATGGCCCACGAGTCGGAGTATGTGAACCTTCGTTTAATGGTTTTAAAAATGCAGCACACATCGCAGGAGTTAACACCATCGCGACGATAACTGATAGCACCATTGACGACACAATCGTGACCGAAAACTGACGATAAATCGAACCTGCTGAGCCACCAAAAAATGCCATTGGTACAAATACCGCACTCAACACCAAAGCGATCCCGATCAAGGCGCCTGTAATTTGTCCCATTGAGCGACGAGTTGCTTCTCTAGGTCCTAGCCCATCCTCAGCCATTACCCGCTCTACGTTTTCAACAACAACAATAGCATCATCTACCAACAACCCGATTGCAAGAACAAGACCAAACATCGTCAGTGTGTTGATTGAGTAACCAAATATAGACATGATGCCAAATGTGCCCAATAGCACAACGGGTACTGCAATCGTTGGAATTAACGTTGCGCGGATATTTTGAAGGAACAAATACATAACACAGAAAACGAGTACAATCGCTTCAATCAGTGTTTGAACAACTTCTTCAATTGAAATTTGAACAAATGGCGTTGTATCGTATGGATAAACAACCTCTACAGAATCTGGGAAATAATCATCAAGAGCGTCTAATTTAGCTCTTACCACTTCAGCAGTATCAAGTGCATTCGCGCCTGTGGCCAATGAAATCGCAAGCCCGGTTGAATACTGACCATTGTATTGCGCTACTGAGCCGTAGCTTTCACTACCAATCTCTACACGAGCAACGTCTTTAATGCGAATTTGTGAACCATCCGTATTCACTTTAAGAAGAATTTTTTCAAATTCTTCCGCTGTTGTTAAACGACTTTGAGCTGTGATCGTATAGTTAATTTGTTGACCAGTTACGATTGGTGTACCACCTATCTCACCTGACGACACTTGGCTATTTTGATTGGTAATTGCTGTCGTTACATCAGAAGGGGTGAGGTTAAACTTGTACAGTTTATTGGGATCTAACCAAATGCGCATAGCATGTTGTGCCCCAAATACCGTAACCGAACCTACACCTTGAAGGCGACTTACCTGATCCTTAATATTGGACACCACATAATCGGCGAGCTCATTGTTATTAATTGAGTTATCGGTCGATACAAATCCAGCAACTAACAAGAAACTGCTATTCGACTTACTAATTGTCACACCAGTATTCACCACTGAATCAGGTAAGTTACTGGAAATAGCATTGTATTTATTTTGTACTTGAACCTGAGCAATATCAGGATCAGTGCCGGTAGCAAAACTTAATGTTACCGAAAAGCTCCCTGAAGAATCACTGCTCGATGACATATACAATAAGTTATCGATACCATTCAAATTCTGCTCTATAACCTGAGTGACACTTTCTTCAATGGTTTGTGCTGAAGCACCAGTATAACTCCCCGCTATTTTTATCGACGGAGGAGATATTGACGGATATTGTTCGATTGGAAGGGTTTCAATTGCGAGCACCCCTCCCAACATGATGATGATTGCAATCACCCATGCAAAAATAGGGCGATCAATAAAAAAACGTGACATAAACTCGCTCCCTACTCGTTCGTTGTGACGGTAGGTTCAACAGAAGAGCCTACTTGTATTTTTTGCAAACCACTCACAACAACGGTATCACCATCTTGTAGACCTGAATTTACTAACCAGTCAGAGCCGACTATACGATCAACGACCACTGAGCGACTTTCAATCGTATTTTCTTGATTCACCACCATTACATAAGCATTACCTTGAGAATCACGACTTAAAGCTTTTTGAGGAACTAAAATAGCACCTTCACGTTTTTCAATCGGGAGGTCAGCTCGTACATACAGTCCAGGTAAATAAAGATGATTTGGGTTAGGCAGCAACGCTCTTAGGCCAACAGTCCCAGTAGATTCATCGACCGTCACATCAGCAAACTGTAAGCTCGCTTTTTCTTCTATTTCTGTGCCATCATCAAGAGTAACTTTAATGCCACTGAACTCTTGATCTGTTCCTTTCGAGCTCATGCGAATTTTCATTACTTCGCTACTCGACTGAGCAAGATCGACAAACAAAGGATCTAACTGTTGGATCGTTGCAAGGTAGCTGGTTTGATTGGCAGTAACTAGCGCTCCTTCGGTCACAGTAGATTTTCCGATTCGACCAGAGATTGGTGCCTTGATTTTAGTGTAAGCCAAATTAATTTTTGCCGATGATACCGCCGCTTGTGCCGCCATCACATTCGCTTCAGCTGCACGATATGTTGCTCGTGCATCT
The DNA here is from genome assembly GCF_053850235.1 of Vibrio phycocola. Classification (NCBI taxonomy): domain Bacteria; kingdom Pseudomonadati; phylum Pseudomonadota; class Gammaproteobacteria; order Vibrionales; family Vibrionaceae; genus Vibrio; species Vibrio phycocola. The sequence goes on along the minus strand of NZ_JBSQDJ010000008.1, from coordinate 109,385 downwards.
TCATAATCTTGAGTACTAATTGCGCGACTTTTTACCAATTCAGCATAACGCTCTTCTTGTAACTTAGAGCTCTCTAATGTCGCTTGGGCTGAGGCTAAACTCGCCTTAGCGCTATCTAGCTCAACTTGATACGTTGCTGGGTCGATTTTGTATAAAACCTCTCCACTTTTAACCAAACTACCTTCGGTAAATAAACGTTCGATAATTAAACCATCAACCTGAGGGCGAACTTCCGCCGTGCGATAAGCACTGGTGCGACCTGGCAGCTTAGTGGTAATCTCTACTGATTCCGGTTTGAGTTGAACCACGTCTACAGCTGTCGCTCTTGGTGCTCCTCCACCGGGCATACCTTCTGGCCCTTCTGCGTTTGCATAACCTGTTAAAGCAACCATTAAACCTAATGCCAAGACCGATTTACGGGGCAAAGGGAAGGATTTAGACATTTGAATCTCTCCTAAAAAGTTTGGCTATACCGTTCTACAACCAATATAAAAAAGTGGGGTGAGAAAAAGCAATTGGACTATTCTATTTTCTAAATAGCCTTAAATAATACAACATACCTTCAGCGTCGCATTTTAGATAGCTTATGGTTAAAGATTGGTTAAAATCATAAAAAATCAATAAAAAAAGTCACACCAATGCGCGCTACGACTTGAGCGATATGCGATCAGACACCGAATAGTATTATTACTATACTCTATTTTAGTTAATAAAAAACCCAACACTAAGGTTGGGTTTTTTTAATAAGAGGTAGACAATTAATATCTAAACACTATTCAGCAAGTTCCCTTGCGGTTTTGATATATATCTCTCGCAGTTTCATTGCAATATCACCCGGCTGTCCTGTTCCTATTGTATTTCCATCAATAGAGACGACAGGCCAAACAAATGTCGTTGCAGAACTTACAAATGCTTCTTTCGCAGCATACGCTTCTTCAATAGTAAAAAAACGTTCTTCAATATCCAATTTCATTTCGACGGCGAGCTTCATTAATGAAGCACGAGTAATACCATGCAAAATGTCATTACTAAGTGGACGTGTAACTAACTTATCATCTTGAGTCACGATGTAGGCATTACTAGAACCACCTTCAGTCACAAAACCATCTTCGATCATCCATACATCATCCGCGCCAGCTTCATGGGCAGCATGCTTTGCTAAACATGCAGGCAATAAGCTAGTCGTTTTAATATCACGACGACGCCAGCGAATATCAGCTGTAGAAATAACCTTAATACCCTTCGTTGCAATTGGGCTAGTTACCAAATTACGTGACTGAGTAAATAAAACCAAAGTCGGCTTAATATCTTCACTGTATGTAAAGTCACGATCGCTTTCTGTACCACGAGTCAATTGAAGGTAAATACCTCCTTCATTGAGTTCATTTTTCGCAATCAGGTCACGCTGAATCTGAGTTAAGTCATCTGCACTAAGATCGAACTTAATACCAAGTTCTTTGGCCGAACGTGCTAAACGCGCATAGTGACCAGGGTTATCAATTAGCTTACCCTCAAGTACGGCAGTAACTTCATAAACGGCATCTGCAAATAGAAAACCTCGGTCAAATATTGATATTTTCGCGTCAGTTTCTTTTACATATTCACCATTTAGATAAACAATACGTTCCATTTTTAATTCTCCTAGCCCCACAGCTTCGTGCTGAAAGGCAACATAGCATTTTGCTCAAATTCAAAACCATTGTCGATGTCTTTAGCAAGCAATAATGGACCATCAAGATCTACGACATCAACATTTTGTGCGACGACAAATGCCGGCGCCATGCTGAGTGAAGACGACAACATACAGCCAACCATTACTTTCAATCCAGCGTCTTCCGCTTCCGCTTTAAGTGCTAATGCTTCTGTTAGACCACCTGTCTTATCGGTCTTAATGTTGATCATATCGTAACGACCAATAACATGAGGCAAGCTTGAGCGATCGTGACAAGATTCATCGGCACAAATAGGAATTGGACGTTCAAGATGAGCAAGAGCTTCATCTGCATCTGCATGGAATGGTTGCTCAATCATCGCTACCCCTAGCTTTTCGAGCTCGGGAATCAACGCTTTGTATATTTCAGGAGTCCAAGCTTCATTTGCATCGAGTACAATCGTTGCGTTAGGTGCTCCGCGACGAACGGCTTTAACTCGCTCTAAATCTTCTGGGCCACCTAACTTTAATTTCAAAAGAGGACGATGCGCATTTTCTATCGCTGCTTGTTCCATTTTTTCTGGTTTATCCAGTGACAGTGTATAAGCCGTCGTTAATTCACCCGGCTCTGTCTCTGTTGTTTCCCATATGGATTTTTTTGCGAGCTTGCACTCTAAATCCCACATTGCGCAATCAATAGCATTGCGAGCGGCTCCAGAAGGAAGCAATGGCTGCAATTGTTCTCTGTTGATACCAGTTTTAATCTCAGGCAGAACCCATTCTATTTGCTTTAATACGTTGTCTATTGACTCACCATATCGAGCATAGGGAACACATTCACCTCGACCAACAGCGCCATTGTGTTCAATCTCCACGATGATGGTTTCCACTGCAGTTTTACTCCCTCGAGAGATAGTAAAACTGCCACGGATTGGCCAACTTTTTGTGTAAAGATTAACGTTCATTACAGCTCCGCAATTTTATCTACAATACGAGCGATACCTTGACGGAATGGGTCAACAACTGGCAAACCAAGCTCAGCTTCAACTTTACTCATGTATTCAAGTGCTTCTTTTTCTTCTAGCCCAGACGTATTAACCGACACACCAACAAATTGAACATTTGGATTGGTTAAACTTGCCGTAGCAATGTTAGCGTCCATACACTTTTGCATATCTGGTAATGCGTAATCAGGAAGACCACGCATATGAGTGCGAGTTGGTTCATGACATAAAACTAATGCATCTGGCTGAGAACCATGAATCAAACCTGTTGTTACACCGGCATATGAAGCATGGAACAATGAACCTTGTCCTTCAACGATGTCCCAGTGATCAGCTTCGGCTGCTGGTGTAATCGCTTCAATTGCACCAGCGATAAAATCAGCAACAACACAGTCAGCACTTACGCCTTCGCCAGTAATTAAGATACCGGTTTGACCCGTTGCACGGAAATCAGCATTAATACCACGCTCTTTAAGGCCTTTTTCGATTGCTAAAGATGTGTACATTTTACCAACTGAACAATCGGTACCGACAGTCAGTAGGCGCTTACCAGTACGTTTCTTACCGTTCGCGACTGGATAATCTTCTGTTGGATAACGAACATCAAAAAGCTGAGTACCTTTTGCTTCTGCTGCAGCAACAAGCTCAGGAATGTCAGCAAGTTTGTTATGCAAACCAGCCGCAATATCCATTCCTGCATCAATAGCTTTAAGAAGGACAGCAATCCATTCTTCAGAAATTAAACCACCTCGGTTAGCCACACCAATAACTAGGGTTTTAGCACCTGCTTCAATAGCTTGTTCGATGGTTAAGTCACTTAAACCAACATCGGCCTTACATTCTGGCAATCGAAATTGACCAATGCAAAACTCAGGACGCCATGTCTTAATACCTTGTGCTACTTTAGCAGCAAGGTTGTCAGGTGCATCGCCTAAAAATAATAGATATGGTTGTTTAAGTTCCATCTTGGTGTTCCTCTGCGCTATGACTAATTAATTTAGTAGTATTTAATGTTAACAATTCGCACAAGATACAGTGCAATATGCGTGACAACAAACATTTTATTTTACAAAAAATATGCATAAGTAGGTTAAATAACACCACTTAACCGACTTTTTAGTTCAAAAAACTGACTATTTATTCTGTTTCACTAGACATCTCAATTTCATTAAATTCTAATTTAATGAAATTTATCAGAATAATAGCTCAACCAAAAACCAAATCATCAGTTGATAATGTTAAACCTATCAGTTTATACGAGTTATCTAAACGTCCCTCACAACAAATAAAACAGCGTTTAATATCGATAACCCACCTTAATTTGATATTTTAATTTTTGTGATGAACCTCACAAAAACAAACCTAACAGACAATAGACAAGTTCGTTAGACCACACAGTTAGAATGCATAAATAGCTACAAACGCCCAATAAAGGTGCAAATATGGTCACTAATAGTGCATAAATCAGCAAATAGAACTAGAAAGTCAATTAATTATACATAAGTAAACATTGATGCTCCCAATAATACATCAACTTAAACATTAGATATAAAATCTACAAAATAAATAAATATCAAAATAATATAAAAAACTATATTTGATTTTTTAGAGTAAGCGATATTATGTAGTTAGTCTGGAGATATTAAGCAATATCTCTCCTTCGCAAAGTAGTTCGCGCTGGTCTACAAATTGCTTATCATGCGAGAATTTTAACGATATCATTCCTCCAATAGAACACGGCCCGTTAGCCTGCTCCTCGTATTTATTCAGGCATATTTCAAATATTTAGATTATCAGGACACATTATGATTACTGCTGAAGCGGTTATTAACTTACAAGCACTTAGTGACAACTACGATTTACTAAAAAGTAAATCTAATAACAGATCTGTGGTGGCGGTGATTAAAGGTGATGCATATGGTCATGATGCGGTCAAGACGGCAAAAGCCCTACCGCAAGCCGATATGTTTGCAGTATCTCGTATAGAAGAAGCTATCGAATTACGTAACAGTGGTATTACTCAATCAATTCTATTACTTGAAGGATGTTTCTGCGTAGAAGATTTAGAACTTGCCGCTCAACTTGAATTTCACACAACCATTCACTGTAGTGAGCAACTTACCCACTTACAAACGGCCATCATCGAACAGCCAATTACAGTATGGTTGAAGTTAGATACTGGCATGCATCGCCTCGGTGTTAAGCCTTGTGAATTGCCTGATTATGTCAACAGAATCGAAGCAACAGGTAAACTAGATGGTCCTGTTGGATTTATAAGTCACTTCTCTTGCGCCGATGATTTAAAGTCAGACACAACCGCGAACCAAATAGCACAATTTTTAGACCAAACATCCCATTATCCTGGCCCTAAAACGATCGCAAATTCTGCTGGTATATTGTATTGGCCTGATGCCCAATTGGATTACATGCGTGGTGGTATTGCACTATATGGTATCTGTCCAAACCAAGATGAAATTGGTTCGGATCATGGCCTAAAGCCCGTCATGACACTGCAATCAAAACTAATAGCTATTCGACAACACAACGCTGATCAACCTGTAGGGTATGGAGAAAATTGGGTCTCTTCACGCGATACATACATTGGCGTTATCGCCATGGGATATGGAGATGGCTATCCGCGCGTCCTACCAAACGAAACTCCGGTATATGTTAATGGTCGCCTTGTTCCGATCGTAGGGAATGTATCAATGGATATGATTACCGTTGACCTAGGGCATGATATGCAAGATAAAGTTGGAGACTCCGTTGAGTTTTGGGGTGACAACTTACCTATAGAGCACATCGCAAATCATATTGGCACGATTAGTTATGAGCTCATGATTAAGTTGACTAAGCGAGTGTCCAAACGATTTATTTAGAATACTTTGCTCGTTTTAGTATAAGCGTAAATTTTATAGTAGAAACTTACGCTCATCCGTTTGTTGTTCAAGCAGGACCGATAATTTGACTAAGCCTTGTTCAAACTTTTCGTCCTCATCGATTGCCATGAGCGACAAACGGATGTGATGACTGGCAAAGTTAGGGCTATCAAAGTAACGTCCACTACTAACTATGATACCTACATTCCTCGCCTGTGTAACAAACTCTTCTACTTCAACTCGCGAATCAATCGGTAACCAAATGTGGTATCCATCGCCAAACATTTCCATTTTCAATATCTTTGATGCGACTTCTTGACGCTGTTTCGCTATCCTTTTCTGATTTCTTATAAGTTTGACTATTTCGTTACTGGATATCGCTTGTGCAGCAACTTCATGCATCAACGGTGAACTTAGCCAAATTGTCGCACGAACTTTTGCCTCAAATCTTGCCACCAATTCTTGAGGAGCATACAACAACCCACTGCGCAATGCGGGGCTGAGTAGCTTCGACATACTAGAAATATAGATGCTTCTATCTGGAATGTAGCTCGAAATAGCAGGTATAGTGACAGAGTTTAAGAAAGCATAAATATCATCTTCAACTAACCATAAATGATTTTGCTCGATAACTTCTGCAACCTCTTTTCGCCGCGAAGTTGGCATGGTAATTCCAGTTGGATTTTGATACGAAGGTACGACTATCACCAACTTTGGCTCGTGACGATCAATCACATATTGCAAATGATCTGGGCACATGCCACTTGGATCCATTTCTACACCATATACTTGTCGACCTAATTGTTCGCAAATAGCGAAAATTCCCGGGTAACTTTGTTGTTCAACCAATACGGTATCACCAGGTTCAGATAGCATCTCGATGGCGAGAGCTAAACCATGCTGAGCGCCATTGGTCAAAACTATCTGTTTAGAATCGGCATGCAATAATCCCATTTGATTTAACCAATCTGAAAATATCGATTTGTGGCGCGGTAAACCTGAATGTTCGACGTACCCAACCAAGGTTTGAGAAATATTCTTTTGAAGATCACTAAAAAGACGGCTTAAGACCGATAGGTTAGCCTCAAGACAAGGTTGAAGAATGGAAAAATTATACTCTTGATACTCGCTTTTTGGAGTAATGATCTTTTCCAGAGGTGACTCACCTAATACAAAACTGCCTTTGCCGACATGCGAACTAATCCGTCCTTGTTGCGCTAAATAACGATAAGCTTTGGCGACTGTCACCGGGGTTGTATTGAGTTGCTTAGCAAGTACTCTATGTGGTGGCAGCTTGTCGCCAACCCGATAAAATGATTGGTCTATACGCTTAGCGATCAAGTTGGCAATTTGTCTATATTTAGTCACGCTCATTATTAATCACTCACCACATAAAGGTTCGCAAACAAGACTAAGAATGAATTGGTAACTTGTCAATTAACGAAACTCAGGGTTAAAAAGAGAAATGAGCAAACTTATCCTACTAAATGCTGATAATTAGGAAGGAATTTGGATATCAATTTACTAAATCTTCCCTATCATTATATTAATTGGTATTTTACCTATCATTTCCAAATATTATATGGCCAATATGAAGATATACAGTAATTTTGAATCAGGAAGCATTGAAGTAGTAGAAGCATTAAACCACCATGATATTCAATTGTCCCTGCGAGCTGATAATCAATCAGATATCGCTCAGTGGTTCCATTTTCGTCTCGAATCAACGCCATTATTAGAGCACTCTTTTCAGCTAATCAACCTCGAAAAATCAGCTTACCCTGAGGGGTGGGACGGTTACAACGTAGTTGTCTCGTATGATCGCGAGCATTGGTTTCGCATTCCTTCAAAGTTTGATGGCAACAGTTTACGTTTTAATTTTACGCCAGAACACAAATCGGTTTATTTCGCCTATTTTGCACCTTACAGTTACGACCGCCATCTCGATCTCATCCACCAAGCTCAATTGCATCCTAATTGCCTTTTAGACACGTTGGGGCAAACCATTGATGGCCGAGATATTAGCCTTTTGACCATTGGGGAACCAAATAATGATAAAAAGAAAATTTGGGTCACCGCACGCCAACATCCCGGTGAAACCATGGCAGAGTGGTTTGTTGAAGGTTTGCTTAGAAGGCTTCTTGATACCACCGACACTGTAGCACGATCATTACTCGACCAAGCAGTCTTCTATATCGTTCCAAACATGAATCCAGATGGAAGTGCTCGCGGACACCTTCGCACCAATGCCATTGGCGTTAATTTAAATCGAGAATGGCAAACTCCTTCTGTAGAGCAAAGCCCTGAAGTCTATTATGTACGCGAAGAAATGCTGAATGCTGGGGTTGATATGTTTCTAGATATTCACGGTGATGAAGCCATTCCATACAATTTTGTCGCAGGTTCTGAGGGTGTACCCAGTTACAACGATAAAATAGCCGATCTTGAATCATTATTTAAACAAGCACTGTTAACCATAACACCGGAGTTTCAGGTGGAAGAAGGCTATCCTGAAAACGAACCCGGTACTGCAAACCTGACCGTTGGTTCAAAATGGGTAGCTGAACAATTTAAATGCCTTTCGTACACGATTGAAATGCCTTTCAAAGACAACGACGCACACCCAGATAAGCTATACGGTTGGTCGCCAGAGCGGAGTGTGGCATTTGGGCAAGATGTTCTTGCGGCAATTCCAGCAGTTGTCGCCAAGCTTTAATGAGTCATATCAACGGCCAGAATTATTAAGATTAATAAGGCTCTACTGCAACGTAGAGCCTTATATTGAGCTGCGGATAAAATGGTTATCCGTAATTAAGACTATCGAGAAGTGAAAGATTCAACGACATGATATTATTTACAAAATCTCCCCATCATAAATTATCCTGATATCCAGCATCAAAGAAACATCACAGTAAAAATTCGCTTAATTATAATACCGTAGGACGCCCTTTCATCATTCGTTTCGCTTCTCGGCGAATACAATCTATCAGTGGATTTTCAATCATATCGGCACGCCAGATAAACGATAAAGTTCGTTCCATATAGAGATCTGGTACATTAAGCCCAGCAAGTTGACCTGATTTCAGAAACCGTTCGACATCTAGATAGGGTAAACAAGTTAAATATGGTCCGCTTTCGACCATAGCTCGCAGTACAGGCACATGTTCATATTCACGCCATAAATCAAGATTCGGGATAAGATGGTGAATGGCACTATTGAAGATGTTTCGGGTTCCTGAACCTGGCTCACGTAGGACCCACTTAGCTTCTTCTAACTGCGCTAAGCTTACTTTTTCTGCCTTAGCAAACGGATGATGAGAAGAAGAAACGATCACAAGGTGATCTCGACACCACACATCTTGAGTAATACGACTGTCGTCGCATCGCCCTTCTATAATTCCAAGATCGTATTGATAGTCCAATAAGCCATTTATGACCGCTTTTGTACTTTCAACTTTCAATTTGACACGCATTTCAGGGAAATCATTATCAAGAATACTGATAAGCTCTGGCACCAAATGTTCAGCCGGGGTTTGACTTGAGCACACGCGAATATTACCGCTAATCAAATGTTGATCATAAAACCCCATTTGAATTTTTTGTGCATCTTGGATTAGACGCTTTGCTTTCGGTCTTAACCACATTCCCCAATGAGTCAATGCCATCTGTTTACCTTGACGTTCAAATAAAGGACGCCCAAGCATTTTTTCTAACTGTGCTAGCGACATGCTTGTTGCCGATTGAGTCAGAGCAAGGTTTTCCGACGCTTTGCTGACACTTCCTGTATCGGCTATTGCATCAAATACCGCTAATTGTTTTAGAGAATACCGCACACCCACTCCCATAAAATATAACACCAAGAAACCTGCATAGATTCCTCTGCCCAACGGCAATAAAACGCCATTTTACGCATTAATTTTTCGATATCAAACGAATTGATATGAAAGTGAAGAAATATCAATTTTACCACTCATCATTTTAGGTTCAGGATTAATACGCAAACAAGGAAATGCCTTTGTTTGATATCCGAAATGACGTTAGGAGGTTAATCATGAACATCACTACAGGGAGCTACTATGTCCGTTGCACACTCTGACAATACTAATTTTTTCTCACCATATGAAATGATGGCGGAAGCGGAAAAATACGCGTTTGGAAAAACGAAAAAAACAAGCTCAATGATCCTAGGATTGGCGATTTTAGCTGGAGCCTTTATTGGGCTTGCGTTTATTTTCTATATCACCGTTACCACAGGGAGTGCTGGTGCTGGATGGGGTCTAAGCCGATTAGCCGGTGGACTTGCATTTAGTCTCGGGTTAATCCTTGTCGTGATTTGTGGTGGTGAACTCTTTACCAGCTCTGTACTTTCAAGTATTGCGTGGGCCAATAAACAGATTTCATTTTTCAATATGTTGAAACTCTGGAGTAAGGTTTACATTGGTAATCTAATTGGCGCACTACTGCTATTAGCCTTGGTTACAGCTGGAGGGTTGTATCAACTCGACGCTGGACAATGGGGCCTAAACGCTCTCAATATTGCTCAGCACAAGCTTCATCACACCACATTACAAGCGTTTTCGTTGGGCGTACTTTGTAACCTTTTAGTGTGCCTTGCGATATGGCTAACCTTCAGCTCAGCGAACGCTATGACCAAAGCCGCAATGACAATCCTCCCCGTAGCGATGTTTGTCTCCACCGGTTTTGAACACTGCGTTGCCAATATGTTTATGGTACCACTAGGTATCGTTATTCAGACTTTCGCTCCTGAAAGCTTCTGGCAACAGGTCGGCGTTAGTGCCAGTCACTATGCCGACTTAAATATCCACCACTTTATCTTCAACAATTTAATTCCAGTGACGTTAGGCAATATCGTCGGCGGCGCCGTATTAGTCGGTCTTGCTAACTGGAGTATTTACAGTCGCCCGCACCTAAAATCCACCGGATTAGCCACTATCACGACGACTGCTGAAATCACAAATATTAAGGAAATCACTATGTTTAGTTCAACTAGCGTTAAAGAAATTATGACAAACAACCCAGCAACCGTATCGGCCGATATGCCAGTGGCCTTAGCGGTAGACGTATTGCTCGATAATCAACTTACCGGAGCACCTGTTGTCAACGTAGAAGGACGTGTTGTCGGTTTCTTCTCTACTCACGATGTAATGGTTGAACTTTGGTGCCAAGATTACATACCGGCAGAAGATCAGAAAGTTGTCGACTTAATGTCTCGTGATGTTGTCGCGGTGGACATCAAAGAGCGACTCATTGATATTGCAGAATACTTATCTGTTGACAGAGAGCAACTGTATCCGACCACATCAGTAGGCATTGCCACGAGCTTCTCATCACTATCTGTCGAAGAACGTGCAAAAACAAGCAAACTAAACCGCCCTTATGTTATGCCGGTAATGGAAGATGGTCACTTAGTTGGAACCATCACTCGCCAGCAGGTATTCCAAGCGCTTCGCCCAATTTTTGGCGAACGATTAGTCGAATCTACCGCTCTTCAGTCTGCATAAAAAAACACCCCTCTTATCTTTATGGTAGGAGGGGGTTTTGTCGTGGCTTAGTTAACTCATTAGCCTTTAAGCTTCCTCTTCTCTATCAACTATCCACATTTAGTGTTTTCTGTTCAATCAATCGTTATACTGCTGGCTGATACTAAGATAAGGCTGAGCTATGTCTAACCCTGAAAATGATTTGGTGCATGTCGCCAAAGACCCCACTGAACGCATGAACCTCTTTTTTAAAAATATCGCAAACACATCGAAAATTTGGTTATTAATTGATGAACATGGCAGTGTACTTTTAAGTGCCGACGATGACGATTGTGTGCCAGTTTGGCCAAGCAAAGCCAGCGCCCAACAATGGGCTATCGATGATTGGGAAGGGTTTACACCTGAGCCGATTTCAATCGCAAAGTGGAAAAGTCGCTGGACCATGGGGTTAGAAGATGACGATTTGTCTATTATCGTTTTTCCAGATAACAATGGCGAGGGCATTGTTTTATTCCCAGAAGAGTTCGAATTTGAGTTAGTTAAACGGGAAACCAAGCGCCGCTAATAAATAACTTATACTCGTAACCTTTCCCAATCGTTACGAGTTATCGTTTTCTTTCATCTAGCTAACCCACTCCAACAACCTCCAACAACCTCCAACAACCTCCAACAAGATTAAAATAGGTATTCCCTATCAATGGTATAGATACAAGCAATTTTATTTTATCTGCTCTGAGTGCGAATATTAATCCCGTAGACGAGATAACTCGTAACCCATAACTCAGAAAGGATAGACATTATGATTAACACTCAAATCAAACCATTCAGCGCAACAGCATTCAAACAAGGCGAATTTGTTGAAGTTACAGAACAGGACGTATTAGGCAAATGGGCTATCTTCTTCTTCTACCCAGCGGACTTTACTTTCGTATGTCCGACTGAACTTGGTGACCTTGCTGATCATTATGCAGAGCTTCAAGAGCGTGGCGTAGAAGTTTACTCAGTATCAACTGACACCCATTTCACTCACAAAGCATGGCACGATACGTCTGACACTATCGGCAAAATCAACTACTACATGCTAGGTGACCAAACAGGCAACATCACGAACAATTTCGGCGTCATGCGTGAAGGTCAAGGTCTTGCAGACCGTGCAACGTTCCTAATCGACCCTGAAGGTGTTATCCAAGCAATGGAAATCACAGCTGAAGGTATTGGCCGTGAAGCAGAAGACCTAATGCGTAAAGTAAAAGCGGCTCAATATGTTGCAGCTCACCCGGGTGAAGTATGTCCTGCGAAATGGAAAGAAGGTGAAGAAACGCTTGCACCATCGCTAGACCTTGTTGGAAAAATCTAATTCCAGTTTATTGAAACATATTCAATAAACAGAGCATAGAAATCAATTTGAGAGCATTCCGGGTATACCGACGACCAACATATCTGGTTTGCTCTCCCTTTTTGTTATCTAGAGTGACCACTCTACGAAAGAATATATAGGTGTACTTCATTATGTTAGACCAAGCCATTAAACAACAATTACAACAATATCTAACTAATCTGAAACATGAAGTCAGATTAGTGGTCAGCCTAGATGATTCAAAAGCATCTAGTGATATTAACGAGCTTGCAAATGAAATCGCGGAGCTAAGCGACTTAGTTAGTGTTGTTCGTGATGATAATGCAAGTGATCGTAAACCTGTGATGACAATTTCTAACCCAGAAAAAGAGACTCAGCTACGTTTTGCTGGCCTACCTATGGGACATGAGTTTACATCATTAGTATTAGCGTTACTTCATTCTGGCGGACATCCAATCAAAGAAGAGCCAGAAACAATAGAGCAAATTGCCCAGCTAGGCAAAAAACTGGATGTCGAAATATACATTTCATTGTCTTGTCAAAACTGTCCAGATGTTGTGCAAGCATTTAACACTATGGCCGCGATTAACCCAGATGTTCGCGTGACCATGATCGATGGTGCATTGTTCCAAGATGAAGTAAAACAGCGCGAGATAATGGCGGTTCCAAGTGTATTTGTTAATGGTGAGCTGTTTGGCCAAGGGCGTATGTCACTCACCGAGATATTACATAAAGTCGATGACAGCGCAGCCGAAAAAGCAGCTGCTGCAATAAACGAAAAAGAGTCATTTGATGTACTCGTCGTCGGTGGTGGACCCGCTGGAAGTGCTGCTGCAGTTTATGCCGCTCGTAAAGGTATTCGCACTGGCGTGGTTGCAAAACGATTCGGTGGACAAGTTATGGACACCATGGCAATTGAAAACTTTGTTTCGGTTAAGCGCACAGAAGGACCAAAACTAGCCGCTGACATGACTGAACACCTAAAAGAATATGGTGTCGATATGGTTGGTGACCAGCAAGTAGCAAAAGTTATGGGTGCAGAACACACTAATGATGGCTTGATTCACGTCAGCCTAGAAAGCGGTGCTATTCTAAAAAGTAAAAGCGTCATTCTTACACCTGGTGCACGTTGGAGAGAGATGAACGTACCCGGAGAGCAGGAATATCGTAATAAAGGGGTTGCATACTGCCCACATTGTGATGGACCTCTGTTCAAAGGCAAGAAAACCGCGGTTATTGGTGGCGGGAATTCCGGTATCGAAGCAGCAATTGACTTAGCTGGAATTGTTGAACACGTAACGGTATTGGAATTTGCCGACACTCTACGAGCTGACCAAGTGTTAATTAACAAAGCAAACTCGTTGCCTAATGTCGACATTATTACTATGGCGCAAACGACAGAAGTTGTTGGTGATGGAAAGCGAGTGACTAGCTTGAAGTATAAAGATCGCAATACCGACGAAATCAAAGAAGTTGAACTATCAGGAATCTTTGTTCAAATCGGTCTTGTTCCAAATACAGAATGGCTCAAAGATTCAGAAGTTACACTATCACCACGTGGTGAAATTGAGGTCGGGTCACACGGTGATACAAGTTTAGCGGGTGTGTTTGCTGCCGGAGACGCAACAACCGTTCCTTACAAACAAATCATCATTGCAATGGGAGAAGGCGCAAAAGCAAGCCTAGGAGCATTTGACTACTTGATTCGTCAAGAGGGATAGTAACCACTAAAACAATTTCGAAGGGCTTCTAAAAAGGAGCCCCTTTTTATTTATTCCCCCATCACAAACACAATATTAAATCAATAAATAAAATAGGCCAGTAACTAGCATTGTGTTAAGGTGCGCCACTTTATTTCAATAGCATTTTCGCTAGAACAACCAAATTGGACCAACCTTTGATAAACAATGAAATCTTAAGACAAATCCAACAGACATTTGAACTCTCACCAACGGCAATAGTGGGTATCTTTAACGAAGCAGACCAATTAGTCTCTGTTGAACAAGTAGAATTATGGCTGGCGACAACTGAAGCAACATTACTTGATGTAGAATTGGCTCAATTTCTAAACGGATTTATTAACACCAAACGCGGTCGTCAAGATGGAAAGCAAGCAATTGCCGAAACCGCTCTTTCGAATAATATGGTATTAATGAAACTGCGTATTGCGGTAAATATGCAAACTGAACAAATGCTAAACGCTTTCGAAACCGTTGGTTGTGACATGACTAAATATGAACTTGGGGCATTATTTCGTAAACCCAGTAACAAACATTTCCGTGAATGTTCTGATACTATTCTTAGCGACTTTTTATTGGCATTGCGAAGCTAACCAGCGCTGAACTTTGGGGTTATCTTAATATATAAACTTAGACAACGAAATAAATCAGAAGAGAGTTCAATATGAACCCTCTAAACAATTTGCTCTATTTGGCAAGTGACTGATTTATTGAATCAAGAACCAAAGCCGGATTTTCAGCCTGTGTTATAGGGCGGCCAATAACTAAATAGTCTGAACCCGCTTCTATAGCTTGAGTTGGAGTCATAATGCGACGTTGGTCTCCCGCCACACTGCCCACAGGCCGAATTCCCGGCGTCACCAACTTAAACTCTTCCCCCAACTCTGATTTCAACAGCGCAGACTCCTGTGCAGAACATACAACACCATCTAACCCTGCATTTTTTGTCAACGTAGCCAAACGCATGACTTGTTGATCCGGTAACACATCGACGCCAACACCGGCTAAATCAGTTTGTTCCATACTGGTTAAAACTGTCACACCAATAAGCAATGGCCGTTGCGCCCCATACGGCTCAAGAATTTCTCGTGCTGCACTCATCATTCGCTCACCACCACTGGCATGCACATTGACCATCCACACGCCCAATTCAGCAGCAGCTCGAACCGCCTTAGAACACGTATTTGGGATATCGTGAAATTTTAAATCTAAAAATACAGAAAAACCACGCTGATGCAGTTGGCGAACAAAGTCAGGTCCAAATAGTGTAAACATTTCTTTGCCCACTTTTAGACGACAACTCGCTGGATCGATTTTATCAACAAAAGCGAGCGCATCTGCTTGCTGTTCATAGTCCAACGCGACGATTACTTTTGGATCGTTCATTACTGCTCCTAAACACACTTCTTATTTCAGATTAAAATTACTCGCCATCAAGCCCGCGAATTGGCTTTATTGCTCCCCACTCCTTGCAAGAAGGACATTGCCAATATAATCGATGGGGAGAAAACCCACATTTCTGACAGCGATAATGAGGCTTAACATTTAAATGTTCACCTACCATACCTTGAAGCGCTGAAAGACTATGCTTTGCGCGCCCTTCTTCAGCATCGGTAATATGGTATCCAATTAAATTGTAGAAACCTTTCATCGTCGGGTTCTTTTCAATTTGTTTTGTAAGCAAATCGATTGCTGCCGTACTTCCTTCATATCGCTCAATCAATGTTGCTAGCATGAGTTCGCTCGACGCTCCAGCATTTTTGTCCATACTGCGTCTTAAGAACTCGACAAGTGCTGCTTCGTTACCTAGCTGAGAATAGCATTCAGACAATATAGGTAGGACTTCTCCAACAAAATCGACATCTTGTTCTAAAACAGACTCAAGATGGGTAACCGCTTTGCCATATTCATTCTGCTCAACATACAGTTTTCCAAGTTCAATCGAGGCGCGAACACACTCTGGATATTCATTCAGCGCCTTCTTATAGAAGTTAACCACTTTACTCGACACGCCATTGAAACGCTCTTCTGCGGCTAACTCACAATAAAAATGAGCAATATCCGCTTTAATCCGATTTCGACCGAGTTTTACCAAACGATTGCCACATTCAATGGCTTTGTACCACTCTTTTGTTTGTTGGTATATCAAGGTTAGCTGCTTAAGAGCCATCGAGGTGTGGTCTGGTTCATCTACCAGTTGCTCAAATATTTTTTCCGCTCGATCAAGAAACCCGGTCACCATGTAGTCTTTCGCTAACTGCTGTAACGCAAGGTTTTTTTGATCAACAGTTAGACCGGAACGTGAGATTAGACTCTGGTGGATTCGAATTGCACGATCGACTTCTCCTCTAGTGCGGAATAAATTGCCTAGAGCTAAGTGAGTATCAATTGTGTCGTCAACTTGCAATAACTCGATAAAGTGATCAACCGCTTGGTCAGACTGATCAGAGAGGAGCATATTTAATCCCGTCACATATTGACGGGAAATCTGAAGGGACTGTTTTTGTTTGTCTTGTTGAGCACTTCTGTAACCCATATACCAACCGTAAACGGCGGCAATGGGTAACAACAAGAAGAGGATCTCTAACATTGTGAGTTTTTATCCAGCGTTCAAACTTTCTTTTGGTAATTTTTTATTTGTCGCTGCTTTCTGACCAGTTGCTCTTTCTAGCTTCTTGGTTAGGCTACGAACTTTAAGTTTTGCGCGCAAGTGCATGCTACCAAAAATCAGCCAAGAGATGATAAACCCGCTGACAAATGCGCCACCAAGCAACCAAGACAAATAAAACTCACCTTGTGCAATTAAATAATTGAAACCTACAACAGCTTGGTTTTGCGAACCAAGAGCCAAAGCAAGTAAAAACAGAATCAGTACTAAAATAATTTTTATAATTTTCATAATGGCATACCTATTTCTTTATTTGTTAGGTAGATTATGCAGGAAAATCGTTAGCCACACCATGTCTAATGTTAAGTTTAAAAACAAAAAAGGCGGCATATCAAAATGATATATCGCCTTTTATCAAACTAACTAATTAAACAAATTATAAACTAGCGTTTACACGTTCACGCAACTCTTTGCCTGGTTTGAAATGAGGAACATATTTTCCATCCAATTCAACTTTATCACCAGTTTTAGGGTTGCGTCCCGCACGGGGCTCACGATAATGCAGAGAAAAACTACCAAAGCCACGGATTTCTATGCGTTCACCACTTTCTAAAGTGGTAGCCATAGATTCAAGAATATCTTTTACCGCGTCTTCAATCTCCTTTGCTGATAGGTGAGTTTGTTCTGCACACAATCTTTCAATTAATTCAGATTTAGTCATAGTTTCCCTCAATACTTAGCAACATCTTCGCAAGCCAACCGAAAGGAACCTAGCGGCTCCTTTCAACGAGTTTAATTATTCGCCTTTAGCAGCTTTAAATGCGTCTGCCATTGCGTTACCGAACGAAGATTCGTCAGTTGTTTTGTTCACGGTAGCCAGTGCTTCTTGCTCATCAGCTTCATCTTTCGCTTTGATAGATAAGTTGATTACGCGGTTCTTACGGTCTACACCAGTAAATTTCGCTTCAACGCTATCACCAACGTTTAAGACTAGAGATGCATCTTCAACACGGTCACGTGAGATTTCTGAAGCACGGATGTAACCTTCAACACCTTCTTCTAGTTCAATTGTAGCACCTTTTGCATCAACTGCAGAAATAGTACCAGAAACTAGAACACCTTTCTTGTTGTCAGCTACGTAAGCATTGAATGGGTCATTTTCCATTTGCTTAACGCCTAAAGAAATACGCTCACGATCAGCATCAACTGCTAGAACAACTGCAGAGATTTCGTCGCCTTTCTTATATTCACGTACTGCTTCTTCTCCAGGAACATTCCAAGAGATATCAGATAGGTGAACAAGACCATCGATACCACCGTCAAGACCGATGAAGATACCAAAGTCAGTGATTGACTTGATCTTACCAGTAACTTTATCGCCCTTAGCTTGCATATCAGCGAAATCTAACCATGGGTTAGTCTTACACTGTTTTAGACCTAGAGAGATACGACGACGTTCTTCATCGATATCAAGAACCATAACCTCAACTTCATCGCCAACATTAACGACTTTAGATGGGTGAATGTTCTTGTTAGTCCAATCCATTTCAGAAACGTGAACTAGACCTTCAACGCCTTCTTCGATTTCAACGAAGCAGCCGTAGTCAGTTAAGTTAGTAACACGACCAGTCAGTTTGTGACCTTCTGGGTAACGCTTAGCGATTGCTACCCATGGATCTTCACCTAGCTGCTTAAGACCTAGAGATACACGAGTACGCTCACGATCGAACTTAAGAACTTTAACTAGGATTTCGTCGCCAACGTTAACGATTTCTGATGGGTGCTTAACGCGTTTCCAAGCCATGTCAGTGATGTGAAGTAGTCCATCAACACCGCCAAGGTCAACGAATGCACCGTAGTCTGTAAGGTTCTTAACGATACCTTTGACTTCGCTGCCTTCTTGTAGAGCTTCAAGTAGCTCTTCACGTTCAACACTGTTTTCAGATTCGATAACAGCACGACGAGAAACAACAACGTTGTTGCGCTTCTGATCAAGTTTAATAACTTTGAACTCTAGCTCTTTGTTTTCTAGGTGAGCAGTGTCACGGATAGGACGAACATCAACAAGAGAACCAGGAAGGAACGCACGGATACCGTTTAGTTCAACAGTGAAACCGCCTTTAACTTTACCGTTGATAACACCGATAACAGTTTCAGCTTCTTCGTAAGCTTTCTCTAGTACAATCCAAGCTTCGTGACGTTTTGCTTTCTCACGAGAAAGTTGAGTTTCACCGAAACCGTCTTCTACAGCGTCTAGCGCAACATCGACTTCAGAACCTACTTCAACTTCAATTTCGCCAGCAGCGTTTTTGAATTGTTCAGCAGGAATTGCAGATTCAGACTTAAGACCAGCGTCTACAAGAACGAAGCCGTTCTCGATAGCAACTACAGTACCTTTAACGATGGTACCTACGTGGAATTCAGTCTCGTTTAGAAACTCTTCAAAGAGTTGAGCAAAAGATTCAGTCATTTATTTAGTCTTCAAATGTAAACTTCCACGGGTATCCTACCGCGTGGGGTTATTAAATTCGCCAATCATCATCCTTGCGATCGACGTCCTACTAACGGTAAATAAAATTATTCCGCTAGTTTAGATTTGATATATTCGAGTGATTTTTCAACAACTTGGTCAATAGACATTGATGTTGAGTCAAGAACCAGTGCATCGTCTGCAGGTCGCAATGGAGACACGGCTCGATTGCGATCGCGATCGTCACGTTCTTGTATGTCGCTCAAAAGGGCGTCAAATTTAACATCTAGGCCCTTGAGTTGCAACTGATTCTGTCTTCTTCTAGCCCGCTCTTCGGCACTGGCATCAAGAAAAATTTTGGCATCAGCTTGCGTAAAGACCACAGTACCCATATCACGGCCATCCGCCACTAAACCATTATCGCTTGCGAATGCTCTTTGGCGTCGCAATAAAGCCTCTCTTACCCTAGGAAGTGCCGCAACTTTAGAGGCTGCCATACCTGTTTCTTCTTTACGAAGATCGTTCGATACATCTTCACCTTCTAGAATAACTTTAACCAGGTCGCCATCGGAAACAAATGCCACATCAAGATGCGTAGCTAGAGGAACCAAGTCGTCCTCAGAGTCAGTATCAAAGCCATGATGAATCGCCGCTAAAGCCAGCACGCGATATAAAGCGCCAGAATCCAGAAGGTTATAACCAAGTTTTTTTGCCAACAACATGCAAAGCGTGCCTTTACCAGCACCACTCGGCCCGTCTACCGTCACCACGGGTGTTCGAGAGGACATGTTTGTACTCCGTATCAGTCATTATGAATGAGTTTAATAGTTGGCAGCGATTATAAGGGGAATTATCGAAGGGGGCTACCGACGATTGTCAAACTAATGATGTTTATGTGGAATAGACAGAATAAGGTCGCTTAAATGACAGCGACCTTTAACAAATCAGTTTCAACTACTTGACTGACAGATTGTCACGGTTGTTGTTAATCAAACTTGGCCCAATTCCTTTTACATTGGTCAATTGGGTAACATCCGTAAATGGGCCATTCGCTTCTCTATAATCTATGATGGCTTGCGCTTTTTTCGCTCCGATACCTTTTAAAAGCGTCGCCATTTCTTCTGCATTCGCCGTGTTCACGTTAACCGAATATTCAACCATATCGATAATTTGTGGGCTTGCACTATCACCCACTGCATAACTAGTGGGCGTAAACATCGCAAACAATACGGTAGAAAGAATGAGTTTAAATATAATTAAAGTGTGTTTCATTGCTTTGCTCCTTATTTAGGTTCATAGCAATAATAATCACAATACTGTTTTGCCCCAGTACCAACCTTAGAAACTAAAAAGGACCACGAATGTGATCCTTTTTGATAAACAACTCAATTACATCGTATACCCTATTCGCTCGATAGGTGATACTCAATATCATTCGTTGTACGAAGTACGCTAACTAACCCAGCGATATCTTGCTGACTATTTAAACGCTCCAACTGTCCCATAAGTTGTTCATTCAGCTCATCGTTGTTTTCAGCATTCACATCAAGTAATTCAACCAGCAAAATTTCACCTTCTGGCGAGGTTGCTTGAGCATACACATGCTCACCATCAATTGGCTTCTTCAAAGCGTAAATCGCTTCTGCCAGAGGTGAGTTACGATCGATCACTTCCTCTTCACCAAAACTTAACTCATTTTCGGCCAACCCTTCTTGGTTACCGTCTTTAAGTTGTGCCAAAATCTTATCAGCAAATGCTTTAGCAGCTGCTTCAGCTTTTGAAGCAGTTAACTCACTTTCAACTGTCGATTTCACTTCTTCGATTGGTAATACAGTTTCTGGACGTAGCTCATCGACCCTTACAACAACGACACTTTCTGGTGCGAGTTGAATCACGTTAGAATTTAGCTGGTCTTCTTTAACTTCAGGGTGATTAATCGCTTCCACTACTGCATTACTAGATAGCTCTGCTGGTAATGTATTGATTGAAACAAAATCCGTTTGAACCACTCCTGCACCCGTAACCTTTGCAGACTCCTCTAATGAATCAGGGAACTCGAACGCGACTTTTTCTAGTTCTGTTTGTAACTCATAGAAGGTATCAACGGCTTTTTGATCTTTAACAAGAGCAATGACTTCGTCTTTAACATCAGAAAGTGGTTTCGCTTGCGCTGGTTTATCCTCAAGAAGCTTTATAATGTGATAGCCAAAATTAGACTTAACAACACCAGAAACATCACCAACATTCGCTAATGCAAAAGCTGCCGATTCAAAATCTGCATCCATGACACCTTTTTCAATCCAGCCAAGATCGCCGCCGGAGTCTTTGCTACCTGGATCTTGTGATTCACTAGCAGCTAACTCAGCAAAGTCTGCCCCTTGATTAACCTTAGCTAATACCGCATCAGCAACAGACTGATCATCACCTTGAATTAGGATATGACTAACACGACGTTGCGCTTTCGTTGAATACTGCTCAATGTGTTCTTCATAGTAAAGGTTCGCTTCTTCATCCGTCACTTCAATTGTTTGCTTCAAACCTTCAGCTGACAATAATAAATACGCTAATTTAAATTGCTCTGGACGAGTGAATTCTTGCGGATGAGTATTGTAGTAACTTTCAACTTCCTCATCGGAAATAGTCACTTTCTCAGCAAACGAATTTTGTTTAATCGCGACCGTTTTAATGGTGCGAGTTTGAGATAATAATAGCCCTTGAGCTTGGGCTTCACTTAATAAAGCAAACTCTGTTTCTTCGACAGCCCCAACCAATTGTTGACGCAACAAATCGCTGCGTAGATAAGCAGCAAAAGAATCGGCACTATAACCGGCACGGCGTAATGCAGCTTGATATATTTCTTGGTCGAACTTTCCATCAGACTGAAAAGAAGGCATCTCTAGAATCGCCTTACGAACTTGATCATCACTGATGCTCAAACCAAGTGTTTTTGCATGCTCTTCAAGCAAAACATCATTTACCATGCGATCAAGTATCGAGCGACGAAATGATGCAACATAACTTGGATCAGCAAGTAGATTAGAAAAATAATCACCTAATTGAGATTGCATTCGGCTACGTTCATTTTGATACGCTTGTTCGAATTCGTTAAGTGATATTTTAACGCCTGCAACTTCCGCAGCCGAGTTATTGCCGCCACCGACTAAGTAGTTACCAACACCAGCAAAGACAAAGGAAACCATAATTAGGCCTAAAATAACCTTTATGGCTATGCTGTTAGCACCTTCACGCAATCGATCCATCATAATTAGTTTGTTCTCCGAATACGAAGCCAAAAACGTCTATTGGCTTAAATAAGTCTGACGATAATATCAGAAAAAATAAATGCGCATCACTATGATGCGCATATTTTCAAAAGGTTCGACTTAATTTCGTCTTGTTGCTGAATAATTAATCAATTATTGATTAATTACAGGCTTCCTTAAGTGCTTTACCTGCTTTGAATGCTGGAACTTTTGCTTCAGCAATCTGAATTTCATCACCTGTTTTAGGGTTACGGCCAGTGCGAGCTGCACGAGTACGTACACTAAATGTACCAAATCCAACCAACGCAACTTGATCCCCTGATTCTAGAGCGCCGCCAACTGCGTCAATCAATGCATCAAGTGCACGACCCGCTGAAGCTTTAGATAGATCTGCATTTTCTGCTATTTGTTCTACTAATTGTGTTTTATTCACTTTTTAATTCCCCTCTATGCCAATTTTGATAATTATATTTTTGGCTTTTCGTTCCATTGATTTAAAGTTGCTTAACACTTTGAAGTTCTTGGAGTTCGGCAACAATCGCTAACGTTAGCTCCCAACAAAAATGCTGACAAGTCTTTTTTTGACTTATCAGCATAGAGTTTAAGTATTTTTGCTGTATATCACTCTTTAAGAAGTAAGTTCGAGCCCTGATGGGTCTTGCTCTAGCGCTATTTTAAGCACATCATCAATCCACTGAACAGGAATCACTTTCAAGTCGCTTATAACATTGTCTGGAATCTCTTCCAAGTCACGTTCGTTATCCTTTGGAATGACGACTGTTTTAATTCCACCACGGTGTGCAGCGAGCAGTTTTTCTTTCAAGCCACCAATTGGTAGTACTTCACCACGAAGAGTAATTTCGCCCGTCATCGCGACTTCTGCCTTAACAGGGTTACCCGTCAAACTAGACACCAATGCTGTACACATGCCGATACCAGCACTTGGGCCATCTTTTGGCGTCGCGCCTTCAGGAACATGGACATGCAAATCACGCTTTTCATAAAAATCAGGATTGATTCCCAATTTTTCACATCGGGAGCGAACTACAGTCATCGCCGCTTGAATAGATTCTTGCATAACATCGCCCAGAGAGCCTGTTTGAGTTAGCTTACCTTTACCTACCATCGCTTGAGTTTCGATAGTAAGGAGTTCTCCACCAACTTCTGTCCACGCTAAGCCTGTCACCTGGCCGATACGATTATTGTTTTCAGCTTTTCCGTAATCGAATCTCTGGACGCCAAGGAACTCTTTTAGATTATCTTGATTAACCGTCACAGATTTTAGTTTCTTATCTAGCAGAATTTTCTTCACGGCTTTACGGCAGATTTTGGATATTTCACGCTCTAAGCTACGTACACCCGCTTCACGAGTATAATAACGAATCACACCCATAATTGCTGAATCTTCAATATTAATTTCAGCAGCTTTCAAGCCGTTTCGCTCTATCTGTTTCGCCACCAAATGGTCTTTAGCAATATTCAGTTTTTCGTCTTCGGTGTAACCCGATAAACGAATCACTTCCATACGGTCCAATAAAGGCCCTGGAATGTTCATAGAGTTTGACGTCGCAACAAACATCACATCCGAAAGGTCATAATCGACTTCTAGGTAGTGATCATTGAACGAATTATTTTGCTCAGGATCGAGAACTTCTAGCAATGCAGAAGATGGGTCTCCTCTCATATCGGAAGACATCTTATCGATTTCATCAAGCAAGAAAAGCGGGTTTTTAACCTCAACTTTTGCCATTTTTTGAATCAGTTTTCCTGGCAATGAACCAATATAGGTACGTCTGTGACCACGTATTTCGGCTTCATCTCGAACGCCACCAAGAGCCATACGAGTGTACTTACGCCCGGTAGCCGCTGCTATTGAACGCCCTAAAGAGGTTTTACCAACACCAGGAGGACCGACTAAACAAAGAATCGGGCCTTTTAGCTTATTCACTCGGCTCTGAACCGCTAAATATTCAAGAATTCGTTCTTTTACTCGCTCTAGGCCGTAATGATCTGAATTTAGTATTTCCTCAGCCTTAGAAAGGTCCTTCTTCACTTTTGATCGTTTAGTCCAAGGAACACTCACCATCCAATCAATATAGCTACGAACCACAGTTGCTTCAGCTGACATTGGAGACATCATCTTCAACTTCTGTAGCTCTTGCTCAGTCTTCTCTTTGGCCTCTTTTGGCATTTTCGCTGCATCTATTTTTGCTTGAAGTGCTTCAAATTCATCAGGAACATCATCCATGTCACCTAATTCTTTCTGAATCGCCTTCATTTGCTCATTGAGGTAATACTCGCGCTGAGACTTTTCCATCTGTTTTTTAACGCGATTACGAATACGCTTTTCAACCTGTAACAGATCGATTTCTGATTCCATTTGTCCCATTAAAAATTCTAAACGTTCGGTCACGTCGATAATTTCTAATACAGATTGCTTATCGTCCAACTTTAGTGGCATGTGTGCTGCAATCGTATCGGCTAGACGTGCCGCTTCATCAATCCCATTCAATGAAGTAAGCACTTCAGGTGGAATCTTTTTATTTAGCTTAATAAAGCCATCAAATTGGTTGATTGCACTACGAACGATGACTTCTTGTTCTTTATCATCAAGCTCTGGCGTAACCAGATATTCTGCTTGAGCAAAGAAGTAATCTTCTTCGACAAAGGAATGAATTTTTGCGCGTTGCTGGCCTTCCACTAATACTTTCACTGTACCATCAGGTAATTTCAGTAATTGAAGAATTGTCGCAACGGTACCTACTTCATAGAGGTCGTCGACTGAAGGCTCTTCTGTATCTGCGTGCTTTTGAGCAACAAGTAATACTTGTTTATTGTTATCCATTGCCGCATCAAGGCACTGGATAGATTTCTCGCGGCCAACAAACAACGGAATGACCATGTGAGGATAAACCACAACATCACGTAGTGGTAATACAGGGATCTCGATACGCTCAGAACGTTCCAAGTTCATATTATTCTCTCTTCCGCTTTATGATATAAAATTGTATATGGGGGCTAACAGACTGGATTCAATGAAAGAATTAAAAAAGGAGGCATATTTGCCTCCTTTTTTTATTTGCAACGATTACTCGCCGCTTGCAATTTGATTTTCTGAACCAGAATAAATAAGTAATGGCTCAGATTCCCCATTAATTACCGATTCATCAATAACAACTTTGCTTACGTCTGTTTTAGAAGGCAATTCGTACATTATTTCCAATAATACACTTTCTAAAATCGAACGAAGTCCACGGGCTCCAGCTTTACGTTCCATTGCTTTCTTAGCAATCGCCTGCAGAGCATCTTCACGGAATTCAAGCTCAGCATCTTCAAGCGAAAACAATGCTGCGTACTGTTTAGTTAATGCATTTTTCGGCTCACATAAGATTTGAACCAATGCAGACTCATCCAACTCAGTTAACGTCGCCGTTACCGGTAAACGTCCAATAAACTCAGGAATCAATCCAAACTTAACCAAATCTTGTGGTTCTACTTGTGTAAAGAGTTCACCAACGGTTTTCTCGTCACTCTTAGAACGCACTTCTGCACCAAAACCAATTCCAGTACCTGTTTCTACACGCTGCTCAATGACTTTGTCTAAGCCCGCAAATGCGCCGCCACAGATGAAGAGAATCTTAGAGGTATCAACCTGCAAAAACTCTTGCTGTGGGTGTTTGCGACCACCTTGAGGAGGAACAGAAGCAACAGTGCCCTCGATAAGTTTCAATAGTGCTTGCTGAACACCTTCGCCCGAAACATCACGAGTAATCGATGGGTTCTCTGACTTACGAGAAATCTTGTCGATCTCATCGATGTAAACAATGCCACGTTCAGCCTTCGATACATCGTAATCACATTTCTGAAGTAGTTTCTGAATGATGTTTTCAACATCTTCACCAACATACCCTGCTTCGGTTAATGTCGTTGCATCAGCCATAGTGAATGGTACATCAAGAAAACGAGCTAAGGTTTCTGCTAATAACGTTTTACCACTACCGGTAGGGCCAATTAAGAGGATATTACTCTTTCCGAGTTCAACGCCATCTTCCGTTTTATCACCATTACGTAACCGTTTATAGTGATTGTATACTGCAACAGCTAATACCTTTTTGGCGTGTTCTTGCCCAATCACATAATCATCGAGATGCTCACTAAGTTCGCGTGGCGTTGGTAATGCCTCTGTACTACTCTGTGGTGCAACATCTTTGACTTCTTCTCGAATGATGTCATTACATAAATCGACACATTCATCACACACGTATACAGAAGGACCTGCAATGAGTTTACGAACTTCGTGCTGGCTTTTGCCACAGAAAGAACAGTACAGTAATTTATTACTCCCGCCCTCTTTGCTTTTATCTGTCATTCGCTAGCCTCTTAGCTATTATTTAATAATTTGAGTGTATAACAATTTTCTTAAAATTGCGTTATTCAATTCGTTGGATTAACTCAAGACTGTGCGCCACGGTGAGTCAGAATGCCATCAACCAAACCATAGTCAACTGAGTCTTGCGCAGACATAAAGTTATCACGATCTGTATCACGCTCAATAACCTCTAGCGGCTGACCAGTGTGCTCAGCTAATAGAGAATTCAATCGGTTTTTAATGGTTAATATCTCTTGGGCATGAATTTGAATATCAGATGCTTGACCTTGGAAGCCGCCTAGCGGTTGGTGAATCATTACGCGAGAATTAGGCTGTACAAAACGCATACCTGGTGCTCCACCAGCGAGTAAGAATGCCCCCATAGAACATGCCTGCCCCATACATACTGTACTAACATTTGGCTTGATAAACTGCATAGTGTCGTAGATAGACATACCAGCCGTCACACTTCCACCAGGAGAATTAATGTAGAGATAGATATCTTTATCAGGATTTTCAGATTCTAAAAATAGAAGCTGTGCACAAACCAAATTTGCCATGTGGTCTTCGACTTGACCAGTCAAGAAAATAATACGCTCTTTTAAAAGACGAGAATAGATATCATAAGAACGTTCACCACGAGAGGTTTGTTCTACGACCATTGGTACTAGTGCATCAACAATTGGAGACATTGCGTTTCTTTCTTGGTAACTCATAATCTTTATCCCTAAAATAAATGGCCCGGATGATGGGGATCATACGGACCATTGTTAACAGAATAGTTGCCTATAAGTCAACTATTTACGCTACAATTTGCCTATTAAGCTGCAGCTTCAGAGTTCATTAGCTCGTTGAAAGGCATCTCTTTTTCTGTCACTTTAGCTTTATCTAAAATAGCATCAATCGCTTGCTCTTCAAGTGCAACATTGCGCATATTGTCCATCATCTGTTCGTTCTGCTCATAATGAGCGATAACTTCAGATGGATCTTCATAGGCTGATGCTAACTCTTCGATCAGTGATTTCACTTTTTCGTCATCCGCTTTAATTTCACCAGCTTTGATGACTTCACCTAATAATAGACCAACTACGACACGTTGCTTAGCTTGATCGACAAAAAGATCACGTGGAAGCTGATCAGCAACCTCAGGATTTCCGCCAAAGCGCTGAGCTGCTTGCTTACGAACAACATCAATTTCTTGATCAATCAAAGAGCTTGGTACGTCGATATCATTCTCTTTAACTAAGCCATCGATAGCTTGTTGCTTGATACGCTGTTTAATTGCTTGCTTAAGCTCACGTTCCATATTTTTCTGAACTTCAGCTTTAAGTGCATCGATGCCGCCTTCAGTTACACCGAACTTAGCAACGAATTCATCGTTAACTTCTGGAAGTTCACGAGTTTCAACTTTAAGGATTTTGATAGAGAACTTAGCTGCTTTACCTTTAAGGTTTTCAGCATGGTAATCTTCAGGGAAGTCCACATCGATTTCAAATTCCATACCCTTAGTTTTACCTTGGATACCGTCTTCAAAACCTGGGATCATACGACCTTGACCCATTTCTAGTGGGAACGCTTCTGCTTTACCACCTTCAAATTCTTCACCATCGATAGAACCAACGAAATCGATAGTAACTTGGTTGCCTTCTTCAGCAGCTGCGTCTACTTCAATCCACTCAGACTGTTGCTTACGTAGAGTTTCAATCATTTCAGCAACATCTTCGTCTTTTACAGAAACAGCTGGTTTTTCAACTTCGATGTTTTCTAAACCTTTAAGCTCAACTTCTGGGTAAACTTCAAATGTTGCTTTGAAAACAAGGTCTTTGCCTGCTTCGTTTTCAACAGGTGTAAAAGTAGGACCGCCAGCTGGGTTAATTTTCTCTTTTACAATTGCTTCAATAAAGTGGCGTTGCATCACTTCACCAAGAGCATCTTGACGCACTGCTGAACCATACATTTGAGCAACCATTTTCATTGGCACTTTGCCTTTACGGAAGCCGTCGAAACGACGATTCTTGGCGATGTTGCGTAACTCTGCATTAACCGCATCATCGATGCTTTTAGCAGGAACGGTAATAGTAAGACCGCGCTCTAGGCCTTCTAGTGTTTCAACAGTAACTTGCATTGTATATAAACCTCAAAACTGGCTCAGGTAATCTGAGTATCGTGAATCCCGATTGTCGATATAATCAAGACTCAAATCCGTATATCGCACCTTAATCGGTACCTAAATTTTAAAATAGAAATTTGTTGTCCGACGGTTGCCAAACTGTCGATCTGCAATGAATAAGTTACAAGACAGAACGATGACAATTTCATAGACGCGATATTCTAACGACCATATTTACAACTGTCGAGCTAAACACCCTATCGTGGCAAATCTCTATTCCAAATACATCATTAAAGAGAAGTGAATCTCAATAATATCAATCCATACTGCTCTCAGATTGGGGCGGTACGGCCATTTTCAATGCTATTTCTCTTTTTTTTTGAACAAATAGATAAAAAGAGATCTGGCTCCTATTTTTGCAGTTCCATATCTATGGAAAGTGAAGCTTGGCGATGAAAGTCGTAGTATCTACTATTAAAAACGTTTTCTGGAATCTGCCTTGAAATTATCTATTCGTCGAGAAAGTATCGCTTTATTTTTGGCCTATTTTCTATTTGCATCTTTGGGAGCGAATGCAGTATGGAAATACAGTTATAATGCGTTAATTCAAGATCACCACTCTCAGCTCGACCGCTTTTCAAGTCACATCGAAGCTCGTCTTGAAAAATATGCACATATTCCCCAGCTCATCGCTCGCGACCGTAAGTTGATTGAAGCTTTATCAAATCCATCAAACTCCGCTCAAGTCGATATTACCAATCGCTATCTAGAACAGATCAATAATACCATTCAAGCTTCAGACACTTATCTACTCAACACCGAGGCTGCCACGATAGCTTCAAGTAACTGGAACTTAGAGCGATCATTCGTAGGACGAAACTTTAGTTGGCGCCCCTACTTTAAAGAAGCAATATCAGGTAAAAATAGTCAATATTTTGCTCTCGGATCAACGTCCGCTCTACGTGGATACTACTATTCGTCGCCCATAATTTTTGCAGCAGAAACCCTCGGAGTTGTCGTTGTGAAAATGGACATATCTTCGATTGAAGAAAATTGGCAAAGTGACACTAGCTATTTTGTCGCCACGGATAACGATAACATTATTTTCATGTCCAGCCGCTCAGAATGGTTGTTTAAAAGTATCGCACCGCTGTCTTCAAAAGCATTGGAAAACATCAATCAATCTCAACGCTATATCGGCCAAACCATTACCTCTCTCAACCTAAAGGGCGATCTCGATAGTTCTCACAGTGAATGGGTCAACCCAAATAAGGGATGGATAGAAGGCGATTTTGTAGTGACGAGTCGCACGTTGAGTGATCTTCCATTAACCATCCGAGTGTTGACACCAAAAACTGAAATATTCTGGGACAGCTTTGCTTATGTCATCTGGTGCAGTATGGCGTTTGCAATTGCCTACCTAATCCTATTACTTAGCTACCATCGTCGCCTCAAACAACGTCAATTTGATCAATTACAATCCGAAGCTAAGCAAAAACTCGAATATCTCGTTTTAGAACGGACCTCAGAGCTTCATGAAGAAATTAGAGAAAGAAGTAAAACAGAAGAACAATTGCGTCAGACCCAAGATGAATTAATTCAAGCCGCTAAATTGGCGGTGCTTGGCCAAATGTCTGCCAGTATCAGCCATGAACTCAATAACCCACTCGCCGCGATACGCAGCTTTGCCGATAACGCACGCCGTTTTCTCAATTCCGAAAAGTACGAGCGAGTAGACGATAACTTGCAGCGCATTTCAGCACTCACCGAACGCATTGCTAAAATCAGTATGCAATTGAAATCATTTGCGCGAAAATCTGATGGCGATGAAAAAGTGAATGTACAACTAAAACCAATCATCCTTTCCGCTAAAGAGTTGATGCAGGGACAGTTTAAGTCAAGCTTCGTTGAGTTTAGTGTTCAACTTCCAGAGCAACCTCTGTGGATAACCGTGAATCCCATCCAGTTAGAGCAAGTTCTAATTAATTTGTTTGCCAATGCAATCCAAGCCTGTTCTCAAACCGAGGAAAAGGACGTTCAACTCTCAATCGAATATGATAACAATTGGATATCAATTCATATCGACGATAATGGTGAAGGCATTGACGAGACTATCGTCGGACAGATATTTGCGCCCTTTTTCACCACGAAAAAAAATGGCTTGGGACTCGGGCTATCTATTTCACAGCAAATAGCCCAGAGTATGAATGGAAAAATTACCGCCTCCAACTCTGAACTTGGAGGGGCTAGATTTAGCCTAATATTGCCAATCATTCCAGAACCCAATTCAGAAAAACCTACACAAAGCTAATTCGAAGGACGTGCTATGAGTGACGTATATTTCATCGATGACGAAACCGATATTCGCATCGCAATAGAACAAAGTTTTGAATTAGCTGATATCAGCGCTAGAATTTTTGAAAACGCCGAAGATGCACTGGTAGCCATGAAAAGCGATCAGCCTCCTTTGGTTGTCGTTACCGACATTTGTCTACCCGGCATAAGTGGAAAGAACTTACTCGACTCTATCCATCTTCAGGATAAAGATATCCCGGTTATCTTAATCACAGGCCATGGCGATATCTCGATGGCCGTTCAAGCGATGCACGATGGTGCCTATGATTTCATTGAAAAACCATTTGCCCCTGAAAGGCTCATCGAAACGGTTAACCGAGCAAAAGAGCGTCGTCAGTTAACATTAGAAAACGAAAAATTGAAACGTTCACTCAAAGCTAGCCAAACTCTTGGCCCTAGAATTATTGGTGAAACGCCCTGTATGCAAGAGCTAAAAGAGACCATTACGCACATTGCAGATACGGCAGCCGATATCCTGCTATTTGGCGAAACAGGCACTGGGAAAGAACTGGTAGCTCGTTCGCTACATGAACAAAGTTCTCGCCGCGAAAATAATTTCGTTGCGGTTAACTGTGGCGCAGTGCCAGAAAATCTAATTGAAAGTGAACTTTACGGTCATATCAAAGGCGCATTTACTGGAGCGGAAACAAAGCGTATTGGTAAAGTAGAACATGCTCAAGGCGGTACACTATTTTTGGATGAAATCGAATCGATGCCGATGCAAGCTCAGATCAAATTACTTCGCGTATTGCAAGAGCGTGTAATCGAACCTATTGGCTCTAATGAACTTATACCATTGAACATCCGTGTTATTGCCGCAACCAAAGTCGACCTTACTCAAGCTGCCTTGGAAGGGTCTTTTCGACAAGACCTCTATTATCGACTTAATATAGTCACGCTGAACTTGCCGCCCCTACGAGAACGTAAAGAAGATATACCAGGGCTATTTCACCACTTTTTACTGGTCGCTGCTGCACGTTATGGCAAAGCGGCGAACGCTATTTCGAATCAAGATCTTCAACGCTTGATTTCTAACGATTGGCCAGGGAACGTACGAGAGTTACGCAATGCGGCTGAACGATATGTATTATTAGGAAAGTTGATGCAAATCGCCGATAGCAATACTGAATCTCAACCTTCAAATATAACAAGCCTTGCTGATCAAGTTGCTGAGTTTGAAAAAGCAGCAATAGAACAAGCATTGATTGAGTGCAATGGAGGAATTAAAGAGACAATGGAAAAACTAAATCTACCACGTAAAACGTTATACGATAAAATGCAAAAGTACCAACTAGATAAAGACAGCTACAAAGCGTAATTGTGCATTAACCTAACAAAAAACGGGAAGTCTACTTTACCAAATCTGTAGGCTTCCCGTTTATATTCTATTAATATTTTATGTTACTTCGCCAATCAATCATCACTCGTTGGTTGAGGATATTGAGGGGATTGAGTATAGCCGGCTCTTCTCACTTCTCGCTCAGCGTATTTTTGTGAGCTATATAAAGCCTGTTCTACCGATGTGTCACCCGCTAAAGCTTCCGATATTTTCTGCATCGTTACTCCACCGATTGATACAAACTCAGGAATCGCAACAAACTGAACGCCGGTGTACGGTGATGGTAGCATTGTACTATCAAGCGGGTTAGCGGACTTGATGGCTTTAAGCTCTGCTTCCGCAAATTGCCCAGCCACCTTTAAAAACTCGGGATTTTCATAGGTCGAAGTACGAGTACCTGTCGGAATACTTCCCCACCCTTCACGAGATGCTACCAGCTCAATGTACTGCTTCGATGTTGCCCAATTAATAAATTTCTGTGCTGCATCCGCTTTTTTCGTCCCTTCTGGAATCGCAAATGCCCAAGCCCATAACCAGTTTGCTCCTTTAGAAGTTGCTTTCACCGGAGATTGGGCAAATGCCATTTGATCTGCGAATTTAGCTTTCTTTTTATCGGTTACGAATGAACCCGCGACCGATGCATCAATCCACATTCCGCATTTCCCTTCTTGCATCAAGGACAGGATTTCCGGGAAACTGTTATTTTGTGAATTCGGTGGACCATAGTCGTTCAATAAATCAATATAAAAGTTAATCGCTTGTTTCCATGCTCGCGACGTAATTTGGGGCTGCCAATCCATATCAAACCATCGACCACCGAAACTATTTAAGATGGTAGAAATAATCGCCCCGTTATCACCCCAACCGGACTTGCCTCGTAAGCAAATACCGTATATTTCATTACTCGGATCATGAATCGCTTTTGCAACATCGCGAATATGATCCCAAGTTGGACGATCATTTATGCTCATACCTGCTTTTTCGACCAAGTCTTTGCGATACATGATCATTGAGCTCTCACCATAAAACGGAGCAGCGTAAAGCTTATCTTGATATGAGAGGCCATCTCGAATTGCAGGCAGCATGTCATCGAGCTGATAGGCTTTAGATGGCGTTAGCGTTTTTAACCACCCTCGTTCTGCCCAAATCGGCGTTTCATACATACCAATCGTCATCACGTCATAATTACCCGCTTGCGATGCGATATCCGCGATAACCCGCATTCTTAGGCTACCTTCGTTATAAACATGCCAATTGAGCGCAATATCTGGATAATCTGCTTCAAACTCACTGGTCAATTTTTTCATTACAGAAATATGCCCACTATCAATAGTGGCAATATTCAATTCAGTTATAGCATTTGCAAAAGGAGTAAAAAGTATCGAACTCGAGAAAAGAGGCAACAAGCCCTTTCTCCACGTTTTTGATCCAAACCAGTGATTCAATGTTGCTGCCTTCGTTAAACACATAAATATTTCTCTCAATTTTTACTATTAATAAAAATATAGACTACATTTACACAGAATCTAATTTAAATTTCCAAGTAAATTTTTCACCAGTAACCAATCTATCAATAGTCAATATGGGAAGTAGATGATGACCAACACAATATCCTTGGGTGCTGCATCCAGTCTTAAATTTAGCGTGAATTTAACGACTAAGATCATCCTATGTTTTTTAGTCATAGGTGTTATGTTCATTGGTACGATTGTGATGAGTTATAACAATGGAACTCGTGTTTCTGAAGGGCTAGACGTTATCAACACACAATCGACTCCTGTAGTTATGTTCTCTTCTCAAATAAACCAACTGGTTCATAGTTATGAGCCCGCTTATATCGAGTTAATGTCTTCAAAAACAACTGAACAACTCAAACAACAAGTTGAAAACATCACTTTCATTTCAAATCAATTGAACGCCTCAGTAAGTCGTTTTCCTCTCCAAGAAGGAGTGAACGGCCCATTTAGAAGTACAGTTGAAGAGCTATCAAGAAATATTGAATCACTTAATACGCTCGGCACTGAGATAACCAACGGTCAGAATTTGATCGTTAGCTATGAAGAGATGGGTGCGTCAGTTATCAACCAATTGAAAAAATTGCAAAGTGAAATTGTCCCACTGGCACAAAATACATTGCTTGAGCAAGAAGATGAGATGGTCATCTCCACTATCAATGCCGTTGACGCATCAATTACCAATGGCATGTGGGTTATCGAACGATTGGGGCATGCCGCTACTCTCGAAGAGCTGAACGAACAAAAAAATCTTTTTGTATCTTGGCAAAATCGCCACTCAAACCTTCTTCCATCGCTGATTTTCGCCACGCAAGAGTCTGGATTTCAGAACTTTGTTCGTGAGTTATCTGCGCTTACATTATCATTAATGGATGCAATCGAAGGCGAGAATGGTCTTCTCAATATCCAACAGAAAAAACTTGAAATTGTAGGGCAACAAACCCAGTCATTCGAACAATTCAAAGTTCTGCTTGAAGAGGCGGGCACCAATACAAACATACTGCTCTCTAGTGCATTTGAGGAAAATAATCGTTTATCAAGTGACATTAATGATGCTGTCGACACACAAAGCCAAACCATCATGATTGTTGGTATCTCGATTATGATAGGTATTGCGGTCGTTTCATTTTGGTTAACTCGTTATATTCGAAATGCAATTAATCAATTAATGGAAGGGCTAAACGCGCTTTCTGAAGGTAACTTAAGTCTTCGCTCATCGAGCAAATCTGATGATGAATTCGGACGTTTGAGTCACTATGTGGATACCGTAGCAACCAATCTTAAAGGTATTGTCGTTGATATAGAAAGCTCTGCCCATCAAGTCGATACCTCCGTAAAACGAGTCACTGATTCTTCAACAATGACACGTGAAATTGTCCAGCGCCAAAAAGCTGAGCTAGAAGCTATTGCGGCAGCACTTGTCGAAATGAGTTCTACAGCGGGTGAAGTGGCAAGTCATACTGAAGCGACGCACGATAAAATCATGACCGCTGGCAACCTATCGAGAGAAGGTAGAAAACAAGTCGGTTCAAGTCGAGATAGCGTCGAACAGATGGTTGCCCAAACTGAACAGACAATTAGCGCCATCGACAAACTTGATGAAGGTGTTAAAAGTATCGAAGGTATCATAGACACAATCACAGCCATTGCGGAACAAACTAACTTACTGGCACTAAACGCCGCTATTGAAGCCGCACGTGCAGGCGACCAAGGCAGAGGGTTTGCGGTTGTTGCAGACGAAGTTCGTTCTCTAGCGACTCGAACTCAACAATCGACATTAGAGATACAGAACAAAATCAATTCTATGATTGATGACTCTAAAGTCGCTGTGAACGCAATCAAACAAAGTGAAGTATTGGTGAGTGACAGTCTCAAACAAACAACCTTAGCGGACGAGACAATCACAGAAGTCGAAAACACCATGGCTGAGATTCAAGACTTGTCACATCTAATTTCAACTGCCGCAGAAGAACAAGCTGTAACACTAAAAGAGCTCGATAGAAACATCAACCAAGTTACAGAGTTAGCTGACCAAACAAACAACCAAGCTGAGCAATCTGAAACAGAAGCGTTATCTCAAGTATCTATCGTTCAAGACCTAGAGAAGAAAGTTGGGCAATTTACGTTCGACCGATAATTTTCGTTATCACTATAAAAACGAAAGGGAAGCCACTTTGGCTTCCCTTTTCTATTTCTGCTTATTCATTACCATTTAGAAAGATGTCATATCTACTTGGTTATTATTTCTGGTCCCATCAAAGACGTTGGTAACCATGTCGATACCCAAGGAACATAAGTCACAATGATTAAGAACAAGAACATAATGGCAACCCAAGGGAGTGCGGCTTTCACCACCCCTAACATCGACATTCTCGCAACACCGGCTGTGACAAATAAGTTCAACCCTACCGGAGGGGTTATCATCCCTATTTCCATGTTCACCACCATAATGATACCGAGGTGAATCGGGTCAATACCTAACTCAATTGCAATTGGGAACACTAATGGTGCGACAATAATCAACAAACCTGATGGCTCCATGAATTGGCCACCGATTAACAATAAGATGTTAACGACGATCAAGAATGCTATCGGACCTAGCCCCATTGATAACATCGCTTCCGTAATCATCTGAGGAATACGTTCTTCAGTTAATACGTGCTTTAGAATCAGAGCATTAGCAATAATAAACAACAGCATGATTGTTAGCTTACCAGCTTCAAATAACGTTGCCTTAGTGTCTTTATGAACAAAGGTTTGTAACGCTTTTAACGCAATAGGCAATTTATTATCTTTATCCGCGAATGGTCCCATGTCTTTGTAAACAAAGTTCGCAATAAAAAATGCGTACATCGCCGCCACAGCAGCCGCTTCCGTTGGAGTAAAGATTCCGCCGTAAATACCACCCAATATGATCACGACTAATAGCAATCCCCAGCTTGCATCTTTCGCCGCTTTAGTTGCTTCACCCCAGCCCACGAACGGTTGTTTTGGCAAATTCTTAACGCGAGCAAAGATATAGATTGCAATAATCAACATAAGTCCAGCAAGTAACCCAGGAATGACGCCCGCTAAGAACATACGCCCCACTGAAACATCTGTCGCCGCAGCGTATACAACCATTACAATTGAAGGTGGAATTAAGATGCCTAAGGTACCAGCATTACAAATAACCCCTGCTGCAAACTCTTTGGTATAGCCGTTCTTCACCATCCCAGCGATAACAATACTACCAATCGCCACAACCGTTGCTGGAGATGAACCTGATAGCGCAGCGAACATCATACACGCCACTACAGACGCAATAGCCAAACCACCACGGAACCAACCCACCATTGCTATCGCAAAACGTATAATCCGTTTCGCCACACCTCCGGTCGACATAAAACTGGAGGCTAAAATAAAGAATGGGATCGCAAGTAACGTATAATGACCAGCAAAGGCGTTAAACAATGTTTGAGCAACGGATGCGAGCGACGCATCTGAGTGAACCATTAAAAATAATACACTCGATAAACCCAATGAAACCGCGATAGGGACACCAACTAACATAAAGCAGATGACCATTAAGAAGATAATAATAATGCTCATAACCTAGCGCTCCTTACTTTCATCTGAATTTAACACGTCATTTTTTAGCTCTTCTAACGCTTCTTCCGCTTCGTGACCCGCTATCATTCGGTCAAGCTTTCCAGTGAAAATTTGATACGCAATTTGAAGAAAACGGAATGTCAGCATCGCCATCCCAATAGGAAGTGCCATATAAGGAATAAAACGTGGAAGTTTTTCATAGCGCTCGCCTTCATTTAGCCAATCAGCGAGAAATTGAAACATTTCCGGCATTGGAATATCGTCGGTCTCATACCAAGCACGTTCGGAAATGAAGGGATACCAATAGTTCCATGAACCAATAAGTAATAAAATTGAAAATGTTAAACAACAAATTACTGCGATCATCGCATAGATCTTACGCAAACTCTCGGGTGCAGCATTTATCACCACATCGACTCCAATATGGAAATTCTTTTTAACTCCATACGATGCACCCACGAGTATCATCCACGCAAACATGAATACTGTTAGCTCTAGCGCCCAAAGAATATTGTCGTTAAATACATAGCGTAAAATGACATTCGAGAAAGTAAGGAGCGTCATTGCACCTAAGAAAAAAGCGATCAAGAACTCTTCAAAAGAATCCGTAAGCCGACCGATCTTCGCGAAAAAAGAGTTATCCATAAAAGTTACCACTCTAATCAGTTCAGGAAACTCCCCTACCTCAGCGGTAGGGGAAATAATGTTCTAAGTTCTATTTATTTGAATTTAATGCGGCTTCAATTAAGTCTGCACCAATATCTTTTTCAAACTTAGCCCACATTGGCTTCATCGCCGCTACCCACTCTTGACGTTGTTCTGAACTCAGCTGACGAATCACGCCACCAGCGTCGATAATGTTCTGACGGTTTTCCATGTTGACTCTTGCAGATTCAGCATTTCGAACTTCTGTCACTTCCTGAATAATCGTTCCAAGTTGTGTTCTAATATCGTCTGGTAACCCCTTCCAGAAATCATTTGACGTTACGACCATGTAATCCAAGATTCCGTGATTACTTTCGGTCGTACCATCTTGAACTTCAAAGAATTTCTTGCCGTAAATATTCGACCATGTATTTTCCTGACCATCGATTACTTTGGTTTGTAAGCCACCGTATACTTCTTTAAACGCCATTTTTTGTGGATTTGCGCCAAGTTGTTCAAACTGGGCAACTAACACATCGGATGCTTGAACACGGAATTTCAGACCTTTTGCATCTTCAGGATGAACGAGAGGTTTGTTCGCAGAAAGTTGCTTCATCCCATTGTGCCAAAATGCCAGACCTTGCAATCCACGACGACGCATCGAGTTTTTCAGTGCATCACCTGCTTCGGAGTTTTGGAAACGATCGACGGCTTCGACATCTTCGAATAAGAATGGAAGGTCAAAAATACGGTATTTTTTAGTGAATTTCTCGAACTTAGAAAGCGAAGGAGCAGCAAGTTGAGCATCACCGTTCAATAACGCCTCAAGAACCTTATCATCATCATATAGAGTGGAGTTAGGGAAGACTTGCATGCACACTTTGCCATTCATTTCTTCATTAACACGAGATTCGAGCAGAGAAGCTGCAATTCCTTTTGGGTGCTTATCGGCATTGGTTACATGACTGAACTTGATCACCATTTCACCTGGGTCACAATTCGCAGCAGCGTTGAAACTAGTAACAGCGATAATAGAGGTAGCGAGTAGAGTTAGAGGCTTTATCATTATTGTTCTCCTTGATTTCGGATTTGAACACCTTCAAATGAGTGTTCTTATTTCCTATAGAGCAAGGAGCTTGCCAACTTAGTACAATTTTTTAACAATTCAATTACAACAACAACTTACCGACTACAAAAGCAAGAAATAGCAATATCACTTAAACAGCCTGAATAAAAAATGGGTGGAAATCCACCCATAAAAAGTTCAACTATGTGTCATATTTCGCCATAACAAAATAACACGGAGAAATTATGAAGAGCAGCTAATCTCTAGCTCCTTTCCCCATTGTGGAGGCAACTTAGAATAGTCTTCAAAATCAGGATGTTCAGCAAAAGGATCGCGTAAAAGTATCATCAAGGTATTGAGTTCGCCATACTCCCCTTGCTCAGCCGCAACTATCGCTTGTTGAGCTAAATAATTTCGCAAAATATATTTAGGGTTCACTTTACGCATCTGCGTACAACGCTGCTCTGCAGTGACTACCTCTCCTTTCGATGATGTTTCTTGTTCACAACGTTTTAGATATTTGGTGACCCAGGATTTCGCACGTTCACGATCAACAAACAGATTGGTCACTTCAGATTCAGGTTGTGAATCGAGATAAGAAAGTTGACGAAAGAAGCGTGTGTAATCGACTTTAGAATCGTTCATTAGCGCAAACATTTCCTGAAATAGCTCGGCATCTTTTTCAACGGTACTATTTAGCCCTATTTTTGCTCTCATCTGACGACTAAACTCTTGATTCAAAATAGGTTCATAGCTATCCAACCCTTGCTGAAGTTCTTCATTATCGACTAATGGAGAAAAGCTCTGAGCTAATACTGTGAGATTCCAAAGTCCAATTCTTGGCTGCATATCAAACGAGTATCGCCCTTGATGATCAGAATGATTGCAAATAAACGTTGGATCATAATCGTCAAGGAAGGCAAATGGCCCATAATCAAAGGTTAACCCAAGAATCGACATATTGTCGGTATTCATTACGCCATGTGCAAAACCCACTGATTGCCAGTGAGCAATAAGCGTTGCTGTTGACCTAACAACCTCAGCGAACAACGCTTGGTATGGATTCTCATGTTGTTCTAGTTCAGGAAAATGCCAATCGATCACATTATCTGCCAACAGTTTGAGTTCTTCATGCTGATTACTGCGATAGAAATATTCAAAATGACCAAAACGTATATGTGACTCCGAGGTGCGAATTAACATCGCACCTTGTTCCGGCTGTTCTCTAAATACCACAGTATCACTGCCAATCATTCCTAACGCGCGCGTAGTAGGAATACCTAGTCCATGCATCGCTTCACTGGCCAAATATTCTCTTAAGGTTGAACGCAAGACTGCGCGGCCATCACCAGAGCGAGAATAAGGCGTTAAGCCCGCGCCTTTTAGGTGAATATCATGCAACTTCCCCGTGTTATCTTCAACTTCACCAAGTAACAAACCCCGTCCATCACCGAGCTGT
Organism: Vibrio phycocola; assembly: GCF_053850235.1. NCBI lineage: Bacteria > Pseudomonadati > Pseudomonadota > Gammaproteobacteria > Vibrionales > Vibrionaceae > Vibrio > Vibrio phycocola. The sequence continues at coordinate 68,465 of NZ_JBSQDJ010000008.1, read as the reverse complement.
GGATTGTAGACACCAAATTGATGACCTGTGTATTTCATCGCGATCGGCGTTACCGAATCGGGAACTCGCTGGCCTGAAAAAATCGCGAGTAATTCTTCGTTTGGAATGGCTGGAAACCCTAATTCGTGGGCATGAGGCTCATTCCAAGCCACCCAATTCGGATTCTCTAAAGCCATTGGATTCACTGGAGAGTAAAAGCAATTAGGCAGAGAAAGATAACGTTGATGTATTTCTAATGAAGACCAAGAACTCATAACCACACTCTCTAGTTAACGCATATCCAGTAACCCTAGGTTAACCTGATACTGCATCATAAATGAGGTTATAAAATAACAAATACCCTAGTTATTTACTAGGGTATTTGGCACTCTCAACTTGAAGTGATTTATCTAGCAAACTAATTCGAGCCACATAATTCAGAATGAGTATTCAGTTTGTCCAACAAACCTTCAATCGAATAGATTAACGTCTTCGTTTCCTGATTAAAGTTTATGTAACGTAAACTCATGGTGGGTGAATTAAGAATTTTTTCCTTTATGTCTGGCACCTCGGTTAAAACAAAACCACGGCTGTTATCCGTTAAGTTGACGTGAACAGGGATATATTGTTCCTTGCCGAAACGCAAAAGTGCGTCTTGACTTTTATCTCCCAGAAAGTCGTTTACTACTGCCGTGTAAGATGTCGTTGACGCCTCACATTTAGCTTCAAACAGTGCATGTTGATCATTATCCGACTGGCTGAATGTTACCGATACAGCTTGTTCAAGTTCATCACGTTCAATCGTAATGCGCCAAGTTGATAAGGTATCACTATTTTTGTCCAAATCGAGTCGCTTTGGTGTGTCTGCCTTCTCTTCTTTGGTGATTTGGGATAGCGCCAATAAATCAGACTGGGATTTGACTCCGAGTACACTATCAATAGGCAGATAGTGGTCGATGCGCTCAGTACAGGCTTTAGCATTCGCAATCTTATAAGCAATAACCTGTAACTTTTCGTTTTGGCTTGTTAAATCATTCGAATTCACTTGAATATCGACACCGGCATCAACTCGAGACAGTTCAATATTCAGTTGTCTCAAATTTTCGGTTAGTTCGATCTGCTGAGCATTTTCAATTTGCAACTGTCGCTCTGAGTTCACACATAGCGATACCTTAGATTGCTCAATCCACGCCTTTTGCCCAACCGTCATCGAACTAACCGTTGGAATACCTAACACGCTTGTCGTATCGATAAATGATTTATCGACAGTAAAAGCAAGGTTTGGAACCGAAAATAGTGCAATAGCAAAGACGAAAGGAATCCTCATGTTCATAAACGATCTATCCATAATACGAAGTTGAAAGGCAAGCGATGAAGAAAGGTAAAGTGTACCGTATAACTCACATCTCACGGACCATCATTACTGCTAATCATGTAACACAAATAAGATTATTTCTTAATCTGGTAGAAGAAATAGAACACAGTCAAAATGTGCAGCAGTGAAAAATAGGTACCTAACATTGTTACGAATCAAACTCATGCATGTTTGATCTGCGCTCTCTAACTAAATTTCGTTACATTTATATGAAATTGATTTATATTCCAGAGAATATAAATCAATATAGTTTCATATTAATTATCTCATTATTACAATGGCTTATCTCTTATATTCAGCGTTTGAAAAAGTTAGATTTAAGTCATGTAACATAGGAAAACTGCCATCATGTCATCTGTGGAAACTGCTGAACCTCAAAGCTCTTCTGACAAGCTTGTTAAAGGTCGAAATAAAATTATCGCCGCTGTTATTGCGTTTTTCTTCGGAGGAATTGGTGCACATCGATTTTACCTCGGCCAGAAAAGAAGCTTAATTTACTTAGTATTCTTCTGGACATGTATTCCAGGTATTATTGCGTTCTTTGAATCTATCGTGTTCTTATTTACCTCGAAAGAGAAATGGAATGCCAAATATGGTAACAAACCCGGACCTTCCAAAAAATTCATTGTCATTATGCTGGCTTTTTTCATCGTATTATTTTCAATTACGTTTCTGTTCGGTCTTCCCGCTTATTATGAGTATTTAGATGAAGTGGCTAAGATTCAATAAACTAATCTAGGGCCTCATAATAAATTAAAGCCACTCCGATTTCGGTATCGAAGTGGCTTTACGCAATGATTCTCTCTAATTTAGCTCGCACATTGTTCAGTTAATACTGCAGCACCGATTTAATTTCGAGCGTCACTTCTTTATCTAATCGTTTCTCAATTTTATCTTTTAACCCGCGGATATCGACTTGATCTAGCGGCCGTTGTGACACCAGTTCGAAACTCAGTTTCATCGGGTTATCCAATGAGCTTACATCTACTTGACGGATACTCATTTGCGAGAGCGACATAGTTTCGACAATACGGATGACTTTCGCCTCTTGTGCCAGATGCACAAAACTAAAACCAAGAGGAATACTAACAATAGCAACGGAAAATAACGCAAGGATCAATCCCTTTCGTGCACGCTCAAATGGTGCAAATCCAAGAATGAGAAACGTCAATGCTGCCGAAAAAACAATTCCAGTCAGGTTCGCGATAAACAGCAACAAACCGCCTGTTGCCACATGCCAAGAAGCCCAACCTAGACCAATACCAGTCACCGCCAATGGAGGCACCAACGCAACCGCAATGGCGACACCTGCCAGACTTTTCGCCGCTTCTGATTTCGCGTGGGCATAAGCGCCCGCAATACCTGAAATGATCGCGACGCCAAGATCGAGCAAGGTAGGACTTAGCCGAACTGAAATTTCGTGAGTCTCAATCCTCATCGGTAATATCCACGACAAGATCATAGCGAAACCAATGGCAACCGCCCACCCTATCGTTAGAGTTTTAGCACTGGTTGCCAGCAATTTTTGATCTTGCCGGACAAACGCCATCGCAAGAGAAATAATCGGTGCCATCAGTGGTGCGAGTATCATTGCCCCTATAATCACTGGTGCCGAATCAGCGTACAGCCCAAAACTTGCGAGTAACGTTGAAAGCACCATCATCACCAAAAAACTGGCGCTCACTTTGGCATTTTCGCGAATCTGTAAATACAATTCTTTAAAATCGTCGTCAGCGGCGTGAGAGATCCATGGGAGAGGCTTACCCACTAATGCTTGGATCGCCTGTTTTGACTGGGGAATATCATGAATTCGACGAACATCTTTGTCGATTTTGACGCTCTCCAACAATAATGAATCGCTATCGACAGCGATGTTCAGCTTAACTTCGTCAATCTCCAATTTTATCGAATCAGCTTCAAGTGGACGCTCATCGATTTGATATGCCATCGGCTGGGACGAGCTGACTTCGAATTCATTAGAACGCAAAACACCCAAAAATCCAGGTTGAGACACACTGGAACGAAGCGGTAATGCGAGCAGGTACAGTATCAACTGCTGGACGCTTTTCGGAGAAACGACAAGAGCGTAAAGTTGACCGTCGTTAGCGTAAAGATCGGGCAGTAACTTGCGCGATAAATTCGATCCTAATACGTGCGGCGTACAAGTAACCCCAATCGCAGCTGTGACGATTGGATTCTCACAATCACAGTTGATCGTAAATAACTGAGGCTGGTTTTTTGGGTGATTCAATTGACGAAAGCGACGCCAAGCGAGTTTAGCTCTTAACCAAATTTGATTTTTATGGCCACCAGGTTGAAAACTAAACACCTGACCAATAACGACTTTATTCAGCACAACGTTATCGTTACATCGGACAAGATCCCATTCTAACATCGAACGTTGAGAACTATCCCAAACCACATCCGCCAATGATGAAGGTAAACCGAAACCGCGTTGAGTATGTGGATTGTTAGAATGAGGAAGTATATTCAGTGTGGCTCGCTGAATTTGTGCTTGGTTCAACACATCAGGCATATAAGCATCATCAACCATCACCCACCATTGTTCAAATTCGCCCGCTTTACTCGCTTCCTGTGGCCAATGAACTAATGTATAGATGTCTTGGTCTGAGATGGGATAATTGTCATAGGATTTTTCTTCTACAACCTTATCGATAATTAAGCATTGCGCCATACTGGGGTTATCGCTCTCAATAAACTAACAGATACTTTACCCTAGCATTTTTAAGTATATGAATACCACTAGAGCGCTTTCACGTCTCCGCTACTCACACCATTTATCACAAAATTACTCACTTTGAGAAGCGTCAGATTCAAGAGACTCAATCGATTCACTTTCTTGCTGCGCCATTTTTTCACGCTCAGCTTTCGAAATGTACTTCGGCTTATTACTTTTGTGTAATTTAGCATTTTGTTTCTTTAAGCGTTTTTTCAACGTTTCATTAATTTTCTTTTTACGATTCATACTATGCCGCCGTGATTTTTAACAATTAGGATACTGGTCTCTTTCAAGGCAGAGACAAAAGACACCGCTTTATAGCATGTTTGATTTGGATATCCTATGTTCGCGGCAGTGTCGATCGAGTATCAAGACAAAAAGACGCGAGATTTGCATATTAAACATATATGACAATTTGGCATGGAACTTGTTAGTCATAACTCTGTCATATTCATTGATTACTTTAATGTGGCGGGCAACTTTTTTAGAGAATTAAAAAATAAAAGGTTGCAAATTTCGGCGAAATGTCGTTATTTAGGTAGGTGCCTATCGGTAATCGATAGAGCTTTCTATTCAGTATGAAAGAGTTAGAAAGCTAGCACATTTTGAACAACACGCTCATGAAGAGCAATTTTATAGAAGGAGAATACGATGAAAAAGATGAGAAGAGCACAGCTCCATCGAATCCGTATTCAATACTGGAAAGAAACGAAAAACGCAGAAAACGCGAGTAAATAAACTCGTTATTTTAATTGGCTGGCAATTGTTACAATATTCATACTATTGCCAGCTTAAAATGACCTCTCACACCCCTTCAAATTACAATCATCTGATTAACTTTCTAATGCCCACTCAACTGCTTTCATCGCATGAATTTCCGTTGTATCGTAGAGCTTAACTGGTGTGTCGCCTTGTTGAATCAACAACGCAATCTCAGTACAACCTAAAATGACCGCTTCGGCACCATCGTGTTTTAACAGATCGACAATATCTAAATACGAGTTTTTCGATACTTGATCAATCACGCCCAGACACAGCTCGTCATAGATAACTTGATGGACTTTCTCTCTATTTGGAAGAGAAGGAACTATCACTTCAATTCCGTATTTATCCGTAAGTCTAGACTTATAAAAGTCTTGCTCCATGGTAAAACGAGTGCCAAGTAAACCGACCTTAGATATGCCATCGGCTTTTAATTTTTCCGCCGTTGCGTCCGCAATATGAAGAATAGGAATCGACAATTCAGATTCGATTTGGTCGGCCACTTTATGCATTGTATTTGTACATATCATTAAGAAATCAGCGCCACCAGCTTCAACTGACTTGCCTGCGCTGGTCAAAATATCGGCAGTTTCTTGCCATTTCCCTTGGTGCTGTAGAATCTCGATGTCAGAAAAATTGACGCTATATAAGCATATTTTTGCCGAATACAGTCCACCACGCTGTTCACGTACACCCTCATTAATGGCTTTGTAATAGCTGAGTGTCGATTCCCAACTCATTCCTCCGAGCATGCCTATTGTTTTCATTCCTTCACCATCTGTTGTCAATATTTCGTGGATCAATCAGCCGTAAACTCAATATCGCCATAATAGGCTATCGCCTCTCCTCCACTGTTATCGGTATCAGTCATAATAACCGTGGCGTCGATATAGCGATATTTTTTTAAATTAGCAGGTTCACTACCCAAGTCGCCAAACTGACTAATTAAATCTTCATAAACGTTATGTTTTTCAGAGATCCACTTGTTTTGTTGCGCTTGCTTCCCTTGTGTTGCCATCATTTTGACCGCTTTACCCGCAAAGGGGTTATCCCACGCAGTTCCCTGACGTTGGTTACTCGACCATACATAAGAAAGGGCAATCGTATTCCAGAAAAAGACACCACCATCGATCACCACATAGACCCGCGCAGCAAAATCATCGCCTTCTTTACTTGTTTCATTAATTTGACCAAGTTTCTTTTCAACGAGCCAACGCCAATTAATATATGGTGTTTCCAGTAAATCGATCTTTTCTTCGAAAATAATTCCTGATGCACTCGCTTTGCTTTGGGCCTTTAACACTGTCTCGTGGTCTTTTTCAACGAGGCTATACTGAGTTTCACTCACAAATGATTTAGTCTGCCATTCATCAACTTTGGTATCACCAAAATGGGTTAAGTTATTCGCGTTCACTTGCGTTACAAACAACCAAGTTACTAGACCTAAACGTGAAGCGTAGTGATTCAAAATAAAAACGAGCCTATAAATATATAACGTAATCCTATGATAGGAAATTTAAACCAAAGTTCCACGTCTAGTTCTAGGCAGGATGATCAAATCTAACTCGCAAACCAAAAAAAGCTGCTCAAATCTAATTTAAGCAGCTTCCTATTCATTTATGCGGTTAAGCATTGATCGCAGCTCTGTTTTGATCGTTACAAAAACCGCTCACGCTATATGATTAACTTCGACAACAACTCGACGTACTTGCAGCCATATCAACGGGTTCAGATGGTGCTTTAATCGCACGTTCCTTCACCACCAATTCGCCTAGCTGATCCCATCGGTAAGTCGGGCCATCCATGCATACTAAGTCATCAGCAACATAACAGTGGCCGCAAAGCCCAACACCACAATGCATCCGCCGTTCAAGAGATAACCAAAGGTGATCCGCTGGGTGACCATGTTCAGTCATAATCCGACATACCGCTTCCATCATGCCTTCTGGACCACAAGTAATGACGTGATCGAATGGACCATGTTCGGACTCGATCTGGTTGAGGTTGTCGACAAGTTTGCGACCATGCATATACTCACCTTTCGCATTGTCGATGTCATCAACCGCTTGGCAAAGCGTACATTGCTTTAACCAACGTTCGCGCTCTTCTTTCATTACCAACATTTCTTCATTTCGCGCACTAAAGTAGACAACAGGAGGTGAGCCTGCCCCGATTAATGCATCGATTTGGGCCGCAACCGGCGCTAAACCAACACCACCGGCGATCACTAACACTTTGGTACCAGACAGATCGGGCCATCCTTTCCCAAATGGGCCTCGAGCTCCCAATAGATCACCGTCTTTATGATTAAACAGCGCTTCTGTTAGAGAACCAATACGACGAATTAAGGCAACAAAACGCCCCGCTTTATCCGGCATTCCCGCATAAGTAAACGCCGCTTCTCCATATCCTGGAATGGATAACATAAAAAACTGACCAGGCTGAACCTTACAAGGATGCGCAAAGTCGGGTAACCCCTTGCTCACATCTGTTGGTTCAAAGGTAAAATGGACAATATCAGTGCCATCTTCATAACGTTCCACTAAACGGATCGATTCCGGGGTTAAATTAAGCATTTGAAATTTTCTCCATTATGGAATGAACACCAACTGAGCCTGGGCAAATCGTTTCACAACGACCACAACCTACACAACCGTACCGTCCCATTCTCTTAACAATATCTTCTGAGAATTTGTGATACCAAAAACGATACATCCTGCGCCCTGCTTCAGCAGCAGGGTTCGCTCCACTGGCTTCTTTTTGGAAGCCCACCATCAAGCATGAGTCCCAAACTCGCTGGCGAACGTAGGTATCACCTTGCTTGTTATCTCTGGTGGTATAACAACTGCAAGTCGGACAGATCTGGCTACAACCCGAGCAGCTAATACATTGATGAGCAAAACGATCCCAGTGTTCATCTGGTACTGCTCGAGCATTAATCCGTTGTATCCCGTTTATAATATGGGTATCACTTTTGAATTCGGCTTCGGTATGACGAAGATTCATTTCTCGCCACGAATGCCAACTGTTATCAGCCGGGCGCAGATTCATTCCACTTACCGCTGCTTGGCCATTATCACTGCTACAAATCAACCACCAACCTTGCATATCACCGCCAATGGTTGGCATTGGCGTTAAAATCAGATCCGCTATCTCATTTTTAACTTGAGGGCCAGCATCAACACTTCGACAAAACCCATTTTCACACGGACTTGAACAGTCAAGCCCTACCAATAACGTCTTTTGACGACGGGCTTGGTAATATGGGTCATGTTCAAAGTGCTTGTCTTGATAAGCAATCGCGGTCAAGTCACAGGCTTTAACCCCAAAAAGCACTTGAGGGCCGTGCTGCGGTTTCATTTCCTCAAATGTGTTGCTATCAAAAACAAACAGAGACTCCAACTCAGAGAAAAACATGCTTTTGGGTGACATTAGCGGTCGTAATTCAGGGTGAAAATGAGCAACTTCGCCATGGGCAATTGCTTCCCAAACACTGTTGCCTGTCCCATTATCCACCGGTTGATATACGGTATTTCTCAGGGCTAACCAATCTCGTAAATGTTCAATTCGATCCAGTTCGTATGCATACATAATTATTCGGTTCCTTTATTCCCAATCATTCGGCAGTTGCAACTGCTTCACCGGCGGCTTTTAGCACATTAATCGGTCTTGGCTCAGCATCTCTAGCCAATGGTTCAACACGCACTGCGCAAGCCTTAAGTTCCGGCATACGCGTGACAGGGTCTTGCGCATCATTGGTTAACTGATTCGATGGAATATCAAAAAAGTGATAAGGAATGCTGATCAAACCAGGGGGAACTTGATCGGTCACAATAATCCGAGTTTCAAGGTATCCACGACGAGAACGAACACCAACTGGAGCATAGTTAAATAACCCTTGGTTGGTCGCATCTCTTGGATTCATATACAACAACCCCTTAGGAGACTCACGTTCCAATAGAGGCGATTTTCGTGTCATCGAACCACAGCCATAATGGAAGTGGAAACGAATCGTAGTGAGATAGTATGGGTAGTCTTTGTCTGGCTGTTCCGCCGTTGGCATGTGGTGGACTGGCAATAGCCGAGCTTTGCCAATCGGAAAACCACGTTCATGGAGTACCGCGGAACCATCAGGATGTTGAATATCACAAGGCCATTGTAACCCTTGAGCATCTTCCAGGCGTGGGTAACTCATTTGCGAATAGATCGATGTTAACGATACGATTTCATCAAACACTTCTTCTGAGCTATTCCAGTCAAACCCTTCTGCGCCAAACAACTTGGCAAGCTTGCTCATCATTTGCCAGTCACTCATGCACTCGCCTGGCGGATTAACGGCTTTACGAACCCGTTGTACACGACGTTCACAGTTGGCGAAGGTACCATCTTTCTCGGCAAAGCTCGCAGCAGGAAGAACAACATCAGCAAGCTGAGCCGTCTCGGTCATCATCAGTTCTACCACAACCAAGCAATCAATTTTCTTCAATGACTTAGTGACTTGGTTTTGGTCTGGGTCGGTAACAACGGGATCTTCACCAAAAATCATCATTGCATGAAATTGGTCCTGTAACGCTGCCTCATTCATACCTAAAGACGTCATGCCCGGCTTCTCGGCGACAGTCGTTCCCCAAGCTCGGCTAAATTTATCTCGAGCTGCTTCATCATCGGTCGATTGATAGCCGGGGAAAACACCAGGTAAACAGCCCATATCACATGCGCCCTGCACATTATTTTGACCGCGAAGAGGATTAATCCCTGCTCCCGGTTTTCCAACCTGACCACATACCAGGGCAAGGTTTGAAATTGCAATCACGTTATTTGTGCCACTGACATATTGTGTCACTCCCATACCGTAGGCGAGGAATGCGGCTCTTGCATGACTGTATAAACGCGCAAATTGAATTTGCTGATCGACCGGCACACCAGTTATTTCAAACACTTTCTCTGGCGTGTATTCCGCCACGGATTTGCGCAGTAAGTTTAGGTTCTCACAACGCTCACTTAAGAAAGCTTCATCTTCCCAGCCTTTGTCGAGAATGATATTAACCAGACCATTTAACAACGCAACGTTGGTGCCTAATCGAAGTTGTAAATGCACATCGGCCATTTCAGCAAGACGAGTACGACGAGGGTCAACCACCATCAACAACGCGCCGGCTTCTTTTGCTTTAATAATGTCACTGCCAATAATCGAGTGACTCTCAGTTGGGTCACAACCAAACACGACAATTACATCAGCCTTGGTTACATCTGCAATGCTGTTGGTCATTGCTCCTGAACCTACCGTCTGGCGTAATCCCGCAACAGAGGGGCTGTGACAAATTCGAGCACAGTGATCAATATTGTTGGTTTTCAATACTGCACGACCAAATTTCTGAATCGCGTAGTTATCTTCATTGGTTGCACGAGCACAACTGATCATTCCAACGGACTGTGGGCCATGATGGTCGCGATAGTAGCTAAATTGTTCATGAATAAGCGATAATGCTTCTTCCCAGCTGGCTTCGCGAAAGCCATCGCCTTCGCGAATCATTGGGCTTGTGATGCGGTTTTCATGACCTGTTGCGAAAGCGGAGCTCCACCCTTTAGAGCAAAGTCGACCTTTACTAATGGGATGACCAACGAGAGGTTCAACCCCGATAACTTTATCGCCTTGGCTTCTCAAACCAATACCGCAACCCGTACCGCAGTATGGGCAAATCGTAGACGTTGTTTTCGTCATAACGTGATCCTTTATTTAAGCAAACATGCACCGAGATGAATGTAGTCGAACACTAAGATTGACTGGTGCAAATAATCCAATGACTCAGAAGGCCGGATTGTGAATCACAAGATACCCTACAATTAGTAAGTGAATGTGTGATGAACCGTGGGGATTTGAGGTACTTGTATGATAATTGGCTTTGCATATATGGAAGGGAGGAGTACTTGACGTCATCTAGAGTGACGACGTCACTTGCTCCTAAATGATCACATCTTGCCTGTCATTTAACTGCTGTAGCGCTTCCTCAAATATATCCACACCATGCTCAAACTGATTTCGCGTCGTGAAACCACCAAGGGAAATTCGGAAACCTTGTTGGTTTGGTCTTTGAGGATTAAACGAACAAAAAAGGTCGGCGGGACGAACTTTAATTCGGTTCGAGATTAAGACCCGGTTGAAATGGTCAACGTTTATAGAGTCGGGTAACGTTAGCCAAATATTTAATCCACCCTGGCGTGTGGTGAAGCCATATCGCGCCACCATCTCGGAAAACTTAGCGCGTCGGTATCGAATTTCATCCGCTAAATACGCTTGATTTTGCTTAAATTCATCGCTCAATATAAATCGACTGCCAAGCTCAAAACTGATCGTAGGCACCATCCAAGATTGACTATGAATGTGATCGTTAAATGCTTGCTGCCATTTCTCTGGCACTAAGGTATAAGCGATCCTCAGTCCTCCAGCGACATATTTCGATAAACTAGATACGTAAAATACACGGTCTTTAGCACGCTGTTGTAACGGTAGATGCCAATCCTCCGGTAAGCAATAATTCACATCATCTTCGATAATATAAAATTGGTATTTAATACTAAGTTCAACAATACGATCGAGCTGTTCTGTTGTGTACCTCGTATTAGTCGGGTTCTGCATATTTGGCGTGATATACAGTAATTTTGGCTTAAATTGCTGGCAATATTGCTCTAAAACTTCAAGATCCAACCCTTCATCGGTAATGGGAACCCCTAAAGGTGTTACATGACTTGCACCCACGGCACGAAAGAACCCCGGATAACTGAGATCTTCATGTAGAATAAAATCTTCTGGCCGAGTCAACAATTGCAGACAGGTATATATCCCCTGCTGCGCGCCGTAAGTAAAACAAATATCACTTTTATTCGCTTGAATATCCCGCGTAGCGAGCCACGAGAGAAACGTCGTTTTATGCCGATCAATTCCCTGATACGAATAATTCATCACGCTTTCTATCGCACCGATATCATTGGCCAATGCAGACAGCGCTTTTTTGACCAACAATTGCTGACCCAACATAGGCTGCATGCTTGAAGCAAAGTCGTATTCATTCGATACGCTGTTCTCTGAATTAAAAGAATGTGAATCCAGCGACAAAGTTACATAGGTCCCGGCCCCTAACTTTGCAGTTACGATCCCTTTTTTTTCGAGAAGGGCATACGCTCTGGTGACAGTTCCATGGGTGATATTCAATGCGTCTGCCAGCTGTCGTTGTGGGGGCAGTTTTTGCCTATCGACTAACTCTCCTTCATGGATCGCTTGCTCAATAACCCATGCTAGCGCTTGGTATTTCGGATAACTTTCACATGCCAATGTAAATTTGTCGAGATCGACTTTTGAAATTGTACCCATAACAATAAAATCCTTGATCGTTTTTGTATCACATGAGAGTTTATACATTCAAGGGTACAATTTATATTGTACAGGACTTACGACATGAATAACGAACTAATCAATATTATTCCCTCTCTGGCACTTTTCTGTTTTATCTCAACGGTCACTCCGGGGCCAAACAATATTCTACTCGCCCATTCCGCAGCCCAATTTGGAGTCGTTAAAACGCTTCCTCACGTTCTTGGTATACGTTGTGGGATGACCATTCTCCATTTCACAATTTTACTTGGACTGGGGCAATTATTTGAACGTTGGCCAACGACTCACACTATCTGTACTTACATTGCCGCTGGTTATATTGTTTACATGTCATTCAAGATTGCGTTTGCAAAGATGCATCGCGTCAATGAGGATGCAAAGCCAATGGGGATTATTGAAGCGGCGTTGTTTCAGGTGATAAACCCTAAGTCATGGGCTAACTTGATGACAGCAAGCAGCGTATTTACCTTAACGGGTGATTTGTTTTGGCCTTCAGCCCTACTCTGTATTCTATTTTTTAACACCGCGACCTTACCGGGAACCTTTATGTGGATCACAATTGGGAAGTTGGTTTCGAAGCAACTGCAACACCCGACTTACAATCGAGTGTTTAATCTCGCAATGGGTTTATTGTTGCTGATGACCTTACCGATGATTTTTCTGTAACCTAAGTATATTGTTAACCTAGGCACATCGCTCACTTAAGCACATTGGATACTCCAAGTATGACGTATCCAATGTGCATATTACGTTTTAATCACCTCATGCGATTTCGATGAGCGCTTCACCTGGCGTGACACGGTCGCCTTTGCTAACGTTAACCGCTTGAACTGTTCCTGCCACACTTGAATGAATTTCGGTTTCCATTTTCATCGCTTCTGCAATTAGAACAGCTTGTCCGGCATCGATCTTGTCACCTTCTTTTACTAACACCTCAACGACATTACCTGGCATCGTTGCGGTCACGTCTCCTGGTTCTGTGGCTCGTTTACGCCCCTTATGTTGACCATCGTCTACATATTCATTGAGCGACTCGTAAATCACTTCACGAGGTACGCCATCCATCGACATGTAAATTTTACGTTTACCACCACCAAAATCACCAACTCCCGTAACCGCGATATCGTAACTTTCACCAGAAACATCAATCTTAAACTCTGTCGCCATTGCCATTTTAGATTCCGCTTGCTCTGCGGGAATCAACGCTTCAGGGACCAATGTATTTTCGGCACGTTGTGCTAAGAATTCCCGTCCAAGGTCTGGGAACATCGCAAACGTCAGTACATCTTCATCACTCTCAGCAAGTTCACCGATCTCCTCTTTAAGTCGGCTCATTTCGGGAGTCAGTTGATCCGCCGGACGCCCTTCCATCACAATTTCATTACCGATGGCTTTTTTCTGTAAGTCCAAATCGACCGCAGCAGGTGCAGCGCCATAGCCACCTTGAAGGTAGCGCTTCACTTCATTGGTGATGGTCTTGTAACGTTCACCGGCCAAAACGTTGTATACCGCTTGAGTTCCAACAATCTGAGAGGTTGGTGTCACTAAAGGAGGAAATCCAAGATCCGCTCGAACTCGTGGTATTTCAGCAAACACTTCACCTATTTTATCCAGTGCATTTTGCTCTTTGAGCTGGTTTGCCAGATTCGACATCATTCCACCCGGCACTTGATTGATTTGAACTGACACATCTTCTCGAGTAAATTCCGATTCAAATTGATGATACTTTTTGCGTACGTCTTGAAAGTAATCGGCAATTTCCCCGAGCTGACTCAAGTTCATTCCAGTATCAAACTCTGTTCCTCTTAATGCCGCTACCTGTGATTCACATGCTGGATGACTTGTGCCGCCAGCAAACGAAGAGATTGCGGTATCAATTCCACTTGCCCCTGCTTCAATCGCCTTCATTTGGCATAACGATGCCAGCCCCGCGGTATTGTGACTATGAATAAGCACAGGAATGTCGACCGCCGATTTAAGAGCTTTGACTAGATCGTATGTCGCGTATGGCGTCAGTAAACCTGCCATGTCTTTAATCGCGATAGAGTCCGCGCCCATATTAACCAGATCTTTGGCTTGCTGAACAAATAACGCTTCAGTGTGTACTGGACTGGTGGTGTAACAAATCGTGCCTTGGGCGTGTTTTCCAGCCGCTTTAACAGCTTTCATCGCGGTTTCAAGGTTACGTAAATCATTTAACGCATCGAAAACACGAAACACATCGATACCATTCTCAGCCGCTTTGTGAACAAATGCTTCAACAACGTCATCGGCATAATGGCGATAACCTAATAAGTTTTGCCCGCGCAGTAACATCTGCAATTGACTATTTGGCAAGGCTTGACGTAGCGCACGTAAACGCGCCCACGGATCTTCTTTAAGAAAGCGTACACAAGCATCAAACGTCGCGCCTCCCCATACTTCTAAAGACCAGAATCCAGCTTGGTCGAGGGCATCGCAAATTGGCAGCATGTCTTCGGTACGCATACGCGTCGCAATTAACGACTGATGGGCATCGCGTAGAGTAACGTCAGTAATCTGGATCTTGCTCATTGGTTTCACTCCAAAATTCTATTCAGCACGAATGGCGTGCTTTTCATTAATTTTTTTTGATAACTGCTATGGTTATAAGCCAGCATGAGCTGCAATCGCAGCCGCTAATGCTAATGCAATTTCTTTCGGGACCCCTTTTTCAGAGTAGTGAAGCAACTCTGGATGTTCGGATACAAAACTGGTGTCAAACACGCCACGTTGAAATTCTGGATGGCTCAATATCTGCTGATAATATGTGGCTGTGGTTTTCACACCGCGCAACCGCATGTCATCCAATGAACGCTTACCACGAGCTATCACTTCGTCCCACGTCAATGCCCAACAAACCAACTTCATGCACATAGAATCGTAATAAGGAGGAATCTCATAGCCTGTATAAATCGCTGTATCCACCCGCACTCCTGGACCACCGGGAGCGTAGTAGTGAGAAATACGGCCAAAACTAGGAAGAAAGTCGTTCTTTGGGTCTTCTGCGTTAATTCTAAATTGCAGAGCAAATCCTCGATAACTAATGTCTTGTTGACGATAACTCAACGCCAAACCTGATGCGATCCGAAGCTGTTCACGTACAATATCAACGCCAGTAATTTCTTCAGTAATGGTGTGCTCAACCTGGACTCGCGTGTTCATTTCCATGAAATAGACTTCGTTACCAGTTAGCAGAAATTCCACCGTTCCCGCGTTTTCATACCCGACTGCCGCGGCCGCTCGCACCGCTAAGCTACCAATATATTCCCGTTGTTCAGGCGTCAGTTGAGGGCTTGGGGCGATTTCGATGAGCTTTTGATTACGTCGTTGAATTGAACAATCACGCTCATACAGATGAATGACATTACCGTGAGAATCCGCCAGAATTTGTACTTCGATATGACGAGGGTTAACAATGCATTTCTCAAGAAACACATCCGCAGCCCCAAATGCCTTGGTTGCTTCTGAGATCACTCTCGGATATTGCTGTTCTAGCTCTTGCGCTGAATCACAACGACGTATCCCACGTCCACCACCACCCGAAGTTGCTTTGATCATCACTGGATAACCGAACTTTTCCGCTAGCGACAACGCTTCTCCAACACCATTAAGGTTCCCATTTGAGCCCGGAGTAATCGGCACTCCAGCCGCTCTCATGCTATCGCGTGCCTGAGTTTTATCGCCCATCGAATGAATCACGCTAGATTTGGGGCCAATGAACACAATACCGGCATCTTCACAAAGACGAGCAAATTCCGCATTCTCAGACAAAAAGCCGTAGCCAGGGTGAATAGCGTCACAACCGGTTTCCAAAGCAAGGTTTACCAATCGTAGTGGATCTAGATATCCCGCTAACGGGTCGGTACCTAATGAGTAAGATTCATCAGCACGTTTTAAATGCAGAGCATAACGATCTGGCTCGGTATAAATAGCTACCGAGCGAATCCCCATTTCAGCGCATGCACGGACGATACGCACTGCGATTTCACCTCGGTTAGCAATTAGAACTTTCTTCAGCATTTTTATGACTCCTTGAAGAGAGTGATAACCAGTACTCACGATATGACAGACAGAAATCCTTGTCTGAAATCCTCATATCTGGTCGCCTGTAAACACCATAACCTGAGAGATAATCAGCGTATAATTGATATTTTTTCGTTTATCTATAAGCTATTGGTTATAGATAAATAACCGAACCTTTCTTATGTCAATGAGCGTACATAAACTGGCAAGTCGGCTCTCTTTTCGCCAACTTCAGGTGTTTCAATCCGTATACAAGTTAAAAAGCTACAGTCGTGCCGGGCTTGAGTTAGGTTTAACTCAACCCGCAGTCAGTAGCCAAATACGTCAAATTGAGCAAGCATTAGAGCAACCCCTTTTCGAATATGTCGGTCGCAAGCTCTACCACACCACGGCGGGAGAATACTTATTTGAAGCGGTAGAATCGATATTTGAACAGCTGCAAACCCTGCAACAAGAACTTGGGGAAATGAAAGGACAAATCTCTGGAGAATTAAACATCGCGGCGGTCAATACTGCTCAATGTGTTGTTCCCTATTTATTGAATGGATTTATGAAACTTCACCCTCATATCTCGGTCAATGTGAAAGCGGTGAATCGAACTCAGGCAATCGAACGCTTAAGTGAAAATGTAGACCATATCGTTATCATGGGGATGGTACCGACCGGAAAGCCCTTTTCATCATTACCTTTTCTCGATAACGAACTTCTGCCTTTAGTCGCGCCAAATCATCCTCTTCTCTCAAAGAAAGAGGTCACAATTGAAGACTTTCTCGACAGCAGGTTAATGCTACGTGAGCCGGGATCAGGCAACCGATTGGCACTGGAACAGCATTGCCAAGATGTGCGAGTAAAGTTGAATCCATATATTCAAATAGACTCGAATGAAGGGCTTAAACATGCGGTTATGGCTGGCTTAGGTGTGAGTGTTTTACCGCGTTTAAGTGTCGTTGCTGAACTGCAAAACGAATCTATTAAGATACTACCCCTGCCCGGTTTTCCATTACGCCGATCGTGGAGTTTAGTCTACCCACAAGGTAAGCACCCAACTCCCACGATGCGTGCTTTTATCGACTATGTTCAAAACAACATCGTAACTATTGAAGCACTATTCCAAGAAGTCACCGGTTCATCGATTAGTCATTAAGATATATTTCTATAAAAAATGCTTATCGCCGAATTTTAATTGTCCTTGGAATCAACTCAACGCCTGGGTTATAACGCTTTTCGGTTGCGTTGAGTGCAAGTTCCAACGCACTGCCACAAATTAATTCAAATTGTTGGGGCAGTGAATTCACTTTTATTGGCAGAAAATCTAACAAACGATTGTCACCAAATGTAGCCAATTTCACTGTATGCATAAGTTCGGGTTTTTCGATAAGAACGTCTAACACACCTTCTAACAGAGTATACGATGTTGTGACAATCGCATGTGGGACCGTACAGGCTTCAATCCATTCCAAAAAGAGCCTTTTACCTTCTGCATTGTTAAAATGTTCACCATACGCAATCTGCGGAACTAAGCCAGATTCTTTCAAGGCAGCTTCATACCCAAGATGGCGATCTTTAGAAATATTCAAACTCGGCAAAGCACCAATAAGTCCGATGGAATGGGTACTGGCATCAATCACCGAATTGGTTAATTGAAATGCCGCGCCATAATCCTCACTAATCACACAGCTGAAGTATTCATCGTCCAATGACCGGTCGATAGCAATAATCGGTGTACCTCGTTTCTGAATCGATAAATAGTATTCGCTCGCATCAGATACCGCACTCGCAACAAACAAGGCATCTATACGGCGTGAAAGCAATGCTTCTACCACCAATTTCTCTGTTTCAGGATCATCGTCAGAACACGCAATCAATATCTGAAAACCCGCCTTCCTCGAGTTCTGTTCGAGTAGTTTTGCTATTCGGGCATAACTCGAGTTTTCCAAATCTGGAATAATTAAACCAAAAGAGCGACTGTGACCCGCTCGTAACGACGATGCCGCGTGATCGGGCCGGTAATTATACTGTTCGACAACCTCCATCACTCTTTCTTGAGTCTTTTCAGCAATACGATATTTGTCAGCTTTACCGTTGATCACGTAACTGGCCGTGGTCTTAGATACGCCCGCAAGTTTTGCAATTTCTTCTAGTGTCATAACGAGATCTTTTTTGTGCGATGGATCATATAAATAAATCCCAGCCATATTGATGAGTTGAATTATAAGCTGAATCGGTTCAGTATGAAAGCTGAAAGGATTCAGCAAAGATCAAATTTGCTGAATTTTTTTAAAACAATGCTGAATCGATTCAGCAATTAATATCAGCGAAGAAAACTGGAACGGTTTATGGCAACGCAAACAAAAAAAGTCGTGACGATTACTCTAAACCCCGCGCTTGATTTAACTGGCCATTTAGATGCACTAAATATCGGTTCAGTAAGCCAAGTGAATAAAGGCTCGCTCCATGCCGCCGGTAAGGGGGTCAACGTTGCTAAAGTGCTAAGTGACTTAGGGGCAGAAGTAACGGTAACGGGATTTTTAGGTGCAAAAAACCAAGATCTTTTCGAGGAGTTATTTACCGACCTGGGGGCTAACGATGAATTTATTCGGGTAGAAAGTTCGACTCGGATAAACGTAAAGCTTGTCGAAGAAAACGGTAATGTCAGTGATATCAATTTCCCTGGTTTTACCGTCGACCAATCCGCCATTTCACAATTCGAAGTCGTACTTAAAAAGCTAATGCAAAACCACGACTACTTTGTGTTTTCGGGCAGTCTACCAATAGGCATTAGTGCCGAGCAAAGTGCACAATGGATTACGCTCTTACAGCAAAATGGGAAACGAGTGCTATTTGATAGCAGTGGAGAGGCGCTCACAAAAGGTCTCGAAGCAAAACCTTGGTTAATTAAGCCAAATGATGAAGAGCTTTCGCACTATATCGGTCATCACCTCTCCTCACAAAATCAATGCATTGAAGCGGCTGAAGTACTGTCCGACAAAGGAATCGCTAACATTGTTGTTTCTATGGGAGCAGAAGGCGTTCTGTGGCTCGAAAATACCCAATGGTATCAAGCCAAACCACCCCAGATGAATGTCATCAGCACCGTCGGCGCTGGTGATACCTTGGTTGCCGGATTTTGTTGGGGCTATATGCAAGCCTTACCTAAAGCCGACATACTTTCTTTTGCAACAGCACTCTCAGCACTTGCGGTGTGCCAAGTGGGTGTTGGCGCACCCGACATTAACGAAGTTTTATCCCTACAAAAGCAAGTTCAATTACAAAAAATAACAAATAAACGTCAGAACACTAACTCCAATTTGAAGTGAAACAAATGAACACGAAGGTAAAGTCTATGAAAATCTCAATAATTACTGCCTGCCCCAGTGGCGTAGCAAATAGCCTCATCGCTGCCGGAATGCTTGATCAAGCTGCAAAGATACTCGGACACGACGCGACAGTTGAGTGCCACTCTAACGTCGTGGATGCTCACCCCTTCACAGATGCTCAAATTGCAGAATCCGATGTCATCATTATTGCTGCTAACACGCCAGTTGATACTCAGCGCTTTGTTGGGAAGAAGGTGTATCAAGCCAGTATTTCTGAATGTACAAGTGATCCTAAAGCCTTTTTAAACAAAGCTATCGACAACGCAACGACTCTTGAACAAGGCACGACGGTTGTGCCAATAGAATTCACACCACCATCAGGTAACGGTAAAAAAATCGTAGCGATCACCGCTTGTCCGACTGGCGTCGCACACACATTCATGGCCGCTCATGCTCTTGAGAAACACGGCAAGCGCCTTGGACACACGATAAAAGTCGAAACTCGCGGTTCAGTAGGTGCCAAGAACCAACTCACTGCCCAAGAAATTGCGGAAGCTGATGTCGTTATCATTGCGGCGGATATTGATGTTCCGCTTAGCCAGTTCGAAGGCAAGCTACTTTACAAAACCAGTACCAGCCTTGCGCTTAAGAAACCAGAGCAAGAAATCAATCAAGCCTTTGCTTCGGCGACAACCTATACCCAACCCGGCAATAACAATAGCCAAACCAAGGCACCTGAAGAGAAAAAAGGAATCTACAAACATCTAATGACCGGGGTGTCGCACATGCTTCCGGTTGTTGTCGCCGGTGGTCTGATTATCGCACTTTCTTTCATATTTGGTATTGAGGCATTTAAAGAAGAAGGGACCTTAGCGGCCGCGCTAATGTCGATAGGAGGAGGCAGCGCATTTGCTCTGATGATCCCGGTTCTTGCTGGTTTTATTGCCTTCTCTATCGCCGATCGCCCAGGTTTAGCACCCGGACTTATTGGTGGAATGCTCGCAAGCTCAACAGGCTCAGGATTTTTAGGGGGCATTGTCGCGGGTCTTATCGCGGGATACTCGGCAAAATTCATCGTCGACAAAGTGTCACTACCCCAGTCAATGGAAGCACTTAAGCCAATTTTAATCATACCTTTTTTTGCTAGCTTATTTACTGGCCTAGTCATGATATACGTAATTGGCGGGCCTGTTGCCAGCATCATGGCTGCAATGACCGACTTCCTAAATAATATGGGCAGTACAAATGCGGTACTTCTTGGCATTGTCCTTGGGGCGATGATGTGTTTCGATCTTGGTGGCCCAGTCAACAAAGCCGCTTATACGTTCGGTGTTGGTCTACTTGCTTCGCAAACCTATACGCCAATGGCAGCAATCATGGCTGCAGGAATGGTTCCAGCTCTTGGAATGGGATTGGCAACCTTCCTCGCAAAAAGTAAATTTGAAGCCGGTGAACGAGAAGCGGGTAAAGCCTCTTTTGTCCTTGGTATGTGTTTTATTTCTGAAGGCGCGATTCCCTTTGCAGCCAAAGACCCAATGCGTGTTATCCCTTCTTGTATGATTGGTGGCGCTCTAACCGGTGCTTTATCTATGCTAGTCGGAGCACAACTTGTGGCACCCCACGGTGGTTTATTTGTATTGTTGATCCCAGGAGCCATTTCGCCAGTCATCATGTATCTTGTCGCTATCATTGCAGGTACGGCTGTTACGGGTTTCACCTATGCTTTTCTTAAACAGAATGAGTCATCTACCGAAGCCACCGTTTAAAAAGTTCCTCTAAATGAATAATGCTTAATACCCTCAAGCGCTGCACTAGCAGCGCTTTTTTTTATCCTTCAATTTACGACTAAGTTATAGCAACCTTCAATCCAGCTTTGTGTGTATTGAGAATAAGAATGCGCGCTCGAAGGTGGGAAATTAACCAGTGCCATCTGGCTATTAATGATAAATTGATGATTATAATTTTTCTAATGGTCTTGTTTGATGAACCTTTCTACATTAACCACATACCTACTTGCTGTTTTCTTGTTGAGCGCATGTAGCGAAAACAAAATAGTGATTGAAGTTGGCTCTGTCACCTTAACGTTACCCGGTAAAATGGTTAGCGATCTACAATCTCAATCGACGATCAATGAACAACTCACCTTGTTATACGAAGCGTTTGAACCTCAGTTAGATCGTAGTGACAACATCGCTGGCCCAGACGAAAATCAAGATGGTATTCGCGATGACATTGAAGCGTATATCGAAGCATTACAAGTCAAAGATCCCATTAGAACTGTTATTAAACAAAATGCTCGTAATCTTCAGTCTGTTATGACCAATGACTTTTCTAAAGAAAATAATAAAACACTAGAGCTTGCCTACAATTTAAAACTCAATTCGAGAAAGATAGAAGCGTGTTATTTTGCAAGAGGCGTTGAGCTAAATGATCTGTCGAATTTAATTAGTTCACTCGAAGCTCTGACAACTGACACTAAATCAAGAGCTTTGCAATATTCAACGTTTATTGATCATGTAAATGATGGTGAATTAGAGCACTTCGAAGGCGAGGAATATTGTGAATGAGCGTAAGAACTCAAGCTTCATCTTCTCAACCACAATATTTTTTAAGCTAACACCGTCGGTAAGTGTTGGCTAAGAAAATCCATCAACACTCGAATCTTCTTATTGTGCTGCACATCTCGGTGACACACCAAATACACTGGCAATTCCGGCAACTCAAAGTCGAACGTAATCGCTTGCAGACCAGCTTCACTGCACAAACGCTTGTGGCTAGCAATAATCCCCCCATGATGACGCGCAAGCTCGAGATGCATTGGCATAAAATCCGTTCGGATTAAAAACTGCTCATTACTTACACTCCACCCCATCACTTGCGCGCCTTTTTCAAATTGTGGATCTCGATCATAGCCAATAATTCGATGCTGAAAGAGCGTGTCGGCGGTGTTTGGGGTGCCGTTTCTCTCGAGGTAGTCAGCACTCGCATAAAAGCCTAATGAAATATTGCAAATCCGCCGGCAGACTAAGTCCAATTGAGTCGGCTCAAACATGCGAATCGCGACATCTGCATCACGTTTATCTAAGTTGCTAGCGTGATTACTCACATCAAGTTCAATCGAAACCTCAGGGTAAGTATCCATAAACAGAGGTAACAATTTAGGTAGATAATATTGTGCAAGCATTTCATTAGCGGCCAAGCGAACTCGCCCTGTCAATGAAGTTGCTAGCCCAGCCGCTATGCGTTCAAGGCGGTGTGCGCTCATCTGCATTTGTTTACAATCTTCTAGCAGGCGCTCGCCAAAGGTTGTAAGGATTAACCCTTGAGTACTTCGATCAAAAAGCGATTGCCCAAGCCGATTTTCCATCGCTTGCAGTTGCCGACTCAATGTCGGTTGAGAGACCGCTAGATGATTCGAGGCTTGGCTTAAACTGCCTGCTTCTGCAATCGCAAGGAAGTATTGCCACCATTGCCAATTATTACTATTCATTTTTGCTATTCACTTTATCTATTCATTTATGAATATCCGATAGTGCAAAACTGACATTCACTATTCTTTACCGAATTGTAGAATATCGTTAGCTAAAGGAGGAAACAAGATGAAAACAGCACTAATTTTAGGTATTACCGGAAACTTTGGATCACAAATGGCTTGTTCGTTACGAAACGCAGGCTGGAACATTCGAGTATTGGTACGCGAAGCTGTAAAAGCGCCAGCATGGTTAGATACCAATGACATTTGGGTCGGGGATGCAAACAATGAAGCTCTGATCGAGGAAGCAGCCTTGGGAGCAGAACTTATCGTATACGGTATTCACCCGGCTTATCATCGCTGGGAAACCGAAGCCATGGCGCTATTGGAACCCACCGTTCGAGTCGCAGAGAAACTCACGAGTCGAATCCTTTTTCCAGGGAACGTGTATAACTTAGCACCTCAAGAGCACTATATTACCGAAGACGTTGTGATGAAGCCCGTATCGGTAAAAGGTGAAATTCGAGTGAAAATGGAGAACCGACTTTATCAAGCGAGCCAACAGGGTGCAAAAGTATCCATTGTACGCGCGGGTGATTTTATCGGCCCCGACACTAATTTCACTTGGATATCGATGATCTTGAGGCAGAAGCGCAATCGCGTAAAAATTAAGTTTCCACATAATGATCGGCATGTGCACTTTTGGTCGTTCTTACCCGACCTATGTGACAACACCGCCATGCTTATGTCCTTACCACAATCGTCCTATGAAGTATGGCATGACGACGGACTAAAGCTCTCTCAAAATGACTGGGATAAAGCCTGTATCGCCAACGGTAAAACCTTGCATGCCGCAAAATTTTCGTGGTGGGCATTTATGCTCATCGCGCCTTTTGTACCCTTAATTAGTGAAGTCATGAAAATGCAATACCTTTGGCAGCAACCCGTACTATTGGATGGCAGCAAAATGAGACGAGCACTTGAAGACCAATATAAAGAAACGGCTCTCAGCGACATACTGCCAATGCTGGTTAATCATTAATAAGTCACCTACTGAATAAACTGGATCAGGTGATTTCGAATAAAGTCGATATCTGCTCGATAGAAATCGCCTAGGGGGATCTCTGCTGGCTCTAACCAATAGAAAGTTTGTTGCCTTACCTCATCAGTCATATAAGGTTCATTATCTCGGCTTGCGCGTAAGACGACATAATGAATCTCGCCACCAAAGTCGTTGACGGCTTGATGACTGCCTAGATATTTTAAATCCTTTAGGCCTGTCTCTTCCCAAAGCTCCCTCACTCCCGCTTCAACGCTAGACTCACCAGAATCAATCGAGCCCCCGGGGAACTCAAATACCATTCCTTGATTTCGTCTAAAGCGATGTTGAATTAACACTTTCTCTTCTCTTATAACGACGCCTAAAGCAATATTTTTCATAAGTTTACCTGAACAGTTTTCGGGTACTGACCTAAATAATATACCGAGTATCACATGTTTGCTGGTTAGGTTGGCTTCAGCATGTCTAAATGCAGGATGCCGTCTTCATCGTATGGTTCACTTACAGCCTCAAACCCCAAAGATTCATAAAAACCTTGTAAATAGACTTGAGCACCAATTTTAATCCCCAGCTTCGGAAAGGTGTGTTCGGTAAAACGAATCGCTTCGTTCATCAACGGGCGACCTATTTTCAAGTGCCGAAATGGTTGCAACGTCATAACTCGGCCTATTGATGGTTGGGCATATTTCACGCCAGGATCAACGACTCTCACATACGCAACAAGCTCATCATTCAAAGACACCGCGAGATGCCATGAATCACGATCCATTTCATCAGTTTCTTGATATGGACACTGCTGTTCAACCACAAAAACGGATTCTCGTGCTTTAATTATTTCAAAGAACTCCATAACACTTAAGGAATCCAGTCTCGACCATTTAAAACTTAACGTCATCATGTTTACCTCCTGAAGAAAATCGGGTCACGATAATACTGCACAATAATTTGAACTGTATTCTGAATTAAATGCTAACGGTGGCTACTATTTCATCCCTGCCCCAACCGTGGCGCGTACTGGAATATTTGTTGTGTCAAAAGACTCCAAACAAAATACATTTACCCCAAAATAATCTGGTGTGACACGCTTACGATGGAAAGGGTAAATACCGCAGACTTTACAAAAGTAATGCTCGGCCGTGTTGGAATGAAACTGATACGTCGTCAGTGATTCTAAACCCGCGGTGATTCTCATTGCACTTTCGTGAACTTTAATCATGAGCGCGTTCTTTTTAAGACAAATAGTGCAATCACACGTGGTCAGTTCTGATAAGTCTGTTTCTATTTCAAACTGTACCGCTTGGCAATGACATGAACCTTGAAATGTTTTCATCATACGACTTCCTTTTCTTATGGTATATAATCTAACCTCACACGCTGCGCATTTGTCCTCTGTTGTGACATTCCTTTATTTCACATTTTTCTCAACAAATCTATCTAACTCAGAAACCGAACGAATCACATAGAGCTTCTTGGTTATTGAACGTTTTTCTAATGCCTGCAAAAAGTCGTCATTCCAGAATTTTGGGCACATTTTTAATACTTTATAACTTTCCAATGTTCCGCTAAGTACTGAACTTCCTTCTGGCCATCCCTCTGGTTTGCGAAATATTCCTTTGAAACACCGTTTTGCCACTAACCAATAGGTCACTAAATAGGGTAAATCTATATAAATTAAAGTGTCGGCTTCGTCCAAACGCTGATGAAACGACTTCAATGAATTTAGTGGCCCAAAACCTTCAATGATCCATTCCTCAGAAGCGAGAATGCGTTCATGAGTTTTCTCGTAATCTTCTCGGCTTACTTCGTCACCATTTGGCTGATATAAGATTGAATCTAAAGGATATAATGTTATGCCTGTGGCGAGTGCCAATTTTTTACTTAACGTTGATTTACCATTTGCTGGTTTCCCGAATACCGCGACTTTTTTCATGTTAACTCCTCCAATTAGGGTGATTCCCAAGAAGCAGAGATAAAAAACCCGCCTCTAGGGCGGGTTTGATAAAATATTAACGCATCACAAATCCCACCATTCCTATGGAATGATGATAATTCGAGCTGAGTGGTGCGGTAAGTTTATATTCATAGAATTCATACTGATAGAGGACTCGATTCATGTCAACAAAACATTTATAGAACTTACAATAAACAAAAGAACTACCCCAATAAACCTTCAAATGAACCGACACCCAACTAGAATTCTCTATTCAAAAGCGAGAGTATTGCTGCGATCGACTTTCTTATTACGGGAATATAGGCTTTTCTAACCATTGCTGTTTGGTGATTTTGTATAAGCAGTGACGCTCTAACGGGTGACCCTTAGTAACTTTTGGGTGATCAAAATTCTGGTTACTATCGACCATTCCGACCTTGGTCATCACTCGCTGCGATGGTTTATTTTGCAAGGTGGTAAATGCATAAACTTCAGGCGCATTAAGCTCTTCAAAAGCAAATTTCAAAGCCCTTTTTGCCGCTTCTGGTGCATAACCAAAGCCCCAGAATTCCGAAGACAACCGCCACCCTATTTCAATAAACGGTGCATTTGGTAAACCACTATCAGCGCTTTGACTATGTAAACCAACAAAGCCGATAAATTGATTAGTAGATTTTAATTCAACCGCCCAAAATCCCCATCCTTGTTCTGCAATGAGGGTTTGAATCATTGTCGCTTGCTCATCACTCTCGTGACGTGAAAGCGGGGCTAGAAAGTACCGCATAACATTGGTGTCAGAACACAGCTCAGCATATGTCTGATAATCGTCTCTTTTCCACTGGCGCAGAATAAGTCGCTCGGTTTCCAATGTCATGTGTGTTCCTTTTGGTAGTCGATATTTAGCGTATTTGTTATATTAAATGCACTTCCGCTTCACTTAAGTATTCAGAAATCACCTTTAATACGCTTTCATCGGAAAAATACAATCGATGAGTAAAATCAGAGCCTTCAAAATACATAATACCTAACGCCGGAATGACTAACTTAAACCTCTCATTCTCGCAAGCCCTATAATCTTGTGGTAACAGTGTCTTTTCACGAGCACTGTCAGAAGTGAACTTTCTGTATATAGTTTTACTTGAATAACGACCTTTATATACGATCAAATAACATTCATATGAATGACTAAGTGAGCATATAAACTTATGTAAACGACGGTTATATTCATTTTGCATCGAAGGTGTTACTTCAGTTAGTATCGACATCGCTTCGTCGAAAGATAACCAGTGGTCAAAAACAGATATTGACCTAGTCTTTATATTCGTAAGCTTTCCTATATCGTACATACGTTCAAGCGCATCATAAATAATTTGATATTGATCTTGTAGTTCGTTCTGAACTTGACGTGGTAGGTTTACAAATCGTCTATTTTTCATACTTGACCAGTTAACAAGTGCCTCTTACAGAGACTAACAGTTGAGACCTATAATTTTGTGATGAGCGAGCAATAGCTGTTTTTTGATTTTACCCAAGCGTGAGCTACAAAACTGTTAAATACTCAATAATATACTAAAGGAGTTT
Organism: Vibrio phycocola; assembly: GCF_053850235.1. Taxonomy (NCBI): domain Bacteria; kingdom Pseudomonadati; phylum Pseudomonadota; class Gammaproteobacteria; order Vibrionales; family Vibrionaceae; genus Vibrio; species Vibrio phycocola. Next base: position 40,815 of record NZ_JBSQDJ010000008.1, on the reverse strand, counting down.
GAATTGTATGCAAACAAAAGCAGTCACCCTGTACTCATTTGCTGGTCACGAATTTAACGTGCTTTTTGCGCCAGCCAATTAACGATTGCTTGGTTAGTTTGTTCCGGCTGTTCTTGTTGAATCCAATGACCACAATCTAGGCTGATTACATCCACATTAGGTACGAACTCTGAAAGATTCTGTGCTTGAGGAATCGAATCTCGCTCTCCATAAATCATCAATGTTGGCTGATGAACGATAGGATTAACGTCCGCCAATAACCCCCAGTTACGATCGAGATTACGATACCAGTTTATACTGCCAATAAACCCTGTGGATTCGAAAGCCGATACAAAAATTGCTAACTCGCTTTCGGTCATAACCGGATCACCCAGAGGCGTTGTCGCTTTTGCAAGGTTGATCATCTGCATACCTGGCTCGGGTTCAGAAATTGGCACGTTTTTACGATATAGATTACGAAGAAATTGGTGAGTATTCTGATTTAATATTGAATCCGCGACACCCGGCTGTTGGTTAAAATGAACAAAATAGTAATCGCTACCAATTATTTGCGCCATCAACTCAATCCAAGGAACATCTCCTCGTGCTTGATAAGGCAAACTTAAGTTGATGACCTTATTCACTCGGATCGGGTGCAGCATAGCCAAGCTCCATACCACCATCGCTCCCCAATCGTGGCCAACAAATGTGGCATCGTCATACCCGTAATGATCCAATAACGCGATAAGATCGCCGGTCAAATGAGTGACGTCATAATCCGTCACGTCCTCTGGCAGCGAGGAATTACCATACCCTCGCTGGTTGGGAACGATGACATGGTAGCCCGCATCAACGAGCGCTGGGATTTGAAAACGCCATGAGTAGGCATGTTCGGGCCAACCATGACAAAGCACGATTGGGTTACCTTTATGTTGTAGACCGGCTTCAAACACTTCGAGGGTAATACCATTCACAGAAATTAGCGCTGGATTTGGAAAATCGATTAAATTAGACATTTCTTGTCTCCTACAGGTACTTTTAATACAAGGATGTAGATATACGGATGACGCAATAACGATAAATAGTTACTGACGTCGGAGTCATATTTATATACGTTAATAGTGACAAATATTGTCACTATTAATGAGTAAGATTATCCAATGACAATTCGACTACGACACGATGCTATTATTCGTTGCCTACGCCGTAACGGCACTTCGACCGTTGCGGAGTTAGCACGTGAAGTTGATGTGTCTAAACGCACTGTTTTACGTGATTTAACCGCACTGCGTGATGAAGGGTTTGTGATCCATTCAGAACCGGGACGAGGTGGTGGGCTACAACTTGACCCGCGATCAGTAAAAGCAACCGTGACGTTCTCGGTTGCAGAAGTGTTTGCGTTGTTAATTGGCGTCGCATCAATGGATGCTATAGGAGGAATGCCCTTCACAGGGCTTGCGGATGTGGCACTCGCCAAAATTGAAAAATCGCTCCCATCAGAAAAGTTGCACGATCTTCGACGATTGTTAGCATGTTTGTATGTCGGAAAACTCTCGCCTCAAATAGACATCACCAACATGGGACAATTGGACGCCTCTTTGCTAACGACCTTCGAAACTTCGTTTCTGGAGCAAAAATACGTGCTCTTTGGTTATTGTGATGCAAAAGGAACCACCACCCATCGGGAAGTCGAGCCACAAGCAATGTTAATCTTGCCACCACTCTGGTATTTGGTCGCATGGGACCCAGAACGGGACGACTTTCGACACTTCAGAATGGACCGAATCGATAGCCCTAGCTGTGTTGAAGACCGATCATTTCTAAGGCGGCATGTCCCTTTTGAAGATCACGTGTCTCCACTGCGAAACCTTGCTCGGTAGCAGTATCTTACACGCATAAAGAGATTGATCTCTTCAATCGACATCAAGTAAATTAAACACTTAATGCATTCTTTCCTTTTCTTAACGTGGCGGTATTCTTTGATTTCAGCACACAAATACACCTTAGCTGGATGCGTCGCTATCTTACTGTGGAGCACCATTGTTCCTTTCATCCGCAACGTCGCAGAATCATTAGGCCCTGTCGGTGGAGCAGCGATGATTTATACCTTAAGTTCGATATTGCTCGCTTTGGTGATCGGCTTACCCAAATTGAGTCGATTTTCTCCCCGCTATCTCATCATTGGGGGCGGTTTATTTGTTTGTTATGAGATGTGCTTAGCCCTGACCTTGGGCATGGCAAACAATAAATTCCAAGCGGTTGAGATGAGTGTCATTAATTACCTTTGGCCTGCTTTAACCGTAATGTTAGCTGTCGTCTTAACCCGCCAGCGAGTGAGCATATGGTTATATCCGGCAATGGCGATGGCGTTTTTTGGGGTCGCGTGGACGGTAACCGGTGAAGAAGGACTTTCGATTTCGCGAATTACCGAGAATGTCGCGACGAATCCCGTGAGTTATTCCCTCGCCTTCAGTGGCGCTTTTATTTGGGCGATTTACTGCAATGTAACCAAGCGACTCGCCAATGGGCAAAATGCAATCACATGGTTTTTCATTGCAACCGCAACCACTCTTTGGGTTAAATTTCTTCTTACTGACCAACCGCCAATGACGTGGAACGGTAGTGCCGTACTCAACTTAGGATTGGCTGCATTTGCCATGGCGGGTGGTTATGGGATGTGGAACATAGGAATTATTGGCGGCAACATGGTACTGCTGGCCACTTTGTCTTATTTCACGCCGATTTTTTCCGCGTTTTTCTCGTCACTGGTGTTTGGAATCAGCTTAGGAGTCACTTTCTGGCAAGGTGTGATTATGGTCACCCTTGCCTCATTGAGTTGCATGTATTTAACCCGTCAGCATTAAACGCTAAGCCAACGTTTCACCGCTTCTATAGGGTGACTCATTTACTTCTTTCGCCACCATGCCGATGTTTTAGACATGTCATTTATCGAGAGTTTCTCACCTATCTGCGGCGTCACCAACGAGACATTGTTTTGCTCTGCTAACGCAAAAATTCGTTCAAATGGTTCGTACCAAGGGTGCAATGCTAGATCGAACGTACCATTGTGTACTGGCATCAATGCCTGACCTCGTACATCTAAATGCGCTTGAAGTGTTTGCTCTGGCGTCATATGAATGTCTGGCCAGTCCCTGTCGTACGCACCGTTTTCAATTAAGGTTATGTCAAACGGGCCGTAACGTTCTCCGATCTCTTTAAAACCATCGAAATAACCAGAATCACCACTGAAAAATACGGATCTATCTTCGCTTTTTATCACCCACGATGCCCATAACGTTTTATTTCCATCATTTACACCACGGCCAGAAAAGTGTTGAGCGGGCGTTGCGGTAATTTCCACATGTCCCATTGTTGTATGTTGCCACCAGTCGAGTTCAACGATCTTATCACTACTTACGCCCCACTTTGTGAGGTGTCGTTTCACTCCCAATGGCACAACAAAATTCTCTACTTGGCGATGAATTTGTTGAATCGTATCCTTGTCTAAATGGTCATAATGATCGTGCGAAATAATAACGCCAGCAATGAGTGGCAAGTTTTCTAAGTCAATCGGTGGTTGATGAAAGCGTTTCGGTCCTATCCATTGAACTGGAGACGTACGCTCAGAAAATACCGGGTCGATGAGCCAGTATTGACCGTGCAAATTAAACAAAGTGCTAGAGTGCCCCAGGCGATACAAATCCAATTGGGTGCTATCAGGGTTCCCGGGCAATTCTATTTCATGGACAGGGATCGGCTGCACCGGTGTCGGCTCTATTCGTTTTTCCGCAATATAACGCCAAATCATCGAGGGTATACGAGAAGCATCCATACTTTTTGCGCCACTGGTGTTCGCAAATTTACTGTCGAGATACTGAGGGCTATCTTTGTAATTTGTTGTTTCTGGTTGTGTTGCTTTAAAAAACGTGCAGCTTAGCAGTGCCATTATTAATACCCACCATCGTCGTTTCATTGGAAAACCATAAAAGTAAACTATACGGTGTAGTTTACAACCTAATTACCAAAAGTAAACTAGTTAGTGTAATATTGTGTTTTAACGTTGAAATAAGCCATACGTAAATGAGTAACGAGAAAAATAAAAAAAAGACGATCAGTGAGCAAAAACGCGAAGCAATAGTCGAAGCCGCTTTACAGGAATTCACCGCCAAAGGGTTTAAAGCGGTAAGCATGGATGTGGTTGCCGCTGAGGCCGGCGTATCAAAACGAACGGTGTATAACCACTTTCCAAGCAAAGAAATCTTATTCCAAAAGGTCGTCGCTCATCTACTTGAAGCTAGTCAGAAGACGGAGTGTGCTCCTTACAACCCGAAAGCGACTCTCTCAGAGCAATTACTCAGTATCGGTCGAGCAGAATTAGATCTTCTCTCACAGTTAAGCTACCAAAAGGTCGCTCGAGTTATGATGATTGAATGCATTCGCTCCCCTGAATTAGCCGCCAGTGCTCTGGGGGAAATGAGCGGTCTACAAAACGGTTTACAGTTATGGCTTAAAGAGGCGGTCGCCGATGGCAAACTAAAGAAAATGGATGAGAACAATGCCAGCCGACAATTTTTCAGTTTGTTAAAAGCCAACGCATTTTGGCCACAATTACTGGAAGGAGCAGCGCCACTAAGTGATTCAGTGGCGCAGAAAACAATAGACGATGCTGTTGCGATGTTTCTTGGATTCTATGAAGTTTAACCCGTAGAAGGTATGTCTCTCTAATGCGTTAGGCACACCAAAAAGACTGCCTGGCTGTATTGGAATTATGCAATAACAACTTCACCAACCATACTTTCAATTTGAGCAAACTCAGGGTGAACGTGAGCCCCTTCATCGGTAATAAGCTTGGTTATTTTCGTAGGCGCTGCATACACAATTCTACTGGTGACACCAAACTTGCTGTTATCGGCTAAAATATAAGTCGATTTTGCATGGCTAACCATCGTAGAAGCAATTGCAGCTTCATGATGAGAATAGCTGCTTGCGCCAGAATTCAATGAAACTCCTACCGGTGACAATAGCGCTATGTCTGCTCGATATCGACAAAGTTCGGTTACTGTCACCTCCCCTGCTGTGGCTTGAGCAAGATGACCCATTTGTCCACCCAACAAAATCACTTCATGCTGCATTGGTAGATTATCATCGTTACTTGATAGCTTGCCCGCTAGGTCTAAGCTATTGGTAATAATCGTCAGTCCTGACATCGACATCAAAGGTCCTGCAAGCAGCGATGTCGTGCTGCCTGCATCGATAAACACAGTTTGACCCGCTCGCAGTTGAGTGACCGTCGCGCTAGCAATCGCTCGCTTTTCCTTTCCTTGAACACTATTACGAACCGAAAGAGGTGGCTCAGGCTCATCATCACATGAAATAACACCGCCATGAACACGTCTGAGGCGCCCCTGTGCTTCTAACTTAAGTACATCACGCCGAACGGTTTCTCTTGATACTCCTAGATGTTGGATTATCAATTCCGTCGACACATGATTTAACGTAGATAGTAGTGCGCAAATTCGATGTAATCGGGTTTCTTCTAACATGTTTGGTCCATTTTCTATCTAATGAATAGCACTTCTCTGAACAATTGGGCACCCTCTGAGGCGTCATATTTAAAATACGTCTCTCGAGAGATTAATACTATACCAACGGTGTAATTATCGCGATAAGACCTATCATATAGGTTGTAAAAAAGTGTTCTTCATTGCAAGTTACAACTAAATTGGCAATATAAAAGTGGATTTGTCTCTTCGGATATAAAATAGACTTAAATATTAATATTTAACTTATAAATCAATAAATTAAATACAATGAGCAACTAAGCCATTTAACAGAATGCGTCGAACAGCTTAAATTCCAGCTCTAAATATGAGTATATGTTCTACCTTGATTTATGTAAAATAAAGCATTTGTGTAATTTAGTGTATTTGATGTATATTAGTTATTCAAATCGAGATAAGTCTGGCTTTGATAAACAGACAGCCAAACGACTTTGCTTCAGATACTTACGGATGAGAGAGAACAATGTCTAAAGACTTATATATATTTGATATGGATGAAACATTGGTTGATGGCGATTGCTCAATGCTCTGGAACCAATTCCTTGTTGATGGCGGATATGTCGATATTCCAGATTTTTTGGAAACCGATAAAGCCTTGATGGCTCAATATGCTCGAGGTGAACTAGATATGGAAGAATATCTCGACTTTATTATGCAACCTCTTTTTAACCTCTCGATTGAATCTGTTGATAATATGGTGAATGAGTTCGTTGCAAAAAGTGTAACGCCAAAAATATTTACTCAAGCACAAACCCTTATCGCTTCATTAAAAGAGACGCCAAACGATATGCTGATTATTTCAGCAACGACAAGTTTTATTGTAAACAAAGTCGCCACATCATTAGGAATTACCGAGTCGATCGGCATTGATATGGTTACAGATGCTAATCGGTACACCTCAAAAATTAGTGGCGTCCCAAGCTATCGAGAAGGCAAAATAACACGTCTAAAAATGTGGCTTGAACAGACATCCAATAAATATGATGCTGTACATTTTTTTACCGACTCGATTAACGATCTTCCGCTATGCCAATACGCCGATCACGCGTATCTAATTAACCCTTGCGAAAAGCTCAGGGTCGCAGCAAAAGGTAAAAATTGGCCAATTTATGCTTGGTCAACGGCTACGAATACTTAGCCTTTCACAAGATTTCCACCACTCACAGGTAGCCTAAAAATACCTTGGCTACAAGCTCTGGATTCGACGGGAAATACCAATGTACATACGATGCAGTCAAATTATTTTTGCGTCGTACTGGGTCCATGGCTTTACCGCGTTGAGAACGAGACTCACCCAACGCAACTTCTTCCGATTCAGTTTTTGAATAATGGAAACTGTGGCCGCGTAAAAACTCTCCTTCTCACAATGTGGCTTCAACCAGCCCTAATTCCGCTAACCTAGGCTGCATCGACGCATGTTGATTCAGCACATTACACATATCACGACACTCTCCGTCGATATTGGTTAAACTCGTACCGAGATACATCATGCCACCACATTCTGCTAACGCTGGTTTACCTGCCTCGATATAAGCTCGAATCTGATTCTTAAGATCGGAATTATTCGACAGTTCATCCAAATACAACTCTGGATCCCCCCCCGGCAAATACAGCGCATCACACTCAGCCACTACCGTCTCTGATTCTGAATACTCTAAAGGCGAGAAGAAACACAACTCCGCCCCCATCTCAGTGACTAATTCTATATTCGCCTGATAAAGAAAACTAAAGGCCTTATCCCGAACGATCGCGATTTTCGTGCCGACTAAACGAGTAGCAATTAACGTGAAAATGAGATGACAATGTAAGCGAATCGTACAAGAATCTTGATTAGAGATAAGGTTGATGAAATAGGCAAAGACTTCAGGTTTTACAGCGGACACACAGATGTAGATAAGAGATCACTCCGAAGATGATAGTAGGCCTTACAAAGTGATGTATTTAGAAGAAGCGATAGTGAGTTTAAGTTAACACTAGGTTACGCACATTCAATCCAGTTTTGTAACTACTAAATCTGCCAACTCTTTAAATCGCTTCTTCTGTAAAAGATATATCCAGCCAATCAAAACGAATAAAATTATAGGAAAGCCAAGTACATTTGGATTTGAGTGATCCGCCAATACAGTCAAACCAATAAACGCAATCGAAATAATAATAACAAACCAATTAACAAATCCCGTTACTTTTACTTGTCCCTTATTGTTTATTTCAAGCTTACCTCGCATCATTGGTGAATAGGATGTTTTGCCAAGGCCTCCCCATGCTGCTTCTCTAAACCCTAGAATTTCATCTGAGAAACGTCTTACTTTAAATGACGCATATTTTGGAGATTGAAGTGATTTTTCCAATTCTTCAGTGTCGATAACTGACTGAGCCGAACATCTCGAGCTTGGTTGATAACTAAATACTGGAATACCATATGTAAAATAGATACGATTCCAAGTACTGTTAAGAATCATTTCTACAACGATAACTACGAATAAAATAGTGAAAAAAAACATTTCCATTATAAATTTCCTAACCCTCTTGTCTAACAGTGTAAGGGAGTTTTTAATATAGGTGAGTGAATTAATCACGCAGTAAGTATCACCCTGATCTGCAGTTAGCCATTAGTTTTTGGGATGGACTAGCTATACTCACAAAGTTCTATTTCATGATTATATCTTCCACCGCCATCTAAGCATCGATCTACATCAAGAAACTCTACTACATGAGGATAAGTATAATAAGCAAACCCAATGATTACAGTCCAAGCTATAACCCCGACGATTAGCTCAGCTCCACCTTCAATATCAGCTTTCTTAAATGGCCTACAGATAAAATAACCTAACCCCCTTATCAATAACGAAAGCACGAACTCAAACAATATCCAACCAAGAGCTCGTGTCACTACCTTTAAAACACCCCCTGCTATTTCTTCTACTGGCATCGAATTTTCTTTTGGTATCTCGCGCACTAAGTACTACATTTATTAATATTTTAGGCAATATTTCAGTAATTTTAGCTCCCTAACCTAATTAACCAATTTTAGTTCTAATTTCTCAGCATCCAACAGTTCATCATCATTATGCCACCTTGTAGCTCAATCACCGCGCGATGTAGCATTTGAGTCACCAAGCTAAGCATCGTCGCACAACCTATTTCCGTTATCTCTCTAGGTTGGACAACTATAGCAACACCTATGTACTGTAAAACTTTAATACGTTAGATATAAAATCTAGTATCGCACTTGATATGTATTTGATAGTATCGTTGATAGCTAACTTGTTTAATAACAAAGATATAGCCTTACCTGGTTCTCTAGAATAGCTTTTCTAAAAGTAGAACATGACCTCTACCAGAACCAACCATGCCTTCATTACATAAAAGGATCTCATATGAAAGGTAAATTTACCAAAACGTTTCTTGCGCTATCACTCGCCCTTTCAACGTCACACGCTTTTGCTGCTGGTGCGCAAACGACGGACAATATTGCTCCAGAAGCCGCAAGCGCGATTCAGGAAAAAACTCTAGTTCAAAGCCAAAAGTATATGGTTGCCGCAGCAAACCCAATCGCAACTCAAGCCGGTTACGATGTATTAAAACAGGGCGGTTCCGCAATTGATGCCCTAGTCGCTGTTCAAATGATGCTAGGTTTGGTTGAACCGCAATCATCAGGATTAGGCGGTGGCGCATTTGTTGTGTACTACGATGCAAAAACCAAGAAAACCACAACATTTGATGGCCGAGAAACCGCTCCTCTTGCTGCAACACCAGAGTTATTTCAAGATGCCGAAGGTAACCCGCTTAAATTCTATGATGCGGTCGTTGGTGGGCGTTCAGTCGGTACTCCAGGTACCGTTAAACTGATGGGTGAATTGCATGACAAGTTCGGCCAATTGGCGTGGAAAGATCTTTTAACACCAGCTAAAGAGTTGGCAGAAAAAGGATTCGATGTCTCTCCTCGCTTAGCCGGAGCCATTGAAAGCGACCGAGAAAAACTCAGTCGTTATCCCGATACTGCGGCGTATTTCTTCCATGAAGATGGTACGCCACTCGCTGAAGGAGAAGTTCTTCAGAACCAAGAATACGCAGATACTCTAGCGATGCTCGCTGAAAAAGGCGCAGATTCTTTCTACTCAGAAGAGTTCGCTGCTGGCATTGTCAACAAGGTACAGAACATCACCGACAATCCTGGTGTATTGGCACTTCAAGACTTTCAAACTTATCAAATAAAAGAACGTGCTCCAGTTTGTATGCCGTACAAACAATATGAAGTTTGTGGGATGGGACCTCCGAGTTCTGGTGCGCTTACTGTTGGACAGATTCTAGGTATTTCTAGCCAATTTGATCTCGCTTCTATGGGACCTGATTCCGCACAAGCATGGCAAATCATTGGTGATGCCTCTCGTTTAGCGTTTGCTGACCGTGGCCGCTATATGGCAGATACCGATTTCGTACCAATGCCTGCTGGCCTACTCGATGAAGAGTACCTCGCAAAACGTGCAGCATTGATTGAACCAGGTAAAGCTCTAGAAAGCGTAGAACCGGGTCAGCCACGCTGGGAACAGGCTATCGCACAAGCAGACGACATCGCCATTGAGTTACCGTCTACCAGTCATATTTCGATTGTCGATGCTGAAGGTAATTCGGTTTCAGTAACGACTACCATCGAGAATGGCTTTGGCTCACGCGTTATGAGCAACGGTTTCTTGTTGAACAACGAACTGACAGACTTCTCGTTTAAGTCTTACAAGGATGGCTACCCAATTGCCAACCGTTTAGAACCAGGTAAACGTCCACGTTCTTCAATGTCTCCAACCATCGTTCTTAAAGACGGATCACCATACTTAGTAGTGGGTTCTCCGGGCGGTTCTCGTATTATCGGTTATGTATCGAAAGCACTGATTGCTCACCTTGAATGGGGAATGGATATTCAAACGGCTATTAGCTTACCAAACATGCTAAACCGCTTTGGCACCTACGATCTAGAGAAAGGAACGGCGGCTGAGCGATTTAAAGAACCGTTGGAAGAAATGGGATTCAAGGTTAATATTCGTGACTTGAATTCTGGCTTACAAGGCATATTAGTCAGCACTGATCAGCTTTCTGGTGGTGCCGACCCAAGACGTGAAGGCATCGTATTGGGTGATTAATTTACTTAGGCAAAAAATAATGGCCTAAGCGCTGATATAAACCAGTATCACTCAGATTGTGATACTGGTTTTTTTACATCCTAGCCATGCTCAAGCAGAAGCAAAAATTCAATTACCGCGACACCAACGGCCAACAACGCAAGTCCTTTCCAAAACACAACAGGGTTTCTCTGCATCAACGGGCTCTCTTCAAACTCTTTTTGCAGCTTTTTATTTGGCGTATAGAGATCAGCAATAAACTCACTCAACGCGGGGTAACGTTTAGAAGGCTGATGGTGAGTCGCTTTTTTAAATGCGAGATCAACCCATGTCGGAATATCTTCTCTATGTTGAGAGATAGCGCGATACTCCCACTTAGTGTGCCGTGCGGATTGTAAATTTTGGCTATTCGTTTCTTTATACGGCAAATGACCGGTCAGCATTTCGTAGCCAATCACCGCCACTGAAAATAGATCGGATGTTGTGGTTGCTTCATTTTCCAAGATATATTCTGGCGCAATGTAGTTAATGGCTCCCAGTGGAATGGTATCCGGATTTTCGGGAGCGATCTCTTCCAAGCCTAAAACCTTCACCGCGCCCAAGTCGATAATTTTAACTGCGCCAGATTCCGTCACCATAATATTTTCAGGTTTAAGATCCCGATGCACCATATCCGCACGCTGTAACACCCGAACCGCACGAATCAAATCGTCCATGATTTTACGGACACTTTGGAGGCCAGGGTTGGGATTATCATACATCCATTGTCGTAAATTTATACCATCGATAATTTCACTTAATTGGTAAGCAAACTTTGATGCTTTCGGCGTCGGGTAAATCTTCATTATCCGGTCACTGGTTAACTGAGACCCAACCCAAGATTCATTGGCAAAGTTTATAAGATAATTCGTATCATCACTGTATTGCATCGATGGCGCTTTTAAAATCATCTGCTTGCCAGATTCAAGTTCGGACACAAGGTAAACATGACTTCGCGACCCTTCATAGACAATGCTTTCAACTCGATAATCATCGATCACATTCCCCACTTTCAGGGCTGGCGGAATGGTGCGAGACAACATCAATTGCTGATGTTCCATAACCGACTTATCCGGCAGATTGATAACATCGATGATCAAACAGCTCGCATTATCTTGGCTGCCATTCACAATCGCTTGATTGCCAATCTCGCGGCTTAAATCTTCAAGATCAATGTTATGACCAGTACGAGTAAAGTCCGCCAAGGCACCATGTTCGATAAAATCGTGCACCCCATCGGTGGTCAAAACAAATCTATCGCCTTCTTGTAGAGCGACTTGCTGATAATCGACCTCAAGTTTGCTGTCCATACCTAGGGCTCGAGTGAGGTATGCTCCTTTGCCAAAATTCACCCGTTGATGGTCTTTGGTTAGTAGGGTCAGCTTGTTATCTCGCATCCGGTAAATTCGCGTATCACCGACGTGAAATAAGTGCGCCGTGTTTGACTTGATAACCAGACAACTGAATGTCGTGACAAGCCCATTATGAGTTAGTCCGTGCTTTGCCCCTTCGTTATACAACCAAGTATTTAGAGACGTTAGAATCTGCCCAGCAGAGTGTTTGATGCTCCAACTTTCAGGAGTCGCAAGATAATCATTAATAAACTGGATAACCGCGGTGTGGCTAGCTTTCTGGCTATTAACACTGCAACTCACCCCATCAGCAATACAGGCTACGGCTCCTTTATGCTCTAACTCATTGCGTTTCTCAGGAACCTTCACCAAAATCGCGTCTTGATTTTGGCTACGAGTCCCAATCAATGAACTTCCCGCATGGTTAAGTGTTAGCTGCTTAATCTTACTTCCAACATCTGACTGCATAAGCTCTCTTTACTATTATTCAATAGAAAACAATATTTTGTAGAAGGACAAAAGCTCAGCCTAGTTTACCCAGCTGAGCTTTTGAACGATATTGAAACAAGTGCGTACTCCAATATCTCCCGATCTTTTTGTTTAATAACTGCGGGTCAGTTTCAGTTTAGTGTGAAACATCAATCATGGTGACGCTTCCGTCTTCATTCACTTCTGCGATTTTACCGCTTGGCTCTTCCATAGAGAGTAAAACAATAAATCCTAGTACAGCAGTACCCGCGATCACATAGAAGAAAGTCTGGTAATCAACAAACGAGAGTATCGTTAAATAAGTTACCGCTCCGACGTTACCGTATGCGCCTGTCATGCCTGCAATTTGCCCCGTCATACGACGCTTAATCAGTGGAACTGTCGCAAAGACTGCGCCCTCGCCTGCTTGAACAAAGAACGAACACGCCATCGCTGCAACAACCGCTAACCATACTGGCCACTGACTGTCTACCTGACCCATTAGGGCATAACCCACCGCCAGACCAGCGGTTAAGATAAGAAGTGTTGGTTTACGGCCAAAACGGTCTGAAATCCAACCACCACCTGGACGTGACATCAAGTTCATAAAGGCATAGGCCGAAGCAACCATACCCGCAACAACTGGAGTCAGTTCAAACATATCAGAGAAGAACAGCGGCAACATAGAGACAACCGCAAGTTCTGAACCGAAGGTCGCAAAGTACAGAACATTAAGAACAGCAACTTGCTTAAATTTATACTGATGGATTTCTTCAACTGGCGTGGTGAAGATATTTTTGTTTACTTTCCATACTTGGCTAAGCTCGAGTAGGTAAAGTGCTAACAAGCCACCATAAATGCAGTTAACAACAAAGTCGGACAGCATCGCCACACCAGCAGGTGAAAGTTTCCACGCGAGCAATGCAAGAACTGCATACATTGGAATTTTCATAATAAGCAGTAAGAAAAAGTCTCCTTTCGATGTCACTTCCATCGCACTTAAATGCTTAGGTTTGAAGTAAGTCGACCCTTTCGGAGTATCAGAAACATTGCGGTAGAACACAACCGAGAACAATAAGCTCATTAAGCCGGTAATCGCAACGGCATAACGCCATCCGTCTTCACCACCAAACATAAGAGCGAGTGTTGGAAGTGTGAATGCCGCCGCAGCTGAACCGAAGTTACCCCAACCGCCATAGATACCTTCTGCTGTACCGAGCTCGTTATGTGGGAACCATTCAGATACCAAACGAATACCAATAACAAAACCTGCGCCGATAAAGCCTAATAGGAAACGAGCGATGGCCGCTTGAATAAAACTATCGGCAAACGCGAACATAAAACAGGGAATCGAACACACGGCTAACAAGGCAGAGTAGACGATTCTTGGACCGTATTTATCGGTAAGCATACCGATGACCACTCGAGCGGGTATGGTTAATGCCACGTTTAAAATCAGCAATGTTTTGATTTCTTGAGTGGTTAATCCGAGGGTTTCTTTAACCATTTGCAGTAATGGCGCAAAGTTAAACCACACGACAAATGTGATGAAAAACGCTATCCAGCTCATATGCAGGATTTTCATTTTTCCTTTAAACGACATTATGGAGAATTTAGTGTCTTCCATTTTACTTCCTTTACATCTCGTCTTGATTTTTAATAATTGTAATAATAATGTTCACGCCAATATTCAGTCGGAATAAAGGCGTGTTAATACTTATAATATCTCTTCTATTTACGCGACCATCGCTTGTGAAAACTGAACTTGAACTGAACCGTTGTGTTCACGAATAGGATAAGTGTCTAATTGGTATTCTGGCTGTTCTAAGCACTCACCTGTTTCCAAACTGTAGTGCTGCTTGTATAGCGGAGATGCAACACAAAGTTTGCCATCGATGCCACCAATAATGCCACGAGAAAGAACATTCGCTTTTCCTATCGGATCGTAATTAGAAATTGCGTATAACGATTGCGTTCTAGTACAACGAAATACCGCAACTTGCTTCCCTTCAACCAATGCGCAAACACCTACATTGGGAGCCAAATCTTCTATAGAACAGATGGTTTGCCAATTTTCCATAATGATTCTCCTAACTATTTCAATTCTTTAACGTAAAGTGTGTTCTGTCGCTATCGACTAAGATACTTCAACGATTTCAATTTCATTCTCAAGTTCAGGCTCTGGGAAACGCTGGTCACGGACCGAGATAAATTTCAATCCCTCGTCACGCTTATCACTATTGATAAAATGACTAAAGCGTTTCAGTTTCTCTGGTGACTCAATCGTGGTTTTCCACTCACATTGATAGTTAGCGATATTCGCTTCCATCTCTTTCTCGAGCTCTTCACACAGATTTAATTTATCTTCAATAATGACTTGTTTCAGATAGTCCAACCCACCGTCTAAGTTCTCCATCCAAACCGACGTTCGTTGCAAACGGTCTGCGGTGCGGATGTAGAACATAAAGATGCGGTCGACGTATTTGATTAGTGTTGCTTCATCAAGGTCAGATGCAAACAAGTCGGCATGACGTGGACGCATTCCGCCGTTACCACATACATACAAATTCCAACCATTTTCGGTTGCGATGATACCGAAGTCCTTCGACTGAGCTTCAGCACACTCTCGAGTACAACCAGACACACCAAACTTCACTTTATGTGGCGCTCGAACCCCTTTGTAGCGGTTCTCAAGGTCGATAGAGAAGCCGACACTGTTGCCAACGCCGTAACGACACCAAGTACTACCAACGCATGATTTAA
This sequence comes from Vibrio phycocola, assembly GCF_053850235.1. Lineage (NCBI taxonomy): Bacteria > Pseudomonadati > Pseudomonadota > Gammaproteobacteria > Vibrionales > Vibrionaceae > Vibrio > Vibrio phycocola. The sequence continues at coordinate 25,539 of NZ_JBSQDJ010000008.1, read as the reverse complement.
CGGTTCTCAATGACTTACCGTAGGCATGACCCGTTTCAAAACCTGCGTCGACAAGTTTCTTCCAAATAGAAGGCAAATCATTTAACTGCGCGCCAAATAAGTCGATGCGCTGACCACCTGTCACCTTGGTATACAAGTCAAACTCTTTCGCGACTTCACCCAATACGATAAGCTTGTCAGGGGTAATTTCACCACCCGCAACGCGAGGCACTACTGAATAAGTACCGTCTTTTTGCATATTGCCTAAATAGATATCGTTGGTATCTTGAAGTTCGATGTGTTCGTTTTCGAGGATGTAGTCGTTCCAGAATGACGCGAGAATTGAGCCAACAGCAGGTTTACAGATTTCACAACCTAAGCCTTTTCCGTATTGAGTTAATAACTCATCAAACGTCTTAATTTGGTTAACACGGACGATATCGCTGAGTTCCTGACGTGAATAAGCGAAGTGTTCACAAATATCATTGTTGACTTCCACACCAAGGTTTAGCAATTCACTATCAAGTACCTGTTTTGCCAACGCTGAACAGCCACCACAACCAGTTGATGCATTTGTGGTTTCTTTCAATGCCGCCATCGTTGTGCAACCCGCGGCTACGGCTTGTTTGATATCACCTTTGGTTACATCAAAACATGAGCAGATCATTGCGCCATCTGGCAAAGCATCGATACCCATGCCCGGTGAGTCATCTTCTGCGAGGTTAGAGAGAATCAACACCGCTGGATTTGAAGGCAGCGGCATATCATTTTGCATCATTTGCAGTAATGTACCGTACGCTTCAGCATCACCGACAAGTACCGCACCAACAATTTTCGTTCCATCTTCAGAAATAATGAGACGTTTATAAACTTGTTCAATCTCATCATTGTAAGTGAAAGACTGTGCGCCTTCCGTGCGGCCATGCACTTCGCCGATACTAGCAACATCAACACCCAGAAGCTTAAGTTTGGTGCTCATGTCTGCACCAAGGAATTCGACTTGCTTCTCTTCTTGCATCATGTGACTGGCTGCGACTTTCGCCATCTGGTAACCCGGCGCAACAAGGCCGTAGATTTTGTTATCCCATAATGCACATTCACCAATTGCATAGACATCTTCATGATTCGTTTGGCAATTGTTGTTAATAACGATACCGCCACGTTCACCGATTTCGATATCAGAGCTTCGCGCTAATTCATCTTGAGGACGAATACCTGCGGAGAAAACGATCATGTCGGTCTCAAGTTCAGTACCATCAGCAAATTTCATGCAGTAACGAGCATCTTTACCAGCCACGATTTCAGTTGTTGCTTTCTCGGTATGAACTGACACGCCCATGTCTTCTATCTTGCGACGTAGGAGCGCACCGCCCCCTTCTTCAAGCTGAACCGCCATTAAGCGAGGTGCGAATTCAACCACATGGGTTTCTAAACCGAGGTTTTTAATCGCATTTGCGGCTTCTAGACCAAGCAATCCACCACCGACGACAACGCCACTTTTACTTTGTTTACTTGATGCTTCAATTGCGTCGAGATCTTCAAGAGTTCGATAAACAAAACAATGCTCTTGGTCGTTACCAGGAATCGGTGGTACAAACGGGAAAGAACCCGTCGCCAACACTAACTTGTCGTACTCTTCTACGCGACCAGAGGCGGTAATGACTTGCTTTTCTGCGGTATTGAGCTGAGTAACCTTTTCATCTACAACATATTTAATGCCGTTTGCTTGATAGTAAGGCTCATCGGTCATTGCCAAGTCTTCAGCCGTCTTACCTGTCAGATAAGACGTCAACTGTACTCGGTCGTACGCTAAGCGAGACTCTTCTGAAAAGGTAATAATCTCGTAATCATTACTGTCACTTTTTATTAGTGTGTCGATAAATTTGTGACCAACCATGCCGTTGCCCACTACTACGATTCTTTGCTTGCTCATATTGTCATCTTCCTAATAGTAAATTTATAAACCAATGTCTGTGCGTTTTTCACGTCTAACTTAGGCGGACATTCTTAGGTTATATTCCGTTTTTACCGACACATCCGAACGTTCAGATAATTGTTCAAGCCATTGCATCTGGCTCGCAACCGACACAACCTTACCAATCACAATAAGTGCAGGTGATTGAATGTCGTGCTGCTGCTTAAGTTCAGTCAATTGCTTGAGCTGTCCGGTAAACGTTCGTTGTTTTGGCGTGCATCCATTCTCAAGAAATGCGACTGGAGTTTCAGGATCCATCCCTCCTCTAATAAGCTGCTTAGAAATCATGTCTGTTTTACTAAGCCCCATATAGATAACTAAGGTTTGATTCAATGTTGCTAATGCGGGCCAATTAATCTCAAGTTTCTTGTCCGCATGTGCTGTAATAAACGTGCAGCCTTGGGCAAGGCCTCGATGAGTGAGAGGTATCTGTGAATAACTGGTGCAACCCGATGCGGCAGTTATCCCCGGAACAACATCAACAGCTATGCCTTTTTGAGCAAGTAAGAGCATCTCCTCTCCCCCGCGACCAAAGACAAAAGAGTCACCACCTTTTACTCGGCAGACATCGACACCCGATAATGAATACTTAATTAAGATATTGTTAATTTCATCTTGAGTTGAACTGTGCTGCCCTTTTGCTTTTCCGACATACAGCTTTTTTGCATTTGCAGGAAAGAGAGCTTGGATTTCATCACTAACCAGGTTATCAAACACTATCAATTTTGCCTGCTGAATAACTCGCAGTGCTTTAACGGTTAATAGATCGGGGTCTCCGGGGCCAGCGCCAACAAGCGTAACCACCCCAGGGCGAGTCACTGAAACTGCGTGGTTGTGATTTGTATTCATAATCGGGTCCTACATTTCAACTCATAATTTCCATTTCGAGAAATGCAAGAGTGGTGCCCAGATCACAAAATCATGCACAATAAATAAAAATTAACTTATTTAACAAATAGATAACTCAAAACCTTTAAAATTAAAAAGTAAGAACCAGTGAAAATTAAAAGCAAAGTTACCTAAAAATGAGCCTTGATAGTGCAAAAAACTCACTAATGGTGCAAATGCAGTAACTAATATGGGTAATATAGTAAAATACCACCTACCACTTTAGGGGTAGATCGATATTTAACTATCTGTTTTAAATAATAAAAATATTATACTTTCAAATTTATACCAAGTTGGTTCATAAGTTGCTACATACCACTTATTAGTAATAGTTTAAGAAATTTGGAGTTGAGCCGTGACACAATCAAACGATGGATGGATCAAAACAACATGCGCCTATTGTGGAGTAGGATGTGGTGTTGAAGCCCGCCCGAAAATGTCCGGTGAGTTGGAGATCAGAGGTGATAAAAGCCACCCTGCAAACTACGGAAAATTATGCACTAAAGGCATTGCTCTAGGTGATACCGTGATCCATGATGGACGCCTGCTGTCACCTATTGATTACAGTGTTTCAGGTGGTAGAGATCTAGGCTGGGATGAAGCGACACAAATGGTCGCGGATAAATTCTCTAAAACTATAGAAGAACACGGACCCGACTCTGTCGCATTCTATGTATCGGGCCAACTGCTAACAGAAGACTATTACCTCGCCAATAAACTTATAAAAGGGTTTATGGGTACCGCGAACATTGATAGTAATTCTCGCCTTTGTATGGCGTCGGCGGTTGTGGGATACAAACGCGCCTTCGGGTCGGATACCGTACCAGTGTGTTACGAAGATATGGAGCAATCTGATCTCGTAATTTTGGTTGGTTCAAATCTCGCTTGGTGTCACCCTGTTATCTTCCAACGGCTTCGTAGTGCAAAGCAAGCCAATCCAAACTTAAAAGTGATTGTCGTTGATCCTCGTGCTACTGATACCTGTGCGATTGCCGACGATCATCTAGCGTTAAATTCAGGCTCTGATGTCGCCCTGTTTAATGGCTTACTCAATTACCTCGCAGATAACAATCACCTTAATCAAGCTTATATCGACTCTTATACCAACAATTTCGATCAGGCACTGGAGTCTGCAAAACAAGAATCTGATATTGAAACCATTACCGGACTTTCAAGTGAGCAGTTGGAAAGCTTCTATCACAGTTTTGCCAACACAGATAAAGTCATTACTGTGTATTCACAAGGAGTGAATCAATCAAGCACGGGATCCGATAAAGTAAACAGCATTATTAATTGTCACCTTGCCACCGAGAAGATCGGTAAAGAAGGCATGGGACCATTCTCAATTACAGGTCAACCGAATGCGATGGGTGGCCGTGAAGTGGGCGCACTCGCAAACACTCTTGCCTCGCACATGGAATTCGAAAACCCACACCATCTTGATCTGATCAGTGAGTTTTGGGGCACAGAGAATCTCGCTACCTCAGCAGGTTTAAAAGCCGTTGATATGTTTGATGCGATGGCCGAAGGCAAAATCAAAGCCGTATGGGTAATGGCAACCAATCCGATGGTCAGCTTACCAAATACCGACAAAATACGACAAGCGTTAGAAACCTGCCCATTTGTAGTGGTATCTGACTGTATTGCAGATACCGAAACCACGCGCTTGGCCGATCTCGTATTGCCCGCCCAAGGGTGGAGCGAAAAATCCGGCACTGTTACTAATTCAGAACGACGAATCTCGCGCCAACGTAAGCTGATGCCAAGCCCAGGTATGGCAAAACCAGATTGGTGGATCATCAGTCAAGTTGGCCAAAAAATGGGGTTCACCGATGCCTTTAACTTTCGTCACGAAGGCGAGGTTTTCCGCGAATACGCTCAGCTTTCAGCACATGGAAATACCCAAGGAGAACGCGATTTCTCGTTGATTGGCTTAACTCAATTAGATGACAAAGGTTATAGCCAATTGTCCCCACAACAGTGGCCAGTCACCGAGCTGCAAACTGACATTGTCAATCAACGCTTATTTAGTGACGGACGGTTTTTTACTGCCGATCGCAAAGCTAACTTTATATCTGTTAAGCACTCAGCACCAATTGCTAGCACCAGTGCCGAGCACTCACTATTGCTCAATAGTGGCCGAGCTCGAGATCAGTGGCATACCATGTCGAGGACGGGACTGTCAGCAAGACTTGGTGACCATAAATCTGAGCCGTATGTACAGATTCACCCAGATAGCGCGAAAAAGTTTGGGATAAAAGACCGCCAGATTGTTGAGATATCGAATCAGCAGGGTTTGTGTGTGGCGAGAGCAGAACTGACCGAAGATGTGTTACCAAATCAGCTCTTTATGCCAATACATTGGAACAATACCACAGCAAAAAACTCAAAACCTTGTGATTTAATAGCCCCACATACCGATAATTTTTCTGGTCAGCCAGAGTTCAAACACACTCCGGTTAAAATTGAGCCATGCCATTATCACAGCACCGCCGTGTTTATTTCTCGCACGACTGTCGATTTTAATGAGCAAGATTACTGGGCTCGCCAGAAAATCGAAGATGGCTACTTATATCGTATTGAATCAACACTTTCTGCATATGAACTTGCCCAACAGTTGCGTGAAAAAATGGGCGTGAACATTGATCGTGTTGCCACATTCGAATCGGGAGAAAGTGGAGTGCAACATCGCTTTGCTTCAGTGATTGGGGAGAGGGTTCAGCAAGCGATTTACGTTCAAGCGTCTCTTGACGAACAATTTATTAGTGACTACATAAACCGTTATAACAAACCATTTGATGGCGCGATGGAAGCAGAGTTTCTGGGGAATGCAGAATTAAACGAAGTAGCCTAACTTCTATACCCAAGTAACCTAAAAAAACAGCCACACTGTTATCAATACAGTGTGGCTGTTCTGTTTAAGCTAACTAACTCATTAATACGAATAAAACAATTACCGTTCTACTTTCAACCAATGTTCAAGCCATTTGACCATCAGCGACAACATTATGGTCATCACTAAGTATAAAAAAGCGACCATGTTATAGGTTTCAAAAAATAAGAAAGTTGAGGACGAATACACTTTACCCAACTGGGTAATATCTTGAACACCCAATGCACTCACTAGTGCCGAATCTTTAATCATCGCCACAAAGTCATTACCCAATGGAGGTAGAATCGTACGAAATGCTTGAGGCCACACCACAAGACGAAACGCCTGCCAACGTGACAACCCCAATGCTTGCGCCGCTTCAACTTGCCCACGACTTACGGCTTCGATTCCCGCTCGGAAAATTTCAGCAATAAAAGCACTATAGCCAATCATTAAGGCAAAAATAGCCCGCCACGTAAAATCAAAGTCACGGACCGTAAACGATGACAGCCATTGCCATTCAATAGGATAAGTAAACAGCCAGTTCGCAAAACCAACTAACTGCGGGGCTCCAACGAAGGCAATATAAAACAGCAGTACGAGCATTGGAATACCTCGTACAACTTCAATATAGAAGGTGGCAACTTCACGAACAACACGATGGTTAGATACCCGCATGATAGCAAACACAAGCCCAAGCAGTGTTGCTAACGCAAACGCGACCAAAGAAACGAATAACGTAACCCCAACGCCATCAAATAGTGCCGAGAGAATGGTTCGATACCCTTCATCCGCAACCATCTGCCAAGCAAATAAAATACATAATAAGGTGGCCGTGAGCAGCCACCATGGCAGGCGTGAAAACCCTGAAGGTTTAGTCTGTCTCATATTGGTAAATTCAACCTATAAAGCGAACAGCAATTATTGGTTGTAGTCAAAAAACCATTTCTGATTTAGACGCTCTAGCGTGCCATCTTCTTTCATCGATGCAATAGCCGCATTTACAGGTTCAACAAGATCGGAACCCGGTGTGAAAATAAATCCAAACTCTTCTGTACCCAGTGCGTCACCGATAACCTTCAATTTACCTGGGTTTGCTCCAATGTAACCTTGTGCAGAAGTCGCATCCATCAGTACCGTATCAACGTCACCAGAGATCAGCGCTTGAACTGATGCACCAAAGGTTTCAAATAGTTTAATTCTTGGGTTAGCTTCATTACCATCAAGTATATCGTATACCGCAACATAGAAGTTTGTTGTTGCTGGTTGAGCTCCCACTAGGTTTTTATCGTTCTCCGCAAATGTTTTTGCGTCGGTAAAACCAGCTTCATCAGCTCGTACTAACATAAATTGTTGTGAAACCATGTATGAATCAGAAAAGTCGATTTGGCTTTTGCGCTCTTCATTGATCGTAATACCGTCCATACCGACATCATATTGACCAGTACGAACCGCTTGAATCATGGTTTCCCAACTGCTCAAATTCCAGACCACTTTCGCATTTAAACGCTTTGCGATCTCGTTGAATGCATCGTACTCCCAGCCAACACCTTTGCCTGTTTTTGGATCGGTAAAATTCAGAGGTGTGTATGCATTTTCCGTAACTGCATGTATTTCCTTTCCTTTAAGGTCGGGTAAATCAGCCGCAAAAGACGACAGTGATGTAAGAGCAGAGAGTAAAGCGACCAATAGTACGCGCATTGTGGAACCTTTTTAAACATGAAGAAGTTCAAATATTTTATCAGAGTTCTTCGTCGATTCCATCAGATATCTTGAAGTAAAGACATTTACACGGCTAAACGGCTTAAGAGAAATAAAAAATGCGCCCATTTGGACGCATTATGTCATTATTCGATAGCAATATTGTTGCCATCAGAAACACGCGCTATTAACTGGTTATAGCGAGAAATAGAACGGTAAATGGTGCAACTAATCCCAGAAAAGCAGCCCATGCAAAGAAATACATATACGTTTGTTTAAAATCCATAACTCTACTCTCTTACCCATGATTTATATCGTTAATATTAAGGCATTATAATATAAAATGTAACGAAATAATTTAGAAACTCACGCTGAAATGGATAAACACTCATTGCTCGAAAAACAAGAATGCATAATATCAATCAACGTAATACCAGTGCGAATACTCTAAATTTTTACATATGACTTCATTTTCTTAAATGTTTTGTCACCAATGCCTTTTACATTGAGTAAGTCATTCGCTTTCTTGAATTTACCATTAGCCTTACGATGTTTAATAATGGCCTTAGCAGTCGCAGGTCCAACACCAGGAAGTTGAATTAATAATGCTTCATTCGCAGTATTTATATTAATAGGTTTTGATGGTGCTTTTTTTGGTGACTTCGAAGCAGTAGATTTAGTTGTAGATTTCGTACTCTTTTTTGTTGAGTTTGTCGATTTATTCGAGCTCGTACTTTTTGTCGTAGATTTAGTACTTTTTGTCGAGGATTTGGTGCTCTTTTCCGTTGATTGGAGTTTTTTCTCTGCCGTTTCTTTCGTTGATGCTGCATAAGCATCTGTAGGTACAGTTGTCAGTCCAACAAACAATGACAAGATAAGTACGAGACCAAGATTAACCGCTTTCATAGTAATTCCTTCTGGCATTTTTTTGAAAAAAAAGAGTATACACTTATCGCTCCATATTTTCGTTGTTAAAAAAGTTAATGCCTTGTTTGTTTTGTCTTTCTCACTTTTGAATCGTGGATAGTAATACGATCGATTACTCTGGGAATCGAAGTTAAGCGCTTACAAACAAGCACCAAACTATGGGTAAAGCAGTATTCATAAAATAAAGCCACAAACGCGATTCGCATTTATGGCTCATTATTTAGAATTCAATGACTCTTAGGCTAGAGTTTTTTAAATTCTAGCAAGGTATACATTACTTAAGCGTCACTACTTTTCCTGTCAACGCAACACCAGCTATGACATTTCCCGCTCCACATTGGAAAGTTTCAGAACTGGACACAAGGTTATTTTTATAGTTCGATTTAATTTCTATAACCGCATTCCCACCTTCTTTTAATGCTCTATCTTTCAGAGTAATCATTGCTGAAAGGAATGCCCAATTACAAGCCTCGCTATCTGATTTATTAAAGGCATTGGTTTTTTTATTGGTTTTAAATTCACCAAAATTCTGTTTGATCTTACCATGGCGTTGGTCACCAAAATAAAAAGAAATATCTGAACCCAATTTCGCCTCAGCATTTGCAGATTCCATAGCCGCCTTGAGTGGATACTCCTTCACATCATTTCTTGCAAAAGCATTTGATGAAAGAAGCATGAGGGCAGACAACGCTAATATTACAAATTTTCTCATTGTTTTGATTTCCTTAATTTATTATTCATTTATGGCGCTAACAGCTAGCTCTAAATACCGACTAACGATTAATCTGGTAAATGTTATCAAACACCATGATGATTTAACACATAGCAATTCAAAGAATACGTATCAAATGCGATATTGAGATTATCAGTGATATTTAAGACAAGCATCACTAAGCGTTTCAAAATCATGTCCTTATCCAACTAATGCAACCAATTGTTAGGAAAATAAGCCACATAGTGTCGAATGTTAGTGAACATAAATTTTAGATAGCTCAACTCACAAACTTATTTCTTCCGCTCTGCTTCGCCCGATATAAGTTAATATCAGCTTTATTAATCAAGTTTTCTAATGAAGTCTCTTGAGTGGGAACGAGCGACGCACAGCCTATACTCACTTTCAAAGCGAAAGAATAGTCAAAATCTGAGTTATGATTTAACGATATCGCATTAATACAGCTTAATATCTGCTCAGTGCGCTGCCTAGCTTGAAGCAAGGTTGTATTACCAAAAATGATAATAAACTCATCACCACCTAAACGAGCACATAATTCATTTGGACGTCGAACCATTTCTTTAAGAATCGCGCCCAGTTTAACTAAGCACTCATCACCGAAGGCATGCCCATATGTGTCGTTTAGGCTTTTAAAATAATCAATATCGATTATCGCAACAGCTAGCGGTGTTTTCTCTCTCATATTAAAACGCCACTGCTCATCAGAAAATTCAGTAAACTTACGTCGATTTGCAATTCCAGTTAATGCATCTTCCAAAGCAAGCGCTTCCGCTTTTTGCTCAGCGAGTTTTCTCTGTGTGATATCTTGATGAGTCACAACAAAATAAGGTGAACCTTCCCAGTTGAGCGGCGACATTCTCATAATGAACCACCTCTGTTCGGTCGGACTATGGCAGGGATATTCATAAGTGAAGGTGCCTTCATTTGTGGTGATAATTGCTTTTATTCCTTTGGCTACCTTAGTGAAATCACTATCGACTTGAGATGATGTGCAGCATTCTAAATAATTAACATTCGTCCACTCAATCGTTCCCCCTCCATTGAGAGATGAGAAATTAATCCAGCTTTGGTTTACAAATACAATTCGCCCCTCTCCATCGATAACTGCCAATTGTTCTGGTAATGAATTGAGAACCGATTCAAAAAAATATGTGGCATTACTTGATTCCATTCAATGAGCCCTATTCCATTTAGCACTGCTATTAACTATGAGATTGCATTCTTACCACTAATATTAACGTCTATTAGGATACTAGCTCTATTTTTGAGTAACTTCATCATTAGGAATATGCAAATGTGATAATAATCTAGAGTACAAGGCTACTTGACAGATTGATTACTAAGAATAAAAGGTAGAAATTTGGAACAAAATATCACGCGAACCATTTAAGATTCACGTTGAACTTAAAGAAAAGAAAACAGGAAAGGAGATATTCTCGGCCTCACTTTTAAAAGACACACTCAGACATTCAAGAGTCAGCAACCTATTAGAGCGCCAACTCAGAATGCCAGCTTATATCCTTAATGAAGGACAGTACAATAAAATCGCTACGAAGCCCTAGCCTCTTGATCACTATCGCTATCAACGATCACCTGAGCAGCACATGCTAACCCTTCCACAATAAGTTCCAATGATAGGCACGGTTTATTCTCTTTTATCGCCTGTTCCGCAATCAACGGAATATGCACAAAACCGTGTGGTATTCCTTGGTCATTAAGAAAATGCTGGACTCCATAAAATAGATGATTACAAACATAAGTTCCTGCACTTTCAGAAACATACGCAGGTATGCCTTTTTCCCGAATTGCATCAACCATTGCTTTAATCGGCAGGGTCGAGAAATAAGCAGCAGGCCCTTGAGCAACGATTGGCTTATCGACAACTTGATTGCCTTCATTGTCGGGGATTCTGAAGTCATCGATATTGACGGCAACTCGCTCAGGAGTAATCGCCGTTCGCCCGCCTGCTTGACCGATTGTCATTACATAATCAGGTTGGTGCTTTTCAATGGCCTCAATCACTACGTCTATGGATTTCTGGTGTACGACAGGTACCGAGCAGCTAATAATCGTCGCTCCATTCAGTGCATGTGACTCCAAACGGCGCACCGCTTCCAATGCTGGGTTTACTTTTTCGTCACCAAACGGTTCAAAACCTGTGATTAGTATCTTTTTCATAATGCTTCTCAGAACGCTAAAAAGTAAATAAGGAAAGTATTGATGGTCAACATGCATAAGGCTGGCAGCAACTGCATGTAGATAATCTGGTTTTTATTCTTTAGCTCAAGTAATGCAGCAGGAACAATATTAAAGTTCGCTGCCATTGGGGTCATTAAGGTGCCGCAATAACCTGAAAGCATGCCAATAACACCAATAATTGCAGGATTTCCTGATTGTTCCATAATCAGCAATGGTACTGCGATACCAGTCGTAATCACTGAAAATGCGGCGAAAGCATTTCCCATAACGACCGTGAACAGGGCCATCCCAAAGGTATAACAGACTACATAGGCAAAGGTACTGTTGTTCGGTACTACCTCTTTCACAATCTGCGAGACCGTATCTCCAACACCCGCTTCACCAAACAGATACCCAAGTGCCGCTAGAAATTGAGGGAGAATCACTGCCCAGCCAATGGAATCGATTAAATGACGCCCTTCATTAATGCTTTGAGTTGCTTTACCTCTTGTAATGAATAACGCGACCAATAAAGCGATACCGAAGCTAATACCTAGACCAATTAAAGTGCTGGTGCCCGTCATTTTTGACCAAGAAATGGTAATGACAGGAATGACTAATGCAGGTAGGAATAGACGATTTTTTAATGTTTCTGCTCTTTGCTTACGCAGTTTTACATCAACTTTTCCTCTGTTACTGCTTCCCATCATCTTAAAAGTAACCAGCAGAGTAAGAACCAGAATCATGAGCCCCACCAACCAATCTGGAAGAACCTTACCAAAACACAATGAAGAGCCGTAAATTAACCAAAAAAGACCTGTACCGATGCGTTTTTGATTGGTTTTATCTAGAAAAGTTTGAACTGAAAAGACAATAATCAGTAGGCCAACGGCTTGATAAATATACTCGAGCATTATTTATCCTCCGATTTCGTTTCTGCTTTCTGAATACGTTTCACTTCTAAATGGGCAAATACAGAGAATACGATAATCGACGCAATGGCTGTTGGTATCGCCCAAAAATACATTTCGTTGATCTCTAACGGATACCCACTGTCACTTAATACCCCTTTGATAAGAAGTAAACCACCACTGCCAATGAATATGAGCTGACTAAAAAAGTTGCCGAAGTTTTCACTGATAGCGGAAAGAGCTCTGATCCTCATGCGTTTGCTTTCTGAAAGGTTTTTATTGTCTTGCGTTGCCGCTGATTCGGCCATAGGAGCAACTAAAGGTCTAATCATTGAAGGGTGTCCTCCCAGGTTCAAACCAATCGCGACAGTGATTTTTCTCAATAGAAGGTAGCTTAGAGTAACTTTAGTGACGGTCGCCTTGCGCATCGATGAAATGAGTATCTCGGCCCGCTCTCTAAGACCGTAGCTTTCCAACAAACCTATCATCGGCAACACGAGAATAAACAAAGACATGTAGCGGTTCTTCGTAAACGACGAACCTAATATAGATAAAATTTCGATGACATCTAATTTGGCGACAAACCCGGTCGCAAAGCCGGCAACCAATATAACAAGCAACGTATTTAATCTAAATGCAAAACCAATTGTAATAATGACTACACCAATCAAGGGCCATAAGTCGATCATTGTTCTACTCCTTAATGTGACCAGCCAGATAGATCGATCCCATCCGGCAATAATGTGTATAATCATCCCGATATTCACCATCACGTCTACTCATAAAGTGGTATTGAGAATTACTGGATGTTATACACTAAGCCAATTAGGATTGACTGGGTAAGAAAGGAGTTGGAAAGTATCTCAAACGACTAGCGGGTAAATTCGGACATGGTTTCGGCTGCAGTTCGTAGCGACTCAATAAATTTATTCAAAGAATGACGATGTCGAGTGTGGGTAGGATATGCCAATCCATAAGGGTATGTGATGGCAGGCTCAAACGGACGCGTCACAACACCACACCCTTCCCATACTTTCGCTGCAAAAGGCTCCAAAACACCGACAGCAAGCCCAGTCGCGATCATAGAATAAGCGGTGTGTGATGTATCAATGGAGATATGTTGAGTCAAACTGGGTTGTATAGGCTCAAGTATTCTATGTAACTTACTCCAGTAATCTGAAGTGGAATCGACAACCGTGAGAACCGACTCCCCAACGAGATCCTCAACACAAATCACCTCTTTCGTGGCAAGGGGATGAACATAAGGTGCGGCAAACACATAACGCGCGTGCCCAATGACTTCTTGCTCTATCCCTGGCAAATCTGGAACCACAAGGCCAACAGCCAGATCAATAGAGTTTGACTGTAGCTTGGCAACAATTTCCGATACAGAGTTGGTGTAGATTGAGAAACGTTCTTCTGGGTAATATTTTTTATGCTCTTTCACTGCAAGAGGCAATATCGAACTCGCCACAGCCGATGTACTTGCTATGGTTATCTCTTTCGGTTCTCGGCTACGGATTTTTTGCGCAGAAAATTCGAGTTTTTCTAGCCCAAGAAAACTCTCTTCAACCGACTTGAAAAACTCACTCGCCTCAAGAGTTGGGTTCAGCCGATTGCCTCTACGTTCAAACAACATAAAGCCTAACGAGCTTTCTAAATCCTTGATCAAACGGCTGACAGCTGGCTGGGTTACATGCATTTCTACGGCTGCAGCCGCTGTTGTCCCGCGTAGCATGATGTAACGGAACGCTTCTATTTGTCTAAATTTCATTCCCAGAGAATAACATTAGGTTATCGGTGATACAATATTATAAGTAGATATCATGCTTAATTTATGGATGATGGTTATAGGCGAAAGACTTACTCATGCCGTTTTGCTCAAGCAGCAATCAAGAACAAAAAGGACCTGTTCTGTAGCAGTAATAACCTCAGCAACAGCTAACACTCTGAAAAGGACGTTTGTAATGGAATGCAGCACCTCTCCAACTCTTACCGTCGACAATTTGTCGGTTAAATTCGGTCAATCAACGGTCGTAGAAAACCTCGATTTCTCTGTGATGTCAGGCCGTACACTCGCCATTGTAGGTGAGTCTGGCTCTGGTAAATCCGTTACTTCTCAGTCAATTATGAGATTAGCGGATATCTCTGGAGCTACCTACTCTAGTGGACGCATATTGTTCAACTCAGACAACGGTACATCCGACCTTTTATCTCTCTCCCAAGACGACATGCGCCATATCAGAGGCAACGATATTGCGATGATCTTTCAGGAGCCAATGACGTCTCTAAATCCGGTATACACCATTGGCGACCAAATCAGCGAAGTTATCCAGTTACACGAAGGCAAGAGCAAAGCAGAAGCTTTAAAAGACAGCCAACGATTGCTCGAAATGGTTCGACTACCCAATGCGAATCAAATGCTCACTCGTTACCCTCACCAGTTATCCGGAGGAATGAGGCAGCGAGTCATGATTGCGATGGCTCTTGCATGCCGTCCTAAATTGCTGATTGCAGATGAACCGACCACCGCACTGGACGTTACTATTCAAGCTCAGATTTTGGCCATTATTTCTGATCTGCAAAAAGAACTCGATATGGCGGTTATTTTTATCACCCACGATATGGGTGTCGTAGCGGAAATTGCTGATGATGTCGTGGTGATGTGGAAAGGCAAAAAAGTCGAAGAAGGTTCGGTTCAATCCATTTTTAACAACCCTCAACACCCTTACACACAAACGCTACTCGCTGCGGTTCCTAGGCTGGGAGAAATGACAGGAGAGCAATACCCAAAACGCTTCCAAGTCGCGGTTATGGATGGTGACACACCTAAAATTATCGGTGAAGAGCAAATTCAGAATACGGCTAACTACGATGTCGATCCTCTGCTCACCGTTGAGGATATTGCCGTTCGATTTGATATCAACAGACACTTTTTTAAAGGAGTGACTCACCGCATTCATGCTGTTGAAAAAGTGAATTTCAGTATTTACCCCGGAGAAACTCTTGCGTTGGTTGGGGAGTCCGGCTCTGGCAAATCAACTATTGGACGCAGTATCCAGCAACTTCAAGCGCTATCCGAAGGCGACATTTACTACAAAGGGCGTTTAATGCGTCATCTCACTAGAGCCCGTAAAAAACAATTGAAGCAAGAAATCCAATACATCTTTCAGGACCCGTTTGCATCACTCGATCCTAGAAAAACCGTTGGTTTTTCAATAGCTGAACCTATATACACTCATAAGATCATGCATCGATCATCTGAGGTTAAAAAGCGAGTATCAGAACTGCTAGAGCGTGTTGGGTTAAGTGCAGAACATGCTAGCCGTTATCCTCATGAGTTTTCTGGTGGTCAAAGGCAACGGATTTGCATTGCACGAGCCCTAGCCTGTAATCCAAAACTGATCATTGCCGATGAAGCACTCTCTGCTCTTGATGTGACCGTTCAGGCTCAAATCATCAACTTATTGATGGAGCTGCAAGCCGAGCAAGGAATTGCCTTACTGTTTATCAGCCATGATATGGCCGTCGTGGAAAAGATGAGTCACCGTGTTGCAGTTCTTTATCTGGGTCAAATTGCAGAAATTGGCAGCCGACAACAAGTATTGGAAACGCCACAACACCCTTACACCAAAAAGTTACTCAATGCCGTCCCAGTGGCAGACCCCAATCGAGCTCGTAATCACTTTCAAATCACAGGTGAGATTCCTAGCCCGGTACGTAAAGTCGGCAATGAACCAGAAGCTCATACCTACAAACAACATCAAGCGGGACACTTTGTCGCGCAAGATTACTAAACAGCAATACAAACTACAACGGAAATGGAGATCCAATCTATGACGACATTTAGTATTCACAAAAAACTCATTAAACCGCTTCTATTAGCGACGTCAATTTCAATCGCATCGACAGCTTCAGCGGGAACTCTCACCGTGGCTTCGTCTCAAGATCCTGGAAGTTGGGATCCTATTGATACGTATCTTATCGCTTGGTCTACCGTTGCAACCAATATCTTTGACGGCCTGACATACCGTGATACAGACCTTGAACTCAAACCTGGGTTAGCCACAAAATGGGAAGTACTCGATGAGGGCAAACGTATTCGATTTTCCCTTCGAGAAGGCGTCACCTTTCACAATGGTGAAGCGTTTAATGCAGACTCAGTAAAATTTACATTTGAACGTCTACTAGGTGAAGAAGGTAAGAAAGGTCCACAACGTTCAAATTATGCGGCCATTGAAAGTATCGAAACCATAGATACCTATACTGTGGACTTTCATCTTCATCAACCTGATCCTGTTTTGTTAACCAAGTTATCGGGTTACGGTGCGATGATTGTCCCACCTAAGTATATCTCCGAGAAAGGTGAAGAGTACTTTAATGCACACCCTGTTGGGACAGGCGCGTTTAGCCTTGAATCCTACGAACCCAAAGTCAGTGTTGCGTTAAAACCATTTGCACAGCATTGGCGTGGCGCTCCAAAGTTAGACGCACTTAACTATCGCTTTATTGCAGAGCCCTCTACCGCGGTAGCTGAACTTCAATCAGGCCGAGTTGATATGGTCGTACCGCCAATCATTCCGATCTCAATGCTTCCGACTATTGAGCAAGACGACTCGCTTGCGGTTAGTACGACAACCAGTCCTTCCGTTTATGCCCTTCGGTTTAATACCCAACATGGCATTACTGCTGATGAACGCGTACGTAAAGCAATGATCTACGGTGTCGACAGACAAACGATTATTGACGCGATACTGGGTGGCCAAGCTGAACCTATCAGTAGCTTCCAGAGCCGTATTTCATTTGGTGATGATTCAGAGCTTAAACCGTTGCCATATGACCCAGAAAAGGCAAAACAGTTGCTGAAAGACGCTGGTGTTCCAAGCGGTTCGAAAGTGCAAATCGATATTCGCGGTGGCAATGCAACATTTAACGAAGTCTCTCAAGCGATTGCAAGTTATCTACAAATAATTGGATTAAATGCG
This sequence comes from Vibrio phycocola, assembly GCF_053850235.1. Lineage (NCBI taxonomy): Bacteria > Pseudomonadati > Pseudomonadota > Gammaproteobacteria > Vibrionales > Vibrionaceae > Vibrio > Vibrio phycocola. The sequence goes on along the minus strand of NZ_JBSQDJ010000008.1, from coordinate 8,390 downwards.
AGCATCAAACCTTACGAAACGAACATATTCATCAATGAAATTGTTCCACAGGGTAAAACGGGAGCGATGTTCCAGCAAGCTTGGGGAGGATGGACACTGGACTACGATAATACCGCGTACTTTATGTATCACAGCGGTGAAAAGTGGAACCCATATGACAACAACCCAGAATTGGATGCATTACTCGAGAAACAACGCACCATCAGTGATCAGACTGAACGTGAAGTCATGCTCAAATCGATCGCTAAATACACTGTTGATCATGCTCTAGAAATGCCGTTGTACAGCCTAAATGCCATTTATGGTGTGTCCAAAAAAGTTAAGAACTTCACACCAGCTGCGGATAACCGCCTGCTGTTTAATGAAGTAACGGTTGAATAACCACAACAACGACCGATTTACAGGCGCGGTATGGATTGCCGTGCCTTCTTTCCCAAAGGAATAAATCTATGGCTCAATTTATATTTAAGCGCTTAATTCAAGCTATCTTTGTCCTGTTTTCAGTGACGCTGCTTGTGGCATTTGCCATCCGTTTAACCGGTGATCCAGCCTTGATGCTGACACAAGGTGCTGGCAGTGTTACTGAAGCAGATTTGGTCAATATTCGCGAAGCGTTAGGCATCAACAAACCCTTTACTGTTCAATATATCGAATTTATCCAAGGGCTATTTGTTGGTGATTTTGGAAAAAGCTTTATGGGAGGTACGCCGGTTTCTCAGCTGATTGCGACTTCGGTTCCCGCAACTGTTTTTCTTGCTTTCGCGGTCATGATTGTCTCTATCCTTCTTTCGATTCCCCTTGGGATCAAGGCCGCCATCAAACGTAATACCTGGGTTGACCAAACCATCCGAATTTTATCTCTGATTGGTCTGTCATTTCCAAACTTCTGGTTAGCGCTAATGCTGGTTCTACTGTTCTCAATCACGCTGCAATGGCTTCCGCCGAGCGGTATGTCTGATTGGACGAGCTTTTTAATGCCGGCTTTCACTATGGGCATCATCCTAACAGCCACCAATGTCAGATTGGTTCGTACTGCCATGCTGGAAACATTGCAATCGCAATACGTTATGGTCGCCCGAGCGAAAGGCCTAAGTGAAAATACGGTTCTCTATAAACACGCGCTAAGAAATTGTGCCATCCCGCTTATTACCTACTTTGGCCTGCAATTTGGCGGTTTACTGGGAGGCATTGTCATCATTGAGCGCGTATTTAACTGGCCAGGGCTAGGCACATTAGCATTTGAAGCGGTCAGTTCTCGTGACTACCCCGTATTACAAGCAGTAATTACGATTCTTTCCATGCTTATCGTCGGTGTAAACCTTCTTGTTGATATTGCCTACGGACTTATCGACCCTCGAATCAGAACGGAGTAGTGACCATGTCAAAAGTAACAACGGCCTCTGATAAGGCATCTAGCATCAATTTTTCTGTCTTCAAAAGTCTTGAGTTTGTATTGGGTTTTGCACTCACTGCATCAATGTGCGTGCTCGTCCTTTGCTCCGATTTTCTCTTTGATGGATTGGCTGACAAAATCAATCTTACCGCTCGCCTTATAGAGCCATTTAGCCACACTGAACACCTTTTCGGTACTGACCCCCTTGGACGAGATGTACTTGCGCGAGTCGTCGCAGGCGGCGCAGTTTCCCTGCAGGTTGGTTTTCTTTCTGTCGTTGGTGCTGTGATTTTGGGCGTCGTCATGGGGCTCATTTCTGGCTACTACAGAGGATTCTGGGAGATGTTCGTTATGCGCTTTGCCGACGTTCAGCTTGCCCTACCATTTATTCTTCTTGCAATTACCTTTATCGCAATTGTTGGCGGTAGCCTTACCAATATGATCATACTGCTGATTGTGTCTCAATGGGTACAGTATGCCCGCCTAGTTCGTGGCTCAGTACTTTCGTTGCGTGACCGAGAGTTCATTCAATCGGCTCAAGCGATTGGGGTCAGTGACTTTATGATTATATTTCGCCACATTCTGCCAAACCTTTTAGGTCCTGTGATTGTTCTAATGACGCTAAATGTCGCGAACAATATTTTACTAGAAAGTAGTTTAACCTTCCTCGGGTTAGGTGTTGATCCATTGACACCAAGTTGGGGTGGCATGCTTGCCGATGGCCGTACTTATATTCAAACCGCATGGTGGGTAAGTTTATTCCCAGGGCTTGCGATTTTATTAACCGTATTGGGCTTGAATCTGTTAGGTGACTGGCTTCGTGATTCTTTAGACCCAACAGGAAAAACGTCGCGATGAGCCTGATTTTATCGACCAAAATTAAGGCGACATTGCCTGAGCTCGTCCAACAATACAGCCAGCCAGAGTATCAGAATCATGAGATTGAGCTCTGGGTATTTAACGACAAGAAAAGTCGGCAAAGCGCAGAAAAGCAACTTCAAATGGCGGGTATCAATGCCAAAATACGAAGTGCTTATAAGCCATTACTGCACTTCGTTTTGGAAGAGCTCGACATCAACGAAGGAAACCTAGAAAAGCTGGATATTCGATATCCCGTTAATGACCACTGTCAACCTAATCGCTTTGCCCTAGAAAGTTACCCTCTTGGTGGAATTCTAGGATTAAATAGAGTGAATTTAATTGAAAACCGAGCTCGTTCTCTGACCTACGAAATTGATGTCGTATTGAAAACTGGCGAGAAGTTCACGCATCACGTGTTAGCGCCAAGCTCAGTAAACAAAAGTATTACTTGTGATAGACATCTGTCACCAAGTGGTTGGGTAAGAATAAACGATCCACAAGGAAATCGAGTCACAGACAAAAGTATTGTCACCGATTATGAACAGGTTTTTGAGACGATTACGCAAGCAATCACTCATCATTCATGGCGTTCTTCACTGTTTGAAGAGCTCAATATCAACGTTCAGGGGCCAATGTTTGACGAAGAACTGCCCTATGTCCACGAACATGTGAGCCTTAGTGAAGCGCTCCATGAAGACCTCTATTTTACCATTCAAGAATGGTTTAAATACCGAGCAGGGAAAGCCCCACACGATCGCTCTTTTCGGTTTGGGCAGGTTATCCCGGACATTGTAAGCCAACAAGGCGACTATGATATTAAGATGTCTCTTGATCCTTACACTCAGAGCAATCAGGAAATGCCATGGCAAGAGCTGGAGTATGCTCAACGGCCATTGTCGTCTTCTCAAATTTCATTAACTCTCGATGAAATAGAAGGGAAACGAATCATTGCGCAGTCTGTAGCAGGCCGTCCAATCAATGCGGTTTATCATTATGGAAGCGAACTGCCGGTTATGGTAAGTGGTGGTCAACATGCCAACGAAACCACTGGCATTGTTGGCGCACTGAGAGCGGCAAAAAAGTTGGCAACGCGGCCAACCGCTCACTTTCTTGTTTCACCATTAGAAAACCCCGACGGCTACGAGACCTTCCTTCGATTGCTTCAAACTAACCCAAATCACATGCATCACGCTGCACGCTACACGGCGATGGGAAATGATTTAGATACTCACATCAAAGAGCAAGCGTATGAAAACAGTATCCGATTAAGGGCTTTTGCAAACAATCAGGTAAAACTTCACATTAATCTTCATGGCTATCCTTGTCATGAATGGGTCCGCCCGTTATCTGGCTATATTCCTGCCGGTTTTGATAAGTGGACACTGCCAAAAGGCTTTTTTCTTGTTTTACGCTACTCTAATGACGAAATTTACCAAGATTGTGGTCGAGAGCTACTTTGGCAACTCACCAAGCGTCTAGCAGAGATTCCGCAACTGGTCGAATTTAACCAACAGCAGATCGACTTGTTCTCTTTCCATGCCCAGAATCGTGGCATTAAGGTTTTGAACAATATCCCTTGTATTGTTTCAAAGGAAGAAAGCAGTCCGGTTCCGCTGCAATTAATCAGTGAATTTCCGGATGAGACGATCTATGGGCAGGATTTCAAATTTGGTCATAATGTCCAAAAAGCCGTTGTTCTAGAAGCCTACGATATATTTCAGTCGGTTATGAATTCTCAAGGAAAATCACGCAAGATAAATCCGCTGTTTTAGGGATGTTAGAGGTTGCTACCCACGAAGCCATTTCGTGGGTTAGCTTAAATTCCAATGCTAAATGTTGTATCACGAAGAGGCAGGTTAAAATGTTAACCTATTGGAGTTCAGCATCGAGAGAGGCGCGAACTGTTGGTTATCGTTATCAAAAACAATTTTCGATAAAGAGTTTAATTAGAGTGCTCTAAGCACTTGCGTTTTTAATCCGTTCTCGTACTGTTTCAATGGGAAAATGAACATCTTTGGTTGAAGCTTAGATTGAATCATCCCGGCATCAAGGTAGAACTGTTCTCGTCCTTCTCTTGACTGCAAAAATAGTGCATATACGCCTACATCTCTTGATGCAAAGAAAGCCTGACGAATTGCCCTACCAAGAAGCCACTTGCCTATACCTTGACCTTGCGAGCTTTGACACACAGCTATCTTGCTTAATAAGATACAAGGTACGGTTTTGTAAGGAAATTGCCTTTGTTCACGATTGGTGAGATGCGCTTTCTCAAACGAGCTACTAGCCAGAGTAAAATAACCAATAACTCGTTTAGGTTCACTTTCGTTCTCAGGCTCCACAATGCATAGGTGAGGAATGGCTATTTTCCTAGCGCTCTCTTTGTGCATCGAGTTATTGAGATAATCATTCAATACCTCGACACCACAATTGAACTGTGAAAAGTCGTAGTTTGCTTCTGGGTTGAAACGTTCAACCGTTACTTTTTGATCTTGACTGTCCAAGATTCCTCCATAGACATACCAATGATTTCCTGCATTAACTCGTTTGGATCTACTGGATTCTCAAGGGCGTCCATAACCGATTCCCATTGGCTTGCTTCCACCTGTAGACGCTTATGTTCGTCCACAACCTTTTGAGCCTTTGATACCGCACTTTCAGATACAAATTTACTTACAGTAGTGTTAGACAGTATTGCTGCCTCTTCCAAAGTCCTTTTCTCACTCTCAGAAAGGCGAAATTCAACTCTCTCTTTTTTTAATGCACTCATTTCTTCTCCTCGCGCATGTGCGCTCGGCCACCCATTACTTGATGAATAACAGCTCGCAATTGGGTTTCGCAAGCCGACTCCAATAAAAATTAAATAGTCTTGATAGTATATTTATTTGTACGGGTTATAACCGGACAAGTAAATATTCGTATGAATTGACGTTAGTGTCAACTAATTTGTCCGTTATTTCACCGTATAAAGAGGGCCTCAAGGGAGCGAGCTCGCACAGCGATAAAAGAAAGTGGGTGCTTCAAAGTCCATAAGAAAACCCAAGGAGGACATCATCAGGTTCGAACTGTTTTGTACATGGCGATGATGTCCGCAATACAGTCCAATCCCGTTTTTAAGGAGACTTATCATCGACTCGTCGCGGCTAGAAAGCCCAAGAAAGTAGCTATCATCGCCTGTATTAGCCACTAAAGCTAAGCCCCTAATAATGGTAAATGCCTAACTTTTTTATATTTAAGCGAAAGCTCAATACAATGCCGTAATATGGTTGTAGGCATAGGTTCGCTGAGCCGCAACACAATTGCTCTGTTTCCCTGAAATTCGAGATCATTTGAATATAGTTCCCGAAAAGTATCTACAAGTTTGGTTTTACAATTAAAATATATAAAGTAACTCTCTGGTGATTTCTGTTTCCAGTCAAAGCGTACCGTACTACCTGTTTTTACCAGATAACTAGGCTCACCCCATTTAAGAGTTTCTTCCACCTCACCTAAATTATGCTCATGAACAATGTCGAGCACCAACGAACGAAGTTCCAGCAATATGCTTTTTGCATGTTCGGGGTAGCTTTCAAATTTTTCTCGAACTGCAAGTTGCATCTTAAGCCCTCATTCATATAACGCCCACTTAAGCGGACAAAAATTGTTGGCTAAAATTGTGGAACGAAGCGAAACTTAGCCAACTGTTTTTGTTCCGGTTTAAAGTGCTTGTTATATTTACGGTAACGTACATTCCCAGCACATAGCACTAAAATTGAATCTCGACTCCATTTCTTCGGTATTTAGTACTTCTAGATGAGGGGAAAATAGAGCAGATGTAACGATGGCCAAGCGCCATAGAGGATCTACTGATTTAGCCTGTTCATTTCTTGATAAAAAGAATCGTTGCTTTTCTGAGGAAGTTCCTTTTACTTCAAGCTTTAAAACATTATTTCCTTTTTCAGCTAATAGGTCGTAACCACAATTATCTTTTTGACGGTCAAACACTTGGTAACCTTTAGACTCAAAATGCGAAATTACAGTGTTGATCGCAGATAACTCAACTTTCTTCTTGGTCTCATTGTCAATGACAGTTCGAGGCTGAACAATGACGTCTTCTGTAAAATCTGTGCTTAGGAATAAAATACCATCAATATCTTCGGCACTTCTATGTCGACGATATTTCTCTATTGTTGCAGAGTCTTGAAGATAGTTGTCTGCTTTATAGTTACCCATAAATTCCCATTGATTTGTAGCTTGTTTTACATATACAGGTACATGTCTCTGACACTCTAAGAATAATTGAGCATTTCTAACAATTCGAGGACCTTTTCCGACAACGATAATTTCAGGGGCTTCAGGGTTCTTCTGAGTAGTGATTGCAAGCCCCTTAACCACATTATCCTTAGTTCTTATATAGCTATCACCGCCAGCAAGTATGCTAGCTAATTCATCAGTTGTAACTTTCATGCTGAACCTTAATAAGTAAATATAACGCCGCCACAATCGGTGAGTAATAGCTTGCTAGAATGTGTAGCGAAGCGGAACCGAGCAAGCTGTTACGAATCCGACTTAATGGCCTTGTTATGCATCATTAGCTCATTGGTGGAAGTTTATTGTCACACCTCTGAGCATTAGAATGGGCTAGGACTTTACCTGCGGATGTGATGTTCAATATCATTGGAATATTATCCCACCAGTCTTTTAAAACCTTTAAATTAGCTCTTTTATCCCATTGAACCATGAATGAATCGATATTTTTTTGTTTCTGATTTCCATCGTTTGAATAAAGATCATATACGGAATTAATCGCATCCACCTGTTCTTGAGATAATCTCACTGGTGTAAGAATTAATTGGCCTTGGTGTAAAAACTGCTGTTGTAAGGTTAAAGATTTAATTTGTTGTCTGTTCGAGATTGGCAACCTCTGAAAGCTTGAGTTGAAACTATGGTCTACAAGTAAACCTAGAGGTAAGTTATTTACATTTAAAATCTCGACAGCTTTCTTATGATTATCTGAATTTTTCTCAATACCAACATCAATATACCCTGATAGTGTTTCTGGATAGAACTGTTGAATTTTTTTAAGTTGACCGAATGTACTTAGCCTTACAGCACTCAATATATCTAAGTGATCCAGCCACTCTTGGCCATTTGGTAGATTCCCATACATAATCTTTCCAAACAAATCATTTAGCACATCCAGGCCTTGATAAACATCACCTGCAACAGGAAAAAAGCTACCGACTGCATGAGCAACAGTTAAACCGAGTAGTGCCTCATCAGAAATCTTATCGACAATATCTACGGCTACACTAATACCAGCTCTAGCAATACGGTTATCTCCTTTTTGAAACCTATGCACCAGTAACTCGGATAGTAAATCGTAATCTGCTGGTCTTTCCGTTGAGGCTGCTGTTTTTTGCGCCTCAACAACTAACAATTGAAAACTTGGATCTGCAAAAGCCTCTAACGCACCATCAACTTGTTCCATTTTAGGCATAAGGCTATTTTCAAATTCAGTCACTCTAGCATTAGCAATATCTAATGCTTCTTGAGTATATTCTCTTCTTAATTGCAGATTCATTTCCTGAAAAACTTCACGAGCACGCTTTTCATCTATCCCGACTTGCATGACCATATTTTCAGCTTGAATATTGGTAGAGTTATCTCCGCCTTTTTGGCTCTGTTTACTCAGCATCCTTTTTACCACCTAAATTGAGGTTTCCACCAACTTGAATATTAGTTGAGTTATCTCCGCCTTTTTGGATTTGCTTATTTTTTCGGGACGAAATAAACCAACCAATGATTGCAAGCGGTATGGCAATAGCAATTCCACTAAAAAGCCAATCTTTATTGTCAGCAATCCATTCCATATGCACACTCTCTATTTATGATGTATAACGCCGCGTTAAGCGGACTAAAATAGTGGGTTAAAATGTGGAGCGAAGCGCAACGTAACCCACTGTTTTAGTTCCGTTTAAACGCCTTGTATGGACAATAAACCCACCTAAGAACACCTTATTCCCAGTTTAGGGTAAAGTGAGACCCAGGCTTTAGCTGCAACTAAAGCTTTCATTTGTCGTAGTTCGATTAAGCGATGGCTCCTCTATCGAGAGACCGATAACAAGAAAGAACGCGACAAACGACTCCAAGCAAAATA
>NZ_JBSQDJ010000007.1:0-239195 GCF_053850235.1 Vibrio phycocola | reverse complement strand
CTCGACTTGCATGTGTTAAGCCTGCCGCCAGCGTTCAATCTGAGCCATGATCAAACTCTTCAATTTAAGATATTTGTTCGGCTCAATGAATACTGACTTTAAATCACGTTGTGATTTAAAGTTATTACCATTGTTCCTTTTCATATAGAAAGGAGAATGGTAATGAATTGACTGTGCCAAGTAGATTTTATTGCTAAAACTTACTTGATGGTCACTCAGTTCATTGAAACCTAAGTTACTTCTAAGAAGTAAAATTGATTATCATCAACGAGTGCCCACACAGATTGATAGGTCTAAATTGTTAAAGAGCGTTCTTCGTGACTCATCACTGAAGAGGCGGCTATTCTAGCGAGATAATTCTTAGTGTCAAACACTTTTTAGAATTTTCTTTTTTTGCTTTCAAGCCTTGTTGAAACTTGCTTCTCCGCCTTGGCGGGCTGCCGTGTCAACGAGAGCGCATTATAGAGATACGCTTCACTTTAGCAAGCATAAAATCACGAAAAATCCGATAAACTTTACCGTTCGAACAAAGAAACAGCACTTCGTACTTTATACGTATTTATCACCCATAAAATTACAGCTTATACACAAAAACCTGTGGATAAGTTATCTAGCGAAACAAACATATCGCTAGATAACTAGAAACAGTCTCGTTCCAGCTCATCCAATAAATCTAGCCCTTTCTCATCTTGGTGCTCTTCTAAAAAATCACGAATATAATAAACATTACTATGAAGTAAATACTGAGCATCTATAGTGGGCCCGCTACCAGACCTCATAAGTAACGCTTTTTCCTTAAACTGTAACCAGAATGCATTTGCTCCTGGTTTTTCTATTAAGAATAGAATCCGGTCGAGCATTTCATCATTCTTTTCTTGGTCTTTATCTTGATATGTTTTGGTTTCAAATAAGCTCGATGTTCTGAAGTCAACATTCGACATAAGGCACTCCTTTGCATTCAATTAAACTGGTTTCAGTTTATTCAATGAATTTAGTCGTGTCTGTCAGCTAGCTGACAGTTGAATTAATTCATTGATTTGCTATCCGCTCGAGCCTCAAAGGTTGATAAACCAAAAAACGCCCTCTACCCGCTCGTTTAATAACTAACTCTTTTTCCAATTCGGAAATTAAACTAGATAGAGTCTGTCTTGAGGTTCCAATTACTTGGGATAATTGTTCAATAGTTAAAGGGAGTGTAACGATGACATCTTCACCTTGGCGTAATGGCGGTGGAATTTGCCCCATTAGAAACCCTGAAAACCTAGCTTTCACATCGCGAAAAGCCAAATTTTCTATTGTATCGATACATCCAGATAACGTAGTTGAAAGAACCCTAGTCATCGCCCCCATCAATTGAGGGTGTTGATCCAAACGCTGAGAAAATAACTGCAAATCACAAGTTTTGACTTCGCAATCATCAATGGCTTCAACAAATGCGCGCGTATGAGTACAATAGATATCACCGGCATTTAGCAACGCTAGTGTGAAAACTTTATCCCCGTAAGATAAAAAAACCTTTAGCCTTCCTTTCACAATATAAAAGACACGGTTATTACTATCTTTAGGGTAACTTAACATCTCGCCACTACTTAAAATACGAGTTCGAAAATCAACTAATAAACTATCGAGTTGATCATCCAAGCTAAGAGCATGATTAGAGCATTTCATTGTCACTACCTTTCACAATGCTACTCACCTTATAAGTGAACGACAGAATAAAAACGTAATAGTGCAAACACTAGGCCAATTGTAACTTATTGATATTTGGGATTGCTTTTGATAATTGTCAGGTAGTGGACAAACACAAGAGGGTTGTTTGAAGGGAAACGGTTAAAAACAATGTAGGTGTAAAAATACACCTACATTGTTTCAAATAGTCTTATTTCATTATTTCTGGTAATACATAGTGCTCAGCAATATATGTTGATGCTTCAACCGTTAAATGACCATAGTCAAACGTTAATAAGCTATCTCCAATTTTAGCCCTACATTTGATCTCACCAGATTCATCGGTAGTGCATAATTTATCGAGCATATTGATAAAAATAAAATTATGATTCTCTTTCTCTAGCTCGACCATATGATCGTTACTCTCTATTAGATTATAACTAAAAGTAGGATCTGAAATATACTCTTCACCCATATGTCTTTTTACATAGACCAGAGGTAAAGAAGGACGCCATTGCGGGAATGGGCCAATAACAATAACTTTAGGGACGCCCATTTCATTGAGTTTTACAATCGTTTCTTCCCAATCTATCTTTTCATGTCGGTAAGAAGTACCCAATATAACGACATCTGGCTTGTTCTTTAAAATAACGTCATGTGCCAGATCATTTGAGTAGTCGCATCCCACATCACTGCGATCGATACCGCCTCGCTTCATAATAAAAGAAGGCGCACATCCAGATGAAGCAAGTTGGCTAAATGGTATATCTTTAGGCAGCCCTAATCGTAAACCAGTAGACAATGCCCCCATGTGAGAGTCTCCCCATAGGAAAATCCCTCCGGTTTGTTTACTAACACAATGCTCATTCACATTTGGGCTATCTGAATGAAGTAGTTGCCAAGAAGCATTACACTGATCAAACAACCCAGTCGGGTCCATGTTGTAATCTGCGTAAGAACTTAAGAATTGATTACCAGCATCTTGCGATTTTTCTCGTATATCGAAATGACCGTGACTCATATAGACCAGTAAAGCCACTCCGGTCGTAACAGTCCACAAAATAGCGGTGTATTTTAATTTAAAGCGCTTTTCAATGAACACATTTGACAAGATACCAAATACAACAGATAACCCAATAAACAAAACAGCATATAGAAAGCTGTATGTCAGATAAACATACATGTATACAACAAATGGCCAATGCCATAAGTAAATAGAATAAGACCAAGTACCCAATTTCTGAAGTACGACATTTCCAGTTACTGCACTGTCATTACGTTGTGCTTGAATTATAAAAAATGTCCCTAAAACCGGTATAAGCGCTAAGTAACCAGGCCAAGGATTATCTTTTGAAATAAACATACAAGAGCTAACAATGAGCCCTATCCCAACCCACTCTAACACTTTTTTATGTTGTTCTTTTAAAGTTATCGGATACAAGTAACCCAACGCACCCATCATAATTTCCCAAGAACGAGTGGGTAAAAAATAGTACGAAGCATCAGCGTATTTTATTGTCGCAACCACACATAAAATGAAGGCAAGTATAGTGCCGATCAAAATAGTTAACTTCATTGCAGAAAAAGACATGAACTTCTTCATCACAACAAGCATGAGTGGATAAATGATATAAAACTGCCACTCAACCGATAGTGACCAACTATGAAGGAGCCACTTTTCATGAGCTAAAGCGGCAAAATAACCCGACTCACTCCAATAGGTGATGTTAGAAATGAAAATTAAAGACGAGAGAACATGCTTTGATATGGTGTCAAATGTGACATCCAGCTCATAGAACCAACCAAAAATAAGTAAGGTGATACAAAGAACCGATAGAACTGGAATGATTCGATTAGCGCGCGCGGCGTAAAATCTGAAAATAGAGAAGGTGTCTTGCTCAATGCCACGAAATATTATCCCGGTCATTAAAAAACCAGAGATAACAAAAAACACGTCTACCCCAGCGAAACCGCCAGGAATCCAAGCACCATTAAAATGAAACAGAACAACCGCGATTACTGCGATGCCCCTTAACCCATTAATATCCTGTCTAAATTGCAAAGTCACATTCTCAATCAATTAAAAGTATGGTGACTATGACGTAAGAAGACCTAACTACTGACAAATTATGAGTAATTTTCAAACAGCTAAGAGTAAAAAAACAGTCAGAAGAAAATAAATGCGGACAGTAGAAAGAAAAACGTCATGCCATAATTAGGACGGTTTCTCTAAATAATGGTACCACTGGGCGGACTTGAACCGCCACGCCCGAAGGCAACGGATTTTGAATCCGTCATGTCTACCAATTTCATCACAGTGGCACAATAGGGTAATTCCCTTTAGTGAGCAGCATTATACGTAAGAAATTTCACTACGCAATACCAAAAAAAACAAATTAGACTGTTTGACGATAATTTCGCCAGCTAATAAGATTTCCCTTTGCCCCTCGCTTTAAACTCACACCGATTGAGGGTATTCTCTCGATCAAAGCTTAATTACGGATGTAGAAACTCTCATGGCGAAATCAAGACGGAAAAGAAAATCGATCACGAAAAATGTACACATCAACGAAGCTAAGAATAACATTCCAAAAAATGCAGGTTTTTTTCTAAGGCTTGCGGCTTGGTTTTACGATTTTATGATCATTATCGCGGTCTTAATATTAGCGGCAGGAGTGCTGGTGTCGATTAGTGAAGCGCTAATAAAGGCAGGTTACGTACGCTTCGAGAACTATATCGATACCGCAGATTTTCTAACAAGCCACCCGATTGCGTTCCCTTTATTCTCTATCTATTTGTCTTTTATCTGTATCGGATTTTTTGTTCTCTTTTGGTGTCGAGGACAAACTCTGGGAATGCGAGCATGGAGCTTAGTCATGGTGGATGAACAAGGTGGGTTAATCACTAAAAAGCAAGCCATCATTCGCTTTTTCACCTCTGCATTCGGCATAGCTAACCTTGGTGCTCTCTTTCATCCTCAACGACGTGGATTTCATGATATATGGGCAAAAACCCACGTTATTGAAAGAAGAAAGCGCTAGAGTTTCCGTCTTAATAGTGCGATAGCAAGAACTAGAAAAACCAAACTAGGAGCTATCGCGCCAAAGATAGGCGAGAAACCGTAAACCATACTCATGGGGCCAAAAAGCTCACTTGAGATATAAAAACCAAAGCCCGAAAGAACACCCGTTACAACCCGGGTTCCCATCGTTACACTTCTTAAGGGACCGAATACAAAAGACAATGCCATCAACATCATGACCGCGATTGAAAATGGTTGTGAAATTTTGCGCCAAAATGCCAATTCATAACGCGAAGCGTCTTGCTCTGATATTTTTAGATAATCAACATAATCATACAAACCACTTAAAGATAGCTCTTCAGGCTTAATGCTTACCGCAGCCAACTTATCCGGCTCAATGGAGGTGTGCCAAACATAGCTGGCCTGATCGTATTTTTTAATCTCAACTTCATCTTTAAATTCAGTGAACTTCGCTCTATCCATCACCCATTGGCTGCCACCTAAATAGCTAACCTTTTCGGAAAAAATCATCTGCTTTAGTTCTTTATCTTCGTCAAAGCGCCAAATATTCACCGCGTAAAGAACATCATTCTCTACTTTGCCTATAAAAACAAAGTCATCGACATCTCTTGCCCAGACTCCAGAGTTCACCGACAACAACTTACCGCCGTAAATCGATATAGAGCGCATATCACGAGCATATTTTTGAGCTTGTGGTGCTCCCCACTGCCCCAGTAAAACAATAACAATCATAAGTGGGATAGCGGTTTTTAATACGGACAAACCGATATCCAATTTAGAGAAGCCCGATGCTTGCATAACAACAAGTTCTGAGCTTGATGCTAATGCGCCTAACCCAATTAATGCACCTAGTAACGCCGCCATAGGGAAAAAGACTTCAAGATCTCGAGGCAGGCTCAATAATACGTAAAGTATTGCCTTAAGCATGTCGTAACTGCCTTGCCCAACTTTCCTAAGTTGCTCAACGTATTTAATAATGCCTGATAAGCCTAAAAAGGTAACCAGTACAAGAGATGTCGTCGCAATGATCGTTCGACCAATGTACCAATCAAGTAACTTAAACATCGATTACGCCACCTTCTTTTTAATAAATAGCTGTTTCAACCGAAGTGCAAATTTTGTATCTGCTGCGTTCACTATCAACCCTGCCAATAATAATCCACCGTGTACTGGCCATAAGCCAATATCACTAGAAATACTGCCGCTTTCTATTGCTGACTTTCCAGCACTCAAAGCTAGGAAATAAGTCAAACATGCCAAAATAGCGGGACCAAGTTTAGCGAAACGTCCCTGACGCGGGTTTACGGCAGAAAGGGGAACCGCAAATAGAGTCAGCAAGGGAACACATATGACTAATGCCAATCGCCAATGAAACTCTGCTTGAGCTTTAGTCGACTCCAAGTTCATCAGATCTAGGGTTGGCATTTGACGCCAAGACGCTTTCTTATCTGGAGCCTGTGTTTGGCCAATTAAACCGTCATACTGCTTATAATCGGAGATCATATATTGAACGCTTGTTGGAACTCCTTCATACCGAGTTCCATCATAAAGAGTAATGATCTGTCGACCATCACTCAATTGCTTCACATCCCCACTATCGGCAAACATCACACTTGGAAGTACTGAATCTTTAGGCGTAATTTGGGCAACAAACACATTTTGAAATTGCTTATTATCAATAGAATCGATAAATATAACCGAAGAACCGTCTGGTGTGGTTTGAAAACGACCTTGCTGCAACAGATCAACACTATTTTCATGAACTAATTGGTTTTTAACTTGGGATTCTTGGTTTTCACTCCATGGCGACAACCAAAGTGAATTAAAACCAGCAAGAATCATCGTAATTAATGCCAAATAGAACGACGACCGAATCAAAAAGCGATTTCCAATCCCCGTGGCTTTCATTACGGTAATTTCGCTTTCCGCATACAAGCGGCCAAAAGTGATCAATATGCCGAGAAAAAGACTAAGTGGCAGCATCAACACGGCCATGCTCGGCATATTAAGCGCAACGAGTGTCAAAATTAACCGTGCTGGAATTTCACCATCGGAAGCACTGGCTAATATGGTAATGAATTTTTGGCTTAGGAAGACCATAAACAATATAAAAAATATTGCCAATTGGCTCTTCACTGTTTCTTTTATTAAATATCTAACAATTATCACGCGGAAATTACCTATACAAAACTTGTATTTTTAATCGAATCACTATAATTTCTGGTTGAAACAATTATTTTTTAAAACTTTGCGTTCAAATGTTCAGCTTAGCAGACTGAATAAGTATAGTAGAAACGCATTATCTATTATTTAGTTCTAAATGTCTTCACGATGTAGGAGTACGCATGGAGTTCAGTGTAAAAAGTGGCAGTCCCGAAAAGCAACGCAGTGCTTGTATTGTTGTGGGTGTATTCGAACCTCGACGTCTTTCTCCCGTGGCAGAACAACTAGATAAGATTAGCGATGGCTATATAAGTTCACTGCTTCGCCGCGGAGATTTAGAAGGTAAACCCGGTCAGATGCTGTTATTGCATCAAGTACCCGGCGTATTATCTGAACGAGTTCTACTGGTTGGCTGCGGCAAAGAGCGCGAGTTAGGCGAACGCCAATACAAAGAAATCATCCAAAAAACCATCAGTACGTTAAATGAAACGGGTTCAATGGAAGCGGTTTGTTTCTTAACAGAATTACACGTGAAAGGAAGAGACACTTACTGGAAAGTTCGCCAGGCGGTTGAAGCAACCAAAGATGGACTCTATACATTTGATCAATTTAAAAGTATTAAACCTGAAACTCGTCGTCCATTAAGAAAGTTAGTTTTCAATGTTCCAACGCGTCGAGAGCTTAATCAAGGGGAAAAAGCCATTTCTCATGGTTTAGCCATCTCATCGGGTGTTAAAGCATGTAAAGATTTGGGGAACATGCCTCCGAATATCGCCAACCCTGCATACCTAGCTTCTCAAGCTCGTCGCTTAGCGGATGATTACGACTCTGTCAGCACCAAAATAATTGGTGAAGAAGAGATGGGTAAACTCGGTATGACTTCATACCTTGCCGTTGGACGTGGTTCAAAGAATGAATCGATGATGTCTGTTATCGAATACAAAGGGCATTCAGATCCAAATGCGAAGCCAATTGTATTGATTGGTAAAGGTCTTACGTTTGATTCAGGCGGTATTTCATTGAAACCAGGGGCTGGTATGGATGAAATGAAGTATGACATGTGTGGCGCAGCATCTGTTTTTGGCACGATGAAAGCCATTGCTAAACTTGGATTGCCTCTAAATATCACAGGTGTTTTAGCTGGATGTGAAAACATGCCAGGAAGCCAAGCTTACCGTCCAGGTGATATTTTAACCACAATGTCTGGAAAGACCGTTGAAGTATTAAATACCGATGCAGAAGGTCGTTTAGTTCTTTGTGACGCATTAACGTATGTTGAACGATTTGAACCCGAATGTGTAATCGACGTCGCGACATTAACCGGTGCGTGTATTATCGCGTTAGGCCATCATATCAGCGCAGTAATGTCGAATCACAATCCCCTTGCTCATGAAATTATTAACGCTTCAGAGCAAGCGAGTGATCGTGCATGGCGCTTACCAATGAGCGAAGAGCATCACGAACAACTTAAGAGCCCATTTGCTGATATGGCAAATATTGGTGGTCGTCCTGCGGGATCGATAACTGCGGGTTGTTTCCTATCTAAGTTTGCCAAGAAATATAACTGGGCTCACTTAGATATCGCAGGGACAGCTTGGCGCTCTTCTGGTCCAAAAGGATCGACCGGACGCCCAGTGTCGTTGCTGGTTCAGTTTTTATTGAACCGTAGCGCTCTCGATAGCGAAAGCAATCAGTAATCATTGAGGGCCGCAAGGCCCTTAATTTGTTTAGCACTCTCAACCCACGCAAATAACATACTCTCTAGATCATCATGAAAAATGCGACCTTCTATCTCATTCAGCCCAACACGCCGCAAGCAACGGTCGCTGGATTAGGTCTCTATGTTGTGTTTCTAGGACATCACTTTACCAAGCAAGGTGCCAAAGTGTACGTTCATTGTGATGATCGGCAGGCGGCAGAAGCATTAGCGGAAGTATTTTGGCAAGCACCGGCCGACAATTATGTTGCTCATAACCTCGTCGGCGAAGGGCCTAAATATGGCACGCCTATTGAGATTGGTTTTGAGGGAATTCGTCCATCATGGAACCGACAAATCGTAATAAATTGCTCGAACAAACAAGCAACCTTTGCCGATCGCTTTACAGAGGTGATAGACTTCGTTCCTTGCGAAGAAAATGCTAAACAACTCGCACGAGAAAGATATAAAATTTATCGTCACGCTGGATTCAATATCGACACATTAGATATCCAGCATTCGTAGTCAGACATTATAGTTGAAGCAATCTAAGCCGTTCCATCCATACCTTTCTCAATAAGGTTATGTGGATAGAGGCTTAACCTATAACGTTTGACACCAAGATTAACTTACTACAGTACCTACTTAAAAACGCCATGGAAAAGACTTACAACCCAACATCAATTGAACAAGCTTTATATCAAGCTTGGGAAGAAAAAGGCTACTTTAAGCCACACGGTGACACTTCAAAAGATGCATACAGCATCATGATTCCACCACCGAACGTTACTGGTAGCTTGCATATGGGCCACGCCTTCCAAGACACCATCATGGATACGCTTATCCGCGCGCAACGTATGAAGGGAAAAAACACCCTTTGGCAAGTAGGTACTGACCACGCAGGTATCGCGACTCAAATGGTCGTCGAGCGTAAAATTGCAGCCGAAGAAGGTAAAACAAAACACGACTACGGCCGTGAAGCGTTTATCGATAAAATTTGGGATTGGAAAGCAGAATCCGGTGGCACCATCACCAAACAGCTTCGTCGTTTAGGCGCATCTGTCGATTGGGATCGTGAACGTTTCACTATGGATGATGGCTTATCAGCTGCGACTCAAGAAGTGTTTGTTCGTCTCTACGAAGAAGACCTTATCTACCGTGGTAAACGTCTGGTTAACTGGGATCCTAAACTGCATACTGCGATTTCAGATCTAGAAGTCGAAAACAAAGATAAAAAAGGGTTCATGTGGCACCTTCGCTACCCATTGGCAAACGGTGCAACCACGGCCGATGGCAAAGACTACTTAGTCGTTGCAACCACTCGTCCAGAAACCGTCCTTGGCGATACTGGTGTTGCGGTAAACCCAGAAGATCCTCGTTATAAAGATCTGATTGGTAAAGAGATTCTACTTCCTGTCGTAAATCGCTTAATTCCTATCGTTAGCGATGAACACGCCGATATGGAAAAAGGCACTGGTTGTGTGAAAATCACGCCAGCTCATGACTTTAACGATTACGAAGTCGGTAAGCGTCACCAATTACCAATGATCAACATCCTAACCTTCAACGCTGATATTCGTGAGACTGCTGAAGTCTTCACAACTAACGGCGAAGAAAGCGATGTTTATTCTGCTGAGCTTCCAGCGAAATTCCGTGGTATGGAACGTTTCGCAGCGCGTAAAGCACTTGTTGCTGAATTTGAAGAACTCGGACTACTAGAAGAAGTAAAAGATCACGACTTAACGGTACCTTATGGGGATCGTGGTGGCGTGATTATCGAACCAATGCTAACCGACCAATGGTACGTACGTACTGCTCCGTTAGCAGAGCCCGCAGTCAAAGCCGTTGAAGACGGTCAGATTCAGTTCGTTCCTAAGCAATATGAAAACATGTACTTTGCGTGGATGCGTGATGTACAAGATTGGTGTATTTCTCGTCAGCTTTGGTGGGGACACAGAATCCCGGCATGGTACGACAATGACGGCAAAGTGTACGTTGGTCGCACCGAAGAAGAAGTGCGTGAAAAGAACAATCTAGCGCCAGTGGTTGTGTTACGCCAAGACGACGATGTACTTGATACTTGGTTCTCTTCAGCGCTTTGGACATTCGGTACTCAGGGTTGGCCAGAAAATACTGACGCACTGAAAACCTTCCACCCATCAGATGTGTTGGTATCCGGTTTTGATATCATCTTCTTCTGGGTTGCTCGTATGATCATGATGACCATGCACTTCTGTAAAGATGAAGATGGCAATGCTCAAGTGCCATTTAAAACCGTTTACATGACAGGTCTTATTCGTGATGAAAATGGCGACAAGATGTCGAAATCAAAAGGGAATGTACTTGACCCAATTGATATGATTGACGGTATCGGTCTTGAAGAGTTAGTTGAGAAGCGTTGTGGTAACATGATGCAGCCTAAACTGGCCGCTAAGATCGAGAAAAACACGCGTAAAACGTTCGAAGATGGCATTGAGCCATACGGAACCGATGCACTTCGTTTCACCCTAGCTGCCATGGCTTCAACTGGTCGTGACATTAACTGGGACATGAAGCGCCTCGAAGGCTATCGTAACTTCTGTAATAAGCTATGGAATGCGAGCCGCTACGTTCTTATGAACACCGAAGAGCAGAATTGTGGTTTTGCCGCTGGAGCAGAACTTGAGTTCTCGCTTGCCGATAAATGGATTGAATCTCAGTTTGAACTGGCTGCCCGTGATTTCAACAATCACTTAGACAATTATCGTCTCGATATGGCTGCCAATACTTTGTATGAGTTCATTTGGAACCAATTCTGTGACTGGTATCTAGAGCTTACTAAGCCGGTATTGTGGAAAGGCAGTGAAGCTCAGCAACGAGCAACGCGTCAAACTCTGATTACCGTACTTGAGAAGACCTTACGTTTGGCACACCCAATCTTGCCATACATCACCGAGACAATCTGGCAAAGTGTTAAGCCGTTGGTTGAAGGTGTTGAAGGCGACACGATTATGCATCAGCCATTGCCTCAGTATGATGAAGCTAACGTCCATCAGGAAGCGTTAGATGACATCGAATGGGTGAAAGCGTTTATTTCGAGCATTCGTAACCTTCGTGCCGAATACGATATCAACCCAGGTAAACCGCTTGAAGTGATGTTGAAGTCAGCTTCTGATGTGGATACTGCTCGCGTAGAAGCAAACAGCGCAGTATTGGTGTCTTTAGCGAAGCTTGAGAGCATTCGAATTCTTACGGCTGGAGAAGAAACCCCGGCGTGTGCAACGGCATTGGTGGGTAAATCAGAAATGATGATCCCAATGGCAGGCTTAATCGATAAAGATGCTGAGTTGGATCGCCTTGCTAAAGAAGTAGCTAAAACTCAAGGTGAAATCAAACGCATCGAAGGTAAGCTTAATAACCAAGGGTTTGTCGCAAAAGCACCAGAAGCTGTGGTTGCGAAAGAACGCGAAAAACTTGATGGCTATAAAGAAACCTTAGTGAAACTGGAAGAACAAAAAGCAACGATAGCCGCGCTTTAGTTAACCCCTCATTAATACGCAAAAAGGGTCGATAATTCGACCCTTTTTTGTGCTTGAATTCTATGCAAATTAACAATATTGAAGGTGAGAGTGTTAATACCTGAGTACGAAGCCCTTACCCTCTTTGTGGCTTGTTTTTGGTCAGAAACGTATTGAATAAAAAATAAAATGAGTATTTTTTAAATCGTTTTGTCTCAACTTGCTTTATTTTTGTTGAGTTATTTTTTCCTTTTCTTTTCTCACGTGGTTAATTAGTGAGAGTTTAGGTTGGAACAGCTCGGGAACTTGTTGAAACGGAAGAAAGTATATCTTAGGGATTAATGGTTCGAGGATTTTTTCTATTTCTTCATATAGCTCTATTCGTTCTTTATGAGAATCTGGATTTAGAATCATACTTCTATAAAATAGTGCGTCCGCAACCAAAAATTGGCATTCAGGATTAGTTGATTCACTATATAGCTCTATCAACTTGTCGGCAGTTTCTTTTGCTTCTTCCTTTAGATTATTAGTTCTACTCAGAACTTTTATTTTAGCACTTAGAGTTCTAGCAAGTAATTCTTGTTCCTCAGGATCTACAGATTGATGATAGTCATGGAAGACTTTATCAATCGGCCCAACTAGCATTTTCGACAAATCTTCACTTACATCAATGTTTTCAATGGTATTTTTTTCACTCATGGCTTGAATCTGAAATATCGTAGCATAGGCAACTTGCTTCATTATTCTAGTGTTAGATGAGCGACTGAATAACGTTAATACCTCACTGAATGCTTCGATCGCTTTTTCTAAATTTTTGTATTGAGGATTTGTTATAAATATTAGGCCTTTTCTAATTAATGCCATTGCAACATAGTCTTGTATCTCGGGTTCAGAGAAGTGTTTAAATTTAGACACTAAATCATCATACGTAGAAATTTCGGTATTGATGCTTTTCTGTTTAGAATACTCGGTTGCATCTTCAAACTGCCTCATAGCTATTAATTGATTACTTTGACTTGAAAGCTTACTATTAAGCTCTCGAAAGTCATTTTCTATCTTGCTTGTAAGTTTATTTCGAGCCTCTTCAAATCTGCTTTTTTCTTCTTCAATAAATCGCTTACCTTCTTCATCAAAATATTTATTTGCTTCGGATTTCGCTTCAGCAATAGCTCGTTCTTTAGCTGACCAACCTAAGAAAATTGCGGCAATAGTAACTATTAACCCTAGGATCCCTAGAAAGAATCCAGTCGAATTCATGTAGAAAGAGAGGTCAGATATTCTATTATTTAGGTTAGAAAATTCCCGATCACGATTGACTGAGTGATAAGACGACATCTCTGTCAGCTTAAATACTTTTTCATCTAAACTTTTAATTTTTAGTTCATTCTCATTTGAAGTTTCAGCAATGACTTGTAATTTGCTAAACTCCAACTGTCTATCGTTGTTGGATACTTTGATAAAATGACTATCTTCATCTTCGCTTGACAATGTTCCTTCAGCGCTGAGATGTGTAGAAAAGCTTAAAGCTGAAATCACTAAAAAAATAGTTGTAGATAAAAGAAATCGATTTGAAGAAAACATTTAAACCCCTTTTTATATTTCAACTTTATCTCTTGAAAAATTTGAATGGTACTAATTTTCACATCTTCTTTTGACTGTAAATGTAATCCACATCTATATCATCATATTGTCTACTTTCTGATAAAACTTGCAAAAAATTAAAAATCAAAAGCTTATGTCAACTATCAATTTGCAGTAGCCATTTTTTATTATGGACATAGCTTGGTTGTTGTAGGAACTATATTTGGGACCAAAAAGGAGTCACAACAATTAAGAATTTAACTTTCTCGATATTGGTCAATCTTGAGCAGCGATTCTCACCTTGCTGTGCACTACCAAACCGAATAGTTGCTTTGTTTTACACCACTCGATTCTGTTCTCCACCGTTCAAATACACCTCGATATTATCAATCAATATATTGGCGAGCTTTTGGATCGCACTATCACTTCCCCATGCGACATGAGGTGTTAATAATAAATTCGGCATATCGATATTCGCCAGCAACGGGTTAGTTTCATCTGCCGGCTCTTGGGTAAACACATCAACACCCGCCGCTGCGATACTCCCTTGCTTTAACGCCTTAACTAAATCGGATTCATCAACCAAACCACCGCGGCCGGTGTTAATTAAAATCGCTGAGCGCTTCATCTTCTCAAGTTCAGGTTCCGCTATTAGATTTTCCGTTTCTTTGCTCAGCGGACAGTGCAACGAAATCACATCGGCTTGGCATAATAACTCTTCAAAAGGTACGAACCCTTCTCGGCATTCGGCTTTCCCTTTACGCTCGGCAAAAATAACCTTCATCCCAATGGCACGCGCTAGCGTTGCCGTCGCTTGGCCTAATACACCAGAGCCGATAATCCCGAGCGTCGACCCTGCAACATCACCAATACTATGAGTGAAAAAACAGAACTGTTTGTTGCGCTGCCATTCACCATTTTCAATATCTCGATGATAGCCAAAAAGGTTGCGGCGCAGTGCGTAAATCATTCCAATTACATGCTCTGGGACAGACTGGGCGGCATAACCTTGAATATTCGTCACGGCGATATCACGCTCACGACAACAGTCTAAATCGACATTATTTACGCCCGTTGCCGACACCGCGATCAATTTCAGCTTGGGTAGTCGCTCTAATATATCTCGGTCTAAATGCACTTTATTGGTAATGATAACGTCGGCATCTTTTACTCGATCATACAACTCATCGCTTGAGGTGCTTTCATACTCTACCCATTGATGATCACATTGTAGCTTCGGTAAGGTTATTTGAACCGGAATGGTTGAACGATCGACAAAAACGATGGTTGAAAATGTCATACTTTCCTCTTTTGAGCCGGTTATGGTCGTGGCAAGGTTTTATAATCTGGAAGTGTCGGTAAAGGCTGAAAATATTCCACGATAACGGAATGCGCTTGAGTAAAAAAATCACAAGGTATAAAAAGCGTATTCACCTGATTCGTTTCAGGATGGTAATAACTTAATTCAGCCGCATGCAGATGTAAACGAGATGAATGCGCTTGTGCCTCGTCATGAGCATAAAACTCATCACCCACAATCGGGTGACCAATCGCCAACATATGAACACGCAGTTGATGAGAACGACCGGTAATAGGAAATAACCGCACTAATGTAGTTTTTTCCCTACGCTCAACCACTTGATAATGAGTTTGTGACGGCTTGCCTGTTTCGTGACATACCATCTGCCGTGGTCGATTTGGCCAATCACAGATTAGCGGTAAATCCACCTCTCCTTGGTCTTGTTCCAGCGTACCCCACACTTCGGCAAGATACACTTTATGCGTCAAACGATACTGGAACTGCTTTTTAATCGCACTTTCCGCAGCTTTGCTTTTTGCTAATAGCATTATGCCTGAAGTCGACATATCCAATCGATGCACAACCTGAATCTCTGGGTAGATCTCCACCAACCGACTCCACATACTGTCATAGTGTTGTGGCTCTCTGCCGGGTACAGAAAGCAGCCCTGAAGGTTTGTTCACCGCGAGTAAATATTCATCTTCAAAGACGATATCCACCCAAGGTTGCGTTGGAGGGGAGTAATTGAGCATTGCCATTATGGCTTCTCCAGAATCAATAATGTCGCGATTATATCAGTCGTAACCCAATCACTAAATGATGATGTTTATCAAAAAGAAAAAAGGGGCATACCCTATGGTACGCCCCTTTGTATTTACTCTCGGTGATAGTAAACCGGAAAACTGTGTGCGTTAATTATGCGCGACAACAATCACTCGTAAGGAATCGAGCTGGAATTGAGCTTGGCTGATGTAGCCATCAAGTTCGCTCATCTGCTGCTCTAGAACGGTTAATTCATCTTCACGAATCGTTGGATTGACCGCTTTAAGTGCTTGTAGTCGCTCCAATTCATTATTAAGTGAATTCTTCATCTCTTTATTCGCCGCTTCTCGAACTTGAATAACTTTGTTCTCGACAACCGCTTCGCCACCTTGAATAAGCTTCACTATTTCAGACTGAACAGAAGAAGCTAACTTAGATGATAACTGGCGGTTAACTGGGCTAAGTTGGCGATGAAAACTTTCAAACTCCACCTGATCAGAGAGATCATTCCCATTGCTATCGAGCATCACTCGAATTGGTGTCTTCGGTAAGAAGCGTCCAATACCACTGCGTTTCGGCGCTTGAGCATCAACAACGTAAATTAACTCAAGCAACAAGGTTCCAACAGGTAGAGCCTTATTTTTTAAGATCGAAACCGCAGACGTTCCCACCCCTTCGGTCATCAGTAAATCGATGCCACCTTCAATCATTGGGTGTTCCCAACTGATGAAATTCATATCTTCGCGTGATAATGCCGTTGTACGATCAAACGTGATGGTTGCTCCTTCATACGGCAATCCCGGATAACTCGGGACCAACATATGTTCGGATGGCGTCACGACTAAAGCTTGACTGCCTTTATCGTCTTGATTCAGCCCGATGGTATCGAATAAGCCCAATGCAAATGACACCAGTTCAGTGTCACCATCAGAAGCAGCAATTGCTTCAACAATATTTGCTGCTTGCTCACCACCATTTGAATGCATCTCTAATAAGCGATCGCGACCTTGTTCCATCTCCAACTTCAATACCTGATTGAGCTTACTCGATTCATCGATCAGTTCACTCAAACCCGTTTCGTCTGATTTAGCCAACAAGTGATTTAGATCAGATTCAAATCGGTCAAATACTGTGCGTCCTGCTGGGCAAGTATCTTCAAATGCATTTAAGCCATGATGGAACCAACGCGCCAATATCTCTTGTGCGCCACCTTCAAGGTAAGGCACATGTATATCAACATCTCGAGTTTGACCGATTCGATCTAAGCGACCAATTCGTTGTTCAAGTAAGTCTGGATTCATCGGCAAGTCGAACATAACTAGCTGATTAGCAAATTGGAAGTTTCGACCTTCTGACCCAATTTCACTACAGATCAAAACTTGTGCGCCACCTTCATCTTGAGCAAAGTAAGCTGCCGCTTTATCGCGTTCAATAATCGACATACCTTCGTGGAATACCGTCGCTCGAATCCCTTCTCGCTCGCGTAAGGCTTGTTCAAGTTGTAGAGCTGTCTGAGCTCCCGCAGCAATCACGAGTATTTTCTCACTGCGCTTTGATTTTACTTTTTCTAGCAACCAATCGACGCGCGGATCAAAGTTCCACCAACAAGAAGATTCACCTTCATATTGTTGAAATAACGCTTCTGGGAATAGACGTTGCCCCACTTCTACATCACCAAACATCCCTGCCACTTTCATTGAGTTTTCATATTCACTCGGCATTAGCATTGGTAATAAGAACACATTTCGTTTTGGAAACCCTTTAATGGCAGCGCGAGTATTACGGAACAGGACTCGGCCAGTACCATGACGATCCATTAGGTTAGAAATTAACTCATATCGAGCATCGGCTTTCTCTTCTTCACTGCCATGACTTTCTATCGAGCGGAACAGTGGCTCAACATCTTGCTCAGAAAGCAGCTCAGTAATACTGTTTTTCTCTTCATTGCTAAGCTTATTTCCTGCCATCAAAGCACTAACGGCATCGGCGACCGGTTCATATTGTGCTTCTTCATCAACAAAGCTTTGATAATCGTAAAAACGATCGGGATCGAGCAAGCGTAAACGCGCAAAGTGTCCTTCACGGCCCAGTTGTTCAGGAGTGGCCGTCAATAGCAATACGCCTGCTGTTTTTTGCGCTAAGCCCTCAACCATCTGATATTCATAACTTGGCGAATCGACGCTCCACTCTAAGTGATGCGCTTCATCCACCACCATTAAATCCCAGCTTGCAGCCAGAGCTTGTTCAAATCGTTCTGGATGGTTCTTCAAAAAACCTAATGAACACAATACAAACTGTTGCGATTCAAATGGGTTACTTGATTCATTTTCAGCTTCAACGCAACGCTCTTCATCAAAAATAGAAAAGTAGAGGTTAAAACGACGCATCATCTCAACTAACCATTGATGCTGTAGCGTTTCAGGGACAATGATTAAGACTCGCTCAGCACGAGAGGTGAGTATTTGTTGATGAATGATCATCCCAGCTTCGATGGTTTTACCAAGGCCAACTTCATCAGCAAGCAGGACTCTTGGCGCATAACGACGGCCAACTTCATGAGCAATGTGCAATTGATGGGGAATCAAACCCGCACGCATACCACACAATCCACGTAATGGACTTTTTTGTTGGAGGTGTTGATTACGCAACGCTCGATAACGCAACGCAAAGTTATCCATCCGATCAATCTGCCCAGCGAATAACTTATCTTGAGGCTTGTTGAAGCGAAT
This sequence comes from Vibrio phycocola, assembly GCF_053850235.1. Lineage (NCBI taxonomy): Bacteria > Pseudomonadati > Pseudomonadota > Gammaproteobacteria > Vibrionales > Vibrionaceae > Vibrio > Vibrio phycocola. The sequence continues at coordinate 220,756 of NZ_JBSQDJ010000007.1, read as the reverse complement.
CTGATGACTCAGGAAAATTTCCCGCAGTTCAACATTCGCCTCTTCGGTATCTTCTCGCGTCCCGATATACGTGAGAACACCGTCGCTTTCAGTAACGTGATCCACCAAAAGTGCCCAGCCGTGTTGGCAGTCAATCACATCACCGGCACTAAAAACAACGCGAGTAATCGGTGCACTATTACGCGAATAAACTCGATTTTCTTCACATGCTGAAAACATTAATGTCACTGTACGCTCATCGACGGCGACAACAGTCCCTAAACCTAGGTCATTCTCAGTGTCACTAATCCAACGTTGCCCAACAGTAAAAGTCATCGCTTGACCACCTTGCTACTTATAAATTTCAAAAAATTGTTATGGTGTCGAAACCAAAGCCCGTTTAATTATGGCTCGAATTGAGACTCCATACAGAAAAGGTCGCTAATCTTACTTGAACACGTGATAGAGGTCACGTGAATGTGACGGAATTAATTTCAATCTCTCAGAGACATAAAAATGTAAAATAAACATGTCATTGATAACTAAGATACAAGGTGTTTACGCTCAATATAAAAAGCATTTCATGTGCGAATTGGCATAAACCATGCTAAGTTTTAAAGTAGTAAGACAATGAGTATCAAAATAGCTTTGCAGTCAGTCATGAGACATCTGGGAGCACCTAACACTCAATGACTCTGTTTGACGCAAGCTCTTCCTTAATCTGAAGCCATTATTGGCAAGGAGACGCTTATGGGCGATACCGAACGGAAACTGTTTGTACTAGACACCAACATCCTCCTTCACGAACCTTTTGCCATCTACTCCTTTAAAGAACACGACGTCATTATTCCTATGACAGTCCTCGAAGAACTTGACCGAATCAAAGACAGTAAGCGCGATGTAGCTCGAGACGCCCGAGTTGCCATTCGTGCCATGGAAGATATTTTCAAAGATGTCACACCTGAAGAAATATCAGCAGGTATCCAATTAAATGACGGCACCATCTCTATTTTCTCTGATTATGAGCTCGACGACAGCGTAAAAGCGTTCGCAGATAAAGCCGGAGACAATCGAATTCTTAACGCTGTACTTCATTTACAAAATATTCACTCCCCACGAGATGTCGTCTTAGTGACGAAAGACATCAATATGAGATTGCGCGCTAAAGGTGCAGGCGTGCGCTATGTTGAGGATTATCGTAGCGATCAGCTGATCGATGACATCCAATATCTCACGAAAGGCTTCCAACAGCGTCCCGGAGAATTTTGGAACTCTGTCACAAATGTTGAAAGTAAAAGCTTAGCTGGAAAAACCTACCATGTTTTGGACAGAGAACCTTTCGACCCAACATTTATCAATCAATATGTCATTGACGAAGAAAGTGACTTTGCCGCTCGCGTTACTGAAATCGATAGCGATAAAATCACATTAAAAGACATGAGCCGTGAAAGAATGATGCACCGCCGAGCTTGGGATATCACACCTAAAAATGTATACCAAGCGATGGCGATGGACGCACTTCTCGACCCGGATATCGACCTAGTCATCCTAACGGGCGCTGCGGGTAGCGGAAAAACGTTATTGGCAATGGCAGCAGCCCTAGAGCAGACCATTGAGAAGAAGATGTTTGATAAAGTGATCGTCACTCGTAATACTCCGGATATTGGCGAATCTATCGGTTTCCTACCTGGCACAGAAGAAGAGAAGATGATGCCATGGCTAGCCGCAGTAACAGACACTCTTGAAGCATTGCATAAAAACGACCATTGCACGGAAGGATCCATGCGATATATTTGTGACAAAGCCAATATTCAATTTAAATCGATCAACTTTATGCGCGGACGTTCTATTCAAAACGCGTTTGTTTTGCTCGATGAATGTCAAAACCTTACCGCCTCTCAAATCAAGACCATCATTACTCGCTGTGGAGAAGGAACAAAAATAGTCTGTTCGGGTAATCTAGCCCAAATCGATTCTCACTATCTAACGCCAGTCACATCTGGACTCACTTACATGGTTGAGCGCTTCAAAAACTTTGAAGGAAGTGCCAACATTCACCTCAATGGCGTCGTCCGAAGTCGCCTTGCTGAATTCGCCGAAGAGAATATGTAAGCAAAAAGTGCGAGGTATTATGTTATACCTCGCACTTTTATGAAAATATTTATTCACATTTATCGGTGATTTATGCTTTACTACTCAATCTTATTTTTATTCTAACTTTTATGTTAACTTTTGATTCTAGGTAACAAGATATGGCTTTCAATTTACGTAACCGTAACTTTCTCAAACTTCTTGATTTTACGCCGAAGGAGATTCAATTTTTATTGGATTTGGCTGCCGATCTAAAAAAAGCAAAGTACGCCGGTACGGAACAAAAGAAACTGTTAGGTAAAAATATTGCACTCATTTTTGAAAAGTCATCAACTCGTACGCGCTGTGCATTTGAAGTGGCGGCTCATGATCAGGGAGCTCAAGTCTCTTATCTTGGTCCATCAGGTTCACAAATTGGCCATAAAGAATCCATGAAAGACACCGCTCGTGTATTGGGTCGCATGTACGATGGTATCGAATATCGTGGCTATGGTCAGAGCATTGTTGAAGAACTTGGTGAGTTTGCAGGCGTGCCAGTCTGGAACGGATTGACCGATGAGTTCCACCCAACTCAAATACTGGCTGATTTTCTGACGATCCTAGAACACAGCCGAGGCAAAGCCCTTCATGAAGTAAAACTTGCCTACCTAGGTGATGCTCGTAACAACATGGGCAACTCTTTAATGGTAGGTGCTGCGAAAATGGGCTTAGATATTCGCCTTATCGCACCAAAAGCATTTTGGCCTGAAGAAGAATTAGTCGCGCAATGCCAAGCCATCGCAGAAACAACTGGCGCAACCATTACACTGACAGAAGATGTCGCTCAAGGTGTGAAAGGGTGTGATTTCCTTTATACCGATGTATGGGTATCCATGGGTGAAGCGGCAGAAGCATGGGATGAACGTGTTGCTCTGATGACACCATACCAAATCAATATGGATGTGATTAAGCAGACTGGAAATCCAAAAGTTAAGTTTATGCACTGCTTGCCTGCGTTCCATAATGATGAAACCACATTAGGTAAAGAGATCGCAGACAAATACGGGATGAAAGGCTTAGAAGTTACTGAAGAAGTGTTTGAATCCGCTCACTCCATCGTCTTCGATGAAGCGGAAAACCGGATGCATACAATCAAAGCTATTATGGTTGCGACACTTGGTGCCTAAAAGCAGATAAATAGCTTGCAGAAAAAGCGAAGCGCAATCGCTTGCGCTGTTCACTGTAAGGCGTATAATTCCCAGCAATTTGTCAAAGGGGAACAACATGAGCGTCAACATTGTAGTAATACGGCAATGGCATCATGGTAAGCAATTCATCTTACCGGGTGAGCTAGTTTCCCTAAAATAATAGATTTTAAGCCTCCCTTGGTTGGGGGGCTTTTTTATGACTGTCAGAAACGATAGGGAAGATGAACATGGCGAATTCGCTCTACAAAAAGCACATCATTTCAATTTCAGAACTGACTCGCGAAGAGTTGGAATTGATTGTAGAAACAGCGGGAAAACTAAAAGCTAAGCAGATGCCAGAGCTAATAAAAGATAAGGTCATCGCAAGTTGCTTTTTTGAACCTTCTACACGGACCCGTTTATCCTTTGAAACGGCTATTCAGCGTATTGGTGGCAATGTTATCGGGTTTGATAATGATGGAAACACCTCATTAGCAAAAAAAGGGGAAACACTTGCCGATTCAGTTCAAGTCATCTCTTCATACGTTGATGCGTTTGTTATGCGTCATCCTCAAGAAGGTGCAGCTCGTTTAGCATCAGAATTTTCCAATGGAACTCCGGTCATCAATGCTGGCGACGGTGCCAACCAACACCCGACACAGACGTTGCTTGATCTCTTCTCTATCGCCGAAACTCAAGAGCGTTTAGATAACCTCAATGTCGCGTTTATTGGTGACTTAAAATATGGCCGCACCGTGCATTCATTAACACAAGCGTTGGCCAAGTTCAGTAATGTTAAATTCTTCTTCGTTGCACCTGAAGCGCTCGCCATGCCAGATTATATTCTTGAAGAATTAAACGAGGCTGGCATTCAATACAGCACCCACACGGAAATAGAAGAAGTTATCCCTGAATTGGATGTTCTCTATATGACTCGAGTTCAAAAAGAGCGCTTTGACGAGTCAGAATATGCGCACATTAAGTCGGCCTACATTCTACGAGCTTCACACCTAACCAACGCTCGAAGCAATATGAAAGTCCTTCACCCACTTCCTCGAGTCGATGAAATTACAGTAGATGTTGATAAAACACCGCATGCCTATTTCTTCCAACAGGCCGAAAATGGTGTTTATGCTCGTGAAGCCTTATTAGCCCTTGTGTTAAACGAAACACTGTAGTCGAGGAGAAAAGAGATGAATAAAGAAACTCAATTGCAGGTAGAAGCAATCAAAAACGGCACGGTTATCGACCATATTCCTGCTCATATTGGCATCAAGGTTTTAAAGCTGTTTGACATGCATAATTCACAGCAGCGTGTCACGATTGGCTTAAACCTTCCATCGTCAGCGTTGGGTGCGAAAGATTTGCTCAAGATTGAAAATGTGTTTATCAATGAAAGCCAAGCAAACAAGCTAGCACTTTACGCTCCGAATGCAACGGTCAACCAAATCGAAAACTATGAAGTGGTGAAGAAGTTGGCTTTGTCGCTTCCAGAACAAGTGAACAATGTCTTTGCTTGCCCGAACAGCAACTGTATTTCACACAACGAACCAGTTGAAACAAGCTTTAATGTTATCGAGAACAAAGAGATTATTCGCCTCAAATGCAAATACTGTGAAAAAGTATTTTCTCGTGAGATTGTTACCGAGCGTGATTAATTTTGTTCACCAGTTAGATTTTTAACCGGTTGATTAAATTGTAATAATAAACAAATAGATATGCACAGACTCTTTACCAATTTAAAGAATAAGAGCAAACTGATAAGTCTTATATTTACTGTAGAAAATGGAAATAACAACAATGACTAAAGTACTTCACACAGAATCCGCGCCAGCCGCTATTGGTCCTTACGTTCAAGGTGTTGATCTGGGAAATATGGTAATGACTTCAGGTCAAATCCCTGTAAACCCAGTCACCGGTGAGGTTTCTGCTGATATCGCTGTCCAAGCTCGTCAGTCCTTAGATAACGTAAAAGCGGTAGTAGAATCTTCTGGCCTAACAGTTTCAGACATCGTAAAAATGACGGTATTTGTTAAAGACTTAAACGACTTTGCAACCGTAAACGAGGCTTATGGCAAGTTCTTTGATGAGCACAAGGTTGCGAACTACCCTGCTCGCTCATGTGTCGAAGTTGCTCGTTTACCTAAAGATGTCGGTATCGAAATCGAAGCAATTGCGGTTAGAAAGTAATTAGATCGCTCGAATAACAAAAAAGGCTGAAGATCACTCTTCAGCCTTTTTTCAATTTTTAGCTTCGTAAACTACTGTTCATTACGTTGCGCGACTTCTTCATCAAGTTCGGCTAATTTCTCTTTCATAATATTTCGACAATGAGTCGCTAGCTTACGCACATTCTCACGCTCATACTGCGAAATATCAACGGGATCAAGAATTTCCACGATCACGTGTCCATTATTCCATTTGTTAAACTTTAGGTGACCCGTTGAGCTACAAACAATCGGAATGATAGGAAACTGAGCACCAATGGCAGTATGAAACGCGCCGGTTTTAAACGGCAATAACCCTCGTCCTCGTGAACGTGTTCCTTCAGGAAACATCCAGATAGACACCGCACTCTCTTTCATTGACTTGATAACCTGATCGATAGTGCCTTTCGCTTTGGCTTTATTTTCACGATCGATCAGAATGTTTCCAGTAATCCAATAAATTTGACCGAAAAGAGGCATCCAAACCAAACTCTTCTTTCCTACTGTAACCACATTAGGTGTTACTGCTCCTGATACGGTAAATAAATCCCAGTTATTTTGGTGGTTTGCGATATATACGTGCTGACCTCGCTCTAAAGCTCCTTCAGGCATTCTCAGTTCAAGCTTAATCCCCAATACCGGAGCCATTTTGCTAAATAGACGACCGATGATGTAAACATTTTTAGGATTTCGAGGACTAAATAAGCAATAGATACAACCGAATACGAACAATAAAGTTCCTAACACAGCAACCATTATTAGTCGAAATAGAGCAACCATATTGTTCTCCAACAATCTGAAAGTAGGCTTCGCACCTACCATACACAAACAAAAAATCGAATAAAAAAGCCGAAACCACTGTTTCGGCTAAGCAATATTATCTAATGAAGTTAAGCCGATTGATAACGCTCAATATTGACACCTAGTGCTGTCAATTTCGCTTCAATCCGGTCATAGCCACGATCAATATGATAGATACGGTCTACAATGGTTTCACCTTCAGCAATGCACCCTGCAATAACTAAACTTGCAGAGGCCCTTAAGTCTGTCGCCATAACTTCGGCACCGCTTAAGGATGTCACATCACCACAAATTACCGTATTCCCTTCAACTTCGGCTTTCGCTCCCATACGCATAAGTTCAGGAACATGCATGAAACGATTCTCAAAAATCGTTTCAGTAATCACGCCACCACCTTTTGCCATCATGTTCAGCAAAGTAAATTGAGCTTGCATATCGGTTGGGAAACCCGGATGAGGAGCAGTACGAATAGATACAGCTTTTAGCTCTCGGTCTGTCATATCCAGTGAAATCCAATCATCACCGACTTCGACGTTTGCGCCAGCTTCTTCTAACTTAGCCAACACAGCTTCGAGTAAATGCGCGTTGGTATTGTTACATTTGATACGACCACCAGAGACAGCAGCAGCCACTAAAAACGTCCCGGTTTCGATACGATCGGCAACAACACTGTGCTTACCACCTGATAGACGCTCAACACCTTCGATACGAATAGTATCAGTGCCCATACCGGTAATTTTTGCACCGATAGCATTCAAAAATAGAGCGGTATCGACAATTTCTGGCTCTCGAGCCGCGTTATCAATCACCGTTTCACCTTCGGCTAAGGTTGCTGCACACATGATCGTAATCGTTGCGCCAACACTCACTTTATCCATGACAATATGAGCGCCTTTTAAGCGACCATCAACGTTGGCTTTTACATAGCCATCTTCCAGCGTAATCGTAGCGCCAAGCTGCTCTAGACCATGGATATGTAGATCCACAGGGCGAGCTCCAATTGCACAACCACCAGGTAAAGATACTTGCCCTTGACCAAATCTTGCCACCAATGGGCCAAGTGCCCAAATCGATGCACGCATTGTTTTCACTAAATCGTAAGGAGCACAAAATTCATTTATAGGTCCGGCATCAACATTAACACAGCCATTACGAGATACTTTTGCGCCCAAACGCTGCAAAAGCTCCATGGTGGTATCAATATCGCGAAGGTGAGGAACATTGCTCACTTCAACGGGGCCTTCGGCCAAAATAGCGGCAAAAAGGATTGGGAGTGCGGCATTCTTTGCCCCAGAAATTGTCACTTCCCCCGTAAGAGGAGCGTTAGAACCTATTATGCGAAACTTTTCCATCAACTTATTTACCCTTACAGTGACATCAGTTTTTTATCACGCGCCCATTCATCTGGCGTGAATGCTTTAATCGATACCGCATGGATATCATTGCGTTTGATGTACTCCATCAGAGGGGTGTAAATTAGTTGTTGTTTTTTAACTCGGCTCATCGATTCAAAGCAGGTGTCAATCGCTACAACTTCGTAATGACTGTTTTCACCTTTAACATGAATTTCTTGGAGGGAAAGTGCGTCGTTTAATATCTGTTGTACTTGGGCGCTATCCAAAATCGGCTCCTGATTCATTCTTTAAGTGTTGAGCAACGATACTTTCAACGTTGCTCAATTGAAATAATGTACGCAGCTTAGCTGGCACGAAGTCGAACATTATATGACAGTTATTATTTTTTGCATGCTCTATTAAGTGGATTAACAACACCATTCCTGCGGAATCTACTCGATTGACCTTTTCTAATGAGACAGAAACCGCATTTTCGGTCGGTTTCCATTGTTGTATAACAAGCCATAAGTTGGATGTAGAATCTCGGTCTAAATCACCTGATAACTCTATAACCCCTGACTTTGTTACGTCCCATTGTCCATGACTCATTAAGCTTTACCTTTATAGTTAATCGGTTGCTTAGCAATAGCCTCGAGTTCCTTTGCAACAGATAAGATTCCATCTTGACGAATTTTACCATTCCACTCTGATTGTTTTGCGGATAGTAAACTAATTCCCTCAGCAATCATGTCATAGGCTTGCCATTGATTGGATTTATTTTTGCGTAACTTAAATTCGATATTAATGTTCGAAGAAGGCGCATCTAAAATGGTAACTTTTGCACTTGCAATTCTATCCTCTGGTCCAATCGGTGTTTCTGGCCCAAAGCGCAATTCTTGATCTGTGTACTGAGCTAATATTTGTGCATAGTTTGTCACCAAATAGCCACGAAATGCTTTAATGAACTCTTTAACGTCGTCCTTCTTAGCGCCTTTTAAGTTCGAACCCAATAGCTTCAATGCCGTATATTGAGAGTTAACATAAGGCATCAGTTCATCTTCAACGACCACTTTTAAATAATCATGGTCTTGCTGAATCTTTGGCTGTTCTGCTTTTAGGCGAGCAAATGTATTCTCCGCAACTTGAGTAATTAACTGGTACGGATTACTACTATCAATCTCCTCAGATGACACCTGAAACGAAAACATCAGTGTCGCTAGCACTAAAAAACACATTCTAATTTGATTAAACATTTTCATCATTTATTACTCACTTTACCTATTTATTACTATTCATCTGAGTCGCCATCACGATAGAGGAATTGACCGATAAGATCTTCAATTACAAGCGCTGATTGAGTATCTTCAATCTGATTACCATCAACTAACATTGCGTTATCATCTTCCCAAACAAAGCCGGGCTCTAAACCTAAGTATTGCTCACCAATCAAACCTGCTGTCAGGATCTTCAGGCTTGAATTCTCTGGAAATTGGTCATAGCGAGATTCAATGTCTAATGTGACAACCGGCTGCAATGACGCCTCGTCTAATTTAATATCGGTGACTCGACCTACGACAACACCACCCACTTTGACGGGGGCCTTTTCTTTCAAGGTTCCAATATTGTCAAATTTTGCAGTAAGACGATAAGTATCACTCGATCCTAACCCTGTTACATCAGCGACTTGAAAAATCATTACCAGAATTGCGCAAATTCCAGCAAGGATAAAACTACCCACTAACAGTTCAATTTTTCGTGTTTGTTGCATGACTAATTCCCAAACATCAGTGCAGTAAGAATAAAGTCCAATCCCAGTACAGCTAAAGAAGAATGAACTACGGTTTTTGTCGTTGCACGACTAATGCCTTCAGAAGTCGGAACGGAATCATACCCATTAAAGAGTGCAATCCAAGTAATTGTTAAGGCGAAAACGATACATTTAATTGCACTATTGCCAATATCACGCCCTAACTCCACGGAAGATTGCATGGTTGCCCAAAAGCTACCGTGATCGATACCTTTCCACTCAACGCCAACTAATTGTCCTCCCCAGATACCTACCGCCATAAAGATCATCGCGAGTAAAGGAAGTGAAATAACACCAGCCCAAAAACGAGGAGCGATGACTCTTTTAAGAGGATCTATTGCCATCATTTCTAAGCTGGAAATTTGCTCCGTCGCTTTCATTAAGCCGATTTCTGCGGTTAGTGCAGAGCCCGCTCGACCAGCAAACAGTAAAGCAGTAACCACAGGACCAAGCTCTCGCAATAGTGAGAGTGATACCATTTGTCCCAAGCTTCCTTCTGCACCGTAATCGATTAAAATAACGTATCCTTGCAAGCTTAAAACCATGCCGATGAATAAACCTGAAACAAGGATAATGGCTAACGATTGAACTCCAACGCTATAAAGTTGCTTAACCAACAAAGGAAAATTCTTTATTGGTTGAGGACGTCCTACTAAAGCACCAAATAGCATCAAACTGGCACGACCAAAGGCTTCGCAAATACTCATCGCACGATGACCTAAACCGGCAACCCATTCGGCCATATTATTCAACATGGAATAAATCCTTTTCTATTGGTTCTGCTGGATAACGAAATGGTACTGGACCATCAGCTTCACCACGAAGAAACTGCATCACTTTAGGATCGCTGTTTTCTCGTAACTGTTCCGGAGTGCCTTCTGCAATGACTTTACCATCAGCCAAAATATAAACCCAATCAGCAATACTCATCACTTCAGGTACATCATGCGATACCACAATAGAGGTAAGATCAAGCGCATGATTCAAGTTGCGAATCAATTGCACCAACACCCCCATTGTCATTGGATCTTGGCCAGCAAAAGGCTCATCGTACATAATTAAGTCTGGATCGAGAGCAATGGAGCGAGCCAATGCTGCTCGACGTGCCATACCTCCCGATAGTTCACTAGGCATTAATTGCGCTGCACCACGCAATCCTACTGCTTCTAACTTCAACAATACCAAGGTATGAATCAGGTCTTCCGTTAGATCCGTATGCTCTCGTAATGGAAACGCCACATTATCAAAGACACTGATATCCGTAAAAAGTGCACCCGATTGAAACAACATACTCATTTTTTTTCGTGCTTGGTACAAAGCATTCCGGTTGAGCTTGGGGATATTTTCACCATCAAACCAAATTTCGCCCTCTTCGGGAAGCAACTGGCCACCGATCAATCGCAAGAGCGTAGTTTTCCCTGTGCCCGATGGCCCCATAATCGCAGTCACCTTTCCTTTTGGAACTCGCAATGTGATGCCATCGAAGATTGCACGTTGAGAACGTGAAAACGTAAGGTTGTTAATGGTAACAAGATCTGAATCAGACATAGTCACGACCAAATACATAAATAAAATAATCAATCATTAATCATAGGCACAATTTGACGAAATTAAAAGCACTGTTCGATTAGGTAATATAAACAACCGTAAAATATAAACATTTTTTCGCGGTATCTGAGGAATAGTGATATTATAGCGCGCCTTTTATCCACCAATTTTGATTAATTAGAACGAGTAAACCGTAACACTTGCTTACAATAGGTGATTATTTGCCCTCATAAGCACGGTTACTTCGCTGTCCGTTCTACTGTTCCATTTTTACTTTGCTAAAAGTAAAAATGGTTAGCTATATTATTTATCACTAACATGGATTAGGAATTGTCATGCTTGAAACTGTTATTTTTCTCATTATTGGACTCATCTTACTCGTCTGGAGTGCAGATAAACTGGTATATGGCGCAGCTGCCTTAGCTAGAAATGTAGGAATTTCTCCTTTAATTATTGGTATGACGATCCTCGCTATGGGCTCTTCTGCCCCTGAAATGATGGTATCAGCAACGGCAGCGCTTGCCGGAAAAACAGATACAGCCGTTGGTAATGTCATTGGTTCCAACATTGCCAATATCGCGCTTATTTTAGGGATAACGGCCATCATTAAACCGTTATCAGTGAGTTCGGGAATATTACGCCGCGAACTGCCTCTTATGCTCATCGTCACCGTGGTTGCTGGTGCTATTTTGTGGGACAGCACCTTAAGTCAATTTGATGGTATCGTTCTTTTTGTTCTTTTCGCGTTATTTATCATCACCATGATATACATCAGTCGTAAAGAGAACCATAAAGACGATATAATGCTAGAGGAACAAGAATCAGAAATACCTGAAGGGGTAAGTAATAAAAGTGCAACTTTTTGGCTTATTCTTGGACTAATTCTCTTACCACTTTCAGCTAACATGTTAGTAGAAAACGCCGTTGTCATAGCCAAATATTTCGGCATGAGCGACCTAGTTATTGGTTTAACAATCATTGCGATAGGTACGAGTTTGCCTGAGTTAGCAGCGTCACTCGCTGGTGTACTAAAAGGCGAAGACGATATGGCGCTTGGTAATATTATTGGTTCTAATGTCTTCAATATATTAGCCGTCATGGGAATACCGGGATTACTTAATCCATCTATCATCAGTCCTCATGCGATGGAAAGAGACTATTGGATTATGCTAGCCCTATCGCTCATATTGGTTCCTATGGCTCTAGGAAAAGCACGTCGCGTTAATCGCGTTGAAGGCTTCTTGTTATTTGCTTCTTTTGTCTGCTATCAAGCTTTTTTATTTTTCAACATGACCGCTTAATACAGCGCTTCGGAGTACGTTAATGTCGAACGATTTTGATTTTTGTCTTACTGGTAAACAGGTTCTAGCAACTGAGATTGCCGGACTACAACAACTAGAGAGCTACATTAATGAGGATTTTGATCGCGCATGCGATCTCATCCTGAATAAAACCCGAAGCAAAGTCATCGTCATGGGCGTAGGAAAGTCTGGCCATATTGGTAATAAATTAGCGGCAACGCTCGCCAGTACGGGTACGCCTTCTTTTTTTGTTCATCCAGGTGAAGCGTCACATGGCGATTTAGGTATGATATCTGAAGGCGACGTGGTACTTGCTATCTCCTATTCAGGGGAATCATCAGAGATTCTTCCGCTGTATCCTGTTTTAAAAAGGCGCTCGATTCCTATCATTGCCATGACAGGTAATCCGAATTCTAACATGGCGACTCTGGCTAATATCCATTTACAAATCACGATACCTGAAGAAGCCTGCCCTTTAGGCTTAGCGCCAACCACAAGCTCAACAGCGACTTTAGTGATGGGTGATGCGTTAGCGATTGCTCTATTACAAGCACGTGGATTTACCAAAGACGACTTTGCTCTTTCTCATCCCGGTGGCGCGTTAGGTCGGAAGCTATTGTTACTCCTTTCCGATATTATGCATAAAGAAAACGAGCTGCCAAAAGTCAGCCCAAAAGCTTTTATCCGAGACGCCTTGCTTGAAATCAGCCAAAAAGGTTTAGGGATGACTGCAATTGTTGATGAAAATGACGTTCTACTAGGTATTTTTACTGATGGAGACTTACGTCGCATTTTGGACAAGCGTATCGATATTCACACCGCGTACATCGAAGATGTCATGACACGTAACCCAACCGTATCGTCGCCTAACCTTTTGGCAGTCGAAGGGTTGAATTTAATGCAAAATAAGCGGATTAATGGCTTAATGCTGACCGATGATAATGGACATCTAGTTGGCGCTCTCAACATGCATGATCTATTAAAAGCAGGAGTAATGTAATGTTAATTGATACTTTGTATGGTCCTGTCGACAACGCTATTTTCTCTATAGCCAGCAAAATTAAGCTACTGATATGCGATGTTGATGGCGTATTTTCTGATGGCTTGATTTACATGGGAAACAATGGTGAAGAGCTAAAAACATTCCATACCCGAGATGGCTACGGCGTCAAAGCACTTATGAGCGCTGACATTAATGTTGCGATCATTACCGGGCGTCAATCAGCCATTGTTGAAAACAGAATGACCGCACTCGGTATCTCATTAATTTATCAAGGCCAAGACAATAAACTCCAAGCCTATGCTGATATTTGTCAGCAACTTAATATCGCTCCAGAACACACCGCATATATCGGCGATGATATGATTGATTGGCCGGTGATGGAAAAAGTTGCGTTAAAAGTTTGCGTAGCGGATGGTCACCCTTTACTCGCTAAAAAAGCCAATTATGTCACTCAAACCTTGGGTGGCAGAGGTGCAGTAAGGGAAGTGTGCGATCTTATATTACAAGCTCGTGGAGAGTTAGAGATGCACAAAGGTTTAAGTATATGACCTTTTCGCGCTACCTTTATATCGTCTTGATAGGAATATCAGGATGGTTAATCTACTATATAAATGCAGACAACAGCCAAGTGGACATCCAAGTAACACCGGATATTGAATTACCTGCATTTAGTGGTAGTGAACTTAGCAATACCACTTACGATCCTCTTGGTATTCGAAACTATCAAATTAAATCCACAAGTCTGGAATATTATTCGACCAGTGGTAATACAACGTTTGATGCTCCAATATTGTTTGTTTACCGAGAAGGGACTTTGGTTGAATGGAAGATTACATCAAAGCGTGGCATTCTAGCTAAAGACCAAGTGTTAACGCTCTATGATGATGTCGTTGCAGAAAATATGTTAGAAGGTGCCAGTTTCGATACGCTAAAGACTGAAAAGTTAAGCATTCACCTCGGAACCAATGATTTCTGGACAGATAATGATGTCGTCACTAAAGGGCCTCAATTTGAAAACTTTAGTCATGCATTAAAAGGCAACTTCAACGCTCAAGAGGCGGAACTTTATAACCATGTGCAGGGTGTATATGAAAATCTCATACCTTAGTTTATTTGCTGTTTTAGCCCTATCCAATTCGGCTTCTGCGCTTACCACCGATTCTGATCAGCCTGTCTACATCGATTCGGATAGCCAACGCTTGAACCTGAAAAGTAACCAAGTCACATTTCTAGGTAACGTTACATTGACTCAAGGCTCAATCAATATCAAAGCGGATAAAATCATCGTTATTCGAGATTCTGAAACGGGCAATGTCAATGAAATTCAAGGTTATGGTAACCTGTCAACGTTTTCCCAAGAAACTGACGAGGGTGACACGCTATACGGTGAAGCAAAGCAGCTGCTATATAAAATGTCAGACGAAACACTCACCATGATAGAGAGCGCTAAGTTATCTCAAGAAGACAGTGTGATTAAAAGTTCTAAAATTCGCTATAAAATAGCCGAACAAACTTTAATCGCTGACAGTGATAAAAACCAACGTGTATCGACCGTCTTCCACCCTAATGCGGAAAAATAATAATTCGTTATGTCCATACTTAGAGCACAACACTTAGCTAAGAGCTACAAAAAACGTAAAGTCGTTTCTGACGTTAGCCTGGAAGTAAATTCGGGACAAATTGTGGGCCTATTGGGTCCAAACGGCGCTGGAAAAACCACGTCGTTTTATATGATTGTTGGTCTAGTTGCTCGAGATGAAGGCACGATAACCATCGACGACGAAGACATCAGTATCCTACCTATGCACAGTCGTGCTAGGATGGGGATTGGCTACTTACCTCAAGAAGCATCCATCTTTCGCAAATTATCTGTGGAAGATAATATCATGGCAGTACTACAAACTCGTGATGAAATCACTCGAGAGCAGCGCCAAGATAAACTGGAAGAATTACTCAAAGAGTTTCATATCCAGCACATCCGCAAGAGTGCAGGTATGGCATTATCTGGAGGGGAGCGCCGCCGAGTTGAGATTGCTCGTGCTTTAGCCGCCAATCCGCAGTTTATTTTACTTGACGAACCCTTTGCGGGCGTCGACCCCATATCGGTCATCGATATCAAAAAGATTATCGAGCATTTACGGGATCGTGGTTTGGGGGTATTAATCACTGACCACAATGTAAGAGAAACCTTAGATGTCTGTGAAAAAGCCTATATCGTGAGCCAAGGGCAACTTATTGCAGAAGGCACGCCAGAGGCAGTGCTAAACAATGAACATGTGAAACAAGTTTATCTCGGCGAACAATTCCGTCTATGATTAAATTAGATAGAAGCTCAATTTAAGAACGAAAAGGTAACTTATACCGAATGAAAGCGTCATTACAACTTAAGTTAGGTCAACAGTTAGCGATGACACCGCAGCTGCAACAAGCCATTCGCTTGCTGCAGCTTTCTACGCTTGATCTCCAACAAGAGATTCAAGAAGCATTGGAATCAAACCCTCTTCTCGATGTTGAAGAAGCGTTTGAAGAACTCGTGCAAGCGGAAAATGCTCAGAACGAAGCCAAACCAGAAAAAGAACCGACCGTTGAAGTCGTTGAAGTAGATACCCAAGATAGTTCTGAAGTTATTGAAAAATCAGAAATTAGCGCCGAGCTAGAAATCGATACGACCTGGGAAGATGTTTACAGCGCAAATACAGGCAGTACTGGCATTGCCAGCGATGATGATTTACCGGTATATCAAGGTGAAACAACTCAGTCTTTGTATGATTACTTACTATGGCAACTCGACCTAACACCGTTCACTGAAATCGATCATATGATAGCACTCGCCATCATAGATGCAGTTGATGACTATGGTTACCTAAATCAATCTCTTGAAGAGCTGCTTGAAAGTGTTAATAGCAACAGTGAAGCCGAAGAGATTGAACTCGATGAAATTGAAGCTGTTCGCAAACGGATTCAGCAATTTGATCCTTTAGGTGTGGCTTCTATTAACTTGCAAGACTGCCTCCTACTTCAACTTGCTACGTATCCTGAAGAGACTCCATGGCTTAAAGAAGCTAAGTTAGTTTTGAGTGACTATATTGATCAGCTCGGAAATCGTGACTACAAAATCATCTTAAAAGAGACAAAACTCAAAGAGGATGAGCTGCGCAATGCGATGCAACTTATCCAAGAGTTAAACCCTCGACCAGGTAGCGATATCAATACCGATCACGCGGAATATGTCGTCCCTGATGTTTCAGTCTACAAAGATCTCGGCAAATGGGTCGTGACAATCAACCCTGATAGCATTCCAAAGTTAAAAATCAATCAACAATATGCTGAATTAGGCCGCGGAAATAGCGCTGATAGCTCTTATATCCGAACGAATTTACAAGAAGCCAAATGGCTGATTAAAAGCTTAGAAAGCCGCAATGAAACCTTACTAAAAGTCGCCAAATGTATTGTAGAGCATCAAAAAGAATTCTTTGAACAAGGCGAAGAAGCGATGAAGCCAATGGTACTAAATGATGTTGCATTAGCAGTAGAGATGCATGAATCGACCATATCGCGGGTTACCACTCAAAAATATATGCATACCCCTAGGGGAATATTCGAACTTAAATACTTTTTCTCTAGCCATGTAAGCACTGATAATGGCGGAGAATGTTCATCGACTGCAATTCGAGCACTAATTAAAAAATTAGTCGCTTCAGAAAGCTTAGCTAAACCACTTAGTGACAGTAAAATTGCAGCACTGCTCGCTGAACAAGGGATCCAAGTTGCCCGAAGAACCATTGCTAAATATCGTGAATCCTTGGGAATTGCCCCATCTAGTCAGCGAAAACGTCTACTTTAATCACTAAAGAAGAGAGAAGGAACGTATATGCAAATTAATATTAGTGGCCATCACATTGATCTTACCGACTCGATGCAAGAATATGTCAGGACAAAATTCAACAAGCTTGAACGTTTTTTTGAGCATATTAACAGTGTTCAGGTTATCCTTAAGGTCGAAAAAAATCAGCAAATAGCAGAAGCAACTCTTCACGTAAACAGTGGTGAGATTCATGCGACAGCTGATAACGAAAATATGTACGCAGCGATTGATAGTTTGGTGGATAAACTGGTTCGCCAACTCAATAAACATAAAGAAAAATTAAGTAACCATTAATTATGCAATTAAGTGATGTATTAGCATTGGACTGCACTAAAAGTGGAGTCCAATGTTCAAGTAAAAAAAGAGCCCTAGAAATCATCAGTGAAATAGCAGCTCAGTACTCAGGGTTAAGTTCTCATGATCTGTTTGAATGTATGCTGTCACGTGAAAAAGTAGGGACAACAGGAATTGGTAATGGTATTGCGATTCCTCATGCTCGGATGACATCACTAGATAATGCCGTTGCGGTTCTCATTCAATGCGAAGAACCTATCGATTTCGATGCTATCGATCATCGACCTATTGATATTCTATTTGCTCTTTTAGTCCCAGAAGATCAATGTCAGGAACACCTAAAGACGTTGTCTCTGATGGCAGAAAGACTCAATGATAAGCAAGTACTAAAAGCGCTACGCAAAGCAGAAAGCGATGAAAGCTTGTATAATATAATGCTCGGTCAACCAAATTAGTTGAGATTAAATTATGCGTGTTATCGTCGTCAGTGGTCAATCTGGAGCAGGAAAGAGCGTTGCATTACGTGTCTTAGAAGACCTTGGTTACTATTGTGTCGATAATTTACCTGTCAGTTTACTCGACCCATTTATTCAATCTATTCAAAACGGCAAGCAAAATGTGGCCGTTAGTATCGATATTCGAAATCTACCTAAAGACCCAGAGCATATTCAGCAGACACTTGGTGAGTTAAAAGACAGTAACGATGTTAATGTCTTATTTATCGATGCAAGCAAAGAAACATTACTCAAACGCTACAGCGAAACCCGACGCATTCACCCTCTCACCATCTCCGATAGTCGTCTTTCTTTAGATCAAGCAATTGAATTGGAATGTTCGCTACTAACAGCTCTGCGTGAACATGCAGATCTTCTGATCAATACAACAGATAAATCTATCCATGACCTGAGTGAAATGGTTAGAACCCGAGTAGAAGGCCGAGAACGTAAAGAGCTCGTCATGGTGTTTCAATCGTTTGGTTTCAAATATGGCCTACCAAGCGATGCAGATTATGTTTTTGATGTCCGTTTTTTACCAAACCCTCACTGGGAACCAGAGTTAAGAGTCTTCACTGGACTTGATACTCCAGTACAAACCTTTTTAGAAAGTCATCAAGATGTTGTCGATATGAAGCTGCAGATCCAGAACTTTTTCGAGCATTGGCTGGATGCCTTAGAAACCAATAACCGCAGCTACCTTACGGTCGCTATTGGCTGTACTGGGGGCAAACATCGTTCAGTCTATTTGACTCAAAAAATTGGCGAGCACTTTATCGCTAACGGTCATCAAGTACAAATTCGTCATACCTCATTGGAAAAAAATCAGTAGGACCCTTTCTTATGTCGCAAGCTAACCGTACTGTCTTAATTCAAAATAGACTTGGCTTACATGCACGAGCTGCAATGAAACTCGTTGAACTTGCTCAGTCCTTCTCTGCTATTATCTCCATTCAAAATCAAGAAGGAAAAGAAGCAACAGCGGATAGTGTAATGGGATTACTTATGCTGGAATCAGCGCAAGGACAGTACGTTACCATTTCAGCAAACGGTGACGATGCAGAATCCTCATTAGAAGCAATTTGCCATCTGATTGAAGATAAATTCGAAGAACAAGAATAAGCGATATTGCTGCTTCTAGCGGATTAAAAATACTATTTAAAACGATTAACTTGAGTTGATTGCTCAACAAGATACGTTACTATTAGCGGATAAAAGTTAGAAAATAGAGGGTAGAAAAAATGGCAGAGCAAATAGAGTACGACCAAGCTCACCAAACCCTCCAGCAAATAGCAGATGCGCTCGATAACGGCCGATATGTTCATGTCCGCCGTCAACTCCAAGATATGGAGCCAGAAGATATTGCCATTCTTCTGGAAGCTTCCCCTCGAAAAAGTCGTCAAGTTCTTTGGCAATTAACCGACCCTGAAGATTACGGCGAAATTCTTGATGAACTAAACGAAGATGTGAAAGATGCTCTGGTTTCTACCATGGCTCCTGAGCTTCTCGTTGAAGCGACAGAGGGGATGGAAACCGATGATGTCGCCTATGTACTGCGTAGTTTACCTGACGATCTTTCCAAAGAAATTCTGTCTCAAATGGATGAGGCAAATCGTCAACGAGTAGAAATGGCCCTTTCCTATCCGGAAGACAGTGCTGGCTCATTGATGAATACCGATGTCATAACGATTCGGGGCGATGTTGATGTTGACGTGGTATTACGTTATTTGCGAATAAAAGGAGAATTACCTCACGCAACCGATGCGCTCTATGTCATTGATGCCGAGAGTAAATTAATTGGTCATTTATCGCTCACCACACTGATCACAACTCAACCCGATGTCAAAATAGTCGATATCATGGATGACGCCGATGAAGCCATTTCCGTTGAAACTCCAGATAGCGATGTGGCAAGCCTATTTGAACGCCGAAACTGGGTGTCAGCCCCAGTTGTCGATCAAAACGGTCACTTAGTCGGTCGTATTACCATCGATGATGTCGTTGACGTCATTCGTGAAGATGCCGAACACACCATGATGAGCATGGCAGGTATGGACGATGAAGAAGATACCTTTGCTCCAGTTGTAAAATCGGCCCGAAAAAGAAGCATCTGGCTTGGTGCTAATGTCCTTGCCGCTCTAGCTGCAGCATCAGTCTCCAATATGTTCGAAGCCACATTAGAAGAAATGGCTGCGGTTGCAGTATTAATGACTATAGTTCCCTCAATGGGCGGTGTGGCAGGAAACCAAACTGTCGCCTTGGTTATACGAGGTCTTGCGTTGGGGCATATCGGTGAAAGTAACCAACGTGAATTACTTCTAAAAGAAGCGGCAATTGGCTTACTCAATGGCGTAGCTTGGGCGGTCATTATTGGTGGGATCGTTATGTTCTGGAAAGGAAGTATGATGCTTGGCTTGTTTATCTCCTGTGCCATGCTAACGAACTTAATCGTTGCCGGTGTTGCTGGCGTGAGTATTCCTATCTTACTCAAGAGAATGAAGATCGATCCTGCATTAGCGGGTGGGATGGCATTAACCACAGTCACCGACGTCGTTGGATTATCTGTTTTCTTGGGTCTCGCAACACTATTTGCATAATTGTTACATTAATAACCATATTTTTGTTACGTGGATAACACTTCTAAATGTGCAGAAGATCAAATTTTTAGCAAACTAAGGAAAAGTAACTATAGTTTCAGGACTAATTTATAATAATAAAACCTGAGGCAAGTATGTTTTTTAAAAAGAAAGCCGAACCAAATCCATCTCCCGAAGCTCAATGGGAGCATAATATACTTGAGTCATTGAACCAATCAATGGCAACCATTGAATTTGATACTCAAGGTAATATCCTAAAAGTAAACTCCCACTTTTTAGGCGCTCTGGGATATCAGGAAAACGAAGTCATTGGCAAGCATCATCGAATGTTTTGCGACGCTAACTATACAAACTCCAGTGAGTATCGTAATTTTTGGGATGAGATATCCAAGGGAGTTCCTCAGAAAGGTACATTTAAACGTTTCAAAAAAGATGGTGAATTAATTGTTATAGAAGCTACTTACTTCCCCATTTTTGAACAAGGTGAAGTTAAAGGAGCAATGAAAATTGCTTCTGATGTGACAGAGGACTTTCTAAAAGCTCAAAGTAACAATGACCGGCTCATTGCTATAGATAACACTTACGCAGTTATCGAGTTTGAAACTGATGGCACAATCATTACAGCAAACTCCAATTTTCTAAATGCTTTGGGTTACTCTTTAGATGACATTAAGGGGCATCATCATCGGATGTTCTGCTTCGATGATTTTTACCAAGAAAACCCTAAGTTCTGGCAAGATCTAAGCAACAATCAATCGTTCACAAATCGATTTCAGCGTAAAGATAGTCGCGGCAATGAAATCTGGATTCAAGCATCATATTGCCCTATTCTCGACCAAAACAACAAAGTCTATAAAGTGGTGAAATTTGCGGTCGATGTTACGCATCGAGTTAATGATGAACGACAAGTCAAAGAGACCGCTCAAATCGCTTACAACACAGCGTTAGAAACCTCACAAATCGCCCAAGAAGGCAGCCACACGTTAAAAGAGTCTGTAGAAAGTTCAAATGAAATGAATCAGAGCATTGTGTCATCAATTGAGAAAATTGAGCAACTCGTCAATCTTTCTCAAGACATCTCTGAGATCGTAAAAACAATTCAAGGTATCGCCGATCAAACCAACTTGCTCGCACTAAACGCTGCGATTGAAGCAGCTCGAGCAGGAGAACAAGGCAGAGGGTTTGCAGTCGTTGCTGATGAAGTAAGAAAATTAGCCACTCACACATCCACTGCAACAGGCGAAATCAATAAAGTGGTCGAACAAAATATATCTCTGACCGAAAGTGTCACTGGGATTATGTCTCAAGTCTCTGAACTTTCAGAAACAACAAACTCTCGAATTGCAGAAGTATCAACCAAAATCGATGATATTCATGAAGGTGCGGAAAGTGTTTCGCAAGCAGTAAGTAACCTTAAACTGTAAATCGGCTTTTTAAATAGCCCTATAACAAAAAGCCGCCACATAATTTCATTAATGTGGCGGCTTTTGTATATTGGCTAAATAACGATGCCAACCTTTCAAATAAGTCCTACTCGCCCGCTACCTTCATCGATTCAATCAAAATTGAACCGGTATGAACTTGCGAACGCACATCAACATCATTACCTACCGCGACAATGTTTTTAAACATATCAGGTAAAGAGCTCGCAATGGTGATTTCTGAAACTGGGTATTGAATTTCCCCATTTTCGACCCAAAATCCCGCTGCGCCACGAGAGTAATCGCCATTAACGATATTCACCCCTTGCCCCATGACTTCCGTTACCAAGAAGCCGGTGCCAAGCTCTTTCAACATCTGCTCAAAATTCAGATCCGATGACGAGGCGACAAACCAGTTATGAATTCCCCCGGCATGGCCAGTTGGGTTCATTTTGAGTTTTCTTCCAGAGTAGCTGGTCAGAAGATACGTCGCCAACTGTCCGTCGGTAATAATGTCTAAGTCGGTCGTTTTTACCCCTTCGCTATCAAAAGGCGTTGAAGCTAAGCCACGTAATACATGAGGTCGCTCAGTGATGTTGAACCAAGTAGGAAGAATGGTCTCACCAAGTTTATCCAGTAAAAATGAAGATTTACGATAGAGGTTACCACCACTAATAGCCATGACTAAATGACCCATTAATCCAGTTGCAACATCAGGGGCAAACATAACCGGGTATTGCCCTGTCTTAAGTTTTCGAGGATCAAGTCGGCTAACGGTACGCTCTGCGGCTAAATGCCCTACTTTACTCGCCGCCCATAAATCATCTTTATGTCTTGCAACGCTGTAGCTATAGTCGCGCTCCATCTCACCATTTTTCCCTTGACCAATGACGCTACAGCTAACACTGTGTCGGCTTGAGGCATAACTTGCAAGTAACCCATGGCTGTTACCATACACTCGAACACCATAGTGACTGTCGTAACTTGCACCATCGCTCTGCTTAATACGCTCGCTATAATTCAATGCAGCTTGCTCAGCCTCAATGGCAACCTTGGCTGCATGATCAGGATTGGGCTCATCAGGGTGGAACAGGTCTAAATCTGGAATCTCTTTGACCAAAAATTCTTTATCCGCCGGGCCAGCACAAGGATCTTCAGAGGTATATTGAGCTATATCAAGAGCCGCAAAAACCGTTTGTTCTATCGCTTTTTCACTCAGATCAGATGTGGATGCGCTGCCTTTCTTACCTTTGCGGTAAACCGTGATGCCAAGCGCCCCATCACTGTTAAATTCAACATTCTCTACTTCACAAAAGCGAGTCGATACACTCAGGCCTGTACTCTTATTAATGGCGACTTCTGCCGCGTCTGCGCTTGCTGATGCCATTTCAAGAGCCTTTGAAACTGCCGACTCTAATTCAGCTCTTTGTTGTATTACTTGCTGTTTAATATCCATAAATCGTCAATTCTCTTTTTTATATTTAGATAGCATAACAAGAATTTCACTTTCTCCCCATAATTCTTGCTAAAATAGCGTATATCGCAAACGGCAAAGTAAAGAGATCATGGCTCGTAAAAATCAAAAAGCCCCTTGGGAAGAAGAAGAAGAAATCATTTTGGTCAGTAAAACCGAGATGAAAAACGATATGCTCATCCTACAAAAGTTAGGAGAAGAGTTAGTGGAACTCAAGCCCTCCGTGTTAGAGAAGTTTCCTATTCCTGAAGATCTAGCGGATGCGATTCACAATGCTCAGCGATTTAAGAACGAGGCTCGTCGCCGTCAATTGCAGTATATTGGCAAGGTTATGCGCTCCATTGATCCAGAGCCAATTCAAGCAGCACTAGACAAATATCACAACAAACATGCCCAATCTACAGCCGCATTACACAAGCTAGAACAGTTGCGTGATAGAGTCGTCACTGAAGGTGATGAAGCCGTAGAAGCCGTTTTAGCACTTTATCCCAATGCAGAGCGTCAACGCTTGCGTCAACTTGCTCGCCAAGCTAAAAAAGAAAAACAAAACTCAAAACCCCCTCGTGCTTCTCGCGAAATATTTCAACTCATCAAAGAGTTAGACGACGAATTTTGATTCTGTAAAAACAAATATCCTAAAAAACTCGAGTTTATCTCGAGTTTTTCTTTTTACTCCCCTGCGATAACAAAATCAGCTAACTGAGTATTCAGGTGATTTCGATCCAATGCTGCAATCTCCCCCACCTCAAGCACCTGATGTTCCGCAACAAAAGCAAACCGGTCAGCAATAGCTCGAATATCATTCAAATGATGCGACACCATGATCACCGTAATATCACGCTCTTTAGCGAGGCTTTTTACCAAAGCGAGCATCTCAACGCGCAATATAGGATCCAATGCCGAGAAAGGCTCATCAAGAAGCCAAATAGGATTAGGTTGAACAAAACAGCGAGCCAACGCTATTCGTTGTCTTTGTCCTCCTGATAGCTCACTAGGTAGCCGTTCAAGCAAGTGCCCTATTCCAACCTGTGCCGCTGCATCCATGACTTGTTGTTGTTGAGCCACATTCAGTTTCAAGCTCGGATTAAGACCTAACGAAATATTCTCTACGACACTAAGATGAGCAAACAAATTGTGTTCTTGGAATAACATCGAGAATGGACGCTGATATGGAGACAGGCCTAACACAGACGTTCCCTTCACCTCAATGCTCCCCGACTTAGGCTGAATAAACCCCGCTATCAAGCTAAGTAATGTTGACTTCCCAGCCCCACTCGCCCCCATTAATGCCAATATCTCACCTGAATGAACGGTTAAATCAAACTTAAACCGCTCACTGTCGTATTCGTAGCTCACTTGATCCAACGTCAACATGTTGATTCTCCCGTTCGATCTTTAAACACACGCTCAGCCAGATAGAAACAGAGTAAGCAAATCAGCAGCATAATAAATGCAACCGCAGCGGCCGCCTCCATTTGATAACTTCCCAGCAAGCGATAAAGATAAAGTGGTAACGTCTGAAAGTCTTGAGTACCAAATAAGGCAATCGCACTCAAATCACCGAGCGCAACTAAAAAACTGATCACAAATGCATACGACATAGGCCGCCGCATGGCTCGCCATTCGACCAACCGCCAGCGTGACCAGCCCTTTATCCCTAAGCTGGTACTCAAACGCTGATACTGTTTTGCCAAAAGCCACATTGGCTGGGTCAGAGTTTTGATAACATAGGGCAATCCCATCAAAGCATTCACACCAACAACAATCCAATAGCTCAAACTAAATACATCGGTAAAAGAACGAAAAAGCAAAAATAATCCAGTGCTCAACACTAAACCTGGCGTCAACAAGATAATAGTGCCCGATAAATCCAATAGGTCTGCTTTTCTATTTTCATGACGTAAGCGCCATATTCGGCTACTACTCAAAATGGCAACGCCACTAAAAAGCGCAATCACACTGGCAAGAATCGCAATACGAAATGAGTTAAATACTGCGAGCCAAAATTCTGAGTCTTGCACAATGGAAATGAGTTTACCGTTCAATCCACTAAAAATAACCGAGCAAAGAGGAGGCGTGACGACAATAATGACCAATGCAATCCAAAATCGGTCCCACCATCGAGCCATTGCAGAATCTCGGAATAACACAAGGCGCTTGCCTCCAGTTTGTGTTGAGACTTCAATCGGTTTGGCAAAGCGTTGAATCGTTAGAGATAGACTAGAACAAAGTAGGATTTGCCAAAGTGATAATAGAGCGGCTGCTTGTAAATCAAAGTCATATTTAATGGCTTGGTAAATGGCCAATTCAATTGTTGTGGCTTGCGGCCCCCCGCCAAGTGCCATTACCGTGGCAAAGCTGGTAAAACAAAGCATAAAAACCAGCCCAACAACATGGGGCAGTTGCTGTCTTATTCTTGGCCATTCGACAAGACGAAAACGATGCCAAGGCGTTAACCCTAAATGCAGAGCCAGTTTTTCTTGTTCAACAGGAATAGATTCCAAACTAAGTAGGAACAACCGCGTCGCGTAAGGTAGGTTGAAGAAAATATGAGCTAATAAAATGCCGTTTAAACCGTAGATTGAAAATGGCAATGACATATCAAGTAAGCCGAGTAAATCATTCAACCAGCCACTTTGACCATAAATAGTGATAATACCTAAGACACCAACTAAAACAGGTAATACTAAGGTCGTAGAAAATAACTTAATCAGTAGCGACTTAGCGATAAAATGACGACGATGAAAACCAATCGCAACAAAAATGGCAGGAATAACACTAAATACTGAGGATAGTAATGCTTGATAGAAACTAAACTGCGTAATATGAAGATAATAACTGTCTAGCCATAGCAACTCTGGGTTTAAATCGGGCGCATAAGAAACTAACGCCAGTAGTGACGATAAAACAAAGGTCACGACGAATGCCGCGACCCCTAGACCTAATTTCGGTACAGAACGTCCCTTCACTGGGTTATTTAGCGAGTGCGTTTTGCCATTCACGTATCCAAGTTTTTCGGTTAGAAGTCACTGCTTCTTGCTCAAAACTCAACGCATTTTCTGGAGTACTTAACGTTTCAAAACCTTCAGGTAAGTCGATATTTGTCGCAGGGTACATCCAGTTACCTGTTGGAATAATGGTTTGAAATTCATCGGTTAACATAAACTCTAGAAACTGCTGAGCAAGCTCTGGCTGAGATGACGTATTTAAACGCGCGGCAACTTCAACTTGTAAGTAGTGTCCTTCTTCAAATGAAGCAGTAGCATAATTATCATCGCTCTCTGCGATTAAATGGTAAGCAGGTGATGTTGTATAAGACAGCACCATATCCGATTCACCCTTAAGGAACATAGAGTAGGCTTCTGACCAACCTTTTGTCACCGTCACCGTTTTAGAAGCTAGTTGACTCCATGCTTGTGCTGCATCATCGCCATATACAGACTTCATCCAAAACAAAAAGCCTTGTCCCGGAGTTGACGTTCGAGGATCTTGATAAATAACCTTGATATCGTCTCTTTGTTCTACAAGCTCTTTCAAGCTTTTAGGTGGGTTCTCAAGCTTGCTTTTGTTATACACAAACGCAAAGTAGCCGAAATCAAACGGTACGAAAGTATCATCTTCCCAGCCAGTGGGTACCGCTAGCTCTGAGAAGTCAACTTCAGTTTTTTCCAGTAACCCCGTGGTTTTGGCTTCAGCGATCAAACTGTCATCTAGCCCTAGAATAATATCTGCTTTCGTATTTTTACTTTCTAGCTTCAGACGATTAAGAATAGAAACACCATCATCTAACGCGACAAAATTAAGATCACAATCACATTGCGCTTCAAAGGCTTTTTCAACCGCCGGGCCCGGCCCCCATTCAGAAGCAAATGAATCGTAAGTATAAATAGTAAGGCTGTCTTGGGCTAATACAGACGACGATGCAATAATAGAAAGGGTTAGAAGGGGTTTGGTCATGTTCACTGTTCGCTCTCCTTGGTTGTGAACAGCACAGGGAAGAAGAATAGCGATATAGAATCAAACTATCTCATTTCCTACGCCAGCATTATCTGGTTCAGGTATGCTAATCGATCATTGATTAGCGTTACGGGTCCCAAGTACAACTTGATCTCAGCGTTAACTAGTTATTGACTAGCTTGCTCCCCGATGAGTAGATTGGATTCTACTTAATAATAGTGAATTAAGCTACTGTGCTCGGCGAGAATCGTATCCCCAGCGTGTGCTCATATTATGCTCGATTGATAGGTGATCTAAAATTCTCGCGACCATAAAATCAACCAGATCATCAATGGTTTTGGGTTGGTGATAGAAACCCGGTGCGGCGGGCATTATTGTTACCCCCATTTGCGACAATTTATGCATATTTTCCAGATGTAACGTCGAGAAAGGCGTTTCACGAACGACGAGCAGCAATTGGCCTCTTTCCTTCATTACCACATCGGCTGCACGCTCAATCAAGTTATCCGACATTCCATGAGCAATCGCCGCAACACTTCCAGCAGAGCAAGGGCACACTACCATCTGTTTTGGCGCTGCTGAGCCTGATGCCACAGGGGAAAACCAATCTTCCTTACCACAAACCGTCAATTGACTTGGATCGCAATTTAAGTGCTTTACCAAAACATCTTTAGCCGCACTCGGACCACTCGGCAATTTTAAACCATGTTCCGTTGCCAGCACGACTCGAGCTGCAGACGAAATCAATAGGTAAACATGGTAATCGGCAGCAATGAGGCATTCGAGTAAACGCAACCCGTAAGGAGCGCCTGAAGCACCAGTAAAAGCTAAGGTTAGTGAGCGTTGCGAGTCATTTACCGTCATTTACTTGTTCAACTCCTCTAGCAATTTGTCGTGAATAGCCCCGAATGCGCCATTACTCATCACCAAAATTGAATCACCAGGTTCAACCACATCACAAAGGTGCTGCACGAGGATTTCTATTTTATCACTAACAAAACTGGGTTGTTCACATTGCTCAGCGATCTCATTTACTGACCAAGGAAGATTATCCGGTTGATAAAGAGTAACACTATCGGCTTTTTGGAGTGACGCTGCGAGTAATTGTTTATGCACGCCAAGTTTCATTGTTGCTGAGCGAGGTTCTAACACTGCATGGATACGCTGATTTCCAACCTTATTTCTCAATCCATCTAGGGTTAATTCAATCGCAGTCGGATGATGCGCAAAATCATCGAATACTGAAACACCATTGACCTCGCCTTTGAACTCTAAACGGCGTTTGGTGTTAATAAACTGGCTAAGCGCCTCGCAAGCGAGTTCAGGAACAACCCCAACATGGCGAGCAGCGGCAACAGCCATGACCGCATTATTGACGTTGTGATCACCAATCAAATCCCACTCAACCGTTCCGACAACGTCATTTTGGAACAAAATCTTAAATTTGGAACCATCTGGTGCCATCTTTTGGGCTTTCCAGTGGGCATCATCACCGAAAAACTCGGTTTCACTCCAACATCCTCGAGATAAAACATCAGAAATTGCGACTTCACAGCTAGGAGAGAGTATTCGACCATTACCTGGTACTGTTCTAACTAAATGGTGAAATTGTCGTTTAATCGCTTCAAGATCGTCGAAGATATCGGCATGATCGAATTCTAAGTTATTTATCACTAAGGTTCTTGGATGGTAATGAACAAACTTAGAACGCTTATCGAAAAAAGCACTGTCATATTCATCAGCTTCAACGACAAAAAACATACTTTCGCCCAATCTCGCAGAGATACCAAAATTTCCCAGCACACCACCAACAAGAAATCCCGGCTGGTAACCACACTTGTCCAATATCCAAGTCACCATGCTCGATGTTGTCGTTTTACCATGGGTTCCTGACACTGCAATTACCCAACGATCATGCAATAAAAATTCTTGTAACCATTGCGGGCCAGAGAGATAACGTAGATTACTATTGAGAACATACTCAACACATGGATTACCACGACTCAATGCATTACCAATAACAACAAGATCAGGACTCACCTCAAATTGAGAAACATCATAACCTTCAATTATTTCAATACCTTGAGACTCCAACATTGTGCTCATTGGGGGATAAACATTCGCGTCAGAACCCGTCACTTTATGTCCAAGCTGGCGGGCGAGCACAGCAACTCCTCCCATAAAAGTGCCACAGATCCCAAGAATATGTATGTGCATGTTTTTCTCTCTATTTTCCTCAAGATTGTATCAGCCACATTATCCCGATTCAGCCAATAAAAGCGAGTAAGATTATGGTCATATATATAGGAAAAAAGACCGATATTTATCTCGAATGTATGTTGCATATAATCAACACCAAAAGTGTGAAGTTGATCGGTTAGTTCAGTACCAATAATAAGATCTAGCTCATAGAATTAAATATAACGTCAATACAACAACTAATTAAAACAATTGACTGCTCCCACTTTAAATACATGCTAAAGGAAATAACATGTCTCAATTACGCACTCTTGGCGAATTTATAGTTGAAAAGCAAGCTGATTATCCTAATGCCAGTGGTGACCTATCGTCACTTCTTGCATCAATTAGTTTGGCTTCTAAGATTGTCCACCGTGAAATCAATAAAGCAGGCTTGGTTGATATAACTGGTGCAGTCGGTACAGATAACGTTCAAGGTGAAGCCCAACAAAAACTTGACCTTTATGCTAACGAAGTATTTAAATCAGCCCTTGAAGCCAGAGATAGGGTATGTGGCGTCGCGAGTGAAGAAGAAGATGAAGCCGTCACTTTTAATAAAGAATTAAATAAAAATGCGAAATACGTATTACTGATGGATCCTTTAGACGGCTCAAGTAATATTGACGTTAATGTTTCGGTAGGAACCATTTTTTCTATCTATGAGCGTATTTCTCCAATTGGTACCCCCCCAACAGCTGAAGACTTCTTACAAACCGGTGACAAACAAGTTGCTGCTGGTTACGTAATATATGGCTCATCGACCATGCTAGTGTATTCAACAGGAAACGGTGTGAATGGATTTACTTATGATCCATCAATTGGTTCTTTTTGTTTATCGCACGAAAATATGATGATTCCAGAACGTGGTCGCATATACTCAATCAACGAAGGTAACTATATTCGTTTCCCAACGGGTGTTAAACAGTACATTAAGTATTGTCAGGCAAATGTACCAGCAGAAAATCGTCCTTATACGTCGCGCTATATTGGTTCACTGGTTTCCGATTATCATAGAAACTTACTACAAGGTGGTATCTACATGTACCCAAGTACAGCAAGTTACCCTAATGGTAAGTTGCGCTTGCTTTATGAATGTAATCCAATTGCATTTTTGATGGAGCAATCGGGCGGTGTTGCCACTGATGGGGCGACACGCATTCTTGATATTCCACCGACAGAACTCCACCAGCGAGTGCCATTTTTCGCTGGCTCACCAAAGATGATGGATAAACTGCACCAATTTATTGAAACATTTAAAAGTGAGTAATGAAATAAACGCCCTATCAAGGGTGTTTTTTTTAAATCGATTACAAATTTCTACATTATTCGTCGTAACAGCTTTGCGTTCATCTTCTAACTGAATAATAATAGGCGTCGATATTTTTGAAGTCCGAATAACGAAAAGGAATACTTTAATGAGCTTGAACAATGTGCCGGCTGGCAAATCACTTCCTGATGATCTTTATGTGGTTATCGAAATCCCGGCAAACGCGGATCCAATCAAATACGAAGTAGATAAAGATTCTGGTGCTGTGTTTGTTGATCGTTTCATGTCAGCGCCTATGTTCTACCCATGTAACTACGGTTACGTGAACAATACGCTTTCTCTTGATGGCGATCCAGTTGATGTTCTCGTCCCAACTCCTTACCCATTAATTCCAGGTTCAGTTATTCGTTGTCGTCCAGTGGGCGTACTTAAAATGACTGACGAGTCTGGTGAAGATGCTAAAATCTTTGCTGTTCCACACTCGAAGTTATCAAAAGAGTACGATCACATCCAAAATGTAAGTGACATCCCAGAGTTACTAAAAGCTCAAATTACTCAGTTCTTCGAGCGCTATAAAGAGCTAGAAGCAGGTAAATGGGTAAAAGTTGAAGGTTGGGAAGATATTGATGCAGCACGTGCCGAAATTCTTGAGTCTTTCGAACGCGCTAAAAAATAATCTAGATTCCGTACCAAATAACAAAAACCAGCGAACATGTTTCGCTGGTTTTTTATGCCTATAGAACCCCTACCTTAGTTAGATAAACCCAATGGCTGGTAGGTTTTCATATATCAATTTCGCGGTCATAGTGATTGTCACCCCAATAAAAATAGGGCGAACTAAGCGACCTCCATATGAAATAACGCACTTACTACCTACAATGGACCCAATAATCTGCCCAACTCCCATAATGAAGCCCATGGTATAATCGACATGCCCTAACATAATGAACAAAATCAGCGATACGATATTCCCAACAAGATTCAGTGGTTTTGTCGCCATTGTCGCCTGCTTAATGGTATATCCAAGTAATATCACGAATGCTACCATCCAAATTGAGCCAGTGCCTGGACCAAAAAAACCATTATAAAAACCAATCAACAATCCACCGAACATCATAAATCTAGATGTCGATAACTTCGCTTCACTCCTGTTTGTCGCTTTTAATTTTTTAGACATAATGGAATAAATCGTGATTGCCCCCATCAAAATAGGCAACAAGATTTCAAGCGATTCTTTATCAATAAGACTCACGACAAAAGAGCCGACTAAAGCCCCAATAGAAGTGAACACGATTCCTATCAACATACCCTTTAACAGGATTTGCTGGCTTTTAATAAACATCAATGACGTCGTCAACTCGCCAATGACAGCCTGAAGTCGATTGGTTCCCAAAGCTTGCATCGGTGGGACGCCTACCAACATCAAGCCTGGAACTGTAATCAATCCACCACCACCAGCAATCGCATCAACCACACCAGCAATGAGCGCGATCAAAAATAAAAATAGATACACCCATTCAGCATGAGCAACATTCAATATAGATTCCATTTCATATCCCTTATTTACTACGTGATATGATTTGTAACATTGGCTAGGATATAGTTAAATTTATGCTTACTAACTTCTAAGTTAAGGTTGAACTTAATGATATCTTCTCAAGACATCGCTTTCTTTGTCACCATTGCCGCAAATCAGTCACTTGCTGCGGCGGCTAGAAAATTAAATGTAACCCCTCCAAGCGTTTCTCAACGACTACAAAATATTGAACAAAAACTGGGGGTGAAGTTAGTAGAGAGAAACCCACGATCGATTTCGTTAACCAGTGAAGGGGAAGCTTTTGCAAAAAGAGGGCAAAAAATCTTGCTTGATTTAGACAACTTACAACAGGACCTGTCTAATGAGAAACTGGCAATATCAGGAAACATTAAATTGATCTCCCCTATTGGTTTTGGAGAGCGGCATATTGGGCCAATAGCAGCGGAGTTTCAGAACCTATACCCACTGACCACAATCGAATTAAATTTGTCAGATATCCCCAAATGGTCGATACATAATAGCCCTGATATCATGTTCTACATTGGACATTTGGAGGACTCTGCACTTAAGAGAGTTGTGTTAGCTAAAAACCAACGCTTCTTATTAGCGTCGCCAAATTACCTAAATTCATCAAAACCACTCGAAGAACCTAATGACCTAGAACATCATAGATGCATTGCACTAAGAGAGAATGATGA
The DNA here is from genome assembly GCF_053850235.1 of Vibrio phycocola. Classification (NCBI taxonomy): domain Bacteria; kingdom Pseudomonadati; phylum Pseudomonadota; class Gammaproteobacteria; order Vibrionales; family Vibrionaceae; genus Vibrio; species Vibrio phycocola. Next base: position 187,677 of record NZ_JBSQDJ010000007.1, on the reverse strand, counting down.
AGACGCAACCATGTGGCGCTTTTGTGATACCACGACACGAGCCGACATCAACATAAGAATATCCCCGGTGCTCTCAAGTAATGTAAGTCAAGTCACCAAGGATTGGTGTATTGAAGGGCAAGGTATCATCCAACGCTCAGAGTGGGATGTGCAACATGAATTAGCCAGTGGACAACTAGTCAGGGTGCTGCCGAATTATCAATTAGCCAGCGCCGATATTGTGGCATTGTTATCTTCAGAACGCTTCCATCGTTCGAGAAAAGTGACAACCTTTCTGAACTTTGTCCAGCAACGATTAGCACAACGAATTCTGCTCACAAATTGATTCGTTATTCCTGATGCTCTCGTGTGCACCAGTCGCCAGACGGAATTAATTGTTCCAATTGGCGTTCATCTTGATAAAGGTATATCCAAGCCTGACCAAGTGATGTTTGAAGCGTGTCACGACGATATTCGGTTGGGACCTCTTCAAGGCGATCTAACGCTTCTAACGTTGTTTCATTCACTTGATAAACTTCACCGATAATGGCGGCATCTCCTTCAATTGCTCCCGGATATTCGCCTAAGTCGTATAATGAAAAAAGAGGTTGAGTTTGAACCTTGCCCAGAAACTCGCTGTGTTCGAGTAAGTAATGATTACTCTCCCCCCGACGTAAAGTCCCATAAACAAACACCAAGTTTGTCATGACTCATCTCCTAATCAAACTCAAATTGATACAGCAAATCAACAGCACTATTAAGACCAGATACCGCTTCAACATAGAAGTTTTTCATCAAACGATAACGAACCGTAAACTCCCCTACAGAAGTAAAAATACCAACACCATATTTTACTTGAAGTCCGGGTAAAACATAGCCACTGACTGTAACCTGAGAATCATCGCCCGAGCCCGCCGTATCGAGCTGTAAATCATCAACACCAAACGCTTGACCAAGTTCCCCAACCACTTTTCCGCTCTGTGCCAAGCTTAACCCAATCAGTGTACTCGTGACGGTATTGCTACTACTGCTACTATCATCTGACTCTGTCTCTAAATCTTGTCCTCGAAGTAAATAAGAGAGTGCGTTAGCTTGTGCCATCACTGGTTCAGAATAGACGGTAACCGATGGTGCATCAGCTGAACCAGTTACTTTAATACCGGCTTCGACATCATCTTCGATATTATCTGGATTACGAATCGCGGTAATCGAAACGTAGGGCTGATCAACCGGCCCATGCATCAGGATTTGTCCTTTCTTGATCACCAGATCCTGACCGAATGAGCTATAGGTTCCATTGACAATATTGACTTCTCCAGTCACAAAAGGAGAGTTATCACGTTGAGTAACATTAAGTAAGCCAGTTAAATTGCCACTCAACCCAAATGCTTCAATGCTAAATTCATCACCAATATTCACCCGAATATTCGTATCTATTTCAAAGGGAAATTGATGCTTTTCCTCTATCGGTGTTAGATTTTCATCTACAATCACCAAATCACTCGATACCTTAGTCGCACTCTCGGGCAGCTCTTCAACAACAATTTCTCCCCAAGGTAAATTAATATCTCCAGCGATTGTCACTTTTTGAGGTGTCATCGAAAAGTTAATATCTGGGCTCGATTTAATGTCTACCATAGGGGGAACTTTGATATTCAATTCATCCGCAAAGATATGACTATTAAACGTCCATTTATCTATATTTTGCCAATCAGCATCGCCCGTCACATTTAGCTGACCATCTTCCGTAACCAATCCAGCCTCTAACTCAGCTTGATACCCCAAAAAGCGAATTGAAAACTGCCCATCACTAATATCAAATGGTGTCACTTCCCCTTCAGCTGCAATATTCGTTATTGCCAACTGGCCCAATATTTGGGGTTGAAGTAATGACCCATTTAAGTCAACTTGGCCATTCACCACAGCGTTCACATGCCCATAATCGCCTAATAGTGGCCCTAACGCTTCAAGCGTAACTTGATCGATATGAAATTGCCCATCAACGGTTTTATCATCAATATCAAGACCACTGACCTCAGCATTCAGCTGAATGTCGCCATTATCAGTTAAGTTAATACGTCCAGAACTGACCAGCTTATTTTCCGCCACGTTGATTTGCAGAGATACATCATCCCATCCAACAGTCACAGGCTCACTCAATTGTTGAACAACTTTACCTTTACCAAATTTAACATTGGCATCGAGTTTTGGTGCCTCTCCCGATTCATATTCAACTAAAATATCTGCATTAACATCACCATCCAATTCAGTATATTCAGGAATAACTTGTTGAATTTGTGAAAAGTTAAAATTAGATAACAACCATCGTGCTTGTGATTTCTCAGCAGAAAAGATACTGCGTTCCTGTAAACATAAACTGGCTTCACTCTCACGCCAACAATGTGCATCAACGGTAATTTCTTGATCGGTAATATTTGCGATTACGGAGGTTGGTTTTTCAAGATAAAGTCGACTTGGTTCGCTTTCCAGGACGAACTGATGCAACTCTCCAACCCATTTGGTCATCTCTTGGTCTAGTTGCCCAGTGATTTCTAACTCACCTTTTCCCCATGGCGCTTCTGTTGTGAGATAGACGGCATGTTTGGCTAATTCTCCTGCAAGGTGTACATCAACTTGATCAAGCTTTTCTCTTTGGTAATCCACCGTATCCATCGCAAGAAGAACATCGGCAGAAGGAGTATGTAGCGGCCATACCTTGCCCTTTAATGTCGCACTTGCAATCTTTATCTGATCTTGCCAATCAATATCATTTGCGGATACGTCAAGATCAACTTGCGGTTCGGTCGTATCACCCCGAAGTTGAATCTTCCCGTTAACCTGTCCAGCAAGGTTAGGGATACTTTTATCGATATCAGGGATCATTAAGTCAACATCCATATCCCATTGCTGTGCGAGCTCTCCGGATGCAAAGATCTTATTTTCACCGTGAGCGAATGTGAGCCCAGATGTAGAGAGCTGAATAGGAGCACCCGCTTGAGTTTGAACGCCTTCTAGAACACCATTAACATCCAAGGGGTAATTAAGAAGATCACCTTGAATATCCAATGTCGAAACCTGTGTTTGCCATGCATTTTCTCCGCCGATCGAAGCAGACGCCACAAGATGGCCACCGATTAACCCCGGAATTTCAGGCCAATGTTGATCTGGTTGTATCTTATCTAAAGTAAGATTCGTATTAATCTCAATACTATCTCCCCAACTTGCAGTCACTCGTCCTTCAACGTCACCACCCAGTGTTGCGAGATAAATCTTAGGTAAATCTATGTTGGTTTGACTTCCACTACCTTGAAGTTCAAGAGATGTATCTGGAAACGCGTTACCCGACACATCTCCTCGTAGGCTCAAAGTAAATTTATCCAAACTACCTGATATTTCGCCATTTATATCATCCACTTTGACATCAGCCGATTGGCTCACAATTGGCCATTGCCCCTTTAGCTGATCGATAGAAAGATGAAAGGGTAACTTCGGCTCCAAAAGCTGTACTTGGCCACGAATATCACCTGTCGCTTGGTCACTTAAAGCCAAGTCGAGCTCCAGTTTCTCAAGACTACCGGACAAGCGTGCTTTAACCGATTGCCCTTTCGCTTGTTCTAATTTAGCTATGGATGAAAGTTCAAACTCTAGTGGGTAACTCTCCTTCAGAGAAATGTTGCCATTTGCACTAACATCAACTTCTGGCATATCGAGAGCAAAACCAGTCAATTCGATATCATTTTGGAAAGCACTCACAGAAAATGTCAGCTCGTTCACGACAACTGGAGTATCTTGATGCAAAGTAAAACGTTCCATATTGAACTGAGTAACATCAATATTCAAAGGAACCCACACTTCAGGTAACACTATCGGGGAGTTCGATTTTTTTTCTTCAGTTTGGTCTGAATCTGTCGTGGCGACATGAACATCAATATCACGCCACTCGGTGTTACTCACGGTAAGCTTGCTTCTTCGCCACTCAATTCCAGTTGAAAACTGCTTCCAGCTCACCTTATTACCAAGTGCCATTAATGAAATATCGTTTAACTCAATACCATCGATACGAATGGGTAAAGGCGCTTTGACTAATTTCAAAGGTTCTGTTGGCTCATTCTCTTCTTCAGAATCGGGGGCTTTTGGCATATCAAAGCTAACACCCGACGCTTGTACTGAATTCAAACATATTGCTGGCTGAAACAGACATTTAGCTTCGAGAGCGAGACTTAACGACTCTACACTGAAATCCAATTTAGGTTCTGCTCGATGGTACTCAACGTGATTCAAAGAAAATGACCTACCTAAGACACCGTTCGCTTTGCCAATCGTTAATTCTGGTACCGATTTTTCAACTCCCCAAGTCGCAAGTCGCAGTCCACTTTCAGTATAAAGTAACCCGACACTGAGTAGAAAAATCAGTAGAATCAGCAGCACAGTACTAATGAATAGCCACTTGGATACACGAAACATGGCTTTAATCATAATTCAGGCCCTAAAGTAAAGTGGATATGGAATTGATCACTCGGCTCTTCATCTAATCCCCAAGCAAAATCAAGGCGAAGTGGCCCAATTGGAGAAACCCAACGCGCGCCAAAACCTACACCGTGTTTCAAATCAGGCATATCATCAAACGCATCGCCAATGTCGTAGAAAAGCGCTCCCCACCAATTCCCATAAACGTGATACTGATACTCAACTGAAGAGGTAATTAAGAACTTTCCGCCCACGACATCACCATTGGAATCCGTTGGGGAAATAGACTCATAGTCATAACCTCTGATACTGTTGTCTCCACCAGCATAAAAACGCAGTGACGGTGGGACTTCGCCAAAATCATCAATTAAATTTGCCCCACCTGCTACACGAAAAATGGTTCGGTGAGTATCGGAAAGCGTTCGAATTAAAGCGCCTTCACCGGTTAGATGTAAAATGTCCGTATCAGAGAAAAAATCTTCATTCCCGTACTCTGCAGTTGCTGTAATTTTATCTCCCCAATGAATTAACCGAGTTCCACGGCTTCGAGTTCGAGAAAACGTAATACCTGGCAGGACAAAGTGAGCAATATCGTCTAATGACCCTTGCTCATAGTTTTCAATTAAATAGCGAATCGATAACGTGCGATTCCAGCCATTATCAAAATGCAAAAATCGCTTTAGAGCTAAGTTTGATTCAATACTTTGAGTGTCGGAGCTGTCTTCATTTTTTAACCCATACTGAATGACATAATATTCATCAATAGGATTATCTAATGGAATCTTATAACTTGCTGTGACCGTTTGTTCCGTTTCGGAAAGCGACAGATTACTGGAAAAAGAGTGTCCTTTTTCATTCAACCAGGGCTTATTCCAGATAAAAGAACCTCGAACGCCAACATCGGTAGAATACCCAATCCCCACTTCCATTTTGTTTTTCACAGCGGGCAAAAGTGTTACATCGATAGGAAGTACATTGTTCTCACCAGCCTCGTCTAAATTTGGCTGAATTAAGACAGTGGAAAACCACCCTGTATTGGAAAGCTGTTGATTGAATTCACCCAACTCGGAAACCAAATATTTATCACCTTCGTCAAACGATTTTAATAATTCAACTTTTGACTCTAAAATTTGACTGCCTTCTATATTGATCTCACCATAACGAAAACGTTCACCACTGTCATAATCGAGCGTAACAAATGCTTGGTTAAGTTGAGGAGATATCGCTAAACTGCTTTGGCGAAATTGGCCGTTGAAGTAACCTTTATTCACCGCCAAGCTTTGAATACTCGCTTTTAAACTGTCATATTCGCCTTGGTTTATCACGCTTCCAATTTTTAGTGAGCTCTCTTCGATAAGCTGCACAAAATCATTATCCGTGTTCGCTTCACCGTCGAGCTGAATATCCAAGCTTTTGATGACAGTGGCCGGTCCACGATCAACGTTCACCACCAATTCTTGGCCATCGTCTTCTACGCGAAATGAGATCTCTGGGTGATAGTATCCAAGAGCATTGAGAGCCAGCGTTATTTCATCTTTCAACCGAGAGCGAAAGCGTAAACTCGTTGAATAATCATCTTCGTCGATTGACGATAAGTAAGCATCAATATTTTCTTTTTCTGCTCCTTTTACCCCCTTAATCGTTAAATCAACATCGGAGTATGCACTGGAAGACATAAGGAAAAGGCTAATAGCTAGTGAGGGTAACAACAATCTCATACAACAATTTTTGGGGAAATAGGCTAATTTTGCATATCTTAACGGTTTCGAAACACACTGTCTGTATCCTTACCGCGAAATCTAGATTATGGTTGGTAACAACATTCCTTCTTATATAGGTACTGTATGTCGAATAATAACGAAATGCCCATTATTGATACTCCTCCAAAAGGGAGAGCAACACCACTTCAAATCGACGATATTCACTACGTCAATCAATCGATTTTATCTGCTGAGCCCAAAAACGGACAACAAAAAATCATTGTCGGCATGGGATGCTTTTGGGGTGCAGAACGATTATTTTGGCAAATAGACGGTGTGCTTTCTACTGCTGTTGGTTATTCAGGCGGGCTAACTCCAAACCCAACCTATGAAGAAGTATGCAGCGGAACCACTGGGCATACCGAAGTTGTCCGAATTATTTATGATCCCAATACCCTGACTCTCGATCAGCTATTAGCGTATTTCTGGGAACATCACGATCCTACACAAGGTATGCGTCAAGGGAACGATATCGGTACTCAATATCGCTCAGCGATTTACTATTACAACGACGAACAAAAAGCGATCATCGAACGCTCGCAAAAAAAGTTTCAACAGCTATTAGAGTCTAAATCACTGCCTGTAATTACCACCGAAATCCAGCCTGCTAAACCTTTCTATTATGCAGAAAGTTACCACCAGCAATATTTGGCTAAAAACCCTGATGGTTACTGTGGTCTGAAAGGAACAGGGGTTTGTTTTCCCTCTCAAGATTAAGACTTGTCTCTGATAGGAATTGTTATATTATAACAATTCCTACTTTCCATATATAAGTTGATGCGCTCTTCAATATTTAATCCGCACAAATTCACCACTCAGCAATAGTATCGATATTACTGAGGAATGAGCTTTGCATTTATCGAGCATCAATTTGATCGTGACAAAGAACACCTAATTTGAATTTGGAGAACAACATGTACAAGCAACTACCTTTATCTATCCTAGTTGGATTGGCTCTTTCAACCCCATCTCTAGCAAACGAAGAAGTTCGTCAACACGGCGCTCATGTTCATGGCAATATCGAAATGAACATTGCTCAAGATGGGCATGACTTGCTGATTGAAATCACGTCACCAGGTATGGATATTGTGGGTTTTGAACATCATCCAGAAAATGAACAAGATCATAAAAAAATAGATAATGCCGTTGAGATCCTAGAAGATGCCAACAAGTTAGTCTCACTAAATTCAGCAGCAAACTGTTCATTGGAAACCGCTCACGTACATGCGCCAGGTGAAGAGCACGAGGAGCATGACCACGAAGGTCATGAAGACGGGCACAAAGACCATGACCACGATAGCCATGAAGATGAGCACAAAGATCATGACCACGATAGCCATAAAGACGAACACAAAGACCACGACCACGATAGCCATGAAGGCGAACACAAAGATCATGACCACGATAGCCATGAAGAAGGTCACGAAGGACATGACCACGAAGAAGGGACACACAGTGAGTTTACTATCGAATACACTTATCATTGTGAACAAATAAGCGAGTTAAAGTCGTTAACCACAACTTGGTTCACTGCATTCCCAACTACGCATGAAATCGACGTAAACGTGTTTACCGACAAACAGCAAACCGCTGTCGAACTTAACGCTGACCAACCGACTGTTCAACTTTAATTAATACGTCCACCCACCCGTAAAAGTAAGTCGGCTCTTACTTTTACGGGACATAGGCAAAAGACCATGAGCAATTCATCCCCTGTTATCGATCTCTCTAACGTGAAGTTTCACTGGCCTAAAGCGTCGACATCTATTATCGATATCGAAAACCTAACGGTTAAACGCGGTGAGCATTTATTTATCAAAGGCCCTAGCGGATGTGGCAAGTCCACACTTCTGAGCTTACTCACTGGTATCAACTCAGCAACATCAGGAAAAGTGAGTATTTTAGAGACTCAACTTGGCCACTTGAAACCACAACAGCGTGATCAATTTCGAGCCGATAATATTGGGTATATTTTCCAACAGTTTAATTTACTGCCATATTTATCAGTAATCGAAAATGTCGCTTTGCCATGTCAATTTTCAATTCGCAGACGCGCTAACCTCCACGACGATGTGCTATCAGACAGTGAACAGTTGCTCACTCGTCTAAAACTGGATAAGACCTTAATGCATCAACCAGTGGTAGAGTTAAGTATTGGTCAACAACAGCGTGTTGCTGCGGCGAGAGCACTAATAGGCTCGCCACAACTTCTTATTGCAGATGAACCCACTTCCGCTCTAGATTATGACTCGCGCAGTGCATTTATAAGCTTATTGTTAGAAGAGGCCAACCGAGTCAACTCAACGGTTGTCTTTGTTAGTCATGATCCAACTTTAGAAACTAAGTTTTCTCGTGCAATCAGCTTACCTGAACTTAACCGCGCTGGAGGTCAACAATGAACGTGATTGCAAACTTAGCGTGGAAGAGTGTTCTTAACCGAAAAACCACGGCCATTCTGACGATTCTTACCGTTGCTATATCCGTTATCTTATTGCTCGGTGTCGAACGGATCAGAACTCAAGCTAAAAGCAGCTTTGCCAATACTATCTCAGGGACTGATCTCATTGTTGGCGGGCGATCTGGCCAAGTTAATTTATTACTCTATTCGGTATTTAGAATTGGTAATGCCACCAATAATATCGACTGGAAAAGCTACCAGCACTTTAGCGAAGATTCCGCTGTAAAGTGGTCGATTCCCATTTCTTTAGGTGATTCACACAGAGGTTTTCGAGTCATGGGTACAAACCTCGACTATTTTGAACACTTTCACTATGGTCAGAAACAAGCACTCACCTTTGCGACAGGTAAACCATTCGATGGGCTATTTGATACCGTGATTGGTGCTGATGTTGCAAAAAAACTTGGCTATACCGTTGGATCAGAAATCATTATCGCACACGGGATCAGTGACGTTGGATTTAGCCGACATGATAATTTACCCTTTACCGTCACTGGTATTTTAGCGCCAACAGGAACACCAGTAGACAAAACGGTACATGTTTCACTGCAAGCCATTACCGCCATCCATGTTGGGTGGGAGTCCGGTGCGCATATTGGTAAAACACCGGATGCTGAGACCTTGAAGGCAGCAGCCAATTCCGAACGTTTACAGCCTAAAGAGATCACCGCAATGCTGCTTGGATTGAAATCGAAGATAAAGACATTTGCGTTGCAAAGAGAAATCAACACTTATCGATTTGAACCACTGAGTGCAATTTTACCTGGAGTGGCGCTGCATGAGCTATGGCAAATGATGTCTGTCGCAGAGCAAGCATTAATGGCCGTATCTATTTTTGTTGTCATTGCCGGTCTATTGGGGATGCTTAGTAGCCTCCTAACCAGCTTACAAGAACGTCGACGAGAAATGGCAATATTACGAGCAATGGGCGCTCGCCCGAAACATGTGTTTTCACTGTTAGTCAGTGAGGCCAGTGCGCTAACGTTCTTGGGAATAATTACTGGTGTGCTAGGATGCTTTCTATTAATGTCAATTGCTGCACCCATTATCCACAACCAATATGGCATTGCGATTACGTTATCAACGCTTACTGCTCATGAGTGGATATTATTGGGTTACGTTCAATTTGCAGGTATGATCATCGGTATTATTCCAGCTGTACGAGCCTATCGCCAATCATTGGCTGATGGCATGACAATCCGAATTTAAAAGGGAATCTTTATGACCAACCCAAGAAGGTGGTTTACTATTTTACTTATGCTTGTCATACCGCTTTGCCAAGCGCAAGCAGAACCTGAAAAGCTAGACTGGATTGATCTCGTGCCAGTAGAAGAACGCAACCAATTTAACGATCAAGGCTTAGCACTGTTAACTGATCATGAAGGGAACTCTCCAGCAGAACAAACAACAGTAGGAAAAGTTCGCCCAGAACTAGATGGAACTCTGATTAAAATTCCGGGGTTTGTCGTGCCACTTGAGGGAGATGAAAATACGGTTACAGAATTTCTCTTAGTCCCTTATTTTGGCGCTTGTATTCATGTACCGCCGCCGCCACCGAATCAAATTGTGTATGTTAAGTTCCCAGATGGCGCACCGGTTCAAGAACTTTGGGACGTCATCTACGTTGTAGGTACACTAAAATCAGAAGCATTTGATAGTGAGTTTGGTCAAGCAGGATACATTCTCGAAGGTAAGAGTATTGAAGAGTACGATGATATGTAATAGCTAATAAGCCGATGAAAATTCGGCTTATTTAACGTGAGTATCGCAAGACCTCTCGAACTAAGAAAACTAGACTGGCTGAATTAACAAATACAGGCTAGATTAATACTTACTAGAATGAGTAATGGGTGACTCAAGCATGGAAAAGGAAAAAACGTCGGTTATTATTGCCCCTCCCACCGAAACAACATCGAATACCCAAAAGCGCACTAAGAACCACATTAAAGATAGTGCTAGTCAAGTGATGCAAATCGCTCAATCTCATGGTCTTGATGCATTATTGGTTAAAACCAAAGATCCCCTTTCCCCATTAGAGAGAGCAATAGACCGCGAAAATCGCCTCAAAGAACAGCGCCAAAAAAACTTAGAACAGATCATGAAGATCGCACTATCAAGCTGTAAAAATGAGACCGCAGGTGAGCCTGATCAAGATTGGTTACTTCGCTTTTTTACCATGGCACAAGAAATCCATAACAGTTCAATGCAACGTTTGTGGGCTCAAGTACTAAAGCTCGAAGTCACCAATCCAGGTTCAACGTCGATGAAAGCATTAAAAGTGCTTAAAGACATGACGCCAAAAGAAGCACAAATTCTCCAACGCGCAGCAACAATAGCCTGCAGTTTTGGGCAAGATAGTAGCAAGAAAATTTGTGTAGGCATAAAGTCTCAAGGTTCAATTTTTAGCTTCGGTAAGCGAGATAACTCCATTAGCATTAGCCTTGGCAATTTTCATTTACCTTATTCAAGCTTGCTCGTATTAATAGAATTAGGGTTATTGCATGCCTCTGAATTAGAATCTGGTGAAATTGAACTCAACCCACCACTTGTTTTACATTACCAAGCAAAGCGAGTATCACTATCCCCTTTATCTAAAGGTATTCGATTACTCTACTTTCGTTTCAGTCCAACAGGCAATGAGTTGTGTAAATTACTTGGTAATAAAAGTAATGCCGATTACTTTGAACAATTAAGTACCCTGCTAAGCCAGAAATTCACCATTGAAAGTGATGAACCAGGCTCAATCGATCACACGATATAGGCCCCTATGTACCACAATACTTAGCTCTCTCGCTTAATAGCGAAAACTAAGCATATTGATTCTTTTCTACTTGTGTATTGGGTAAGAACCAATTCAGTTTGTCAGACAAGCTAACCACTTCTCCTATTACAATTAATGATGGTGATTCAGCACCCGCTGCTAGCTGGGACAAGTCAGAGAGTTTACCTTTAAATACCTGTTGTTTTGACTGCGTACCGCGTTCAATAATCGCAATCGGGGTATCGCCTTGCCGACCATGCTTCAGCAGTTGTTTCTGAATATAATTAGACTTCATCAATCCCATATAGATAACGAGAGTTTGACGTCCTCTGGCTAAAGTCGACCAATCTATATCATCATTTTCTGCTTTAACATGCCCGGTCACAAATATCGCTGATTGTGCATGATCTCGGTGAGTTAATGGAATGCCTGCATAAGCCGTAGCACCTGCCGCGGCGGTAATCCCAGGGATCACTTGAAACTTGATTCCAGCATCAAATAACACTTCAAGCTCTTCTCCACCACGACCAAACATAAAAGGATCACCACCTTTAATACGGACGACTCGATGGCCTTGTTTAGCAAAATCGACAATCAATTGATTGGTTTTTTCTTGAGGAACACTATGATGACCAGCTCGCTTGCCTACACAAACCAAAATCGTACTGCTAGGAATCAATGACATAATATCTTCGGATACTAAATAATCATAAAGCACAATATCAGCCTGCTGAAGATAACTCAGAGCTTTAACCGTTAAGAGTTCAGGGTCTCCAGGACCCGCTCCAACTAAGGCGACTTCTCCAGCTTGTAACTGACTTTTTGTCACACGAGACAGAGTCAGTTGTGACTCTGCGTTCTTAACCTTAATGCTAACAGCTTCAGCGGAAGCAAGTTGAGCCACCTTTTTGTTACCTATCATGCCACGTTACCTATCAACTTATCATCTATACGCATTATGACGGGTTATAGTTATAACTTGAAATTCTAAAATTACATTTTTTATTCGAAAATCTGATAAGTAAATCATGCTCACTAAACCAAAAGATAAACTATAGACATAAAAAAGCCGCTGTTAATTTAGCGGCTAATCTTACTAATTTATCATTCTAATGTTACTTCAAAATTCTTGCTCGGAATTGGCGACCTTTCATTTTACCGTTTTCCAATTGTTGCAATGCTTTCTTAACCAGCTTGGTTTCGACCGCAACATACGCCCGCATTGGCAGTACATTAATCTTCCCAATTTGATTTCCTTGGAGTGTACCATTTGCCGTCAGTGCTCCTAGAATATCACCCGGTCTTACTTTCTGTTTCTTTCCACCATCAATTTGTATTGTTTGCATCGGTGCATAATAAGGTCGTTGACTCAAAACCTCTTCACTAGGCAATACAGCTGGTGTAATCGGTTTCTCCAGGGAATCTTCTATTTGGGCAATCCGATAACCGTCTTTCTCTCCATAGAAGCTCAATGCCAAACCTTTACTCCCCGCTCGACCTGTTCGGCCAATTCGATGAATATGAACTTCAGGGTCACGAGACAACTCAAAATTAACAACGGCATCTAGGTTATCGACATCTAAACCACGCGCCGCAACATCCGTTGCAACCAATATCGAGACACTTTTATTCGCAAATCGTATTAATGCTTGGTCGCGTTCGCGCTGTTCTAAATCCCCGTGGAGCTCAACCACACTAAAACCTTGGTTTACCAACTCATCTGCAACATCCTGTACCTCGCGCTTAGTATTGCAAAATACGACAGTCGATTCAGGTTTATAATGAAGAAGTATTTGACGCAAAGCTACATCTCGATTTTCATGCCCTTCAACTTTATAGAAATGCTGCTCAATACTCGATGTATCGTGCTTTGATTCTACTTTGATTAATTCAGGATCCCGCATGAGCTTTTCAGCAAGTTGTTTAATCTCTGTAGGGAAAGTGGCGCTAAATAGTAGCGTTTGACGCTGCTTTGGAGCATGAGAAATAATCTCATCTAATGCATCTTGAAAGCCCATTTCCAGCATTCGGTCTGCTTCATCCAATACTAAAGTATTCAGTTCTGAAAGATCTATTCTGCCACGCCCTAAGTGGTCCAAAATACGCCCAGGAGTGCCTACTAATATATGGGCACCATGCTCAAGCGACCCAATTTGTGGTCCCATTGGCATACCACCACACAAAGTGAGTACTTTAATATTGTGAATCGAACGAGCTAAAGTGCGAATTTCCGTTGCGACCTGGTCAGCAAGCTCTCGAGTTGGACAAAGCACCAAAGATTGAACACGGAAACGCTTAACTTTTAAATTGGACAAAACGCCCAAACCAAATGCAGCCGTTTTACCAGAGCCTGTTTTTCCCTGACCAATAACATCTTTTCCCTCAAGAATTCGAGGTAAGCTCAGAGCTTGGATCGGAGTCATATTATGGAAACCAAGAGTGTCAAGGTTACTGACTAACGAAGGATCGAGTGAAAGATCTGAAAAAGGAGCATTACTCACTGTGGCATTCCTGTGGTTTACGAGCATCAGGCGCCTATTATCACTATTTGCTGCACGATAGCCAGTGAATCTTAAGCAGATCCCTATTTATCCGCTTATAGCTCAGACCTACTACTATTGGCCACGGCTAAAACCCCCTTTAGAAAGGCGGAAAAACATAATCGACTTACTTCCCTTTTCAAGTTGAAGCATATCAAGCTGCCCATTGTCATTTAACCTATAACGCACTAATTGACCTGGGCGAATATCACTAAGCGGTCTATCACTACCTTCTATAGCAATTAACGCTGCCAAATCAGACGATGACAACTTTCGCTCTCGAAATATCCGCGCGAGAGTGTCGCCTTGCTTAACTGTGTAAGATACCCAAGCAGATTGAACGAGTGCTCGGCTGGTCTCTTGAGTCCTTGTTTCCTTTGTGACTTTCGGTGTTGGTTCGAACGTTGATGCTTTTGGCGCTTTACTACCAGTAGTAACATTAAGAGAGACTTCTCTACGCGATCCCATATCTGAGTCATCTACGTTTTGCGCTTTTTCCAAAGAAGAAGGAAACGGCACCACCATAAGTAGAACCGTGAACGGAATCAATATTGACAATGCATGACGGTGAAAACGAGGGAGTTGAGACCACCTTTGCCGCGCTTGAGCAAACCATAACAACGAATGAAGATCTGACCACATTTGTTTAATAAATGCGAAGTCATAACTCTGAGGCTGCTTTTTTCTTTGCCGACGTTCCATTTAAATCCGACTCCTACAAAAACTACCTACAGTATAAAAACTCATCCAGACAGAGTACAGTCACATCAATAAGATATATCTTTTGTTAATATAAATCTGATTGTTGCTCTTGTTTTTCTTTGATATATCTCACATATTGGTTTGGATTTGATTTCTACATAATCCGACCATTTAATCGTACGCCGAGACCTGCTATCCTTGCGCTTTCGTTATCAAATAAAGAGTGACATTCATGTCTGACATCAAATTAGAAACAGTAGAGCAAAAAGCAAGTTACGGTATTGGCCTTCAAATGGGTCAACAACTTGCAGGAAGTGGCCTAGAAGGCTTAGAAGTAGCAGCAATCGCTGAAGGCATTGCAACATCACTTGCTGGTGAAATGCCTGCAATCGAAGTTGATGATATCAACAATGCCCTGCAAACTCTACACGGTAAAGCACAAGAAGCTCGTCAAGCTGCTGCAGCAGAAGCCGCCGCTGAAGGCGAAGCATTTTTGAAAGCAAATGCAGAACGCTCTGAAGTTACTGTTCTTGAATCTGGATTACAATATGAAGTAATCACTGAAGGTACTGGTGAAATCCCAACTTCAGATAACACAGTACGAGTTCACTATCATGGCCAACTTACTGATGGCACCGTTTTCGATAGTTCTGTAACTCGCGGTCAGCCTGCTGAATTCCCAGTAACTGGTGTTATCGCTGGTTGGGTAGAAGCTCTTCAACTTATGCCTGTTGGATCTAAATGGAAATTGTGCATCCCACAAAATCTTGCGTATGGTGAGCAAGGTGCTGGCGCTGCAATTCCTCCTTTTGCAGCTCTTGTATTTGAAGTTGAACTTCTAGCAATCCTATAATTTCCGTTTAAATCCCCATACCTAAAGGCAGTTCAAACTTTGACTGCCTTTTTTTGTCCTCTGCTTTCATCTAAATTAGCTTTGTGTTTTTATATCATCACTTTATCTAGATGGATTGATGAAAATGAAAGACGAAACACTCGCGATTCACCATGGGTACGAAACGGACCCAACCACAAAATCTGTTGCTGTTCCTATTTTTCAAACTGCAGCGTACGAATTTGATAACGCTCAACACGGTGCAGATCTATTCAACCTAGATGTTCCCGGAAATATCTATACACGATTAATGAACCCAACCAATGATGTGTTAGAAAAACGTTTGGCCGCATTAGAAGGGGGATTAGCCGCATTAGTGACAAGTTCAGGAAGTGCTGCCATTCACTATGCCATTCTTTCTTTAGCCAAATCGGGCGATAACATTGTATCTACTCCTCAGCTTTATGGCGGTACCTATACACTATTCGCTCACATGCTTCCTAACCTTGGTATTCAAGTTAAGTTTGCCAAAGATGATAAGCCTGAAAGCCTTGCAGAGTTAATCGATGACAATACCAAAGCAATATATTGCGAGTCGATAGGTAACCCCGCGGGTAATATTGTTGATTTAGGAAAAATTGCTGAATTAGCCCATGCTGAAGGTGTCCCTGTCATCGTCGACAATACGGTTGCAACACCAGTATTATGTAAGCCCATTGCTCATGGTGCTGATATTGTCGTTCATTCCATCACTAAATATGTTGGTGGTCATGGGACTTCTCTAGGCGGCGCAATTATTGACTCGGGTAATTTTGACTGGGTCAAAAATGCTGACCGCTTCCCTGAATTTAATCAGCCTGAGCCTTCATATCATGGTGTCGTGTATGCTGAGCAATTTGGAGCAGCAGCATTTATCGCGAGAGCGAGAACCGTCCCAATGCGAAACACAGGTTCAACCCTTTCGCCAATGAATGCCTTTCTATTGTTACAAGGACTAGAGACTCTCTCTTTGCGCATGGAGCGTCATTGTGAGAACGCATTTAAAGTTGCTGAATTTCTTCAAAATCATGAAAAAGTAAGTTGGGTCAGTTACGCTGGACTCAAAGATTCTCCTTTTTTTGGCCTAGCGCAAAAATATATGGATGGAAAGCCATCGGCGATTTTATCATTTGGTTTAAAAGGTGGATACGATGCTGGCGTGCAGTTCTACGATGCACTAACCATGGTAAAACGATTAGTGAATATTGGTGATGCTAAAACATTAGCCTGTCACCCTGCGTCGACAACCCATCGTCAACTAGAGCCAGAGGAACAGAAAAAAGCGGGTGTTGTTCCTGAAATGATTCGCTTATCTATTGGTATTGAGCATATCGAAGATATCATTGCTGACTTGGATCAAGCTCTGAGCTCTTGAGTAAGATAAAGGATAATAGCTCCGTAATCATCCATTGCTATTATGGACTTAGCCTCATCAGTTCTGTAATTAATGTATCAAATTGACGTATCTATGAGGTCAAAATAAAAAATCTGGCAACAAACAACAGATATAAAAAAACCGAGCTTTCGCTCGGTTTTCTCTTATTGAGTTACGAACTCATTATTCAGTTTCTGCTTCCGCATCAACTTCTGGGCGATCTACAAGCTCAATGTATGCCATTGGAGCTTTATCACCTGCACGGAAACCACACTTAAGAATACGAGTGTAGCCACCTTGACGTGCAGAGAAACGTGGACCGATTTCGTTAAATAATTTTGCTACAACTTCGTTATCACGAGTTCGTGCAAATGCTAGACGACGGTTAGCAACACTGTCTGTCTTAGCTAATGTAATCAAAGGCTCAATTACGCGACGTAGTTCTTTTGCTTTAGGCACGGTAGTTTTAATAACTTCGTGACGAACAAGAGAGCTAGCCATGTTGCTGAACATCGCTTTGCGATGACTGCTGTTGCGGTTGAGTTGACGACCACTCTTACGATGGCGCATGACCTAATCCTTCTAACTAGTATCGATTAATCTTCAGCGATTGACGCTGGCGGCCAGTTCTCTAGGCGCATGCCAAGAGAAAGACCACGTGAAGCAAGTACGTCTTTAATCTCTGTAAGAGATTTCTTACCAAGGTTGGGCGTTTTAAGTAGCTCAACTTCAGTACGCTGTACCAGATCACCGATGTAGTGAATCGCTTCTGCTTTCAAACAGTTAGCAGAGCGAACTGTTAGTTCAAGATCGTCTACAGGACGCAATAGGATCGGATCGAACTCTGGCTTCTCTTCTTTAGCCTCAGGTACACGTACATCGCGAAGATCTACGAACGCATCCAACTGTTCAGCAAGCACTGTTGCTGCACGGCGGATAGCTTCCTCAGGTTCAATAGTTCCATTCGTTTCCATATCGATAACGAGCTTATCTAAATCTGTACGTTGCTCAACACGAGCAGCTTCAACGGCGTAGGCAATTTTGTCTACTGGGCTGTAAGTTGCATCGACTAGCAAACGACCGATTGGACGCTCATCTTCTTCAGTATGAATACGCGCAGAAGCCGGAATATAACCACGACCACGCTCAACTTTGATACGCATAGCGATCTCAGCGTTGTCATCAGTTAGATGACAAATCACGTGTTCAGGGTTTACGATCTCAACATCACCATCATGAGTGATGTCACCTGCAACAACAGGGCCTGAACCGGACTTGTTAAGTGTAATGAACACTTCATCTTTACCATCGGCAACGCGAACAGCAAGACCTTTTAGGTTAAGAAGAATCTCTAGGATATCTTCTTGAATTCCCTCTTTGGTGCTGTATTCGTGTAGTACGCCTTCAATTTCAACTTCAGTCACTGCGCAACCTGGCATTGATGAAAGAAGAATACGACGAAGTGCATTACCCAGAGTATGGCCAAAGCCACGCTCTAACGGCTCAAGAGTTACTTTTGCGTGTGTCGCGCTGATCTGTTCAATATCAACAAGACGTGGCTTAAGAAATTCTGTTACAGAACCCTGCATTGTGTCCTCTCTTTTGTTTAAACCTTACTTAGAGTAAAGTTCGACGATCAATTGTTCGTTGATATCAGCTGATAGATCTGAACGCTCAGGCAAACGCTTGAATGTTGCTTCCATCTTGCTTCCATCTACTTCAATCCAAGTTGGTTTTTCACGTTGTTCTGCAACTTCTAGAGCAGCTTTAATACGTGATTGAGCTTTCGCTTTTTCACGAATAGAAACAACGTCATTCGCCGATACTTTGAATGAAGGAATGTTTACCACGTTACCGTTAACTAAAATAGCCTTGTGGCTAACAAGTTGACGAGCTTCAGCACGAGTTGCGCCAAAACCAATACGGTAAACTACGTTATCTAGACGACCTTCAAGAAGTTGAAGCAGGTTTTCGCCTGTGTTGCCTTTAATACGCGCAGCATCTTTGTAGTAGTTACGGAACTGTTTTTCTAGCACGCCGTACATACGACGAACTTTTTGCTTCTCACGAAGCTGTACACCATAATCTGATAGACGGCCACGACGAGCGCCGTGAACACCTGGTGCATTATCAATTTTACACTTGGTATCTATCGCACGAACACCAGACTTAAGGAATAAGTCGGTACCTTCGCGGCGACTAAGCTTTAGCTTAGGACCCAAATATCTAGCCATGATCTTTCTCCAATATTCCTAGAAACGTTATACGCGACGTTTCTTCGGTGGACGACAACCGTTATGAGGGATAGGAGTCGCATCAACAATATTAGTGATACGGAAACCTGCTGCATTCAGTGCGCGAACTGTTGATTCACGACCTGGACCAGGACCCTTAACCATAACTTCCAGATTCTTCAGGCCATATTCTTTAGCCATTTCAGCACAACGCTCAGCTGCAACTTGCGCTGCAAATGGAGTTGACTTACGAGAACCACGGAAACCAGAACCTCCTGCAGTAGCCCAAGCTAATGCATTACCTTGACGGTCAGTAATGGTTACGATTGTGTTATTAAAAGATGCATGGATATGTGCCACACCATCTGCGACTTGTTTGCGTGCACGTTTGCGCGCGCGTGTTGGTTGTTTAGCCATTGTACTCTCTACCTCACCCGATTATTTTTTGATCGGCTTACGCGGACCCTTACGGGTACGAGCGTTGGTTTTAGTACGCTGTCCACGTAGTGGTAGACTGCGACGATGACGAAGACCACGGTAACAACCAAGGTCCATAAGACGCTTGATGTTCATGGAAACTTCACGACGAAGATCACCCTCTACAGTGTATTTAGCTACACCATCACGCAGTTGATCGATCTGCTCTTCAGTTAGTTCACTGATCTTAACATCTTCAGCAATACTCAACTCAGCTAAAATAGCTTGAGAACGAGTTTTACCGATGCCATAAATTGCAGTTAATGCGATTACAGCGTGTTTTTGATCAGGAATGTTAATGCCTGCTATACGGGCCACTATTCACTCCTAGTACTTTTAATAAGAAATTATCCGTAACAAAGCCCGCTGAGGATACGTTACGGAATGCTACTTCTTTTGCACACAAAAGGTAGGCCGAGGAATATACTCGACCGACCCCTAATTTTCAAGTAAAAATTTCTGCTTAATTAGCCTTGGCGTTGTTTATGCTTTGGCTCACTGCTACAAATCACGCGAACGACACCGTTACGCTTGATAACTTTACAGTTACGACAGATTTTTTTAACGGAAGCACGAACTTTCATTGCTAAACTCCGTAAATAACATCTTCAAGTAATACAACCAGCTTAACGGTTGTAGTCTTTTAGATTTGCTTTTTTCAACACAGAATCATATTGACTTGACATCAAATGAGTCTGTACCTGTGCCATAAAATCCATGATAACCACTACTACGATAAGTAGAGAGGTACCGCCGAAATAAAAACGAACATTCCAAGCGATAGTCATGAACTGTGGGATCAGACAGATAAAGGTAATATACAGCGCACCGGCTAAGGTTAAACGAGTCATTACTTTATCTATGTATTTCGCAGTCTGCTCACCTGGGCGGATTCCCGGTACGAACGCTCCGGACTTCTTAAGATTATCAGCTGTTTCACGCGGGTTAAACATCAACGCCGAATAGAAGAAACAGAAGAAAATAATCGCTACTGCGTAAAGTATTACATAAAGTGGTTGTCCTGGGCTTAATGCCAAAGACACGTCGGTTAACCAGCTAAACGCTGAACCTTCGCCACCTAAACTACTACCAAACCACTGAGCCAGCGTCCCTGGAAATAGAATAATACTTGATGCGAAAATCGCTGGAATAACACCGGCCATATTAACTTTCAATGGCAAGTGAGTACTCTGTGCAGCAAAAACTTTACGACCTTGTTGACGTTTTGCATAGTTAACAACGATACGACGTTGACCACGCTCCATGAAAACAACGAAATAAATAACTGCAAACGAAATCACACCGATTAACAGCAGAAGAAGCACGTGCAATTCACCTTGACGAGCTTGCTCGATTGTTTGTCCGATTGCCTGAGGCAACCCAGCAACGATACCTGCAAAGATCAGTAATGAAATACCATTACCAATTCCACGCTCAGTGATCTGTTCACCTAACCACATTAAGAACATGGTGCCAGTTACTAGACTCACGGTAGCGATAAACGTAAACATGGTTTGGTCTATAACAACCAGATTAGAGACCATGTTTGGTAGTCCTGTCGCAATACCTAAAGCTTGGAATGTTGCAAGCACAAGCGTGCCATAACGCGTATATTGGCTAATCTTACGACGCCCTGCTTCACCCTCTTTCTTGAGTTCAGCTAACGCGGGATGAACTACAGTCAGCAATTGGATAACAATAGAAGCCGAAATATACGGCATGATACCCAATGCTAATATAGATGCACGCGACAGTGCACCACCGGAGAACATGTTAAACATTTCAACGATGGTACCTGTTTGCTGTTCGACTAAATCGGCAAGTACAGCTGCGTCAATACCAGGGATCGGCACAAATGAGCCGGCTCGGAAGACTAGAAGTGCACCAATTACAAAAAGTATTCGTGACTTCAGTTCACTTAAACCGCTTTTAGTACTACTAAAATCTTGTCCTGGTTTCTTAGCCATCTGTACCTCGTTCCTCGAGATTATTCCTCGATTTTACCGCCAGCAGCTTCAATAGCAGCTTTAGCACCTTTAGTCACGCGTAGACCTTTGACAGTCACAGCTTTCGCTAGTTCACCAGAAAGAACGATTTTAACGTTCACGATATTCTTAGTGACTAAGTTAGCTGCTTTAAGACTGTTCAGGTCAACAACATCACCCGTTACTTTCGCTAGTTCACCTAGACGAACTTCAGCAGACACTAGACTCTTACGAGAAGTGAAGCCAAATTTTGGTAGACGTTGTTTCAAAGGCATTTGACCACCTTCGAAACCTGGACGAACAGATCCGCCAGAACGTGATTTTTGGCCTTTATGACCACGGCCACCAGTTTTACCTAGGCCTGAACCGATACCACGACCTAAACGCTTCTTAGAAGGTTTAGAACCGTCAGCCGGTGATAGAGTATTCAAACGCATTCTGATTACTCCTCAACTTTAATCATATAGTAAACCTTGTTGATCATTCCGCGAACACACGGAGTATCTTCAAGTTCTACTGTATGATTGATTTTACGAAGACCTAAACCGCGCAAAGTAGCTTTGTGCTTTGGTAGGCGTCCAATTGAGCTCTTAGTTTGAGTTACTTTAATAGTTGCCATGGTGTTCTTACTCCGAAATAGCTTCAACAGTGAGACCACGCTTAGCAGCAACCATGTCTGGTGACTTAATGCTGCTCAAAGCGTCAATCGTTGCGCGAACAACGTTGATTGGGTT
Organism: Vibrio phycocola; assembly: GCF_053850235.1. Lineage (NCBI taxonomy): Bacteria > Pseudomonadati > Pseudomonadota > Gammaproteobacteria > Vibrionales > Vibrionaceae > Vibrio > Vibrio phycocola. Next base: position 165,334 of record NZ_JBSQDJ010000007.1, on the reverse strand, counting down.
CGTTGAACCGTATGCTTTAGACAGAACATTATGTACACCTGCAACTTCAAGAACTGAACGCATCGCACCACCTGCGATAACACCAGTACCTTCTGAAGCTGGTTGCATGTAAACTTTAGAGCCTGAGTGGCGACCTTTCACTGCGTGGTGAAGAGTACCTTCTTTAAGCGCAACAGTAACCATGTTACGACGCGCTTTTTCCATTGCTTTTTGAATCGCAGCAGGAACTTCACGGGCTTTACCGTAACCGAAACCTACACGACCATTACCGTCACCAACTACTGTTAGTGCAGTGAAGCTCATGATTCGACCACCTTTAACCGTCTTAGATACACGGTTAACAGCAATCAATTTTTCTTGCAAATCACTTGCTTGAGATTGTTGTTCTTTAGCCATCTTCCAACCCTACCTTAGAATTTGAGACCAGCTTCGCGAGCAGAATCTGCTAGCGCTGCTACTCGACCGTGGTATTGGAAACCAGAACGATCAAATGCGACTTGTGCTACGCCTTTTTCAAGTGCGCGCTCTGCAATAGCTTTACCTACTGCTTTAGCTGCATCGATGTTACCAGAATATTTTACTTGCTCACGGATCGCTTTTTCTACAGTAGAAGCTGCTGCGATAACCTCAGAGCCGTTCGCTGCAATTACCTGCGCGTACACATGACGAGGAGTACGGTGTACGACTAGGCGAGTTGCACCCAGTTCTGCAATCTTACGACGCGCACGTGTAGCACGACGGATGCGAGATGCTTTCTTATCCATAGCGTTACCTTACTTCTTCTTAGCTTCTTTAGTACGCACATTTTCATCTGCGTAACGAACACCTTTACCTTTATAAGGTTCAGGCTCACGGTAAGAACGAATGTCAGCTGCAACTTGACCAACTAATTGCTTATCACAACCAGTTAGAACAATTTCAGTTTGGCTTGGACATTCAGCTTTAACACCGGCTGGCAACGCGTGCTCAACTGGATGTGAGAAGCCAAGGGTCAGACCTACAGCGTTGCCTTTAATAGCAGCACGGTAACCAACACCTTTAAGTACAAGCTTCTTCGTGAAACCAGCTGTAACGCCAACAACCATGTTGTTAACTAGTGCACGAGCAGTACCTGCTTGTGCCCAAGCGTTTGCAGCGCCTTCACGAGGACCAAAAGTTAGCTTTCCATCTTCCTGTGCGATAATTACTGCGTTATTTACAACGCGAGTAAGCTCGCCTTTAGTACCTTTTACAGTAACTTCTTGGCCGTTTAATTTCACCTCTACGCCTGCTGGAATAGAGACTGGTGCTTTAGCAACACGAGACATAGTCTACTCCTTAAATTAAGCTACGTAGCAAATGATTTCACCGCCAAGACCTGCCTTGCGAGCAGCACGGTCTGACATCAGACCCTTGGAAGTGGATACAACAGCAACACCCAAACCGCCCATCACTGATGGAATATCGCCTTTTTTCTTATAGACGCGTAGACCAGGACGTGAAACACGTTGGATTTGCTCGATTACTGGTTTAGCTTGGAAATACTTAAGAGTAATTTCAAGCTCAGGTTTTGCTTCGCTATCAACAGCGAAGTCTTCGACGTAACCTTCAGCTTTAAGTAATGCAGCAATTGCAACTTTAAGCTTTGAAGAAGGCATTTTAACAGCAACTTTGTTTGCTGCCTGACCGTTACGAACGCGGGTCAGCATATCCGAAATCGGATCTTGCATGCTCATAAACTATACTCCAAATGATTAAGTGGCAATTACCAGCTAGCCTTACGAAGTCCAGGAATCTCGCCTTTCATGCAAGCTTCGCGAACTTTAATACGGCTGAGACCGAACTTACGTAGGTAACCGTGTGGACGACCAGTTTGGTTACAACGGTTGCGCTGACGTGATGCACTTGAATCACGTGGAAGTGCTTGTAGTTTTAGTACAGCGTCCCAACGTTCTTCTTCAGATGCGTTTACATCGTTAATTGTTGCTTTTAGCGCCGCACGCTTTTCAGCGAACTTTGCTACTAGCGTTGCACGTTTTGCTTCACGTGCTTTCATAGATATTTTAGCCATAACAGTAACCCTTCACCTTACTTACGGAATGGGAAGTTAAAGGCAGCCAGCAAAGCACGGCCTTCCTCATCGGAATCAGCAGTAGTCGTGATAGTGATATCAAGACCACGGATGCGATCTACTTTATCGTAGTCGATTTCCGGAAAGATGATTTGCTCGCGAACGCCCATGCTGTAGTTACCACGACCGTCAAAAGACTTCGCGCTAACGCCACGGAAATCACGTACACGTGGAAGAGCAATAGAGATTAAACGCTCTAAAAAATCCCACATACGCTCGCCACGCAAGGTTACTTTACAACCAATTGGGTAGCCTTCACGAATTTTGAAACCTGCAACAGATTTGCGCGCTTTTGTGATAAGTGGCTTTTGACCTGCGATCGTAGCCATATCAGACGCTGCATTCTCAAGCAGTTTCTTATCGTTGATTGCTTCACCAACGCCCATGTTTAGGGTGATTTTATCAATCCTAGGGACTTGCATGACGCTCGAGTAGCTGAACTCTTTGGTCAGTTCAGCGACTACAGACGACTTGTAGTAATCATGCAGTTTCGCCATAGTAGAACTCCAAATTACTTCTATTAGTTAGAAACAGTTTCGTTGTTAGATTTGAAGAAACGAACTTTCTTGCCATCTTCGATACGAAAACCGATACGATCTGCCTTACCAGTAGATGCGTTGAAAAGTGCAACGTTAGAAGCATCAATAGCCGCTTCTTGTTCAACGATGCCACCTTGTTGACCTTGAGCCGGAACCGGCTTTTGGTGTTTTTTAACAAGGTTGATACCTTCAACAACAACTTTACCAGTTGTCAGTACCTTAGTTACTTTACCTTTCTTGCCTTTATCTTTTCCAGCAAGAACGATAACTTCGTCATTTTGACGGATTTTAGCTGCCATTTTAGCGCTCCTTACAATACTTCTGGAGCCAGTGAGACGATTTTCATGAATTTCGCATTGCGAAGTTCACGCGTCACTGGACCAAAGATACGTGTGCCGACAGGTTGCTCTGTAGTGTTGTTCAACAATACGCAAGCATTACGGTCGAAGCGAATGACAGAACCGTCAGGACGACGTACGCCTTTACGGGTGCGAACTACCACCGCCTTCAGTACATCACCTTTTTTTACTTTACTGCGAGGAATTGCTTCTTTTACAGTAATTTTGATGATGTCACCGATATGTGCATAACGACGGTGTGAGCCACCCAGAACCTTAATACATTTTACGCTGCGGGCGCCTGAGTTATCAGCTGCGTCCAGCATACTTTGCATTTGGATCATGTTAGTGCTCCGCTAAATATTAAAACTAGACCCATCACGGGTCGGGCTGCCCTTAAAAAGGGACGCGAATTGTAACACCCTTTATCGTGATTGGGTAGTCTAAAAACAAACGGCCCCGAAATTAATAGGGGCCGTTTTCGTTTTTGTAGAAAAATCAATTACATTTTAGCTTTTTCTACAACTTTAACCAATGTCCAAGACTTAGTCTTAGACAATGGACGGCACTCTTTGATTTCAACGGTATCGCCTAAGCCACAGTCGTTGGTTTCATCGTGTGCGTGTACTTTTGTAGTGCGTTTAATGAACTTGCCGTAAATTGGATGTTTTACGACGCGCTCAATTGCAACAACAATAGATTTATCCATCTTGTTGCTAACAACACGACCAGTTTGAGTACGAATTTTGTCGCTCATTATGCGCCTGCCTTCTCAGTCAAAACCGTTTTAACACGTGCGATATCACGGCGAACAATTTTCAGAGTATGCGTTTGCTGTAATTGTCCAGTCGCAGCTTGCATGCGCAAGTTAAACTGTTCTTTCAGCAAATTCAGTAGCTCTGCGTTTAGCTCATCAACGCTTTTCTCGCGTAGATCTTGTGCTTTCATCACATCACCTGCTTAATTACGAAAGTAGTCTTGAACGGCAGTTTAGCAGATGCAAGAGCAAATGCTTCACGTGCCAACTCTTCAGGAACACCGTCCATTTCGTACATTACCTTTCCAGGTTGGATTTGGGCTACCCAGTACTCAACGTTACCTTTACCCTTACCCTGACGAACTTCAAGCGGCTTTTCTGTAATCGGCTTATCTGGGAATACTCGAATCCAGATTTGACCTTGACGTTTCACGTGACGAGTCATAGCACGACGTGCTGCTTCGATTTGGCGAGCAGTTAGACGACCACGGCCAACCGCTTTCAAACCAAATGTACCAAAGCTTACTTCAGTACCTTTCGCTAGACCACGGTTACGACCTGTATGAACCTTACGGAACTTAGTACGTTTAGGTTGTAGCATCTATCGACTCCTTACTTCCGGCCTTTACGCTGCTTCTTAGGCTTGTCAGCCTTTGGCTCTACTGCATTAGCTGCTGGCATTCCACCAAGGATTTCTCCTTTGAAGATCCAAACTTTAACGCCGATCACACCGTATTGAGTGTGAGCCGAAGAAGTTGCGTAATCAATGTCTGCACGTAGAGTATGTAGAGGTACACGACCTTCACGATACCACTCAGCACGTGCGATTTCAGCGCCGCCTAAACGACCACTTACTTCCACTTTGATACCTTTAGCGCCTAGACGCATAGCATTTTGTACCGCGCGCTTCATAGCACGACGGAACATAACGCGACGCTCTAGCTGAGACGAGATGCTATCAGCCACTAATTGACCGTCAAGCTCAGGCTTACGTACTTCAGCGATATTGATTTGTGCTGGTACACCTGCAATTTTAGCTACAGCTGTGCGTAGCTTCTCTACGTCTTCCCCTTTCTTACCGATAACAACGCCAGGGCGAGCAGTGTGAACAGTCACACGAATGCTTTTTGCTGGACGCTCAATAACGATGCGTGAAAGAGATGCGTTTTTCAATTCCTTAGTTAGGAATTGACGTACCTTGAAGTCGCCGTCTAGGTTGTCAGCGAACTCTTTGGTATTAGCAAACCATGTGGAATTCCAAGGCTTAATAATGCCGAGACGAATGCCATTTGGATGTACTTTCTGACCCATTGCTTATCTCCTAGTCCCTTAACGATCTGCTACAACAACAGTGATGTGGCTCGAACGCTTCAAGATACGATCCGCACGACCTTTAGCACGAGGCATAATACGCTTCATGATAGGTCCCTCATCTACGAAGATTTTAGCGACATTAAGATCGTCGATATCTGCACCTTCGTTGTGTTCCGCATTGGCGATTGCCGATTCTAGAACTTTCTTAATTAATACAGCAGCTTTCTTGTTGCTGAATATTAAGATTTCTAGAGCCTGATCAACCGATTTTCCACGGATTAAATCTGCAACTAAGCGAGCTTTCTGAGGAGAAATGCGAGCAAAGTTATGTTTAGCTACTGCTTCCATTATCTACTCCTATTTCTTCTTAGCTTTCTTATCTGCAGCATGGCCGCGGTAAGTACGAGTTGGTGCGAATTCGCCCAGTTTGTGGCCAATCATTTCTTCAGTCACAAATACTGGAACGTGCTGACGACCATTATGGACAGCGATGGTCAAACCGATCATTGTTGGAATGATCATTGAGCGACGGGACCAAGTCTTAATAGGCTTTTTGTCTCCGCTTTCCACCGCTTTCTCTACCTTCTTCAGCAAGTGTAGGTCAATAAATGGACCTTTCTTGAGAGAACGTGGCATGGCTTATCCTCTTTAATAGATTACTTATTACGACGACGTACGATGTACTTGTCGGTGCGTTTGTTCTTACGAGTCTTGTAGCCTTTAGTTGGCATACCCCATGGAGATACAGGGTGACGACCACCAGAGGTACGGCCTTCACCACCACCATGTGGGTGATCAACTGGGTTCATTACCACACCGCGGACGGTAGGACGAACACCACGCCAGCGCGAAGCACCAGCTTTACCAAGCTCACGTAGCATATGCTCAGAGTTACCAACTTCGCCGATTGTTGCACGGCACTCAGAAAGAACTTTGCGCATTTCACCAGAACGTAAACGGAGTGTTGCATATGAACTGTCGCGAGCGACTAGTTGAGCATATGCACCCGCAGAACGAGCTAGCTGTGCACCTTTACCAGGCTTAAGTTCAACACAGTGAATTGTAGAACCCACTGGGATGTTACGCATCGGCAGAGTGTTACCTGCTTTGATTGGCGCATCAACACCAGACTGGATTGCATCACCAGCTTGAACACCTTTTGGTGCAATAATGTAACGACGCTCACCGTCTGCGTACAGAACTAGAGCTATGTTAGCGCTACGGTTTGGATCGTATTCTAGACGCTCAACTTTCGCTGGAATGCCATCTTTTGTACGTTTGAAATCAATAACACGGTAATGGTGCTTATGACCACCACCTACATGACGTACAGTAATACGACCGTTATTGTTACGACCACCATTCTTAGAGTTTTTCTCTAGAAGAGGTGCGTATGGCTTACCCTTGTGTAGGTCAGCGTTAACAACTTTAACGACGTGACGACGACCAGGGGAAGTCGGCTTACATTTAACAATAGCCATTTTTCAACTACTCCTGTTATTCCGCACCGCCAACGAAGTCAAGATCCTGACCTTCTTTCAAAGTCACATACGCTTTCTTAACGTCGCTACGGCGACCTTGGCGTTGACCTTGACGTTTGGTCTTACCCTTAGTGATAAGAGTATTTACAGATTTAACTTCAACTTCGAATAGCTGTTCTACAGCTGCTTTAATCTCATTCTTAGTCGCATCTAATGATACTTTGAAAACGATAGTGTTCGCTTTCTCAGCAGTCATTGTTGCTTTTTCTGAGATATGTGGAGCACGTAAAACTTTTAGTAGACGCTCTTGTTTGCTCATCCTAGCATCTCCTCAACTTGCTTAACTGCAGCAGCAGTCATTACAACTTTGTCGAACGCGATTAGACTTACTGGATCAACACCAGCAACATCACGAACGTCAACTTTGTACAGGTTACGAGCCGCTAGAAATAGATTTTCGTCTACTTCACTAGTCACGATAAGAACATCGTTTAGCTCAAGCTCTTTTAGCTTAGCTACTAGCTCTTTTGTTTTTGGTGCTTCAACTGAGAAGTTATCAACAACGATTAAACGCTCTTGACGAACTAGCTCAGAAAGGATGCTTTTCATAGCACCACGGTACATTTTTTTGTTAACTTTTTGACTGTGATCTTGTGGTTTCGCAGCAAAAGTAACACCACCTGAACGCCAGATAGGGCTACGAATAGTACCAGCACGTGCACGGCCAGTACCTTTTTGACGCCATGGTTTAGCGCCGCCGCCAGAAACTTCTGAACGAGTCTTTTGAGCACGAGTACCTTGACGAGCACCTGCTGCATACGCAACAACTACTTGATGAACAAGGGATTCGTTAAACTCACGTCCGAAAGTAGTTTCGGAAACAGTTAGTGCATCAGCACCTTTAACTATCAATTCCATTACTTACTCCTAGACGTTATGCTTTCACAGCAGGTTTGACGATCACGTTAGCGCCAGTTGAGCCTGGTACTGCACCTTTAATAAGAAGCAGATTGCGCTCAGCGTCAACACGTACGATGTCCAAGTTTTGAGTCGTAACACGCTCAGCACCCATGTGACCTGACATTTTCTTGCCTTTAAACACGCGACCTGGAGTCTGACATTGACCGATAGAACCAGGAGCACGGTGAGACAATGAGTTACCGTGAGTCATATCTTGAGTACTGAAATTCCAACGCTTAACTACGCCTTGGAAGCCTTTACCTTTCGATGTACCAGTAACGTCTACTTTTTTTACTTCATTGAACAGTTCAACAGTTAGTTCTGAACCAACTTCAAACTCTTCGCCGTTTTCTAAACGGAATTCCCAAAGACCGCGGCCTGCTTCAACACCTGCTTTCGCAAAGTGACCAGCTTCAGGCTTAGTTACACGGTTAGCTTTCTTAGTACCAGCAGTTATTTGGATTGCTGCGTAGCCATCATTTTCAAGTGTTTTAACTTGAGAAATACGGTTCGCTTCAACTTCCACAACTGTAACTGGGATAGAAACGCCTTCTTCGGTAAATACGCGGGTCATACCCACTTTACGTCCGACTAGACCAATCATTATTCCTATCTCCCTTAACCTAGGCTGATTTGAACATCAACGCCAGCAGCTAGATCTAGACGCATCAAAGCATCAACAGTTTTATCTGTTGGCTCAACGATGTCGATTAGACGTTTGTGAGTACGAATTTCATACTGATCACGGGCATCTTTGTTGACGTGTGGAGAGATAAGAACAGTAAAACGCTCTTTACGAGTAGGCAGTGGAATAGGACCACGAACCTGTGCGCCGGTACGCTTAGCTGTTTCAACGATTTCCGCTGTAGAAGCATCGATTAGTTTGTAATCGAACGCTTTAAGGCGGATACGGATACGTTGGTTCTGCATGAGACAGAGCTCCAATTGTTAAATAATTACACAAACAATATCGCCACTCATACACACAAAAGTGAGAGAATGCCGATTGATTTATGTGAAACCGTAGCACCCAGATTGGGTACATTGTCAGCTAATAGATGATTAACTCTATTGAGTTAAATTTTAATTAACTGCGAACATAAGCTGAGTATACATTACTAGGCAGTGCCTACTCCTCGCTGCTCATTGGTTCACAACTGACTTAAGCCAGTGCGCTGCATTATACAGATCGAGTAAGAGGTTGCAAGCAGTGTTTAATAAATAATCGAAACATTAAGCACTGCTTGATTTTATAGGTAGGTGAACTAAGAAAATCGACTATTTCAAGCGTTGGCGCACAGCCTCAAATAGGCAAACCCCTGTTGCCACAGATACATTTAAGCTCGAAACACTTCCTGCCATTGGAATTTTAATTAGATCATCGCATGTTTCACGAGTAAGGCGGCGCATACCATCCCCCTCTGCGCCCATGACGATAGCCAAAGAACCGGTCAATTTTGCCTTATACACATCATGTTTCGCTTCACCAGCCGTACCGACAAACCAAACTCCTTGTTCCTGTAAGGCTCTCATTGTTCGAGCTAAGTTCGTCACACGAACCAACGGAACGGTTTCTGCCGCACCGCACGCAACTTTTGAGACAGTAGCAGTCATTGGTGCAGACTTATCCTTCGGCACAATCACAGCAGCAACGCCAGCCGCATCTGCATTACGCAAGCAAGCTCCTAGATTATGTGGGTCCGTGACACCATCTAACACCAGCAGCAGTGGGTTTTCATGTTGCGCTATGATGGCATCAAGATCGTGCTCATTAAGGTTTTTTGCGGGTTTGACTCGAGCAATCACTCCCTGGTGATTTGCTCCTTGAGCTTTATCATCCAAAGCTTTTCGCCCCATCTGTTGTACAGATATGCCTAAGCGCTGTAATTCGTTGAGTACCGGCAATAAGCGGTCATCTTGGCGCCCTTTTAATACAAACGCCTCAATAAAACGTTCAGGGGATTTGGCTAGTACTGCATTAATGGCATGGATACCATAAATAAATTCATTACTCATTTGCTACCTTAGTTACGACTTTGGTTTACTGCGAGACGCTTTGACTCTGGATTTCTTTTTACGAGCTTTACTCGCTTTGCTTTTTCGGCTGCGTTTTTTATCTGTGTCGCTCGTCGTCTCATCTGGCCGTTTGGTTGGCTCGACTAACGCTCGTGCTTTTGTTGGGTTTTTCGCCACTTTTTTACCACGGGCTTTTATACGAGCTTCCTCTGCGCGTTTCTTTGCTGTTTTACCCGCGCCACGCAGTTTACGGCTCGTTTCGACTAATTCAAAGTCAATATGTCGTTCATCTAGGTTTACCGCCGCCACTTTTACTTTGACTGTATCGCCAAGTCGATAAATATTACCAAAACTCTCCCCTATTAAGCGCTGGCCGATTGGGTCGAATTGATAGTAGTCGTTGGCCAAACTCGATATATGCACTAGTCCGTCGATATGATATTCCGTTAAGCGAACGAAGAAACCAAAACCTGTTACATTGGCTATGACGCCATCAAGTACTTCACCGACATGGTCTTGCATGTATTCACATTTTAGCCAGTCGCTTACTTCTCGAGTCGCATCGTCAGCACGACGTTCAGTCATTGAGCACTGTTCTCCAAACCCATCCATATCATCAAATGAATAGTGATATCCGCCCGTTGGAGTCCAGTGATTTGTGGTTGTGCCTTCTTTTTTCGCGATAAGATACTTAATTGCTCTGTGAAGTAATAAGTCGGGATAACGGCGAATTGGCGAGGTAAAGTGGCCATAACGTTTTAATGCTAAACCAAAGTGACCCACATTATCTGGACTATAAACGGCTTGTTTCATCGAACGCAGCAGCATAGTTTGAATCAATTCTTTATCCGGACGCTCAATGACTTGCTTCATTAAATCGGCATAGTCCGTCGGTGAAGGTTCTAGCCCCCCCGTTAGATTCAAACCAAGCTCACCTAAAAAGTCACGAAATCCGGTTAGCTTTAATTCCCCAGGGGTTTCGTGAATCCGATATAATGCGGGCTCTTTTGCTTTTTCCACTAAGGAAGCCGATGCGATATTAGCCAGGATCATACATTCTTCGATAATCTTGTGAGCATCATTACGTTCAACCGGTTCTATACGGTCAATTTTTCTTTCAGCATTAAATATAAATTTGGTTTCAACCGTTTCAAACTCAATTGCGCCGCGTTTTTCCCTAGCGACTTTAAGTACGTTATACATGCGATAAAGTTCATTGAGATGAGGAATCAATGGCTGATATCGCTCTATCAACTCTTCATCCCCTTCCAAAATAGCGCCAACCTTATTGTAGGTTAAGCGAGCATGAGAATTCATTACCGCTTCATAATGTTTATAGCCAGATAGTTTCCCTGATGCGGAAATGGTCATTTCACATACCATACATAGACGGTCTACCTGAGGGTTAAGCGAACATAAGCCGTTCGATAGAACCTCTGGTAGCATAGGGACAACTTGTGAAGGAAAATAAACCGAGTTACCTCGATTAATCGCTTCTTTATCGAGTGCAGTATTTGGGCGAACATAATGACTGACATCGGCAATCGCTACCCATAAACGCCATCCACCACCTTTCTTAGCTTCGCAGTATACCGCATCGTCAAAATCACGAGCATCTTCACCATCAATGGTGACTAAGGGAAGCTGACGAAGATCGACTCGCCCTTCCTTTGCTTCTTCAGGAACGTCTTCGCCGAATTTCTGAATTTGTTCTTCGACTGCTTGAGGCCATGTCTCCGGAATTTGATGAGTTCGGATCGCAATTTGCGTCTCCATTCCTGGTGCCATATTCTCCCCAAGAACATCGATAACTTTGCCCATCATTCCACGAGAACGGCTTCCTCGATCAGTAATTTCAATCACTACGACATTCCCCATACGGGCTGTTGCACGCTCTTCATTTGGAATCAAAATGTCATGATGAATTCGTGAGTCGTCGGGGACAACATAAGAAAACCCTTGTTCGAAGAAAAAACGGCCCACAATCTGCCCGTTTCTCTCTTCAAGAATTCTAACTAAACGCCCTTCTTTGCGCCCTTTTTTGTCGGTACCTGAAGGTTGAACTAAGACGAAGTCACCATGTACTAAGGTTCTCATTTGATGATGTGCTAAGACAATATCATTATCCCGACCAGTTGCACCTTCTGGACGTACCCACCCATACCCATCTTTATGACCAATGACGTAGCCTTTGATCATCTCAAGTTTTTCAGGAAGTGCGTAACATTGGCGACGAGTAAAGACCAACTGCCCATCTCGCTCCATTGCCCGTAAACGACGACGCAACCCTTCGTAATGGTCTTCACCTTCAAGCTTTAATGCTTCGAAAATATCATTTCGATTCATCGGAACCTTTGCTTTACGCAAAAACTCAGTAATAAATTCACGGCTCGGAATTGGGTTTTCGTAATTACTTGCTTCGCGGTCAGCAAATGGGTCGTTTTGAATTGAGTCAGACATAAGTCAGTCCTAAAATAGAGAGGAGAGCTGTTCATAATGTGCATTAGATGTTTTCTCAACATTCCAATGCTTATATTTATTATACTAGTGCTATGTGACTGTTTCTCTAAAAATTAGTCATTATCAAATATTAAATGCAAAAAAGGCCATTTTCTTCGGAAAAATGGCCTTTTTAAGAAAGTAATCATGACATTACCAGAATGTTTCTCGCATTTTTGCACGAGATACAATATTTTGTGGCATACGTAACTCCAATCCTTGTCGTAACAATGCAATCCTTTTATGGAGTCGAGAATCTGCAGTCACGGAATGATAAAGCCAACGGTACGCGTCTTCATAGTCAAGTGGGCTCCCATAATCACGAAGCAACAATTCTGCTAACTGAATACGGGCATTTAAGTTCCCCATCGCAGATGCTTCTCTAAAGTACGGTATTGCACGCTCTTTATCTTGTTGTACCATAATGCCCTGAGCATAATATCGACCCAGTTGTTCGAGTGCAGTATCTAACCCTTGATGCGCTGCCGATTCAATATAATACAAGCCCAAATCAACATCTTGATCCACACAAACACCCGAAGCCAGCATATCACCATATAAAAACTCGTAGGAAGGTAAGCTTACACGTGTCGCACGCGCTACAATATCTTCCACTAACTGGCAATGATCAGCTTTCACTCGTTCTAGGTGCTTATTTTTCTCAATTAATTTGAGTAGTTCAGCCTCAGAATAGATTGGTACTGGTGCGCCAACATCAGCCACGTTAGCGTACGATGTCGACAACACAAACAACAATGATATTGAAGCCGCTACCGTTCGTAGCTTCATATAAGTACTCTTCATTCAATGTCATTGTCAAAAACAATGACGTAGATTTTTGTCCATCCAAAAAGGAACTCGACCTGAATAGAGTATCGGCAATAACGCCTATCACTTTAGAGAAAAGTGATCGTTATTTAAACAGTGACGATTGTTTAATAAATATAGCATATCAATACAAAAAAAAGCCGACTAAGAAGCCGGCTTTCACTATGTTTACTTAAATAACGTTTAGTTAATAAATCTAGACGCTAAATGGGTGTACTTTGATAATGGTTTCGATACGATCTGGACCGGTAGAAATGACATCAATTGGAGTACCTGTCAGCTCTTCAATGCGCTTAACATAATCTAATGCAGCTTGAGGAAGTTGTTCCAAAGTTGTCGCTCCAAACGTACTTTCAGTCCAACCAGGTACCGTTTCATATATTGGAGTAACATCATCAAACGCATCGGCAGCCATTGGTGAAACCGTTGCAACTGAACCATCTTTCATTTTATAGCCGGTACAAATTTTGATCTCTTCCAGTCCATCAAGAACATCTAATTTGGTTAGGCAGAAGCCTGTTATCGAGTTAATTTGAATTGCTCGACGCATTGCAACCGCGTCAAACCAACCACAACGACGCTTACGACCTGTTGTTGCACCAAACTCAGCCCCTTTAACACCAAGGTGGTTACCAACTTCATCATCTAACTCTGTTGGGAATGGACCAGAACCAACTCGAGTACAGTAAGCCTTAGCAATACCAAGGATATAACCTAAATGGCGAGGGCCAAAACCAGAACCAGCAGCAACACCGCCAGCAGTTGTGTTTGAAGAAGTAACATACGGATAGGTACCGTGATCAATATCTAACAATGTACCTTGTGCGCCTTCAAACATGATTTTATCACCACGCTTACGTGCTGCATCGAGTTCATCAGTGACATCGATAATCATAGAAGTCAAAAGATCAGAATAGCCCATAGCTTGTTCTAGAACTTCTTCGTAATTCACTGGTTCAGCTTTGTAATAATTTACAAGCTGGAAGTTATGGTATTCCATGACTTCTTTTAGCTTTTCAGCAAAGGAGGCTTTATCAAATAAATCGCCAACACGTAGACCACGGCGAGCAACTTTATCTTCATAGGCTGGACCAATACCACGTCCTGTTGTGCCAATTGCTTTGTTACCACGAGCAATTTCACGAGCTTGATCAAGTGCAATATGGTACGGAAGAATTAGTGGACATGCTTCAGAAATGAAAAGACGATCTCGAACTGGAATACCACGAGCTTCTAGAGGTTCCATCTCATTAATCAATGCATCTGGTGAAAGTACGACACCGTTACCAATGATGCACTTCACGTTGTCGCGGAGAATACCCGACGGAATTAAGTGAAGAACGGTTTTTTCACCGTCAATAACCAAAGTATGACCTGCATTATGACCACCTTGATAACGCACAACATATTTCGCGTCTTCAGTGAGCAGATCTACAATTTTCCCTTTACCTTCGTCACCCCATTGGGTGCCTAAAACAACTACGTTATTTCCCATCGTTCCAAGTCTGATAGCTAGTTAAAAATGGATTCTAGCATCGAATTACATGAGTTGCAGTCATTTTTTGAGCATAAATAGAGGTAGAAAAATAACTAATTGATCTGGCATAAATATTTACTCGAAGTCTAAAGTTTAAGACGAGAAGCGGCATAATCAACCATTTGACTAGTTATTTGAATAGATTGCTAATTTCAATTCTCCAGTACGGTCGATGGAAGCACGGTACATCCCTGAAGAATTTAATGAAAAGTGAATCTTCCCTTGCGCATCAATGGCAATAACGCCTCCCTCACCACCAATGTCACACAATTCTCCATGAAGGACAGCATCGCATGCTTCAGATACATCTTCTTTTAAATAACGCATGCGAGCCGCAATGTCAGCGGTAACACAATGACGAATAAATGCCTCTCCCATACCCGATGCTGATAATCCAACCAATTTATTCTCAGCATAGGTGCCAGAGCCAATTAAAGGTGAGTCACCTATTCTTCCATATTTTTTGTTGGTAACGCCGCCAGTGCTTGTTGCCGCAGCAAGGTTCCCATATTGGTCCAATGCTACCGCTCCAACGGTTCCAAACTTCTTGTCATCTGGGTACTTAGATTCTGACAACGCAAACAGACCTTTTGCCTTCATTGATTGAAGTTGCTGATATCGACGCTCAGTAAAAAAGTAATCCTGTTCGGTATAGTCGTAGCCCAAACTGAACGCAAACTCTTCAGCTCCTTTTCCAGCTAATAGAACATGTGGCGTTTTTTCCATCACATCTTTCGCTAATTCAACCGGATTTCTAATGTGTTTTACACCTGCGACAGCTCCTGCTTGACGTTGATCTCCCAACATCACCGCGGCGTCCATCTCTACCATTTCTTGATGAGTTAATACCGCACCATGCCCTGCATTAAAATGAGGACTATCTTCTAAACATTTAACCGCACTCACGACGGCATCAATTGCAGTACCACCTTGGTTGAGAACAGAATGACCAGACGTTACAGCTAGAGTGAGGGCTCGTTCTATCTCTTGTTGTAACTCCTTGCTCATCATACTTGGTTCAATCGTGCCGGCTCCACCATGGATTGCGATAGAAAAAGGGGTTTGCATCACATCAATACTCTTAAAGTAAGTTAAATCAAAAACACCTACCAAAAAGGTAGGTGTTTAAATAATTAATTTGTAGAGACAGCCAAAGTCCTCTTAGTGACTTCCACAACCACCGCCACCACAGCATTCATGTTCTTTACCTTCATCATGACCTTTTCCGCCACAACATTCGTGGTCGTCGCCTTTGTCTCCGCCGCCACAACAGCCTTCACCATGATCTTGACTGTGAATATGACCATGAGCAATTTCTTCTTCGGTACCTTCACGCATTGCTACAACTTCAATATCAAACGTTAAGGTTTTTCCAGCAAGCATATGATTGCCATCAACCACGACTTCGTCGCCATCAACTTCGGTAATCTCAACAGGAACCTGACCTTGGTCTGTGTCTGCCATGAAGCGCATACCAACTTCAATAGTATCAACACCATGGAATACATTTGCAGGAACACGTTGAACTAGTGCTTCATTATAGTCGCCATATGCACCTTCAGGTTCAATAACGGCAGTAAATTTATCACCAACCACTTTACCAACCAATTCTTTTTCCAAACCAGGAATTAGGTTGTTAAAGCCGTGTAAGTATTCAAGTGGCGCGTCTGCTGTTGACTGGTCTAATACCACGCCATCATCAAGTTTTAGTTGGTAGGCTAAGCTAACCACTACATTTTGTTCAATTTTCATATCGGCTCCAAGGCATCAAAAGCATCAGTCAAAGTTGAGATGCAAATTTATATACGTACATATTATGGGGATCTTAATCAGAAACTCAATTACTCTGGCTTAAAAATACCAATCATTGATTGATCGCTATGAGCTGTTTTCTCCATATTTTGTGGTGTTCGCTGTTCTACATAGTCACATTCAACACATTCTACGTGTTCAATATTATTCTCTTCCCACCAACGTAAAGAATCGGTCGCTTCACATTTAGGGCATCGAGCTCCAGCAATAAAACGTTTTTTCATTATTTACCCCTGCTCCTTATCCCATTCATCTCTAGCTTGATGGTCTTTTTCCATTTCTCGACCAAAAATAGCTTCTAGCTCTTTTCTTGCTTCTTTTGTTCTAATCGAAAATTGCTTCTCTTCACCTTGTTGAGGTAATAGCTCTTTTAACATGGCATTATCCAATCGACGAAAATGCCCTTCAGCACGCTTTGCTTGATAAGGGTGCATACCGAGCGCAACAAGGGTTTCACGCCCTAAATCCAACGCTCCACGAAACGTCTCTCGAGTATATCCATCTACACCGAGATTAATCAATTGATGCGCTTCTACTCTACTACGAGCACGAGCTAGAACCTTAAGACGAGGATAGTGTTGTTTACATAGCTCAACTATTTTTACTACTTCATCGGGTATATCTGTACAAATAATAATTGCTTCTGCGTTTGCTGCACCCGCTGCACGCAACAGTTCGACATTACTCGCATCACCATAAAAGACTTTATACCCGAACTTTCTTAGTAATTTGATCTGACTTGCATCACTTTCTAATACGGTCACTTTAATTTTATTGGCAAACATGAGACGGCCTATAATTTGGCCAAAGCGTCCAAAGCCAGCAATTATGACACGTGGCTCTTCGTTCGATACATCTACTTCAAGATCACTTTTAGGACCATTTAAATTTCTGGCATACCATCGTTTTTGCACATTTAAAATGAGTGGTGTCGTCACCATAGACAAGCTCACAACAACGAGTAGAAACGATACTTGAGACTGCTCTAGTAACCCATCTGCTTGAGCTGCGGTAAATATGACGAAGGCAAATTCACCACCTTGACTTAAGATTGCTGCCATCGAACTTCGTGCTTTAGAGCGAGTGCCAAATAAGCGTGCTAATAAATAGAGAGTTAAACCTTTTATTGAAACTAAAACCACTACGGCAGTTAAAATTTCGAGCGGATGTTGTAAAAACAGCCCGAGGTCAACAGCCATTCCCACAGCAATAAAAAACAAGCCTAAAAGTAAGCCTTTAAATGGTTCGATTGCGATTTCTAATTCATGACGAAACTCTGACTCCGCCAATAGCACTCCTGCCAAAAACGTTCCCAATGCCATCGATAAACCCAATGATTGCATTAGGATTGAAATACCAATCACCAAGAGCAAGGCCGCCACCGTAAACAGTTCTCGAACTCGGCTTGATACAATATAGCTAAAGAGTGGACTCAGTAAAAAGTGTCCCCCAACCAACAGTCCAACAATCCCACAGATCATCCATATACCATCAACCCATGTACCACCAGAGCTACCTGCCAATACAGGTAATAAAGCTAGAATAGGTATTACAGCTATATCTTGAAATAGAAGGACCGCAAACCCCGATTGGCCAGTTTCACTACGCTCAAGTTCTTGTTCTTCAATGACCCGTAGTGCAATCGCTGTTGAAGACATCGCCAGCCCCATTCCAATCACCAAACTCGTCTGCCATGGGATATCAAACATTCTTACAATGCAGGCTAACAACGCACTGGTAACAACGACTTGCGCACCTCCTAAACCAATAATGGGACCTCGCATCTGCCATAGTTTTTTCGGATTAAGTTCCAAACCAATCACAAACAGTAGCATCACGACACCAAACTCACCGAAGTGGAGAATCTCATCAACGTCGCTAATTAATCTCAGCCCCCACGGCCCAATGGCAACCCCTGCAAGTAAATAACCCAGTACCGAACCAAGTCCAGCTCGTTGGGCAAGTGGAACAGCAACAACCGCTGCAGTCAGAAAGATTGCTCCACTTTGAAGAAGATCACTGGTTTCTGCCGCCATACTACTTATCCTCTACTTTCATTGGTTCGCATAACCAACGGCGATACTTTTCTGCATGTTCGTAGCGCAAAACATCAGAGATATTCCTTGCATAATACAGCACGAGAGGTTCCAACCAATTCATACAACACAATGCTGCCGTCAATTCAAATGGCTGTAAAATTTCTTCCAAGGGATATTTGTTATACCCTTTTTCATCGAATGCGGTACGTTTCCCACCAGCAGAAATCACACTGCGCCAATATTTTCCTTTTAATTCCGTTTTAGAACCAAAAGCAAAGTCTTTACTGAGAACCCTATCCATCCATTCTTTTAACAAAGCCGGACACGAATACATATAAAGTGGGTGCTGAAAAACGATTACATCATGCTCAAGTAACAATTTTTGTTCTGCGGCTACATCAATAAAAAAATCAGGATAGATTGCATAAAGGTCATGAACTTTTACATGTTCCAGATGTTTTATTGATTTCAACAGCAGGTGATTGACCACCGAATTTTGTGGTTCAGGGTGAGCCACTATGACTAAAATTTTGGGGCGAACTAATGACGAAGTATTGGAAGTCATCTTGCTTTCTCACACTGATTCTATTTTGAAATTACATTATCAATCATAACTCATATTGGTTTGTGATCGACATTTATCCTCATTCCACCTACTATTCTGGGCAGATTATTACTTAATTTAGACGGCAATATGATTACGTTCTCAGATATTCAGCTTTTACGTGGCGGCAAACCTCTTTTAGATCAAGCATCAGCGACTATTCACCCAAGCGATAAAGTCGGTTTGGTCGGTAAAAATGGTTGCGGAAAGTCCACTCTGTTTGCTCTGCTAAAAGATGAACTGTCTATCGATGCCGGTAATTTTAGCATGCCTTCCCATTGGGAATTAGCTTGGGTTGCGCAAGAAACGCCGGCAATTGAACGTCGAGCAATTGATTATGTTATTGATGGCGATCGTGAATTTCGTCAATTAGAATCCGACTTACGTGCTGCAGAACAAAATGATGATGGCCATGAAGTTGCTATCCTCCATGGTAAAATTGAAACCATTGGTGGTTATACGATTCAATCACGAGCCGCTGAGCTTCTCGATGGTCTGGGTTTCAGCCAAGATCAAATGGGATGGAACTTAACTCAATTCTCTGGTGGTTGGCGCATGCGCCTTAACCTTGCTCAAGCCTTATTGTGTCGTTCCGATCTATTACTTCTCGATGAACCGACGAACCACTTAGACTTAGATGCTGTAATGTGGCTAGAACGCTGGTTACAAAGTTACCCAGGAACCTTAGTCTTAATCTCACACGATCGCGACTTTTTAGATCCTATAGTTACTCGAATCATCCACGTAGAAAACCAAGACCTTAACGAGTACACAGGCAACTACTCGTCATTTGAGACTCAACGCGCTGAAAAGCTCGTTCTACAACAAGCTATGTTTCAAAAACAACAGAAGCAAGTTGCTCATATGCAAAGCTATATCGATCGCTTCCGTTACAAAGCTTCAAAAGCTCGACAAGCTCAAAGCCGCATCAAAGCACTAGAGCGCATGGAAAAAGTGTTACCGGCACAATTTGATAATCCATTCAGTTTCGAATTCCGTGAGCCTGCCGCCCTGCCCAATCCAATAATAATGATGGACGAAGTGAGTGCAGGATACGGCGATAAGCTCATCTTAGAGAAAATACGCCTGAATTTGGTTCCTGGAAGTCGAATTGGACTTCTCGGTCGAAATGGCGCAGGTAAATCAACGCTGATCAAATTACTATCAGGTGAACTTAATCCTACAAGTGGTGATTTAACGTACTCTCAAGGTGTTAAAATTGGCTACTTTGCTCAACATCAACTCGAGACCCTGCATCCAGAAGAAACGCCTCTGCAGCATATGATGCAAATCGCCCCAAATCACACCGAGCAACAGATACGAGACTATCTTGGAAGTTTTGGCTTTCAAGGTGAAAAAGCGTTAGAAAAAGTGGCTCCTTTTTCTGGTGGAGAAAAAGCACGATTAGTTTTAGCTCTAGTTGTCTGGCAGAAGCCTAATCTATTGTTGCTGGATGAACCAACCAACCACCTTGATCTCGATATGCGTCAAGCCCTCACCTTTGCTTTGCAAACCTTTGAGGGTGCAATGGTTATCGTTAGTCATGACCGTTACCTTCTTCGCGCCACCACTGATGACCTTTATTTAGTCCACCAAGGTCAAGCCGCACCCTTTGATGGCGATCTAAATGATTACTACAAATGGTTAACAGAACAACAGCGCCAAGAACGCCGTGATGCACAACCAACGAGTAATGAAAAAGAAGGTGGGAATAGTGCCGCGGCGAAAAAAGAACAAAAGCGCCGAGAAGCTGAATTCCGAAAAACTACCGCTCCACTTCGCAAAAAGCTCTCTCAATTAGAATCGAAAATGGATGCTCTTTCTGAGAGTGTTTCAGAGATTGATGAGAAATTGGCTGACAGTAGTCTGTATGAGATCGAAAACAAAAGTGTCTTAACAGACCTAATCGCCACTCAAGCCAGCGCAAAATCCGAACTTGAGAAAATAGAAGCAACCTGGATGGAGCAACAGGAAGAGCTTGAATTATTAGAACAAGAGTTTCACCAATAATGAGAAAAACACAGGCTTCTCACACTCTAATGACGGAACAACTCTGGCAATTCAGTTTGTCATATTATGCTGTTATGGAAGTGAAAGAAGCGTGTTTAACCCTCCAAAATCAATTTGGAGGAAATGTAAATACATTGCTTCTTCTCAAGTATCTCGATCTACACAAACTCAGCATTAATAATGATGAGTTGGAAACATTAATAAAGGCAACAGACAACACTGATGGCTTAATCAATCATTACCGTCAACTAAGACAATCCCTAAAACCTTCTCTACCCGACAACTTATATCAAAAGACATTAAAGTTTGAACTAGAATTAGAAAAGCGTCAGCAGGCTGATCTAGTCGATCAATTTAACACCTTAAATTCCAAACCCACCACAACACCAAATCTTGTATCTACGTATTGTCAGCGACTTAATGCCACCCATTTATCCGCCTCTTTTATTGAGCCATCCTAATAATAAATAACGGAACCTAAACTGAGAGCGATTCTTCTTCCGTACAACAAATCTTCATCAATATCAGGTAATGCATTTCGCAATTCGAGCAAATAGACATAAAATAGGCGTAACTCAACATTAAGAATCAGGAAATTTGCGATGATCGTTCCATGGCAAGAAATAGCTCCAGACACCCTGAACACGCTGATCCAAGAATTTGTCCTTCGTGAAGGCACCGATTACGGCAATAGTGAAATTGATTTAACCACCAAAATAGAACAAGTTAAGTCACTTCTTAGCAAAAATGATGCAGTAATCGTTTACTCAGAGCTTCATGAAAGTATCGATATTCAGATCCACCCTAAATTGCGCTAATCCATTTCTGCTGTAATCATCGAAAGAATATTTCGTGCTATAGTGGCGTTAAAGAAAGTAAAAATAGACAGGGAAAGTCATGTCCGCAAAGCATCCAATTATTGCTGTTACTGGTTCTTCGGGAGCAGGTACAACTACAACCTCAGAAGCATTTCGCAAACTCTTCAATGGGATGAACATTAATCCAGCTTGGGTTGAGGGTGATAGTTTTCATCGTTTTACTCGCCCTGAAATGGATATTGAAATCCGGAAAGCTCGAGAACAAGGTCGCCATATTAGTTATTTTGGATCTGAAGCCAATGACTTTCCTCTATTAGAGTCGTTTTTCGATGAATACGGTAAAAGTGGAACAGGAAAAGTACGCCGTTATCTACATACATTTGACGAGGCAGTCCCGTATAACCTAACACCAGGGACGTTTACACCTTGGCAAGATTTGCCTCAAGATAGCGACCTCCTTTTTTACGAAGGTCTCCATGGGGGCATAATTGATGGCCCCGTTAATGTCGCACAACATGTCGATTTTTTGATCGGGATGGTTCCGATCGTCAACTTAGAATGGATTCAAAAATTTGTACGAGACACGCGAGATCGAGGCCACTCAAAAGAAGCGGTAACGGATTCGATCGTTCGTTCTATGGATGATTACCTCAACTATATGACGCCACAATTCTCACGTACTCACATTAACTTTCAGCGAGTGCCGACTGTAGATACATCCGATCCATTGAGTGCTCGAGATATTCCCAGCTTGGATGAAAGCTTTGTGGTTATTCGCCTGCAAGGGATTAAGCAGGTCGATTATCCTTATTTACTCGCCATGATTGATGGATCGTTTATGTCTAGCCAAGACACCATCGTTGTCCCTGGAGGAAAAATGAGTTTTTCTATGGAACTCATTGTTAGACCTATTTTGCAACAATTGATTGAAACGGGAAAAATTGGCTGACGGCTATCACATAAATTAAGGGGTAGCGCACCGTTAATCGAACAGCGTTCCTTTAATTTACTTCCAATAGCGTGACCATGTGCACACTTTTGCGTAGAATTTTGCACGTGTCACACGATTAAAATCAAGAAATTGAGCCCGAAAAAGGATATTATTTAATTCAGAATTAGAAAATACCTTGCGCGTTTTCTCCAACTCTTAGAGTAGAATTATCGCAATTGGGCATAGCTACTACACGAAACAGCAAGTATACCCTGCATAGGAAGAGAGATATTATGGTTCTAGGTAAACCTCAAACAGATCCAACGTTAGAGTGGTTTCTTTCACACTGTCATATTCATAAATACCCATCAAAAAGTACTTTGATTCACGCAGGTGAAAAGGCGGAAACTCTTTACTACATCGTAAAAGGTTCTGTCGCGGTACTGATTAAAGATGAAGAAGGTAAAGAGATGATTCTCTCTTATCTAAATCAGGGTGACTTTATCGGTGAGCTTGGTTTATTTGAAGAAGATCAAGAGCGTACCGCTTGGGTTCGAGCAAAGTCACCATGTGAAGTCGCTGAAATCTCATTTAAGAAATTCCGCCAGCTTATCCAAGTCAATCCAGATATTTTGATGCGCCTTTCGTCACAAATGGCTCGCCGTCTGCACGTGACTAGCCGTAAAGTAGGTGATCTTGCGTTCTTGGATGTGACAGGTCGTATTGCTCAAACGCTATTGAACTTAGCAAAACAACCTGACGCAATGACACACCCTGACGGAATGCAAATCAAAATCACTCGTCAAGAGATTGGACAAATTGTTGGCTGTTCACGTGAAACTGTTGGCCGAATCCTGAAAATGCTTGAAGAGCAAAACCTAATTTCAGCGCACGGTAAAACTATCGTCGTTTACGGAACTCGTTAAGCTCCCACTTTTCAGTAATTTAATTAAAAAACCACTTCAAATCTTGAAGTGGTTTTTTATTTTCTGGCGCATTGTTTTGTTGGATTAAAGACGTCGATCGGTACTTTCAAAAATTTTATTCGCCGATGCTTCTACAAAGCCACTGTATAACACACCACTATCGGTAGGATAACGTTTAGCGAATTCATAAAAACCTCCTGGTAAGCGAAGCTCTGTCTCTATCAAGGAAACCTCCACAATATCCGCCATGGTGGAGGATTGTTCCAGCATCAATTCTGGTGTTCCCTTCACTTCTCCACCAGACTCATTGATTGCGAAGTCATGTTGTCTTAGGTACTGATTAACGTTTTTGACTTGCTCGAATCGATTCAATTGATTCACACTGACCGTAAAGTGGTTAGCGCCATAACCGTGAGCAGCGACCCAAGCCGCATATTCGCTTTCTTCCGATAGAAGGTGGTACTGCTCAATTGAGAGTGACCATGGACGTCCAGCGTAAAGAAAGTCAGGTTCAGAAAAATAGTGTGAATCGACTTGTGCAACTAAGCTACGTATAACTTTCTGAGCAGTGATGGACAGTTCTTCAACCAAGAGTTCGCTAATAAATACTTTTGGTAAATCGGGATTTGGATGCTCATAATGCCTCGCCCTTAATTTTTTTGCCTCAAAATGATATTTTCCACCGACTTGATACCCTAGTTTTGCAAACTGAGCAGCTAATGTCTCTAGACCAAGAGGCTCAATATTAAAGGTTCTTAGAGCAATATGGTCGTTAATCAACTCTCTCTCTTCTTGCAATAAGTCTTTTATTTTATGTGCTGAAGGACAAAGGCGAGATGCATAATCCTGCCATAGGTAAGAAAACAGTTGTTCAGGTGTCATAGCGCTTCCTTAATCGTGAGCTAGAGATGAATCCCAGGCGAACATACTGCAGGAATTTCCAACTGTTCATCTTCAATAAGATGTGTAAACCATCTCCTTACAATTGGACCTTGAGCAGTAAAAAGAACGGGGTCGTCCTGAAATCTTGAAACAAGGTATTGCTAATAAGCATAGTGTGAAGTTGTGGGAGAACACTACCGAGTTGATCACACACCAAGATGTTTGCCACCATTGAATAACGTACAGAGTCAATTCAACCGTTGACCTTGCACGAAGATATTGACGTCTAAGAAGCCTGTACTTCTTAGACGTATTTACATTATGCGATAAGTGAAGCCACCGCCTTTTCTAAACGTGCTAAGCCTTCTTTAATCTCTTGTTCTGAAATGACCAAAGAGGGAGTAAATCGTACAACATTTGGGCCTGCTACTAATAATAATAGTCCACACTCTCCTGCTGCGACGAGTACATCTCGAGCACGATCTTTCCATTCATCATTCATTACCGCACCAAGTAATAAGCCTTTTCCACGGAACTCACTGAAAATATTGTACTTATCATTGATAGCGGTTAGCCCGTTTCTGAAAAGTTGCTCGCGTTCCAAAACACCAGCAAGAACATCAGGCTTAGAGATTGTATCGATAACAGCTTCTGCGACAGCACACGCCAGTGGGTTGCCACCGTAAGTCGATCCGTGAACACCCACTTTAAAATGCTGTGCTAACTTTTCTGTAGTTAACATCGCACCAATAGGGAAACCACCCCCTAATGACTTAGCAGTACTTAGGATATCAGGAGTAACACCAAGCCCTTGGTAAGCATAAAACTCCCCAGTACGGCCATTACCCGTCTGAACTTCATCGAAAATGAGTAACGCATTGTGCTCATCACACAAATCACGAACTGCTTTAGCAAACTCATCGCTTGGCGAAATGATTCCACCTTCACCTTGTAAAGGCTCCATCATCACCGCGCAGGTGCGGTCAGAAATATGAGCTTTGAGCGTTTCGATGTCGTTAAACGGTAAATGGGTCACATCAGAAGGTTTAGGCCCAAACCCATCGGAATAAGATGCTTGACCACCCACAGTTACGGTAAAAAATGTACGCCCATGAAAGCCTTGGTTAAACGCGATGATTTCTGATTTATTTTCATCATAGGTCTCCGCAGCCCAACGACGCGCTAATTTTAGTGCAGCCTCATTGGCTTCTGCCCCAGAGTTTGAGAAAAACACGCGCTCTGCAAATGAGAGATCAGTGAGTTTTTTCGCCAAACGCAACGCTGGCTCGTTAGTCATAACATTACTTAAATGCCAGACTTTATTCGCTTGATCTGTCAATGCTTTCACCATCACAGGGTGGCAATGACCAAGGCAGCTCACGGCAATTCCGCCTGCAAAATCGATGTATTCAGTACCTTCTTGATCCCACAAACGAGAACCTTCACCTTTAACCGGGATCATCGCCATTGGGCTATAACATGGCACCATTACATCATCAAATAGTGACCGCTCGACCTTATTATCATTCGTCATTTTGTTTTCCTTTCTTGCTACACTATCTTTAAGTGTCATCATTTTATGTCAGTATAGACGACTTCTTTTATCCAGATTTAAGCCCAAATCGTATATTTGACCACATAATTTCTATTCATCGTTGAGAAAGCCTTCAATTACACTCGTAAAATGAACTTCCATACAACTCATTATGACTAAATATTCATAAAAGTTAAGTTAATAATCACTAAGAAGGCAAATAAACTGAATAAATATATATAAAGAGAACTAATCCGCTACCGATTCAGAAAATTCGCAAGCAGTTCATGCCCCTGTTCAGTTTTGATCGATTCCGGGTGGAATTGCACCGCGTCTAATGCCAAAGTTTTATGCCGATATCCCATGATTTCATCAACGTTTCCCGAGCTATCAAGGCTCCAGGCGGTGACTTCAAAGCAATCGGGTAGAGACTCTTTCTCAACCACCAGCGAATGGTAACGTGTCACCGTCAAAGGATTATTCAAACCTAGAAAGACACTCTTATTATTATGTTGAATCGCCGATGTTTTGCCATGCATAACCTGCCTTGCTCTTACTACTTTTCCTCCGAAAGCTTGAGCAATTGTTTGATGCCCTAAACAGACACCGAGAATAGGAAGCTTTCCAGCAAAATGATGAATCACATCCAAAGAAATTCCCGCTTCATTTGGTGTTTTAGGTCCGGGTGAAATGACTAGATGGCTCGGAGCAAGTTGCTCTATCGCAGCAATGTCGATCTCATCATTTCGATACACCTCAACATCACACCCCAACTCGCAAAAGTATTGATAAAGGTTATAAGTAAACGAATCGTAATTATCGATAATTAATAGCATAAATGTCGCGATATAATAGTTAAGGGAGCTTTGTGTTGCATTGTGCAATAGCTTTAAAAAAATACAAACAAAAAAGCCCCAACATACGAGTCAGAGCTTTATCGTTACACTGCCATTGTCGTTTATGAACGAGGAATAAATCCAACTGCGTCATAAGCGCGTTTGAGCATGATACTCGCTCTTGAGGATGCTTTCTCTGCACCTTCAGACATAACATCATTTAAATAGCCACGATCAGCTCGAATGCGATGATATTCAGATTGAATTGGCTCTAACATCGAGACAATCGCCTCACCCACTTCTTTTTTGAATGGACCATACATTTCCATGTCTTGATACTTAGCCTCAATCTCTGCAAAAGAAAGGCCGGTTGCGGCTGAGTACAGTCCCATCAAGTTAGAGATCCCGCCTTTCGTCTCAATATCATGAGCAATACGCGGCGGTGTTTCAGTATCCGTTTGCGCTTTATTGATCTTCTTAAGAATCGATTTCGGCTCTTCAAGCAAAGTGATGACATTTTTCCGATTATCATCCGATTTCGACATCTTCTTCGACGCATCCTGCAAGCTCATGACACGAGCATTTACCGTCGGAATATACGGTTCGGGCACAGTAAATATTGGCGATTCCGGACTGTAAATATTATTGAATCGGGTGGCAATATCGCGCGCAAGTTCAAGGTGTTGCTTTTGATCACTTCCAACGGGTACTTGATCTGCTCCATACAATAAAATATCAGCCGCCATCAACACAGGATAACTGTATAATCCGGCATTCACATCATTAGCATAACGTTGAGATTTATCTTTAAACTGAGTCATACGATTCAGTTCACCCATTTGGGTATAACAATTTAGCAACCAACTCATTTGAGCATGTTCAGGTGCATGAGACTGAACAAATAGCGTGCTCTTCTTAGGGTCAACTCCAACCGCTAAACAAATTGCTAGCGCATCTAATGTCGCTTCTCTTAGCGCCTCAGGGTTTTGACGGACAGTAATCGCATGTAAATCAACAATACAATAAGAACAATCGTAATCATCTTGCATTTGTTGCCACTGACGTAGAGCACCCAAGTAATTACCTATACTTAGTTCACCTGATGGTTGAACACCACTAAATACAATGGGCTTGCTCATAACTTCGTTTTCCTTTTATGCAATATGGGTAGATATTTTTCTTTTCATCTTTTTAATGAAGTGTACTCATTGGCAAGTATAATGCTAGAGATTAAACCGCTTTTTATTCAAACAATCAGCAATTTGAGTAATTCATTTATATTGTCGGCTACATAGTCAGGGTTTGACTCCGAAATCGGCACTCCGTGATTGTAACCATAGGTCAACCCAAACGATAAGCAGCGAGCGTTTCTCGCAGCCAAAATATCATTCTTAGAATCACCAATCATTAAAAATTGTTCAGCAGTCACGGAATACTTTTCCATCAGCCAGTTAAGTGCAACTGGATCGGGTTTGCGGACAGGAAAGCTGTCTCCACCGATGACTTCACAGAAGAATTCAGCAATACCATGTTGTGCCAAAATCTCCGGAACAAATTTCAGTGGTTTGTTCGTGACGACGGCCATTGAATAGCCCGCTTGAGAGAGTGCTGACAATGTCGATAACACATCTTCATATAAGTGACTCGACTTATGCCCAGTAGCAGCATAGAAATCATCAAAACGCACTCGTGCTTCTTTGAGAGTATCTGCTGAAATCATTGGATCAATTTCTAGACTACGGCTTAAACTTCGCCCAATCAGAATATCAGCGCCATTCCCTACATAGTCACGAACCTGAGTCTCAGATACTGCTGGGTAACCTAATGATTGTGCGGCTTGATCTGCTGCAATCGCAAGATCAGGCACACTATCAAGCAAAGTGCCATCAAGATCAAAAGCGATAAATTTAATGGAAGATAAAGACATTTCAAACTCTCTTATCAAAAACGTTCATCCTAGAAACGTCAAAGCTTCAACAGTGAAGCACAAAAAAATCGTCGGAGTTTGATGCTATCAGAGTGGGGCGAACGAGATCCAGAAATCAAAACGATTTTATAAAAAAAGCCCCTAAAAGGAGCTTCTAAAAACAAGAATAGTAAATTATGCGTTTACTTTAGCGAGTTCAGCACGCATGGCATCAATCACTTCTTTATAATTCGGTTGATCAAAAATGGCCGAACCAGCAACAAACATATCTGCGCCCGCTTCAGCAATTTCTCTGATATTGTCTATTTTAACTCCGCCATCAATTTCCAAACGAATATCGTGCCCCGACTGGTCAATCAAAGCACGAACTTGACGTAATTTGTCTAATGTATGAGGAATGAAAGACTGACCACCGAACCCAGGGTTTACCGACATCAACAAAATCATGTCCACTTTATCCATTAAAAACTCTAAGTGACTAAGTGGAGTCGCAGGGTTTAATACAACCCCAGCTTGGCAACCACATGACTTAATTAATTGCAAAGTGCGGTCAACATGATCAACAGCGTCAACATGAAATGTAATCATCGTCGCGCCTGCTTCAGCAAAATCAGGGATAATACGATCGACAGGGTTTACCATTAAATGGACATCAATAGGAGCGGTAATACCGTAGTCTCGGAGTGCTTTACAGATCGGCGCTCCAAAGGTCAAATTTGGAACATAGTGATTATCCATTACGTCAAAATGAATAACATCAGCCCCCGCCTTGAGAACCGCGTCAACATCATCACCTAAACGAGCCAAATCGGCGGATAAAATAGATGGAGCAATAAGAAAATCAGTCATAGTTTGCCTCTGTTAGCAGTTGTATGGCGTACGAAATTGAGCGCGATTCTACCTAACCTCTACCCGAGTTCCTAGCCACCAATGTCAATATACTCGATATCAATCGCTAAAATGTATAATTTAAACTCAGAGTCACACTCTAGAGGGTGAGAACAATGCGAGAAGCTCATCAACCTTATTGCGACCTGCTCCATTTCGGCTAATAGTACGTTTCACTTTGACCGTATTTAACTTAGCGCCATTATACAATCGGCGAGTCAATACCGTATCGTGATTGGAAATAAGAACCGGAATACGTCTATCTTGCGCGGCGGTCTCAGCGACAATGGCTAACCCAGCTTGATCATCTAAAGAAAAGCCTGCACCAGCATAAGAGGTAAAGTTTGCAGTATTAGAAAGCGGTGCATAAGGAGGATCGCAATACACAACACTATCATCTGGAGCCTGCTCAAACGTCTGTTTGTATTCAGCACAGATAAAGGTCGCTTTGGCCGATTTTTGAGAGAAAAATTCGAGTTCTGCTTCAGGAAAATAAGGTTTTTTATACGACCCAAATGGAACGTTGAAACCGCCTTTCTTGTTATATCGGCACAAACCATTAAAGCCAAAACGATTCATATAAAGAAACGCGAGCGAGCGATATAGAATATCGTCGGTTTGATTAAAATCTTGCCTAACCGCTAAATACGCTTCTTTACGATTGTTTTCAGGAGTGAACCAGCGCCGAGCTTCATTAATGTAAAGATCGGGCTTCTCCTTGAGAAGGTTATAGAGGTTAATTAGGTCCGGATTAATATCGGCCAACAAGTAGCGATCATAGTCAGTATTAAGAAATACAGAACCGGCACCGACAAAGGGTTCAACCAATGTTGTTGCTTCTGGTAAATAGCGTTGAATATCGCCAACCAATCCGTATTTTCCACCAGCCCATTTGAGAAAGGCGCGCTGTTTTTTCATTGACTACTTGCTCTACTACCTACTTCAATCCAAGGCTGCGGAATGTAACATATTTTTTAAGACAGCTCAGGCTTATTTGCCCGCTTCGATGTCACGATGAACCTGACTTATTGATTTTGCCCAAGGATTTAGTGCCTTGATCGAGTCCGGTAATGTTTCAATGGCATCTCGGGTGAGTTGCAATGTCGAGAAATTATCGTAAACCATAATGTACCAAGTCACGCCGTTTCGAATCGTCGTGTAAGCGTAAAGTTTATCGCCCAATTGACTCTCGTTGATAAAGCGCCCAACATCACGTTGACGATTAAACGCAGCTAACTGCAAAGTATAACTACTTTCGGATAGTGATAATAACTGACTTTCATGATAATTCGCGGCGGCAAGTGCTTCAGCATCCACTGGAACAATATTCGTTATGGCCTGAGCATTTTCATCTTGTTCGGAGATCTCTTCTGCAACACTGATAATTGAATTTTCATCACCTAATGTCGATTCAGGTATACTGGTTACAG
The DNA here is from genome assembly GCF_053850235.1 of Vibrio phycocola. Taxonomy (NCBI): domain Bacteria; kingdom Pseudomonadati; phylum Pseudomonadota; class Gammaproteobacteria; order Vibrionales; family Vibrionaceae; genus Vibrio; species Vibrio phycocola. The sequence continues at coordinate 134,318 of NZ_JBSQDJ010000007.1, read as the reverse complement.
CTTGTTTGAGTTGCTCAACTTGCTCTGCAGTTGCTTCACCACTAGCGATCAATTCACTGACTTCAGCAGAATCTACATTGATAACGTCTTCATCAGGTTTCCCAGTCGTCAATTCCGAGTCGATGACAACCTCATCAAGAATTTGAGAATTTTCAGATGAGCCATCTAACAATGCATCGACCACGTCCGAGGTGATAACCACTCGTTGATTTTCTGTCGTCTCGTCAAATCCGACGTTACTCGTATTCTCAGCAATAACGGGAGGGAGGGAGTTAGAATCATCTTTAGAATCAATTTCCGGTAACGTTGGAATAATGGTTTGCTCGGTAGACCTTATTCTATCTGAAGCTTCAATATCGGTAACTTGCTGTCCCTTGTGGTCACTATTAGGCATCACAGTCCGATTTAATAACCACCAATATCCACCGCCGATAGCCAATGCCAATAACACTACAACAATCGCAATATTAATTGGTGACCCGACGATAGAGCGAATAATGATTCGCTTTTCCATTTTTTGTTCTCCCAACGCCATTATTTCACCTGGAGTTTTCCTAGCCTTACTATATGCGAATCGAACCCTACGCTCCATATCATCGTCAACAAATCTCATAACAGAGAACTCAAAAAAACGATCGGCATCTTCTTGCGGTAAAACATCGATTTCCAGATCAACTGGCTTTTGTTCTTGCCCATGACTGATTCGATTCAATAAGCGGTCAAGCAAATTTGGACGAGAAAATAACACGACACTGATCGACCAGTTTGATCTTAATTGAGCCGTTTGAACCAAAGACCAGAGTTCGGTAAGCATGATTTCCGACAACTGCTGTGCATCATCGACGACAATGACAATATTACAGTTGTCTCCTTCCATGATCTCACAAAAGCTATCAACTAAGTCGGCATTTTCATCAAATTCGACTTCCCGTCGAAGTTGGCTAAGGATAGTTTGCCTGCGTTGAGCATCAGATTGATTACGGAAACAGAGGAGTAAAGATTGATTTTTATCAGCAGCCCAGACTTCGAGGTAACGCTGAGCAAGCCAAGTTTTACCAGAACCGGCTTCGCCAGAAACATGAATAAAGTTAGAACCAAAATTAGTGAGTAAACCTAACCTTTCAAGTAACGCTGCTTGCGATGAAAGCTCAAGAACTCTATGGCCACCTGCTAAACTCATACTCTAACCCTTAGATAAATCCAGCTATAAGCTTCTCATATATATGAGAAGCTTACCGATTTGACGAGTAATGTTAAAGAGTTCGACAGAACTCAATAGCTTGTTCGATAATATTTTCTGGGGTATCACTTCTAACTTCTGATTGACCAATGCCTGTTGGTAACACAAGGCGTAATTGGCCAGAAAGCACTTTTTTGTCTCGCATCATGTGCTTGATAAAGTCATCATAAGACATGCTCTCAGGTGTATTAACCGGAAGTTTAGCTTTTTTCAATAGAGTAATAATGCGCTCGAGTTCACGCTCTGAAATTAACCCTTGTAACAGACTCGTTTTGGCAGCCATGACCATGCCAGCAGACACCGCTTCACCATGGAGCCAATTACCGTATCCTAGCTCAGCTTCAATCGCATGACCAAAAGTATGGCCTAAATTTAGCAGTGCACGGATACCTGACTCTTTTTCATCTTGAGCAACCACTTCAGCTTTGATTGAACAGCAACGTGCAATCGCATAGCTCAATGCCTGTTGATCTAAGGAATAGAGTGACTCCATATTCTGCTCAAGCCACGAAAAGAGCTCTGCATCGTATATAATGCCGTATTTAATGACTTCTGCCATTCCAGAAGCAAACTCTCGATCCGACAAAGTGGATAGGCAAGAAGTATCAATAATGACAGATTGAGGCTGATAAAATGCACCAATCATATTCTTGCCAAGTGGGTGATTAACCGCCGTTTTACCACCTACCGATGAATCAACTTGAGAAAGCAAGGTCGTTGGAATCTGAACAAAGTCAACACCGCGTTGATAACACGCCGCTGCAAACCCGACCAAATCACCGATGACACCACCACCGAGAGCAATCAATACCACATCACGGCTGTAGTTATTCTCGATAAGAAACGACATCACCGTATTAAAGGTATCTAAATTCTTGTACTTTTCCCCATCAGGTAATTTTAGTAGCTCTGATTGACACCCATGCTTAGTGACAAGTTCTGTAATTCGCTCAGCATACAGGGGAGCTACTGTCGTATTAGTGACAATAACGACTTTTTGTTTTGGGGAAAGAAAAGAAATTAGCGCCGGATCGTTAAATAATCCGGCTCCAATTGAGATTGGGTAACTACGTTCATCTAGGCTGACCGTAATTCGCTCCATGAGACACTCCAATATCTAGAATATTATTGTTCTTCCAACATTTTTACGATTTCGTTCGCGACAACTTTGGCGCTTTGTTCGTCTGTCTTCACAACAATATCAGCGATCTCTTCGTAAAGAGGATTTCGTTCTTTAGCTAAATCTTCAAGAATTTGACGTGGATCTTCTGTTTGCAACAGTGGGCGCTTTTTATCGCGATTAGTACGCGCAAGCTGTTTCTCAATCGTTGTTTCAAGATAAACAACAACACCACGAGCAGACAAATGATTACGGTTACTCTTGCTTTTAACCGACCCTCCTCCAGTTGCAAGGACAATCCCTTGCTCTTGAGTTAAGTCGTTGAGCACAGATTCTTCACGTTTACGGAAGCCGTCTTCACCTTCAACATCAAATACCCAAGCGATATCAGCTCCGGTTCGTTCTTCAATAACAGTATCTGAGTCAACAAACTCCATGTGAAGTTGTTGAGCAAGATATCTACCTATTGTACTTTTGCCAGCACCCATCGGGCCAACAAGAAAAATATTACGTTTTTCAGCCATGTTTAGCAGTAATTTATAATGTTAATTCAATGACATTGCCACAAGAACACTATCTTATTTAATTAAAAAAGTAGGCTCGTGACACCAATTCCTCACAGATAATTCGTGATAAGACCCGAAATTATCTAGATCTGAGTGGATGAATGCAACTTTATTTTTTCAAGCAAGCAAAAATTTACACCTAACTCATTGAATTAAAAGAGTTGGAGTGACAAATATTAATAATTCACTTTTTGTCATTTGCTGATAATCTCGCCTAAATAGTTTCCCTAATATCGGCAAGTCTCCCAACACAGGTACTTTATCACTACTATCACTGGTGCTTTGTTGCTTAACACCACCCAATACTATTGTTTCACCATCTCGGACTTTTACTTGTGTCGCCATGCGTTGAGTTGTAATTGCGACTGCTTCACCTGTTCCCGTTTTCACGACTTCTCCAGGTTGATCCTGGGTCACAGTGAGATCCAAGATAAATTGGTCATTTTCACTTAAGTAAGGTGTGACCTCCAAGCTTAATACCGCTTTTTTAAATTCAATACTCGATTCACCGTCAGAGCTCGACTCCTGATAGGGTATTTCGGTACCTTGTTCAATGTAAGCTGTTCGGCGATTGGTGGTGATCAACCTTGGGCTAGAAATAACTTCCGCTTTAGATTCGCTTTGCAGCGCAGATAATTCAAGGTCAAGCAAAGTTCCCGAACCTAAAGTTGCCAACTGAAAAGCTAACGATGAAGCACTACTTGACGTAGCAGGAAGGTTAATCGCCAATTGTTGGTCGATTCTATCAGAACTGACACTTTCCTCACTGCTACCGTTAATCGAGCCTCCCAATGGAAGGGTTGTCCCTTGCTGAAGAATTCCCCATCTGACTCCGATTTCATCCAAAGCTCCTTCACTCATCACAACAATTCTAGCCTCTATTTCAACTTGCTGAACTGGAACATCAAGTTGACTGACTAAGTCCCGTACCTTTTGGATCACCGATGGAGTGTCCATAATGATTAAACTGTTACTTCTTACATCGGTAGAAATACTGCCCAAAGGAGAGAGCAGCCCTCCACGGCTAGTGGAATCAAATACTTTAACCAACTCATCACAATTCGCATTTACCAAAGGGATAACAGAAAACTCAATTGACTCAGAAAGCTCTGACAATACATCATTCTTAATCAGCTTATGCTTTCTCTTATTCTCTGTTTTCTTAAGTATCTTAGGTTCGATAGTGGGCATAACGGCAAACGGGTTGCTATTGCTCTGTTCCGATGCAAAAGACAGATTTGAAACCATAAGTAATATCGCAACACTCACCCAGAAGGTACTAGAAGTATATATTTGACGACGAGTTCGACCATTCACTTCCATTGAACTTTTTCCTATCATTTCTTAGCCTCTATTTTGCGCTCAAGTTTGAAATAGCTCGCTTGAATATCAACATAAATATCGTCACTTTCTTCATTTATTCGTTGCCAATCTGCTCGCGAAACAACAATGATTGGTGGAGTAGAAAATGCCAAAAACAACTGTGTTAACGATGAGTATTGACCACGCACTTTCAATACAAATGGAAACTCTGAATAACCAACAAATTTAACCTCTTCACGCCACTCTATTTGCTCAATATCGATGCCTATTTTCTGGGCCAAATCAGAAATAATGCCCAACATATTTGTAGAATGGTCGACATCATCGAACTGGTTAAAATGAACCTCATATAAAACACGTTCTTGCTCCCATACTTCCATGAGCTCTTCTTGCTGTTTTACTTTCTGCTGGGCAGCATTACGCGTAAACTCAAGTTGTTGTCCTTTTTGAATAATGTGATCGATTTCGTTTTGTTTCGCGGGCCAAAGCATCAATTCAAGCAAAAAATAGAGTGCGAGAGTGATCAAAAAAGGCAGGGTAAGAGCAACAAGATATCGCATAGAAAACCCATAATGCCGATCACTAGAACGAACATTGTTGCGTGTTATCATCCAATTACTCATCGAGAATCCCATAAAACTCAACATTCATCTCAAAAGGATAAAAAGGGCGCTGCCAGCGCTGTAACACTGCGTCTACTTTCAAGCGATCAATACGAGCAGTTTTCATACGCCGTTCCAATGCTTTAGCAAATTGAGTAACGTTGCCGTCATGCTCAACCAAACCTGAAATAGCTAATTTGTTCCCCGCCACCATTAATCGGTCGAGATAGGTATTACTTGGCAATATTGCCTCAATCAATTTCATCACGTTATACGGATGCTTACTTTCTGATATCCAAGTATTTAATTTCTGATTCTCTTGACGAAGTTCTTCATACTCCAACTCTTGTTTTTGTAGTGCCTGATAGCGCTTACTCACCATATCCTGAGCAAAAACCCGCTGCTGATGCTGTTGTTGCGCGTGTGCTAATCCGACTTGATAGCCTTGGTATCGATGCCACTCAATGACTCCAAGGCCCAAAAAGCACACGACACTCATTCCAATCCATAACTGATGAACTGCACGCCGCTTAGCTGTGCGCCAATCAAGAAAATTAATGTTATGAAGCATAACGTTGCTCCATTGAAGTAATTCCTCGAAGTGCAATACCACAGGCTTTTTCTGCAAACTCTAAGCTTTTGGCTACCAGTGATCTTTTTACTAAAAAATGTAAACCCAATGGATAGTAATCAAAATAACCATTTGATTTAGTGACTATATTAGTAATTAGATCATCATGTTCTTTTCCCTTAATAAACCATATTTCATTAAAAATCGCCGTCTCATTTTCAACACGTAACAGTTCCAGTTGTTGTTCTATTTGAGCACTTATTGAACAAGAACTGAGCTCTACTAAATCAAGAGGAATATGGCGATAGAAAATGGATTCGTTCGTTAATGCACCAAAAGTCAAAGATTGCTCTTTTAATTCAATGAGTACTGGACAGAGTTGAGGGTTGTTTGCTTTCGCAACCAGCAGAAGTTGCAAAAATGCTTGTCGCTCGGTATCAATCAAAATTGGACGCATACCAATCTGCTTCGCAAGTTTTACTCTCTGCTGAACTGCGTGTTTTCTCGCAGCATAAACCTCTATTGCGTTAGGGTGTGGTACATAATCAAAGCAAAGTTCATCCCCTTTTAATGGTGAAGTGGATAAAAATTGATGCATAGCCGTTAACCTCTGTTGCTCCAAAGGTAATCGAGTATCTACTGTGATCATCTTATTCATCACCATGACATCTGGTATCGAAAACGCGACTCGATGTTGAAACAGAGGTTGCATATTTCGCACTTTCACTAGTTTCTTAACACTATCTTGATAAACTGAAGCCTTATTTTCAGCGAAAATATCACCACTAAGTTCAATGTGCTCTACTCCGAGTAATTTCGGTTTATGTAGACCCATTTCAACAATGGCTGCGGTTATATATTGGGTACCGATATCAATACCTGTCACGATTGTGTTTGCCATGTAAACTCCATTAAAAACGGATCTGTAAAAAGTTTCGTTTGGTAGTACAATAAACCACCTTTTAAGAGCTAGAGTTTTAGCGAAAAGCGGATGAGATTGCATCTGTGCAATCCGACGAAACAGGGATTATCCGGTGAAGTTCATAAAGTATTTGTTCATATTTACACTGATTTGCATTGTGCTGGGAGTCGCTACGATTTTTGGCTTTTATCGTCACGTAGAAGCGGATTTACCCGATGTAGCGGAATTGCAAGAAGTTCAATTACAAACACCAATGCAGGTACTTAGCCAAGATGGGAAGTTAATTGCACAATTTGGAGAGAAACGTCGTCTTCCGATGCGTCTCGATCAAATGCCCCCAATGTTGGTTAACGCGTTTATCGCCACCGAAGATTCTCGATTTTATAGTCACTTTGGGTTTGACCCTATAGGGATAACTCGAGCAGCTTATGCGGTATTCCAATCTGGGACCGCCAGTCAAGGGGCAAGTACGATAACCCAACAGTTAGCTCGAAATTTCTTCCTTTCTAATGAAAAGAAAATCATGCGCAAGATAAAAGAAATTTTTATCGCTGTTCATATTGAAATGCAATTAAGCAAAGAAGAAATTCTAGAACTTTATCTCAATAAAATTTATCTCGGTTATCGTTCGTATGGGGTTGGTGCTGCAGCTCGTTCGTATTTTGGTAAAGAGCTCGACCAACTCACGTTAAGTGAAATGGCAATGATCGCTGGCTTACCTAAGGCACCGTCCACACTTAACCCTATCTATTCGTTGGAAAGAGCTACACAACGCCGCAACATCGTATTAGCTCGTATGTTAGATGAAGGCTATATCTCTCAACAACAATACGATCAAGCTCGTAGTGAAACACTCATCGGGAAATACCATGGTGCAGAAATAGAGGTCAATGCACCTTATATTGCTGAAATTGCTCGCGCTTGGATGGTAGAACGCTACGGTGAGGAAGCTTATACATCTGGAATGCGAGTCATAACAACCATACGCTCAGATCTGCAAAAAGCCGCTGATAAAGCCGCTCTTAATAATTTGTTTAATTATGATGTTCGCCATGGTTACCGTGGAGCAGAACAGGTCGTTTGGCAACCAGGTGACACTGCATTCTCATCCCAACAAATAGAAAAGCACCTTAAAAATCAACCGACTTATGGTGCTCTAATCCCCGCTATCGTTACCCAAGTAAATGCAAAAAGTGCTGATGTTTGGTTAAAAGATATTGGCCAAAAAACCTTAGATTGGGATGGCATGAAGTGGGCTCGTCGTTATAACACCGATAGACATCAAGGTGCCGCTCCACGCAAAGCTGGAGATATTCTTGCCGCTGGTGAACAAGTCTGGGTACGATTAAAAGAATCAAATGACGCATCGAGTGACGCGAATAAAGAACATTGGATGTTGAGCCAAGTGCCTCTTGCTAACACTGCTTTTGTTGCAATGAACCCAGACCGTGGTGCCGTACTTTCTTTAATTGGCGGCTTTAACTTTACTCACAGTAAATTTAACCGTGCGACTCAATCGGTTCGCCAAGTTGGGTCTGGTATCAAACCATTTATTTACGCTGCGGCACTAGATAAAGGACTGACTCTAGCCACTTTAGTGAATGATGCACCCATTAATCATTGGGACGAAAGTATCGGTACGGCTTGGAGACCGAAAAACTCCCCACCAACCTATTATGGTCCAACTCGACTTCGAATTGGATTGGCTCAATCGAAAAACGTTATGGCTGTTAGAGTATTGCGTGAGGTTGGAGTAGAAAATGCGAGAAACTACCTGTCTCGCTTTGGCTTTGATTTAAGCAAGCTACCAAGTTCTGAGACGTTAGCACTTGGAGCAGGAAGTTTAACTCCGGTGAAACTGGCTCAAGGTTATTCTGTTTTTGCTAACGGCGGTCATTACGTCGAACCTTACTATATTGAGCGAATTGAAGACCCATATGGAGAAGAAGTCTATAAAGCGACGCCAAAGATTGTTTGTCACTCACAATGTTCAGAAAGTGATAATGAATTAATCGCACCGCAAGTTATCACTCAACAAAATGCTTTTCTTGTACGAGAAATGCTTTATGCCAATGTTTGGGGCGGTCGTGGTTGGCGCGGAACCGGTTGGCGAGCTCAAAGCCTAAAACGCCACGATGTAGGAGGCAAAACAGGAACCACCAATGATTCTAAAGATGCATGGTACAACGGGTTTGGTCCAGGAATTGTTGCCACTTCTTGGGTAGGGTTTGATACTCACGATCGTGATTTAGGCCGTACGTCACGTAATGATAACTTAGGAAAAGATCAATCACCGGGTGGAGAATCTGGCGGTAAAACAGCACAACCAGCATGGGTTGAGTTTATGCATACCGCTCTAAAGAATACAAAAGAGCAGTCAATAAAAGCCCCGGCCGACATCGTTCAATTACGTATCGATCGGGAATCCGGCCTACTAACGGAAGAAAATGACTCTAGTACCATGCTTGAATATTTCCGCCAAGGCACAGAACCAACTACGTTCGTACCAACCGAAGCCGATAATATTTACACCAGCACAGATGGCAGCGAAGAGCTTTTCTAGACTTATGACTTAATTTAATTCTAGTTAACTAAAAAGATACACAAACAAAAATGGGAAAGCTTCGTGCTTTCCCATTTTCTATTCAGAGCTTATGATGTGAGTGACTCAAAAAACACGAGCAATAGTGAATAGTTATATGCTGTATTCTTTTAGTTTTTCAGCCATGGACGCTGCAAGTTTTTCAAAACGTTGTCGTAACGGCGAGCCTGGACGATAAGCTAATACCAACTGACGTGAAGGCACTGGATTAAATGCGGGCACGTAGCACACTCCATCTTTTTCGCGACAATCTGGTAATGAAAGCTGAGGTAACAAGGTAATTCCAGCACCAGCGGCAACCATGTTGCGTAATGTTTCTAAACTCGTCGCCTTAAAGCGTTCATCGTCTTTTGCACCAGCGGCAAAACAATACCCTAAAGCTTGATCGCGCAAACAATGTCCATCCCCTAAGGAAAGGACTGTTCGTCCATTCAATTGCTCTAAATCGACTTTATCCAGTTCACTCCATTCATGATCAATAGGAACGGCGATACTTAATGGTTCGTTGAATATCTCTATCTCTTTAAAAGGCTCTGTCTCTTCTACGGCCGCAAGCACTAAGCAATCAAGCTTGCCTTCTTCTAACTGATGAACCAATTGTGCCGTTTGAGCCTCATGCAAATAGAGCTCTAATTCTGGAAAATCGCGTTTCAGATTTGGTACGATTTTCGGCAGTAAATAAGGGCCAACTGTCGGAATAAAACCAATATGTATCGGCCCAGTCATCCCGCCACTTTGTCCACTCGCCATATCTTTAAAGGTCTTCACTTCTTTTAAGATTTTCTTCGCTTGGTCGACTAACTGTAACCCAGAATCCGTAAATAACACGCGCCGACTACTACGCTCTAGCAACACAGTTCCGAGTTCATCTTCAAGCTTACGAATCTGTCCACTTAACGTCGGCTGACTAACAAAACAGGCTTCCGCAGCTTTACGGAAATGGTTGTGCTCTGCCAATGCAATTAAATATTCAAAATCTCGGATATTCATTAAACCACCTAATAGATTAGAACTATCAAAACCATAGCATCAAACGATTAGATCTATCAAAATATTTTTTCAATAATAGTTACATCAAAGTGAGCCGATAAGCGGTAAGCTTTCCAAGCTTATATCTAATTAATCAAAGGAAAAAAGCTATGTTTACATCAAAAGAAGGACAAGCTGTACCTCAAGTCACATTCCCTACACGTCAAGGTGATCAGTGGGTTAACGTAACAACTGATGAGCTATTTAGTGGGAAGACTGTCATCGTATTTAGTTTACCAGGTGCATTCACTCCAACTTGTTCGTCAAGTCACTTACCTCGCTATAACGAGCTCTACTCAGTATTTAAAGACAATGGCGTAGATTCTATCGTTTGTGTTTCTGTAAACGATACATTTGTAATGAATGCTTGGAAACAAGACCAAGAAGCAAACAACATCACATTTATCCCAGATGGCAACGGTGAGTTTACCGATGGCATGGGAATGCTGGTTGAGAAAAACGAAATTGGGTTTGGTAAACGCTCATGGCGTTACAGCATGCTAGTAAAAGATGGTGTAGTAGAAAAAATGTTTATCGAGCCAAACAAGCCTGGTGACCCGTTTGAAGTTTCTGATGCTGATACCATGCTGAAATACCTAGCTCCAGGACACAAAGTACAAGAGTCAGTGACCGTTTTCTCTAAACCAGGGTGCCCTTTCTGCGTAAAAGCAAAACAGCTACTCATCGATAAAGGCTTGGATTATGAAGAAGTCGTACTAGGTAAAGATGCGACGACCGTCAGCTTACGTGCTATTACTGGTAGAACAACGGTTCCGCAAGTATTTATTGGCGGCAAACATATTGGCGGCAGCGAAGAATTAGAAACCTATTTAGGTTAAAGAGACTCCCCCGTCTCTGATTGATAATGTTCCATTGACCTGCCCAGTTCGAGTTTTTCGTTCTGGGTCTTTTTTTATTGATCCTCCCAATACACTAACGTAGGCTTGATGCACCCTTGTAATCAAAACTGCAGACGCTCATGGCATGTAACAGTTGCGACAAAAATTGGTTCTTCAAAAAAATAGGCCGCTGTAACCGCTGTATTAAACAACTTACTGTATTGTGCCTAATCACTTGGGTATTTTGGTTTGTGTGGGGAACTCACAATAGCCGACAGGTCGAAACCATCGCGGTGCTCATTTTTGGTCTAGGATTTCACCTATTACTCATTGCTCATCTAGGAATGAAGCTCTTGCTTCTAAATAGAAGTGATAAACATAGGCTATAAGATTGGATAGTAAATCAAAAGAAATGGCGAAAACTTTAGTATAACTTTAATAAAGAAAAGCCCCGAGATCCAAATAGTGGTTTCGGGGCTTCTTAGAAGTATCTAAGAAAAAGCAGTGGTACAAATATAGACTCTGCCTTTTCTTGTTAGTTCCCAACAATTAATGATCTTTATGATCATTTGAATCAACATAGCTGGTAACTATTAATTTTCAATCAGTTGCTAAACCGCATCTGTCTTAAAGATTGCATCACCAGGAAGGTTAACCTCCAGAGCAACTTCATCACATGCATGGCGACGAGGGCATTGATCGCAATCTTTAAGTACTTTTTCAGGCAGCAAGGTTTTCGATGTTGGAATAAAGTCTAGCTTCATAAAGAACTCAGGCGTTCTCGTTAAAACAAACACTTTCTTAATCGCCATTTGACGCGCTTTTTTAACCAAATAGTTAACTATGGCTTTGCCTTGACCTTGGTTCTGCCAACCCGCTTCAACACCTAGAGAACGAATTTCAGCAAGCCCTGAATCATACACATATAATGACGCACAACCGGTCACTTCACCATGATGTTCAACTACTGCAAACGAGCCGATATCACGGACTAATTCATTACGCGAACGAGGAAGGTTCTCCCCCATATTGGCCCAGTATGTCACCATGCCTTCTAGCGCTTCGATATCCGTTAGACGAGCAGGGCGAACTTTAACTGCATTCAGATCGTGTTTACCCATACGAAGTTGTGCTTGCTCTACCGCATATGCGACTTGAACAGGTGAAACGCCTCCCAATGCGCTGCGCTTCTCTAAGCACGAATCAATGGTTAGAATTTTGTACACATCTTCTTCAATAATTTCTGAAAACTCTTTTAACTCCTCGATAGAGAGCTCTTCTAACGCGACACCTTTTGAGATAGCACCAACAACAGCAACCCCAACAATATGGTGAGCTTCACGGAAAGGAATACCTTTTGCAACCAAGTAGTCTGCAAGCTCAGTAGAGTTTGCATAACCCTGTTTTGCGGCTTCTAAAGTACGCTCACCGTTAACTTTTATTCCCTCGAAACAAAGTGCAGCCATTTCAAGACAATCGTTCCAAGTGTCATACGCATCAAACAAGCCTTCTTTGTCTTCTTGCATATCTTTGTTGTAAGCAAGAGGCAAAGCTTTTACTGTCATCATCATTGCTGTCAGGGAGCCGTATACACGACCAGTCTTACCACGAATAAGCTCTAACGCATCTGGGTTTTTCTTTTGTGGCATCAAGGAGGAGCCCGACGTCACGGTATCAGCCAATTCGATAAAGTTCGATTCACCTGAGTTGTAGAAAATCATATCTTCAGCAAGACGAGAAAGGTGCAGCATAGATACTGTTGCCACTGACATAAGTTCCATCACATGATCGCGATCGGAAACAGAATCAAGAGAGTTACGAGTCGCACGACGGAAGCCGAGATTATGTGCAAGCTTCTCTCGATCAATCGGGTACGCTGTTCCCGCTAGAGCACCAGATCCCAGTGGACAAGTATCCAAACGGGCAATTGCATCTTTCAAACGAGAATAGTCACGCTCAAACATTTCCACGTAAGCTAAACACCAATGGGCAAAGGTGACAGGTTGAGCACGTTGTAAGTGGGTATAACCAGGTAATACTGTTCCCTGATGTTCGCGAGCAACCGAGACCAATTGACGCTGGAGTAAATCAAGAGCAATAAGAAGTTGCTGACCTTGTTGGCGACACCACAATTTTAAATCCGTCGCAACTTGATCATTTCGAGAACGGCCAGTATGAAGCTTCTTACCCAAATCACCAACACGGTTGATCAACTGTTGCTCAACCCATGAGTGAATATCTTCAGCATCAGAACGTAAAATCTGCTCAGGATCTTCCATCACAGTTAGCTTTAATTCATTAAGTGCAAGCTCTAGTTTTTGCTGCTCTTCTTCACTCAATACATTGACTGATAGTAGTGCTTTCGACCAAGCGATTGAGCCCACAATATCTTGTTCAGCCAATCGGTAGTCAAAACGCAGAGAATCGTTAAAATCTTTAAAACGGGTATCTGCTGCTTGGGTAAATCTACCACCCCATAATGCCATTGCGTGTCTCCTGATACTGAAAAGGGACCTAGATTTCGCTTCTAGGTCCTCGCATTGCTTCTATGCTGGATTATATGTTAATTATTATTTATATGCAGCGTCTATCCACTGCTTACTGTCATGCTTTAACTCAAACACCTTAGTTCGACAGTTAAATGACTAAAGTAAGTTATCTTAAGCTTTGGGTAAAAAGCGCGTACCAATACTATTACCAGCAAAGACGTCTGACAATAGCTCAGGTTGACGCCAACCTGCAACTTCAATTGCTCTGCCTAAATCGTTTGCCGCTTCTAAAGCTGCTCTCACTTTTACAATCATACCATCGGTAATCACTTCATCTTTGATTAATTGCTCTGCACTCGCTTGATCTAATGAAGGAATCAGTTGTTTATCCGCATCAAGAACACCACTAACATCAGAAAGTAACACCAGCTCAGCATCCAAGGTTTTGGCAACCGCAACCGCTGCATCATCCGCATTTACATTCATCAATTGACCATTATTTGTCAGGCCAATAGAGCTGATGATTGGCACACCACCAGCAGTAAGAATCGCATTCACAACCGTTGCATCACCAGCACTAGCACGCCCTACAGCCCCAAGCTCAGGATCCAACTCCTCAACCTGACACAGCCCAGCATCACCCAAACATAACCCAATTGCATTTAAGCCGTTTTTTAGGGCTTCACCTTGAAGCAACTTATTCGCCGTTCCAGCTAATGCCCCTGTAATATAAGGAATTTGGTCATAAGGCGTCACTCGTAAGCCGTTCTTCTTAACTGTTTCAAATTGCAACTTGCTCATGAGTTCATCAACAAGAAAACCACCACCATGTACAATCACAATAGGGCGTTGGTTTTGATATTGTGCGACGGTCGCAAATAACGTAGACAAAACAGCTTCACTAGACAGAACTGCCCCACCCAGTTTAACGACAACAGGAGTTTGGTTGTTATTCATATTAATTCCTTACACCAACGCCGTTAATTCAGGGTAGCCATAATGGATGTTAAGGCATTGCATTGCTTGGCTTGATGCGCCTTTTAACAAGTTATCGATAGCGGATACCACGATGACATGCTGTCCCTTCACCTTCCAACCTATATCGCAAAACGGAGTAAACTCAACGTTTTGAATTCGAGGCAGTGTCGACTGATCCATTCGAACCGCAGGCTTATCTGTATACGCCTGTGCAAACGCTTGTGCTACTGCTTCTTCGGTAACACCTTCCGCTAATTTCATCGTAACGGTTGCTAATATTCCGCGCTTAAAATTACCTAGATGAGGAGTGAAAATAACATCACAGCCCAAGTGGTCTGCGATTTCAGGTTGGTGACGATGAGTAAAGACACCATAAGGCTGCAAACTTACTTCACAAAAGCTATTGGTCATCGTCGCTTTACGACCCGCTCCGGTCACACCGCTTGTGGCGTTAATAACAGGCCATTGGTTCAAATCAAGAAGTTTTGATTCAACTAAAGGTTTGATTGCCAATTGCGAAGCGGTCGGATAACAACCAGCAACCGCGACGAGCTGAGCTTGCTTAATTGCCTCGGCATTCCACTCTGCTAATCCATATGCGGCTTTTTCCAACCACTGAGAATGTTGATGCTCAAAACCATAGAACTCCGTATAGAAGTCACCATGATTAACACGATACGCTCCGGATAAATCGAAGACTTGGCAATCATTAGCCAGCAATGTTGGGGCTAAGTCATGACTGACTTCGTGAGCCGTACATAAGAATACGACATCACTCTCTTTAGCCACTAGCTCAAGATCGACCAAGGGCTGTACTTGCATATCAACCACACCAGAGAACTTACCGTGCAACTGCGCGAGTGGTTTTCCTGCGTCAACACTGTTGGCTGAAACATATAAACCTGATAGCGTTAACTCTGGATGTTTTTGCACCATAAGAGCTAGCTCTGCGCCGGTATAACCTGTCGCGCCGATAATGGTTGTTTTTAACATGCTTTTGTACCCGAAATTCGTAATGAATGACAACGAATAAAACTAACTAATAATTTATTAAATTCGTTATAAATTGGTTTTTTATTCATTAAAAGTGATTTAATATGTGTTTTACCTTCTCTACATAACTCTGTCAATAGTTGGAACTAAGATTCTATGGATTTACCTAAATTCCGCGAGGTTTACAAAGACCTTATTTCTACCTCTTCAATCAGTTCCACCGATCTAAGTTGGGATCAAGGAAACGAGAAAGTTATCGCAAAGCTTTCTGATTGGTTTACGACTCTTGGCTTTGAGGTTGAAGTAGTACAGGTTGAACCAACTAAATATAACCTCATTGCGAAAAAAGGCAGTGGTGAAGGTGGTCTACTCTTATCTGGTCACAGCGACACGGTTCCTTTTGATGAGGGGCGCTGGAACTTTAACCCTCATGATTTAACGGAATCGAATAATCGTTTCTATGGTTTGGGCACTGCTGACATGAAGGGCTTTTTTGCCTTTATAATAGAAGCGATAAAAAAAGTAGATTGGTCGAAACAACAAAAGCCACTTTATGTTTTAGCAACGTGCGACGAAGAAACCACGATGTTAGGCGCTCGTCATTTCTCCGATAATACTCCGTTTAAACCTGATTACTGCATTATAGGTGAGCCTACAAGTTTAATTCCCGTTTACGCTCACAAAGGACACGTTGCAAATGCTATACGAGTTACCGGACAGTCAGGCCATTCTTCAAACCCAGCCTTAGGTGTCAACGCAATTGAAATTATGCACGAGATTTTGTTTGCGATGATGAAGCTCCGTGACAGGTTGATTAAACAATACCAACATCCAGGATTTGATTTACCGTCCCCGACTCTGAATCTCGGTCATATCCATGGCGGAGACAGCCCAAATAGAATCTGTGGATGTTGTGAATTGCATTACGATGTTCGTCCACTTCCGGGAATGAGTCTTGAAGGCTTAGACGATTTATTACGTGACACCTTAAAAGAAGTAGAGGCTAAATGGCCAGGTCGGATCGCGATCTCACCACTTCATGACGCCATTCCTGGTTATGAATGTTCGCATGAACATCATTTTGTTAAGGAAATGGCTGACCTTTGTGAGAAACCCGCAGAAACAGTGAGTTACTGTACCGAAGCGCCTTTTTTACAACAGGTATGCCCAACGTTAGTTATGGGGCCTGGTTCCATCGATCAGGCTCACCAGCCAGATGAATTTTTGGCATTCGAGTACATAGATCCAACCATCAATGTATTAACAAAAGCAATCCATCAATATTGTTTTTGATTGCTGCTTAGCCAAACCATCTGATTTTTGTAGGAAATTTTCAACATTACCGTTAAAAACCATTAATGTTAATACTATCAATACTAAATGGTAAAATTGAATATTGTTAAGCTTTAATTGACTTGACGGGATGTTCTTCGCTATTTTGTGTCCTCGATAAGGACATTGAATGTAATTTTATTTCAAGGCAGGAAACAATGAACGAAACATACGCTGCACTAAAAAGTAACGTGAGAATGCTAGGCAAAATGCTAGGTGATACTATCGAAAATGCCGATGGTAGCGTTATTTTAGAAAAAGTGGAGACGATACGACAACTCTCTAAATCGGCCCGTGACGGTAATCATGACGATCACCTCGCCTTAGTTGAAGAGATTAAAAACCTTCCTGATGATCAATTAAAACCCGTCGCTCGTGCATTTAACCAGTTTTTAAACTTAACCAATATTGCCGAACAGCACCATACAATTTCTCGTCACTGTGATGAATACGTCTGTGAACCAGATGCAATCAATACGTTATTTACCAAGCTATCTCAAAATAAGATCAGTAAGCTTGAGACAGCGAAGGCGATTAACGAACTTAACATCGAATTGGTTCTTACGGCTCACCCGACGGAAATTACTCGTCGTACCATGATCAACAAATTGGTAGAAATCAACAAATCGTTATCTCAACTTGAGCAAACTGAACTTCCTGTTAAAGACCATCGAAAAGCAAGACGCCGTCTTGAACAATTGATTGCTCAGTTCTGGCATTCCGATGTAATGCGCAAACAGCGTCCTACACCAATGGATGAAGCAAAATGGGGCTTCGCCGTTGTTGAGAATTCTCTGTGGGAAGCCGTTCCAGAATTCATGCGTGATCTAAACGATAAAGTACAGGATTACATTGGCGAACCTCTACCTATAGATGCAACACCAGTCAATATCTCTTCATGGATGGGTGGTGACCGCGACGGTAACCCGTTCGTTACCCATAAAATTACTCGAGAGGTATTACTCTTATCTCGCTGGAAAGCTTCGGATCTCTACCTGAATGACATTAACGAGCTGATCAGTGAACTGTCGATGACCAAGTGCAGCAACGAAGTAAGAGAACTAGCAGGTGAAGGTCAACACGAACCTTACCGTGCTATTTTAAAACAAATTCGTGCTCTTCTTACCGACAACATTGAAATTCTCGATGCTAAAATTCAAGGCCAAGAGATATCGGTTAAAGCGCCACTGCGCGATGTTAGTCAACTATGGGAACCGCTACACGCGTGTTATCGCTCACTTCACGAATGTGGAATGGGCTCGATTGCTGAAGGCTCACTCCTAGATACATTGCGTCGGGTAAAAACGTTTGGTGTTCATCTTGTTCGTCTGGATATTCGTCAAGAGAGTACTCGTCATGCCGACGTACTTTCAGAACTGACTCGCTACTTAGGAATGGGCGATTATAACCAATGGACAGAGCAAGATAAGATTACGTTCTTAACCACTGAGTTAAACTCGAAACGACCGCTTTTCCCGAGAGATTGGCAACCTTCTGAGCAAGTCGATGAAGTAATCAAAACATGTCAAACCATCGCAAATCATCCAAAAGATGCATTTGGTGCCTATGTTATCTCAATGGCTCGAACGGCATCAGATGTCTTGGCCGTCCACCTGATCCTTCAAGAATCAGGTTGCCCATATCGTATGGATGTTTGTCCATTATTTGAAACCCTAGATGACTTGAATAATGCTGAGAGCGTTATCCGACAGTTAATGGATATCGATCTGTACCGCGGCTTTATTCAAAATCACCAAATGGTAATGATTGGTTACTCAGATTCGGCTAAAGATGCTGGTGTACTTTCTGCTGGTTGGGCGCAGTATCGTGCAATGGAAGCTCTCGTCAACGTAAGTGAAGAGACGGGTGTCGTGTTAACACTGTTTCATGGTCGTGGCGGCACGGTTGGACGTGGTGGTGCACCTGCGCATGCCGCACTACTATCTCAACCACCGAAAAGTTTAAAAGGTGGCCTGCGCGTTACCGAACAAGGTGAGATGATTCGATTTAAATTAGGATTATCTGAAGTGGCCGTAAACAGCTTCAATATGTATGCGAGTGCGATCTTAGAAGCGAACCTACTTCCACCTCCAGAACCGAAAAAGGAGTGGAGTGAGCTTATGGATGTGCTGTCTGAGGTTTCCTGTGAAGCTTATCGCGGCATTGTACGTGGAGAGCCTGACTTTGTACCGTACTTCCGTCAAGCAACGCCTGAGCTAGAGCTAGGGAAACTTCCTCTAGGCTCACGCCCTTCTAAGCGCAACCCGAACGGTGGTGTAGAAAGCTTACGTGCCATCCCATGGATCTTCTCGTGGAGCCAAAATAGATTGGTTCTACCTGCATGGTTAGGTGCTGGTGAAGCGATTCAGTATTCAGTCGATAAAGGTCATCAAGCCTTATTGGAAGAGATGTGTCGTGAATGGCCTTTCTTCTCGACTCGTCTGGGTATGCTTGAAATGGTGTACAGCAAAACCAATATCGAAATAGCACGTTTGTATGATGAACGCTTGGTAGATGAACCCTTACGCCCATTAGGTGAACGCTTAAGATCTCAGCTACAAAAAGATATCAAATCTGTTTTAAACGTTGAAAATAATGAAAACTTAATGCAAAGCGATCCTTGGGGACAAGAGTCCATCAAACTTCGCAATATCTATGTTGAGCCGTTAAATATGCTTCAAGCTGAGCTACTATACCGAACTCGTCAACATGAAAATGTATCTAGTGAATTGGAAGAAGCTCTGATGGTAACAATCGCGGGCATTGCAGCAGGTATGCGCAATACGGGCTAGAAAACCCAGAATAATATACTACTATAAAGACAAAAGGCCGCACTATGCGGCCTTTTTATTTTGATATTTTTGTTAATAAAGCATTTCATTAGATTTTTGACCCATTTTGTCCGGCTATTCTACTTTATGCTTATAATTTCGATATACTACCGCTCGTAACAGGCTTCCAATATTATTAATATCTGTTACTTAGGCTAAATGAAACGCAGTTATTTTAGGTGATAAAGGCTTTTGGGTGACGAACGTTCTCGATTTTGAGACGTATAGTTTAAGTTGAGCTAAGAGTTGAACCAAAGAAGTTCTCCGAAACTTAAACAGATTATAATTTTACTAACCATTTGGATGTTCAACATGTCATTACCACACGTTATCCTCACAGTTTTAAGTACACGTGACGCCACGGGTTACGATATAACTAAAGAGTTTTCCTCTAGCATTGGCTATTTTTGGAAAGCAAGTCATCAACAGGTTTACCGTGAGTTAAACAAAATGGGCCAAAACGCTCTAGTAACTTGCGTATTAGAACCTCAAGAAGGCAAACCAGACCGTAAAGTTTACTCTATTACAGACTCAGGTAGAGCAACATTAGCCGCTTGGTTTGACCAACCTACTCCTCATCCAACTGTAAGAGATGAGTTTAGTGCTAAGTTAATGGCATGTTCTGTACAAGATGCTACCGCTTACCGAGACCAACTTGTTGATTTAATTGCTGATTCGAAAAAGTTTATCGAATTATACAAAGAAATCGAAGCAAGTCACTATGCCGTTACCTCGACTTTAGATAAACATAAGCGTCTAGAGCGATTAACATTGCGCCGAAATATTCTAATTCGTTCAGCTTGGGTTGAATGGGCAGAAGAAGTATTAAGTGAGCTCAATGAAATGGCGTAATACGCTAAACTAGAGAGCCTGAACAATTAAAAAGGGATGACATGGTCATCCCTTTTTATCACTTATTAATTTGTCTCTCATGTATCAAGCATACATGAATAGCTTAAATACCATCACCACCAATAAACGTTTGTGAACGAGTATTAAATTGCTGATCCATATCCAGTGACGGTTGGTCACTTTGAGGTCGACCAACTATTTTGGCAGGAACCCCCGCAACAGTCGTATGAGCAGGCACATTCTGTAATACCACAGAACCTGAACCTATTTTTGCTCCTAACCCCACTTCAATGTTGCCAAGTATTTTCGCTCCGGCACCAATCATAACACCCGTTCTAATTTTCGGGTGACGATCGCCACACTCCTTCCCCGTTCCGCCTAATGTTACATCCTGCAAAATAGACACATCATTTTCTACGACCGCTGTTTCACCAATCACGATACCTGTAGCATGATCCAGCATAATACCGTAGCCCACTTTTGCGGCAGGATGAATATCAACTTGGCAGGTTACTGATATCTGATTTTGTAAATAAGATGCTAGTGCCTCACGACCTTGCTTCCACAGCCAGTTGGACACTCGATAACCTTGTAGTGCGTGATAACCTTTTAAATAAAGCAAGGGAATTGAATATTGCGCAACAGCGGGATCTCGAGTCACTGTTGCACATATATCCTTGGCGGCAGCGTCAATGATGGAATGATCTGAAGCAAATGCTTCTTCCACCACTTCACGAACAGCCATAGCTGGCATTGATGCAGTCATTAAATTATTAGCTAAAATATAGCTTAATGCTGCACCTAAGCTCTCGTGCTTAATTATTGTGGCATGATAGAAACTCGCAAGCATCGGTTCTTGTTCAGCCAGAACACGAGCCTCTTTAATGACGGCCTCCCAGACCAGTTGGTTGTTACAACGCTTCATGGTATTCGATTTCTCCCTCTATCACGGCGACGTTATTATTCTGACTTTTTATCTCGAGCAAGAAGATCTTGAGCCGCTAACCTTGCATCTTTATCTTGATACAGTACTTGGTAAAGTTGGTCAACTATTGGCATTTCTACACCCATTCGCTTGGCGAGCAACCACACTTCTTTAGTATTACGATACCCTTCCACTACTTGACCAATCTCATCTTGTGCAACATCGACGTTTTTACCTTGGCCCAACGCCAACCCAAAGCGACGGTTTCTCGATTGATTATCGGTACAAGTTAAAACTAAATCACCTAAGCCTGCCATGCCCATAAAGGTTTCTGCTTGAGCACCCAGAGCTGCTCCTAAACGACACATTTCAGCTAGGCCTCGGGTAATTAGAGCGGTTCTTGCATTGGCACCATAGCCAATACCGTCGGACATACCTGCGCCAATTGCGATAACGTTCTTTACCGCACCACCAAGCTGAATGCCGACAAAATCATCGTTGGCATACACTCGAAACGTTCGGCTGCAGTGAATCTTTTCTTGCAGTTGAGCAACAAACTCTGAATGCGGAGAGGCCACAGCTATCGCCGTTGGCATCCCCATCGCTAATTCCTTCGCGAAGGTAGGGCCAGAAATGACGGCCAATGGATAACGATCTCCAATCACTTCATGAGCCACATCTTGCAGTAATCGACCGGTCTCGGGTTCAAGCCCTTTCGTTGCCCAACACACACGACTGTCGGCACGCAAATGAGGCTGAATCGTTTTTAATACCTCACCGAAAACATGACTCGGGACCACAATCAATAAATCTCGACTACCTTGAACGGCTCGTCGAATATCGCTCTCAATGATCAATGACTCAGGGAATGCTATGTCAGGTAAAAAAGCACGGTTCTCACGTTCAGCTTCAAGTCGCGCCATATGTTCAGAATCATGGCCCCAAAGCACCACATTCATACCATTGCGAGCAAGAGAAATGGCTAACGACGTCCCATAAGAACCAGCCCCGATAACCGTCATCCCGATAGAATTCGAATAAATAGAATCAGTTTGTGTCTCAGACATAGCTACACCTATTAAATAACCCGTAATTCAAAAAAAATGCACGTAGCATGAGTAGAAACCTCCAATGCTCGTGCATCTTTATTGTTTGCAAGAATGCTTAAAGAATTAAGCGTCTGCTGGTTGTTCGCCTTTTTCTTGAGCTTGCTGTTGTAGGTAATTCATAAATAATGCATCGAAGTTTACAGGTGCAAGATTCAATTGAGGGAAAGTACCTTTTACAACCAAGCTTGAGATAGTTTCACGAGCATATGGGAATAAAACATTCGGACAGAATGCACCAAGACAATGAGCTAATTGACCTGCATCCATATTTTCAGCAGTAAAAATACCACCTTGTTGTACTTCACATAAGAATGCGGTCTCTTCTGCATTCGTCACGGTCACTGTAAGACGCAATACAACTTCATAAACCCCTTCACCCAGCTCGCGGCTTTGCGTATCAAGATCAAGGTTTACATTAGGCTCCCAATCTTTCTGGAACATAGTTGGTGAATTAGGCGCTTCAAACGATACATCTTTTAGAAAGATACGTTGAATAGTAAAGTTTTGTTGTGCTTCTTGCGCTGCTGCAGCTTCTGACATTCTTAATTCCTTAATAATCGTTCAAATTATATAACAGACCAAATTCTGTCGACCAAAGATAGATGAGAGTGCGTATTCATCGAACTAAGCCAGCTTCTATCTTTAGTATAAAGTGGTTACTTCTTGCCACGAATCAGAGGTAATTTGCCATCTTTCCATGCGCCAATACCAAGGTTAAGGACACTAACCTGTTCAAAGCCAGCACTCGCTAGCTGATTCGCACTTGCTGGTGAAATGTGACCATTTTGACATACGACAATAATTGGGTCTGCTTTATGATTTTCAAGGGTTCCCAAGTTGCCAGATGTGATCTCAGAAGGCAAAACGTTAATTGAATCGGTAATATGGCCTTTGGAAAACTCATCCTTGTTACGAATATCAACAACAATGCCATTCTCTTTATTCACTTTTTGAGTTAGCTCGTTCACATCAACATATTTAAACTTCGCTGTTGATGACTTGTAAACAGTAAAAATAACAGCGCCAAATATCGCGATCCACGCTACACATAGGATGGTATTTTGCTGAAAAAATTCGGTATATTCTTGCATGTCTTTGCTCTTATCTTTGCTATTGCAATGGGTGATCGTAAATAGAGGAAGAAGTATAGCGAGGTTAATTCCGTTACGCGAGTACTAACGTATCTCTTCCCTTCATTATCAATGGCAATCAATGACAATTCACATTTTAAATCTCAATTTTAAGCTCGAGAAAACGGAAATGAAATCACCTCATTAATGGATTCCTTACCTAGTGCCAACATAATCAAACGATCAATGCCAACCGCGACACCAGCACAAGGCGGCAATCCTGATGCTAACGCTTCAAGAAAATTCTCATCAATAGGTTGAATCGATAATCCCATAGCTTGACGTTTAAGGTTATCTTGTTCAAAACGACGGCGTTGTTCAGCAGAATCCTCTAATTCATGGAAACCATTGGCCAGTTCGATACCTTTAAAATAAACTTCAAACCGATCGGCAACGCGATTATCGTGTTGATTAATTTTTGCGAGCGCGGCTTGGGAAGCTGGGAAGTGATAAACAAAAGCAGGAACGTCGCGACCAATACAAGGCTCAATCACCATGCTAAATAGAAGTTGTAATATCGTATCACGATCATCTTCATCTTTAGCAATCTCATCAAATCCGTGCAGAACAGCACACTGACGCAGCTCTTCGAGTGATGCCTCAAGCGGACACACACCTAAAACCTGTTGAAAGATTTGTTGGTACGTTAGACGTTCAGCTTTCTTACAATGTAAGATTTGCTGTAATAACTCATCCATTTCATTCATAAGATCATGATGATCGAACCCAATACGATACCATTCAAGCATGGAGAATTCGGGATTATGAAAACGCCCACTCTCTTCATTACGAAATGACTTAGTGATCTGAAATATCGAACCACTATCAGCAGCCAATAAACGTTTCATATGAAACTCAGGACTGGTCATCAAATAGACCTCTTGCCCAGAAGCATAATTCGGCCCAATAAAATCACTTTTAAATGTTTGCAAGTGAATGTCGGTAACCGCTGCTTGGCTCATTATTGGCGTTTCGACTTCTAAAACCTGCCTTTCTAGAAAGAAAAATCGAAGTAAATCGATTAGCTCCGCGCGCTGTTTTAGAGAATCGATACTCGCACTAGGTTGCCACTTTAAAAGAGTCATTATTTTATCTTCGCTATAATCCAGTCGTTATCATTTTACCCGTCAAAATAGCAAAACCAAGCGCTTATAGTGATATCGCTCACAAGCAAGTGATTATTATGACGAACAACTCTGACTCCGAAGAAAAAGCCTGATCAAATCAATTTTTTAATATAGGAGCTACCTTACACTAAAATTTGCCCATTTATTTATGGGCAACCCTACAAAAATGCTCATCAAGAAGCTAACGAATCTAACGCGGATAGAATCCGTTCATAAACTGGAGGGTAACTGTGAAAATACTAACCACAGATATCGCAATCATTGGTGCTGGCGGCGCCGGGCTTAGAACAGCCATCGCTGCAGCAGAAGATAACCCAAATATAAAAGTCGCACTTATATCAAAAGTATATCCTATGCGTTCTCACTCAGTCGCTGCCGAAGGAGGCTCAGCTGCAGTGATCAAAGAAGAAGATTCATTGGATAATCACTTTAACGATACAGTTGGCGGTGGAGACTGGCTTTGCGAGCAAAACGTTGTTGAATATTTCGTTAAAAATTCGACACGCGAAATGATCCAAATGGAACAATGGGGCTGCCCTTGGAGCCGCAAAGAAAATGGCGAAGTCAATGTTCGTCGGTTTGGTGGAATGAAAGTCGAGCGCACATGGTTTGCGGCGGATAAGACTGGCTTCCACATGCTTCACACTCTTTTTCAAACCTCTATGAAGTATCCACAAATCGAACGTTTTGATGAGTATTTTGTTGTCGACTTAATCGTTCATGAAGGTCAAGTTCAGGGATTAATCGCAATCCATATGGCCGAAGGTGAATTAGTCGCAATCAAAGCCAAATCCGTCGTATTAGCAACTGGCGGCGCTGGTCGCGTTTATCACTGTAACACTAATGGTGGAATCGTAACCGGTGATGGAATGGCAATGGCTTACCGTCATGGAGTTCCGCTACGTGATATGGAATTTGTTCAATATCACCCAACCGGTCTACCTGGTACCGGCATTTTAATGACCGAAGGTTGTCGTGGAGAAGGTGGAATCATTACCAATAAAGATGGTTATCGTTACCTTCAAGACTATGGCATGGGGCCAGAAACCCCTGTTGGCCAGCCAAAGAACAAATATATGGAGCTGGGTCCAAGAGACAAAGTATCTCAAGCGTTCTGGCATGAGCAGCAAAAAGGCAACACCATCAAACATGCTCTAGGCGATGTTGTTTTACTCGATCTACGCCATCTTGGCGAAGAATATATTAACGAGCGTTTACCGTTTATCTGCGAGTTATCCAAAGCCTACGTCAATGTCGATCCGGTCAAAGAACCGATTCCAATTCGTCCTACCGTTCACTACACCATGGGTGGAATCGAAACCGATGCTCAATGTGAAACTCGAATTAAAGGGTTATTTGCAGTGGGTGAATGTGCGTCTGTCGGTCTTCATGGAGCAAACCGTTTGGGGTCGAACTCTTTGGCGGAATTTGTCGTATTTGGTCGAGTTGCCGGTGAAACAGCAGTACAAAGAGCTGAAGAATTTGCTGGTTGGGATCAACAAGCAATTGAAGCTCAAATGGCTCAAGTAGAAACGCGTATCAATAACCTACTTGCTCAAGAAGGTGATGAAAACTGGGCAGAGATTCGTACTGAAATGGGGCATTCCATGGAAGCGGGTTGTGGGATCTATCGTCAAGAAGATCTGATGCAACAGACCATCGACAAGATAACGGAATTAAAACAACGTTATAAAAACATCAGTATCAAAGATAAAGGCAAAGTGTTTAATACCGACCTATTTTATGCCATTGAAGTCGGTTACGGACTAGAGGTCGCTGAAGCGATGGCTCGTTCGGCAATATTGCGAAAAGAATCCCGAGGTGCTCACCAACGACTCGATGAAGGGTGTACAGAACGTGATGATGTTAATTTCTTAAAACACTCTCTGGCTTTCTATCAAGAAGATAGCGCTCCGATCATCGACTACAGCGATGTCACTATCACTAAGTCGCAACCCAAAGCTCGTCTTTACGGTGAAGCCGCTGATAAAGCTGCTGCCGCGGAAAATACAAGCCAAGCAGAGGAGAATAAATAATGTCATCACAACGTATGCAAAAAGTTGATATTCTCCGCTATGACCCAGAAAAGGATTCACAGCCTTATCTGCAATCTTTTGAAGTCCCGTTTGACGATACTATGTCGCTTCTTGATGCGATTAGCTACATCAAAGATTATCTCGATAAAGACCTCTCTTATCGTTGGTCTTGTCGTATGGCGATTTGTGGCTCCTGCGGCATGATGGTCAATGGTGTCCCTAAACTCGCGTGTAAGACTTTTCTCCGAGATTACCCTGATGGCGTAAAAGTAGAGCCACTAGCAAATTTCCCGATAGAAAAGGATCTTATCGTCGATATGACACCTTTTATTGAGCGTCTTGAAGCGATCAAACCCTATATTTTAGGAAATGATAGAACTCCAGAAGACGGTCCCAATAATCAAACTCCAGCTCAGCTAGAAAAATACAAACAGTTTGCTGGATGTATTAATTGTGGACTCTGTTATGCCGCCTGCCCTCAATTTGGTTTAAACCCTGAATTTATTGGACCAGCGGCACTAACCCTAGCTCGTCGCTACAACCTCGATAGTCGTGATAATGGCAAGGCTGAACGCATGGCTCTAATAAATGGGGAAAATGGCGTTTGGGGTTGTACTTTTGTTGGATACTGCTCTGAAGTATGCCCGAAAAACGTGGATCCAGCAGGCGCGGTGAACCAAGGAAAAATAGAGTCATCGACCGACTTTATTATTGCGATGTTTAAACAAGGGGAGGCAGAACAATGAGTAATCGCAAACCCTATGTAAGAGAAATGAAACGAACCTGGTGGCAAGCCCATCCCTTTTATCGTTTTTATATGTTACGCGAAGCCACAGTTTTGCCGTTGATCCTATTTACGATATTCCTAACCTTTAGTTTAGGTTGCTTAGTCAAGGGGCCAGAAGCTTGGCAAAGTTGGTTGGGCTTTATGGCAAATCCAATTGTGATTGCGATTAACATCGTTGCCCTATTGGGAAGTTTGCTTCATGCCCATACATTTTTTGGCATGATGCCACAAGTCGTCCCAATGAAATTAAAAGGCAAGTTACTCGATAAGAAAGTGATCGTCGCAGCTCAATGGGCTGCTGTCGCCTTTATTTCTCTCATCATCCTATTCATTGTATAAGGAGCCTATTGTGATTAATACCAATCCTAAAAGATCCGATGAACCAGTATGGTGGGGACTCTTTGGCGCTGGTGGTACTTGGTTCGCCATGATCTCACCCATCACTATTCTAATTATTGGCGTTTTAGTTCCTCTCGGCATTATTGATGCTGAGGCGCTCAGCTATGAACGTGTTGCTAACTTTGCAACCAGCTTTATTGGTGCATTATTTGTCATTGCTACACTGGCTTTACCAATGTGGCATGCAATGCACCGTGTTCATCATGCCATGCACGATCTAAAATTCCACACTGGTGTTGTCGGTAAAATAGCCTGCTACGCAATCGCGGGGTTTATTAGTGCACTTTCCGTTGTGTTTGTTTTTATGGTGTAAATCAACACTGATTTAAAGCATAAAAAAATCCCCCAGACTTTGGGGGATTTTTATTGCGTGCCATATTTAGTATTCAGAACTCAATACTAGTTCGACATACTATGCTGTTTTAAACACATCCAACTCGCGTTTTTGTGTTTCAGCTAATTCAGATAACTCCGAAGATGCTTGTAAGGTATCATCGATTCCCGATACATTTTGATGCACTAAATCGTATGTTTCAGTTGTGACTTGAGAAATCTCTTCTGTCACATGAAATTGCTCTTGAGAAGAAGTCGCTACCAAACTGTTGATTTCTGAAATAGATTCAACCGCAGATTGAATATCTTCAAAAGACGCCTTCACGTTGTCAACTAATTGAACAGACTGATCAATTAAGTCAACATTATGCATCATATTATCCTGAGCTTTTTTCGATTGCGTCTGCAGCTTTTCAATGATGTCTTGAATATCCACTGTCGATTTTTGAGTTTTTGAAGCCAAGTTTCGCACTTCGTCTGCTACAACCGCAAAACCTCGCCCTTGTTCACCGGCTCGTGCTGCTTCAATTGCTGCGTTGAGCGCCAACAGGTTTGTTTGCTCTGAAATCGTCTGAATAACTTCGGTAACGGAGCCAATCTCAAGAGCAAATTCACGAAGTTCGTTAACAATATCTGCACTCTCACTTACAGAGACATTAATATTGTCAGTTAAGCAGATGTTTTTCTCCAACGTTTGCTTACCTTCATCCACGCTTTTCGTCGCGGATTTTGCTTCTTGCTCGGCTCTTATTGCCTTATCACTCACTTCCTGAGAAGTCGATGATAGTTCATTAATCGCGGTCGAAATTTGCTCCATATGAGCGAGCTCTTGTTGCGCATTTCCTTTCGTCGTGTTCATCACAACATTAAGTTCAGTTGATGCTGCAGCCACACTTGAAGAAATGCCGTGAGAGTTTTTAATCAATTGCGTTAGCTCACCCGACAACTTAACTAAAGAGCGGTATATACCCGAATCTTTATCAGTAGACTCAAGTGTTTGCGTAAAGTCTCCTGATGCCATTTTCTCCATTAACTCTGCGATATCATCCGGTGTACCACCAACGGGTTTTAGTACCATTTTTTCTAAAGTAATAAACAAAATACCGATTGCAAGGAGCAAACAAAATGCACCAACTAATGCAGACGTTACAAGCTGATTATGCGCTGCCTCTCCAATCTCATCATCGTTGACAAAGGAAACAAATTGCCATCCTGCAACGTCTAGATGTGTCCAAAATGCAGTAAAGTCTGTCGCCGTTCCTCTCACTTCTGCGGTATAGTGCAGCTCTGGATTAGAATCACTAAAGCCTTTGTATAGTGGTCGCTCAGCATTAATGTCTTTCCCAACCAATTCAGCATAAGGCGCGACAATAATTGTTCCGTTTTCGGTATACATAAAGATATCTTTACGCTCGCCTAAACTTTCAAGTAATGAATCGAGATACACAGACGTGATAACAGCAACAGAGCTATCTAATTTATAAGCCATCACCACAATTTCTTTTTTTGTTACCGCAGACACAAAGGGATCTGAAAAGAAGAACGTTTTACCGTCTCTGAAAACCGCATTGTAATAATTACGGCTCAACTCTTTCACATTAAAGCCCAGTTTTTCGCCTTTTACGTTGTAAATGCCACCCGCGACATCAATCAGGTAGGCACCTTCAATAAATTGCGACTGTGTACGGTAAACCATCTCCAACTGAATCTTGGCTTTATCAGATAAGCCACTCTCACTAATATCACTCGAATTCGCTTCTACCGCAGCAAGTACGCTTTTATAACCATTCACTTTTTGCGTTAGCT
Source organism: Vibrio phycocola (assembly GCF_053850235.1). NCBI lineage: Bacteria > Pseudomonadati > Pseudomonadota > Gammaproteobacteria > Vibrionales > Vibrionaceae > Vibrio > Vibrio phycocola. Next base: position 104,377 of record NZ_JBSQDJ010000007.1, on the reverse strand, counting down.
CGGACTCTATTGTTGCATTTTTTTCTACGAGAACGGTCTTATTAAGATGAACACTCTCATTTTGAAAAGAAATATAGCCAATCGTCATTAAAACTACGACGATAGCGGCAATTATCGATCCTATCGTTGTCGCAATTTTTACTTTAAATGTATTCATGTTCCTAACAGCTCCACGGAAGAAATAGGCAAATCATAGATGAATGAGATCCATTACATTGGATAACTACTCACTTAGCCAAGGTAACTAAACGATGATATAAGCGTAGTCTAATTTAATAAATTTTGACCTTGTTATCTTAAGAAATGAGGAAATTCTTTAGCTGTTATTTGACTTAAAACAATAAAAATCAGACGCAGATCGCAAAAAAACCAAAGATAAATACCCAACATACCGTGACCAGCCTCACATATAAGAAGGCAATAATAATTTATTGGCTCCTATAATTGATATTTATATTAAATCTTGATAGTGCGAATAATGTGCATTAAATACAAAAAAGACGAGCACTTAAGGCTCGTCTGATCATATAGAAATCGGATAAATGTTGATTTATTTTACTCGGCTGACATATTCTCCTGAGCGAGTATCTACTTTAACCACTTCACCAATCTGAATAAATAGAGGAACTCGAACCACTGCACCAGTAGTTAAAGTTGCAGGTTTTCCACCCGTACCTTGAGTATCACCTTTCAAACCTGGATCAGTTTCAGTCACTTCAAGTTCTACAAAATTTGGTGGCGTTACTGTAATTGGGCTGCCATTCCATAAAGTAATCGTACAAGTGTTATTCTCTACCAACCACTTTACATTATCACCAACCGCATTGACTTCTGCGGCAATCTGTTCAAATGTTTCGTTGTTCATAAAGTGATAAAACTCACCATCGTTGTAGAGATAATCGAGATCGATATCAACAACATCCGCCACTTCAAAAGATTCGCCCGATTTAAATGTTTTTTCCAACACTTTGCCTGAGAGAAGCTTACGGATCTTCACGCGGTTAAACGCCTGACCTTTACCTGGTTTCACATACTCGTTTTCGAGAATGACACAAGGCTCATTATCAAGCATAATCTTAAGACCGCCTTTGAATTCATTCGTGCTAACAGTAGCCATTTTTTCCTCTTACCATTCTTCGAGTTCACATTAATGTCGACTATAATACCCCGAAAAACCGATTCTGTTGAGCAAAACTGGCTCAAACAACTAACGAATGCGATCTCAGATCCGCAAAAGTTGCTCAATTACTTGAATATCGATTCAACCTCCTTCGAAAAAGGGAATGCAGCACGTTCATTATTTGCTCAGCGAGTCCCGATGAGTTTTGTTGATCGTATGGAAAAAGGGAACCCAAATGACCCATTACTGCGTCAAGTATTACCATTAGAAGAGGAATTTGAACAACATCCAGGTTATACCCATGATCCATTAGAAGAGCAAAATAATGCTCAACCTGGGCTATTACACAAATATAAAAATCGAGTACTGCTAATAGTCAAAGGGGGCTGTGCCATTAACTGTCGCTATTGCTTCCGCAGACATTTTCCTTATCAAGACAACCAAGGCGGTAAAGTCGTTTGGCAAGAAAACCTCGATTACATTGCACTGCATCCTGAAATCAATGAAGTCATCTTGTCTGGTGGCGATCCATTAATGGCCAAAGATCATGAATTGGAGTGGCTCATTCATGAAATAGAAAAAATATCACACATTAAAACGCTTCGAATTCATACCCGTTTACCGGTTGTTATACCTGACCGTATAACAAGCCACTTGTGTGACATACTTGCTCACACACCCTTAAATGTCGTACTTATCACTCACATAAATCACCCGAATGAGATCGATACTACATTGGCACAAGCAATGGCAAAACTCAGGCAAGTGAATGTGACCTTACTGAACCAAGGAGTACTGCTAAAAGGGATAAATGATTCGGCTGATGTGCTAGTAAAGCTCAGTGAGCGACTTTTTAGTATCGGGGTTTTGCCCTATTACCTACACCTATTAGATAAAGTTCAAGGCGCAGCGCACTTTTATGTACCCGACGACGTGGCACGCGATCTCATGCGACAAATCATCCCACAGTTGTCAGGTTACTTGGTTCCAAGGCTTACGAGAGAAATAAGTGGGCGCTCCAGTAAAACGCCCATCGATTTACACTTAGAGTAAATCTTATCCGTTGTGAGAAGCGACAGCTTGGAAGCCGCCTTCTTCCAATGGATAAAAATCGACATAATTATTAATCGCCTCAATGGCATCTTCTTGATAATGAGTGACATAAAGCAACTGTGTAATATTAAGTTCAGCGATACGTTCAAGGGTGTGAAAAACCAGTTTACGATTTAAATAATCTAAGCCTTGATATGGCTCATCTAGAATCAGTAATGCGGGTTGTTTAATCAGTGCTCTAGCAATAAGTAACAAGCGCTGCTGACCATAATCCAAGGACTTAAAACTGACCTTAGCATACTGGCTCATTTCAAACGCTTGTAGCCACATCTGAGCCAATTGAATTTCTTTAGTTGACGGTTGAGAGTAAAGACCAATTGAGTCATAAAAACCGGAAAGCAGAACATCAAGCGCTTGGCAATTGACGCGATACTGTAAATGAAGCGATGAAGAAACAATGCCAATATGTTTTTTTATATCCCAAATGGTTTCACCGGAACCACGTTTCATACCAAGAACGCTAATATCATTGCAATAGCATTGAGGATGATCGCCCAAAATTAAACCAAGTAATGTACTTTTTCCACAGCCATTTGGACCTCGTACTTGCCAGTGCTGCCCAGCTTCAATACGCCAATCTAAATCTTTAAAAATGAGTCCATCTGTATATTCAACTTTAACCTGATTCATCTCAACCCTAGGGTCAGGGTAATTATTGGCATGTTGGTGTTGTTGAATCAAATCAACGAGCTGATCACTTTTACTCTCAGATAATGCTGCCAATTGTTGAATCACCGGATGCTGATTCCACTCTGAGATCGTCATAGTATTGGTCAATTTATTCTCGTCAAATAAAGCCACGTGAGTAATGAAACTTGGTAACTCATCTTCACGAGAAGTAATCACTATCAGTTGAAGTGTACGAGATAGTTCTTCTAACAAGTCAGTTAGCCATAATCGATGCTCAGTATCCATACCCACATATGGATCATCCAAAATTAACATTTCAGGGTTCATTGCCAATGCTCTGGCTAACATTAACCGTCGGGTTTCTCCCGTGGATAATTGACGAAACCCTCGTTGAGCAAGCGAAAACAGGTCCATCTTCAACATAAGGTCTTCAGACTGCTGCTTCGAGGCACACAACGCTTCGAGCAATTCAGAAACGGTTGACCCGTAGTCAATTCGATCTAAAAAATCAGTATCATCGTTTGCCAGTTCATCTTCCAATAGTGCTTGCTGTAGATGCAGTGATACCACCGCTACTGATGGAGGTAATTCAAGCTTATCACCGGGATTTTTAATGCTATCAACAAAGAGCTGAGAGAGAGATTGAGCAGTTTCTGAGCGAGTAACAAAAACACCCCAATGCTGGGTAGGTTCAAGGTTCCATTCAGATATTTGTAACCCAGATCCTTGATATGAGAAATTCCATTGCAGAGCAGACACTAGATTTCCTTTTAGTGTAATAAACCAAAATTGATATAAGAAACAGGCGAAAGTTTAAGGAAGATGAACAACATTATCTAACTTGTCAGCTTCGTGGATTTGATAGTTCACGTTACCGTTACGCTTCACTTCATACATAATATCATCAGCGGATTCAAGTAACGCTCTAAGATCATACCCTTTAGTAACTGACGTGCTCACCCCAATACTTGCTCCGACACGAGCAGTAATCGTTGAACTGATTTCGATCTCTAATGCAAACGACGCATGAATTTCTTCAAGAATAAAATTCACGCGCTCTAAATTATCTAAAATCATAGAGATAACGAATTCATCTCCGCCCCAACGAACCACGAGATCATCAGCTCGTAGAACACTCCGTAATCGAGAAGCAATTTCTTTGAGTACGATATCCCCAGCTTCATGACCATGTTTATCATTGACCAGCTTGAAGTCATTGAGATCCAGAAGAAGCATGACAAAGGCGCTATTACTCTCCTTGGCATATTCCAACTGTTTCGCAAATTTAAGCTCTCCGCCACGGCGATTAAGTAAGCCAGTAAGAGAATCATGCGTCGCGTTATACTCGAAATGACGTTCGATTTTGGCACGATCGGATATATCGTACACCACCATTTCCACAAATTTACCAGACTCGCTACTTTTATCTTCAATCAAAGAAAAAATCGCACGAACCCACACATCTTCATGCCCTTTTACTCTAAAGTCTCTGAATATATTCGTTTCTTGATCTCGAACACTTTGAATAACTTCTTCCATCTCAGCCTTTTCATCAATGAGATCAGAAGCGTAATAGTAACTTTGAGATAACTTTTCCGAGTTATGTTTAAAAACAGCTTCAAAAGCGGGATTGGAAAGGAGAACTTTGTTCTGCGCATTAATTAGCGCAATCCCTGCGTGGGAGTACTCAAAAATCATCCTAAATTGTTTTTCTAAATGAGCAATTTTGGCATTTTTTTCTGAATCTAAAGAAAATGAATCCTGAACTTTTTTCAGCATCACATTCATATTTTCAGCGAGAAAACCGATTTCATCATTCGACGTCACCTCGACGGGTTTTACTTCTCCCGACTCAATCTCAACTTCTGCAAGTTGCGCAACCAAACGATGGATGGGCCGTGAAACCACCATTCTAAATAACACCATAAAGCAAATTGAGACCGTAACAATTAGAATAATTTGCCATTGAACCAAAAACAGCCCTTTCTCTTTTGCTTGGCTGTTGATGAATTCTTGGTTAATGAAAATATCTAAAGAACCCACCTCTTTAGGCGTTTCAAAGGTCGTCCGAAGCTTAACGTGTATATCCGATCCGCTATTATATCGAACATCCCCGTTAGTTAACTTTACGCCAGACGAAAGCGTAAAAATGACGCCATTAATTTCTGAAATCGTTCCAAGTCCATTTACGATTTCCGTCGCTAAAGAAAAATCACTCATATAGGCTGCTACCGAAGCATTACTTTCGATAACAGATAAAAACTGTGTCACTCGAAAATGCGCATCTTCTTGAGCTGTTTGAAAGGCGTGACGATAAGCAATAGTACTTGCTACTGGGATAAAGATAACTGAAACAATGATGATCGACACCAGTATTTTTAATTCAAGATGTCTCGCTATCCACGAAAATGGTCCTGATTTTCGCATTTTTATCTCCCTCACTGAAAAAACCTAATTCATTGAGATTTAGAGTTACAATTAAGCTTGTTTAGGTACAACAATCATTATAATCATGTGATTAAATTGCCAATTACTATCAATTCAAACTAGAGGTAACCATAAGATTTTATTATATATTTATATACAGTCATTTCTAGCTACACTCTAGCTGAGTAATCTCACAATAATAGATAACAAACATAGGCTGTTTGATTATAGGTCATAATCGGCAAGCGTAGTCGCTAACATATTCTTATTAACAATTTACTAAATTGACTTACTGCTGTCACAAAAAGGTACCATATTGAGCCACTTGGAGCTTACCTTGACCACTTATATCGCCGAAATTTAGGGAAACTTAAATAAAATCTTTTAAAAATCAGATATGTGCCACAAATTTACATTAGATGAGTCTAATCTAGAGTAAGAATTGGGTTTAACGGTGGGAATAAAAAACGAGGCTAAATATAAGCCTCGTTTTTATTAAGGTAGGTTTGGTAAAAAGGACTTAATAGCCACCGAGTCAGTAGACACTCGTTAGTCTTCTTTCGTATTGCTTCTCATACTCTACAGGCGACAATTGATTATTGGAACCATGCCTGCGTTTTACGTTGTAGAACATCTCAATATATTCAAAGATATCCATACGAGCATCTCCCCGTGTAGAGTAGATTTTCCGCTTAACTCTTTCCCTTTTCAGTAACTGGAAAAAGCTTTCAGCTACGGCATTGTCGTGACAATTGCCTCGGCGGCTCATACTGGCTTCTAGCCTATGTTGCTTTAAGAACTTATTCCAGTCTTGACTCGTATACTGACTGCCTTGATCGGAATGCACCAGCACCTTTTGTATTGGTGAACGCCGCCATATAGCCATTAAAAGCGCATCTAAAACCAATTCTTTCGTTATTCGGCTTTTCATCGACCAGCTAATCACTCTTCTCGAGAAAAGATCCATAATAACAGCAAGGTATAACCAGCCCTCATGTGTTTTTATATAGGTAATATCGGTTACCCATGATTGGTTTGGAGCCATTGGATTGAACTCCCTAGCTAATTTGTTAGCCGAAGCAACATGTTCAAAGCCCGCCTTAACTCTAGGTTTACGATACCCGCGTTGTGACTGTAAGCCTTCTCGTTTCATCAAGTGATGTACTTGATTTATCCCGCAGGATTCACCTTCATCTCGTCGGTCACTGTATATCTTTCGATAGCCATAAACGCCACCTGATTCCAACCAAAACTGTTTGATAAGCCCAAGAAGATACTGACGCCGCTTCTCTTGTTTGCTGTCAGGTTGTTTTAGCCAAGCATAATAACCACTGGGATGAACCCCAAGGATTTTTCACATCCGTCGAACAGGCCAAAAAGACTGATTGGCTTTAATAAAGGCGTACCTCAGTCGGACTGGCTTGCGAAGTACACCGCGGCTTTTTCTAGTATATCCCGCTCTTCGGTTACTCTTTGCAGCTCTTTACGAAGCCGACGAATTTCGGCATTTTCATCAGATTGAGTTTGGTGTTGGGCGGAGTTAGGACCGTAGCGCTTCACCTAAGTATATAGACTGTGAGTTGTTGTCCCCAAGCGATTGGCAACATCTGCCACACCATGACCTTTTTCAGTGACTTGTTTTACCGCTTCAATTTTAAATTCTTTTGGATATTTTTTACTGATCATAAGCACCTCTCTATTAGTCATTTTGTCTAACTAAAAGGTGTCTATCAAGTCGGTAGCTATTCAATTCCGATGTAAGGGTTATTACAGTGAAGAAAGAAGAAGCTCGTGTTAAAAGGTTCCGCGTACCCATTGAATAATCCGCAGCAGGTCAAAAAATACTTTTGCTAGGTAAATGTGACTAAATTATTTCTGCCCGTTATTCGTTGACAAAATGATGAGCACTAGGAAGTCTTTGTAACCAAAGGTGGTTAGTAGATGATAATGTTTTTAAGATCAATGGATTGTATAGGAAAAGTCCTACTTCAATTGAAACAGTCAAAAACGCCAAAACTAAATCCCAATAAAGTGATTGACAAGCAAAACGGTAAGTGTAATCCTAAATTTATGAATATGAAGCCTAACTTCCAACGAATTATTATCATCATTTCTTAAGAAATGGTGGGATAGTTAGTGCAACTAAATTTTAAGACCCGCCTGAGAGGCGGGTTTTTTGTGCTTACCTCTTAGGATTTTAAATTAAGAGGTAAGTATGAGTTCAAAACAAAAACAGACATCTCCACCCACGAGTTTTTCTTTTGTGAGTGCTGAACACGACATGCTGCAATTCTGGGAAACGCACAGTGTATTCCAGACATCTTTGGAGCAGTCAAAAGATAAACCTAAGTTCGTATTTTACGATGGTCCGCCCTTTGCAACAGGGTTACCTCATCACGGCCATTTGGTGGCTTCCACTATCAAAGACATCATCCCACGTTATCAAACCATGCTTGGACATTACGTTGAAAGGCGATTTGGCTGGGATTGTCATGGTCTTCCTATCGAGCATGAGATAGACAAATCATTGGGGATGTCTGCTAAGGAAGCGGTAGAGAAATTTGGTATCGCCAAATATAACGACGAATGCCGTGGCATCGTTCAGCGGTATACACAAGAGTGGGAGAAAACAATAACCCGCCTAGGCCGTTGGGTCGATTTCGATAACGACTATCGAACTCTGGAACCCTGGTATATGGAATCCGTGTGGTGGGTGTTTAAGCAGTTGTGGGATAAAGGCCTGGTATATCAAGGGGAAAAAGTTGTTGCTTATTCCACGGAGCTCGAGACCGTTTTATCTAACTTTGAGGCAACATCGAACTACAAAGATGTTCAAGATCCCGCTATCTCGGTATTGTTTAAACTAGAAGACGAAGATTGCTATTTGGTAGCTTGGACAACGACACCTTGGACTCTACCTTCAAACCTTGCGCTCTGCGTAAATCCTGAATTTGATTACGTTAAGGTGCGCGACCAGTCTGCAGGAAAATCGTTTTGGGTTGCTAAAGAGTTATTAGAGAACTTCTCAAAGGGACATTCGGTCGAAGTGCTGGCTACTTCTAAAGGCTCAGAGCTTGCGGGTAAATCCTATACGCCTATCTTTCCTTACTTTGTACAGTACAAAGCTAAAGGTGCGTTTAAAGTCCTCGCGGATACTTTTGTTTCGCAGGAAAGTGGTACGGGCATTGTCCATATGGCCCCTGCGTTTGGGGAGGAAGATCAACGAGTCTGCCTTGAAAACGGTGTTGAGGCGAGTGTGTGTCCACTGGATAGCAAAGGTCGCTTTACTGGTGAAGTGCGTGATTTTGCCGACGTTTATGTGAAAGATGCCGATAAATCGATAATCCAGGCGATTAAGGATCGAGGATTATTGTATCGGCATGACACGTTAATGCACAGTTACCCTTTTTGCCCTCGTTCTGATACGCCAATCATCTATCGAACGGTGCCTTCATGGTATATCGGTGTAACCCAGCTGAGAGACAAACTTGTTGAAAACAACAACCAGATCAAATGGGTGCCAGAGCATATCCAGCAGGGTCGAATGGGTAAATGGTTGGAAAATGCGATCGATTGGGCCGTTTCAAGAAATCGATACTGGGGAACCCCCTTGCCTATCTGGATAAACGATGTCACAGATAAGACCTACTGTATAGGGTCTATCGAAGAGCTGACTTCTTTAACTGGTACACAAATTGCAGACTTGCATCGGGATCATGTCGACCATTTAACCTTTACTTTAGCCGGAGAGGATGGTGTGTATCGCAGGATACCGGAAGTCTTTGATTGCTGGTTTGAGTCAGGTTCAATGCCCTATGCACAGGTTCATTATCCATTCGAGAACAAGCAAGAGTTTGAAGCAAGTTTTCCTGCATCGTTTATCGCTGAAGGCGTGGATCAGACACGAGGGTGGTTTTATACCTTGCAGGTGTTGAGTGAGTGTCTGTTCGGTAAACCCGCTTTCACTAATGTCATTGTTAACGGCATTGTGATGGCGGAAGACGGTAAGAAAATGTCTAAGCGGCTTAAAAACTACACGGCCCCCGATGTATTAATGGAACAGTACGGTGCCGATGCGTTGCGATTGTGTCTTATCAATTCTGGTTTAGTTAAAGCCGAAGAACAGAAGTTCTCTGACAAAGGCGTTCAGGAAATGGTCAGACAGGTGCTTCTGCCTTGGTATAACGGATTTAAGTTTTTTAAAACTTATGCTGATATTGACGGGTGGAAAGTCAATGACACAGCTGCGAGAGACAATGTACTTGATCAGTGGATCGTTTCTCGTTTGGAAAGCCTAAAAGAAAAAGTAAATGCTGAAATGCAGGCGTACCATTTGTATGAAGTGGTTCCACCTCTGTTTGAGTTTTTGGAAGACCTAACAAATTGGTATATCCGCTTGAACCGTTCTCGATATTGGCAAACTGACATGAATGAGGACAAAGAAAGTGCCTATGCTACGCTCTATCATTGTCTAAACACGTTTACCACGTTAATGGCCCCGTTTGCCCCTTTCTTGTCGGAGTTCATTTATCAACAGCTTAAAAAGTATGACGAAAACTCAGAGCTGCCATTATCGGTACATTTGCGACCTTACCCTCAAGAAGTCAGTGAGCTGAAATTGCCCGAACTCGAGACAAGTGTTCAGAGTTTTCAACATCTGATCATTATGGGCCGACAAATGAGAAACGATATCAAAGTTAAGCTCAAAACACCGTTGAGACAGGCAACGATACTCCACCGAGACAAGTCAGTGCTGGATGATATTCAACGCTTGTCTGATTACATCAAAGCGGAACTGAATTTCAAGTCCTTAAGTTTTAGTACCGATGAAGGAAAATTTATCGACCTCTATGCGAAGGCTAACTTTATCGCACTGGGGAAGCGTTTGGGTAAGCAAATGAAACACTATGCGAACCTAATAGCTAACCTTTCACCTACTGAGATTGATCATCTTCAGCAAACAGGGTTTCTGGATATTGACGGACAACGTTTTGTTGAAGAAGATATTGCTATCTACAGAAAAGCAAAGGACGGCGTAAACGCGGTTTCTAACCGTTATATCTCCATGGAGTTTGATCCTAATCTCACTGAGGATTTGGTTGCAGAAGGCATGATTCGTGAGATAGTAAGCCGTATACAAAAGCTCCGAAAATCATCCGGTTTTGGGGTTACGGACAAAATATCAGTGTCTGTGAATACTTCTGATTCAGTAAAACGATGGGTAGAACAGCATCTTGATTATGTCCAAACAGAGACTCTAGCGAAATCTGTTGATTTTGAGTTGCCTGACAATATGGGGGAGCACCATAAGCTGGAAATGGGGGAACTAAGTATTGCGGTCAAAAAAATAAAAGTCGATTAACGTTTACTGCAACAAGACAAGTGCGGCGTGGAAAAACTACGCCGCCTTTTTGATAGTCAGTCATTTATGTTTATGAGCACGTGTAGGACGGTATTTGTCGGTCTCTTTCTCCAGCCACTAAGAATTTACATGGACAAAAGTAGAGTCCATTAAAGGCCATTGCTTTTGAAGTTAATCAGTCCCTGGGTAAAAATCCTCGTCGACTGCTCAATTATATCCGAGCTCTTCAGCGACTGAGCTTCAGGGTTTGCTGATAATCTATTCTCTATGAGCAGTACACTCAACCCTTGAACCAGAGCCCATGCCGATATTGAGGCGATTAGTTCATCTGCTCTATCTTGCTTATTACTCACTTGAACGTTCGAAACTGCATCGCGAAGAATCTGGAAAGATTGTGAAGAAACCGTTTGGAGCATACCTGACTCAGTCGTCGCTGACTGCATATCAAACATTAGTTTAAACAACGCAGGGTTAGATAGAGCGTACGTCACATAACCTTTGCCAATAGCTTGGAGATAGTCTGAAGGTGTTGATAAAGAGACACTGTTTTCTCTCATGCTATCTAAAAGCCCTTGAAAACCATCCACTGCTAAGGCCTCTAGCAATGCCGTCTTGTCTTTGAAATGAGAGTAGGGAGCATTCTGGCTGACGCCAACTTCCTTAGCAATTCTACGAAACGTGATAGATTTAATTCCCTCAAGTTCCAGTAACTTATGTGCAGCTTCTAATACCGCTTCTCTAAGGTTTCCATGATGGTAGTTATTTTTTTTTGTCGTCATATCATTCAATTCTATAAACAACTCATAATAGTATTTCACCACATAAACTTGACAGTGTACAGTTTGAGGTTATAGTTTAATCTGTACAGTGAACAGATCGGTAATGTCGAGGGCAGCATGATAGTAGAAATAGCGGTTAGGTATATACACTTTTTGAGCATTTTTTCTCTAACTTCCTTGTTGGTTTATCAGAACTTATCCTTAACAAAGAAACTTGAAGCTCACGAACTGAGAAACTTGAGTGCGATTGACGCGCTATATGGTGTGAGTGCCTTAGCTGTATTGGTTAGTGGACTATCTCTTTGTTTCTTTGTAGGAAAGCCAAGTCATTTTTACATCAACAATATCGTTTTTCATTATAAGGTAGGTTTGTTTTTACTTGTTGCCCTAATGTCAGTAATACCGACAGTTTTCTTTTTTAGAAACCGAAAAATCACTGAGTACGATAAGAAAGTCCCTAAAGCGGTTATATTTATTAAAAGGGTAGAGGTTTTCGTGTTGTTATTTATTCCTCTATTTGCCGCATTAATGGCTAGGGGAGTGGGTTACAGCTAAAAACTGTAATGCCCGGTGTACAGACAATGTATTTGTTTAGGAGAAATATATGGTAACGCCATTAATTATTCTTTTTTTGCTTTCCAGTCCATTGGGTATTGCATTTGTTTATTCAAAGTTGAGTAGCAACCCTCTGAATGTTAGGAAATATGCATGTTGGGGGCTAGCAATTGCCTTCCTATTCTTTAGTGTGGGTCATTTCGTTCAAAAAGAAGGTATGGTAGAAATGTTACCAACCTGGGTCCCTTTCCGTTTGGAGTTGGTCTATCTCACAGGGGTGATTGAGTTTTTTATTGGTATTGCCCTTTTTGCTCCGAGGTATCAGTCCTTAGCCGCAAAGGTTGCCATTTTAGCTTTTGTTGTTTTCTTCCCGGCAAACATTTACGCAGCAATTCATAGCATTGGTCTTGGTGGGCATCAGTGGGGACCTATCTACTTGTTAATACGCGGACCTTTACAAGTTATACTAATTTCATGGGCATACTTTTTATGTATAAAAGACCAAAACAAGTCGAGTTAATATTTACAAGTTGTCAAGTTCTGTCATTGCAACAACTCTAGCAATAAAGTCGAGAATGAAGACTGCGCTCAGACGTAAAATGTAATTGAAGAGGTGATAAGGTCTAGTTCATGTCCTCCAGCAATAAAGCAAGGTGTCTTCTTTGTAACAGTGTTCACTTGTCGACTGGTTTTCGAACACCAGTATGGGGATCAAACGAAGAGGAGTTGCACGTAATTTGTAACGATTGTGCATTATCAGTTCCTTTGTATTCTTGGGAGTCTAACTTGAAAACGCCAAAAACCAAGAATGATCTGTCTTTTGAAGACAGGGATTGAGCCTAACTATGTTTGAAATGGTGTTAGGGTTTTCAACACAAAGAAATGAAACCAAAAATTGATTGAGGTATGACATTAAAAAGTGAATAAGTCGACGTGTTGGGGCGCTCTTTCGAAGGTTTTGGTTTACGTCGTTTTTTTGCCTAGCAAGGCGGAAAGTGAGTTAGGAGTTTCTGGCTACTTTTTGTAGTGTACACCACCGTAAAGGAGGAAACATGGAAAATCAAGGAAAGCTGTTCTTCTTCTGTGGCAAGATGGGAGCAGGCAAATCGACTAAATCTAAGGTTATTGCTGCTGAAAACAATACAGTCCTAATCTCAGAAGACGAATGGTTGTCAGCTCATTATCCTTCTCAAATTCAAACATTTGATGACTACATTAAGTGCTCAAATTTCATTAAGCCTTTCGTTAAAAGCCACGTTCAAAGTTTGTTGAATGTTGGGGTTAACGTTGTCATGGACTTTCCAGCTAATACTGCTAAGCAAAGGGCTTGGTTCTTATCGCTGTGCGCCGAAGTCCGTAGTAAGCATGAGCTTTGGTATTTAGACTTAACAGATGAGCAATGTTTATCCCAAATTGCTAAGCGCCGAGTTGAACAGCCTGAAAGAGCAATGTTTGACACTGAGGCTGTATTTCATCATGTTACTCAGTATTTTGAAGAACCTACAGCGAGAGAAAAGCTCAATCTGGTGCGTGTGGGAGAATACGTATAAAATGTGTAACTCATAGAGATGGTTTCAATTTTATCTGTTTTTTGCGAGTGTTCCATTTTGCCATTCACGAGAGGTGAGCCAGGCTTGTTGGGGAGAAACATGATCTCATAAATCATAAAATGTTTCTGGGCTTTCTCAGCAAAGAATTCACGCCCAATGTCTATCAATTGGTGTTCTATCGGATATCTGCTTTAGGTGCATTGTCATTATCTCTTTATTTACATAAGGGACCACCAACGCTCCTGAGTAACCATTATTAATACAGACAGAGCCAAATAAGTAAGCATATTCAAATTGCTGTTGTTTTACTGCGCGTGGTCGGCTTCCTGTGTGAGCCCATAACCGGATTGTAGTATTCTGCTGACCAAACCGAGCTTCACCTTGAAGCCATATATCAACACGATCTAGCGCAACAGTTCCTGGTATTTCAAGGATCGTTTTTAAAAGATGCTTGCGCTTCTTCAGACTGTTTTGGGTGTTTAGAGCGAGAAGTTATCCATGAAAAACCCAATTTATTGAGTAATTTATAAATACTTGAAAGGTGGTAATGAAAGCCAAATTCTTCTTGGATATAGGCTTGAATATGGTTACCCGTCAGGCGTCCGCCTGTTTCTGACTTTGATTTATCAGAGATATAATCGATAGTTGTGAATGTTGTTTTTCAGAAAGACGAAAAGGCCTGCCAGTTGTTTTTTGTCAATTAAGCCATCTATCCCTTCTTGATGGTACTGCGTGATCCATTTATTGACGCTGGTTCTACTTACTTTTAAAAACCGCGCAATCTCAAAACGAGAATGCCCTTCATAGAAGTGTGCTAAGGCTAAAAACTTTAATCTCATCCTCACACTTTTGTGTGTTTTAGCTAATAAATTAAAATCTTCATTTATCATATTCATGGATAGTACAGAGTTAAATTAAATCATTCTGCTATTAGATCATATAATTAGGCGGAATGATATTATTAGTATTTATATTCCTCAATGCGATTTAGATTGACATGCTTCTGCACTTAAGTCAGCGTACCACTACACATCACTTCATATGTAACCTAGGCTTTCATCGCTATATTTTTAGCTTTTACTTTGTCTGGAGTTTTGCATGTTTTACGTTCATCAACCCCCCAACTTTTATTATAAATACGATACGAATAATTCAACGTATTTTTCGGTATGTAGATAGAAAGCCCCTCATGTAGGGTAATTGGTTTGCAACTAGATTGCTTGTTCATCAAAGTAATGAATTGCCCTAGCAACTCTTCATTACCTGAAATAGAATTTAGATATTCATGCAATTTTATTGCATTTTCATTTTCCATAAAAAAGCCCCTTGATACATAAGTTATACATAGTAGTATCAAAGGGCTTTTCTGAAAAATTTTAAACCAATAAAATCAATAGCTAATGAAAATTAACCTTGATTTCATTATCACATCATTCCGCCCATACCACCCATTCCACCCATTCCGCCCATATCAGGCATTGCTGGAGCGTTATCAGATTGAGGAATATCAGTGATCATTGCTTCAGTAGTAATCATAAGACCAGCAACAGATGCTGCAAACTGAAGCGCACTACGTGTTACTTTAGTTGGATCCAAGATTCCCATATCAATCATATTGCCGTATTCGCCAGTCGCAGCGTTATAGCCGTAGCTACCTTCACCCGCTTTAACGTTATTTGCAACAACAGACTCTTCATCACCTGAGTTAGACACGATTTGACGTAAAGGTGCTTCCATAGCACGAAGGGCAACGCGAATACCAACATTCTGCTCTTCATTTGCGCCTTTAAGACCAGCAACTTTAGAGGCAGCTCGAACTAGAGCAACACCACCACCGGCAACCACACCTTCTTCTACCGCAGCGCGAGTCGCGTGTAGCGCATCTTCTACGCGATCTTTCTTCTCTTTCATTTCAACTTCAGTCGCCGCGCCAACTTTAATTACCGCTACACCGCCAGCAAGTTTGGCTACGCGCTCTTGAAGTTTCTCTTTATCGTAATCAGATGTCGCTTCTTCTATTTGTTGACGAATTTGTACAACACGCCCTTGAATAGAAGCCTCTTCACCTGAACCATCGATAATGGTTGTATTTTCTTTGGTGATTGACACGCGTTTAGCTTGACCAAGATCTTCTAGAGCAGCTTTTTCAAGTTCTAGCCCGATCTCTTCAGAAATAACAGTACCGCCAGTCAGGATAGCGATATCTTGTAGCATCGCTTTACGACGGTCACCGAAACCAGGCGCTTTAACAGCAGCAACTTTCACGATACCACGCATGTTGTTTACAACAAGTGTCGCGAGTGCTTCACCTTCAACATCTTCAGCAATAATCAATAGAGGACGGGAAGCTTTTGCAACGGCTTCTAGACAGCCAAGAAGTTCACGAATGTTTGATACTTTCTTATCAACCAACAAGATAAATGGATTATCTAAATCTACAGAACCCGCTTCTTGGTTATTAATGAAATATGGTGACAAATAACCACGGTCGAACTGCATACCTTCAACAACAGCTAACTCGTCTTGTAATGCTTGACCTTCTTCAACGGTAATAACACCATCACGGCCAACTTTTTCCATTGCTTCAGCAATGATGTTACCAACACTGCTATCTGAGTTCGCAGAAATAGTACCAACTTGAGCAATAGCTTTGGTATCAGCACAAGGGACAGATAGTGTTTTCAATTCTTCAACAGCAGCAATAATTGCTTGATCGATACCGCGCTTAAGATCCATTGGGTTCATGCCAGCTGCAACCGCTTTAAGACCTTCAGTAATAATAGATTGAGCTAAAACAGTCGCTGTTGTCGTACCATCACCTGCCGCATCATTTGCTTGAGACGCAACTTCTTTAACCATTTGAGCGCCCATGTTTTGGAATTTATCTTCCAATTCAATTTCACGGGCAACAGAAACACCATCTTTAGTAATAGAAGGTGAGCCAAATGATTTATCAAGAACAACATTACGTCCTTTTGGTCCCAAAGTAACTTTTACAGCGTTCGCTAATACGTTCACGCCTTCTAGCATTTTCACACGTGCATCGTTGCCAAATTTTACATCTTTAGCTGCCATCGTTATTTCCTTTTCTCAATTCGGTTATCATGTTTTAGTTGTTGAAGTAAGAGCAAAAAATTAATCGACAATTGCCAATATATCGCTCTCAGAAAGAATCAGGACCTCTTTGCCATCGATTTTTTCTGATTTAGTACCATAGCCTTCGGCAAAGATCACCGAATCGCCAATTTTAACGTCTAGAGGTAGAATACTACCGTTTTCTAAAATACGTCCTTTACCAACTGCGATAATCTTACCGCGAGTCGATTTTTCTGCCGCTGAACCTGTTAAAACAATACCACCAGCCGACTTAGACTCAGCTTCTTGGCGCTCAACAATAACTCTGTCATGTAATGGACGAATATTCATCGGTCGTCTCTCCTGATTAATTTTCAGTTTTAGTTAGATAAAAAACTACAAAGTAGCTCGTGCTTCATATGTTGGGGAGAAAAGTGAATATACCAAGGGGGAAAACTCAAAAAATGTGATCATTTTGATGAAATTTTTCTTTTTGGGATAAATTGCTTGCCTGAATAAAATTGGAAGAATTAAAAGCACACGAAAATAGTCAACTATTTACTTTATTAATCAGAGTTACGATAATGAAAACTCAGTTAATAAGGGATGACATGAAAACTGCTGAAAAAATTCTACATACCATCAAGCGCGACGGTGCTGTCTCTGCAAAACAGATTGCTGAGCAATTTGGGATGACAACCATGGGTGCTCGTCAGCATCTCCAAAGCTTAGAGAAAGATGGGATTCTAGAAACGTTCGATATAAAGGTAAAAGTAGGTCGTCCATCACGTAACTGGGCACTTACCGACAAAGGTAACGAACAATTTAGTGATCGTCATGGTGAGCTAACGATTCAAATGATTGAAGCTGTTGGTAACCTATTTGGTCAAGATGGGTTACAAAAAGTCGTCCAACAACGCGAAACTCAAACATTAAAAAACTACCAGAAAGCGCTCGTCAATACAGATTCTCTTGAAGAAAAACTATCTGTCCTTGCAAAACTACGAGAAAGCGAAGGTTACATGGTTGAAATAGAAACGACAGAGTTTGGTTATCGATTTATTGAAAATCACTGCCCTATTTGTCGTGCTGCAACGCATTGTCAATCTTTTTGCCAATCAGAATTGAGTGTTTTCAAACTGTTACTTAAAAACGATGCCAGCATCGAACGAGAAGAGCATATTATTTCGGGTCAACGTCGGTGTAGCTACATTGTTACACCCCATGAGAAACCGTCTCAATAACAAGAATGCAATTAATCCCTCTTCGATTTGCTTTTTTTTTCACCGCCTCTAGTTTAGTGTTCTAGGTAACAGCTTAGATGTAACTGATGTGATGATGAGGTGAACAATGAGTAATACTGCACATGTACAACCACTTCCCCCTTTCGATGAATTGGTCGAATTGGCGCAAGGAAATCCACAAGCATTTACAATCTTAAAACAAGAAATCTGTGAAGAAACGATTCTTGCCTCTTCTGAGGATATGCAAGATCGCTTATGGGCACTGCAAAGCCATATCGATAGAATCATTGAGACAAGTAGCAACCCAAACCATGCTAATGTTCGCTTAATGAAAGAACTCACTAAACAAGTTGTTCGTTTCCAAGATTCACTTGAATGCTCAATTAATCAAGAAGAGCTACCAACAGCAAAAATTCTTCAATTCTCTCGCTAATTTCATAGTACGTCCCTCTCTCACTCATCCGTATTATTAATATTTAATACGGATGAATTCAAATTCCCTTCTATATTTCCACTGCTCTTTTATATCGACAAATATAAAACGATGGTTTAATAATTCATAACCAAAGTATCAGTTATTTTATGTGATTTGATTTATTTTTACCTTTGAAAAAATTTGTAAGATTCCAGTAAACACGTGTCCAGAATCATGAATTACGCCTTTTTATCTGCTATATTCTGTCACAGATTTAATTCTTTTTTATAAACTTAAATTTTGGAGATTTTCCTATGCGTCGTCCTGTAGTTATGGGTAACTGGAAACTAAATGGTAGCAAATCAATGGTAACCGACCTTCTAAATGGCTTAAACACTGAGCTTGAAGGTGTTTCTGGTGTTGATGTTGCTGTTGCGCCCCCAGCTCTTTATGTTGACCTAGCTGAACGTTTAATCAGCGAAGGCGGAAACAAAATCATTCTTGGCGCACAAAATACTGACCTTAAAAACAGTGGCGCATTCACTGGTGACGTATCTCCAGAAATGCTAAAAGACTTCGGTGCGACTCACATCATTATCGGTCATTCGGAGCGCCGTGAATATCACGCAGAGTCAGACCAGTTTGTCGCGAAGAAATTCGCATTCTTAAAAGAAAATGGTTTGGTGCCTGTTTTCTGTATCGGTGAATCTGATGCTCAAAATGAAGCGGGTGAAACTGAAGCTGTATGTGCTCGTCAAATTAATGCTGTTATCGACGAGTGTGGTGTTGAAGCTTTTAATGGCGCTATCATTGCTTACGAACCAATTTGGGCAATTGGTACAGGTAAAGCGGCAACAGCAGAAGACGCACAGCGCATTCATGCTTCTATCCGTGCTCTTATCGCGGCAAAAGATCCAGCGGTTGCTGAGCAACTAATCATTCAATACGGTGGTTCTGTTAAGCCAGAAAACGCTGATTCTTACTTCGCACAACCAGACATCGATGGTGCTCTTGTTGGCGGTGCAGCTCTGGATGCAAAAGGGTTTGCAGCCATTGCTAAAGCAGCAGCTAAAGCGAAAGCTTAAGTTACTACATACAATGTAAAAGGTCAGCTTCGGCTGGCCTTTTTTATATCTGGCGTTTAAGCCTCTAGGAGATTACTCAACTATCCAGTATTCTATTTACAAATTCTTAACTCATGCCTTCTATGCAAGATAAACACGGACTGCTATCCAGTCCTATCCATCTCGTACTTCGACAAATGACCATTCCGATGGTATTTGGCCTTGTAGCGATACTATTATTTAATCTTGTTGATACCTTCTTCATTTCTCTGCTGGGCACTGAAGCGCTTGCAGCAATGAGTTATACCTTTCCGGTAACCTTTGCTGTCAACTGCATCACCATGGGAATCGGAACCGGTTTGTCTGCATTGATTGGAAGATTACTAGGACAAGGAGAAACAAGCAGCGCCACCATGTTAACATCGCACGGACTTCTCCTTGCCGTGACTCTCGTTGTTTTAACCTCTTTCCTCGGCTTATCAACTATCGAACCTTTATTTCGTTTGCTGGGTGCAAATGATGAGTTACTTCCTCTTATTCATCAATATATGTCGATATGGTATTGTGCGATTCCACTTCTGGTTATTCCGATGGCAGGAAATAGCGCTATTCGAGCCACTGGCGATACCAAAACGCCGGCGATCATAATGATCATATCTGGCGTCATCAATGGCATTCTCGATCCATTATTGATTTTTGGTTATGGCCCTTTTCCTGAACTTGGAATGCAAGGTGCTGCAATTGCCAGTGGCGTGAGTTGGTGTGGTGCGCTTATCAGCTCTTTTTATATTTTAATTATTAGAGACAAACTGATCAGTAAACCCAAATGGAGATATTTACTGCAAGATTGGAAAAACATCTTAGCTATTGGAACGCCAGCGGCATTTTCAATTGCAATGAATCCTCTGTGTGGCGCAATTCTCATGGTGTTACTATCGAAACATGGCACAGCAGCTGTAGCAGCCTATGGTGCAGCACAGAGAGTTGAATCTCTACTTATGATTGTCTTAATGTCACTCACCTCTGCTTTAACGCCTTTTATGGCTCAAAACTTAGGGGCGCAACAGACTCAGCGTAGCTTTGATGCTCTATTTCTCAGCATACGATTTTCAGTGTTATTTCAATTGCTAATATTTATCATGATGGTGCCACTCAGCGTGCCATTGTCTCATCTATTTTCTCAAGACCCACAGGTACGCGAATTACTTTGGTACTACTTACTCATCGTGCCAATAAGCTACGGTTTTCAAGGTATTGTCATGATGCTGGTGTCAGCACTAAACGCAATGCGCCAGCCAGTTAAAGCCTTTGGGTGGAACTTTATTCGTTTGTTTTTCTTTACTCTTCCTGGGGCTTGGATTGGGTCTTGGTTATATGGCATTAAAGGGGTATTCATAGGAATGGCGATAAGCACAACATTAAGTGGTGCTATGAGTTACTTCTATGCTCGAAAGCTGCACAGAAGTGTTATGGCTTCAAGTTAAACAATCCCGAGTAAGCTGAAACATAAAAGCCGATAAACTGATTTATCGGCTTTTTCGAATACGCATATTGATAAGAGAATTATTCTTCTGATTCAACTATCTCGTCATCAAAGTCATCTTCATATCCATCTGGACTTAATGCTTCTGGAGAAATAATAATTCCGGTGCTATCTGCATAGAGATAATCATCAGGTAAAAATGTCACTCCACCGAAGTTAACTGGGATATCACCTTCACCAATACCTTGGCTCGATGCACCCACTGGAATTGGAGCCATGGCTTGAATGCCGAGTCCTACTTCTTCTAAATCATCAATTTCGCGTACACTTCCATATACGACGATACCTTCCCATTCATTATCTTCAGCAAGCGTTGCAATCTCAGCGTCAATCAAGGCACGGCGTAATGAACCACCACCATCGATTAATAATACTCGGCCTTCACCATCTTGTTCTAGAACCTCTCGAATCAAGCCATTATCTTCAAAACACTTAATCGTCGTGATTTGGCCTGCGAACGAAGTGCGTCCACCAAAATTACTGAACATGGGTTCAACCACATCAACTTGATCAATGTACATGTCACAAAGTGCAGACGTATTATATTCCATAGCAACGGTTCCCATAACGAAGGTAATCTCATTTGAGTATAAAGACTGAATAAGTCATTGCAATCACAAAATTCAATTAACTGATAAGAGTTTGAGCTACTACCACCACAACGAACAAAAGATTCGTTACCACAGAGCATCTAACAATTACAGGTAACATAGGAGCAATCTGAATTGGGTGGCTTGCTCGTTTGATCGCAATGACGTGTTTGGTGACAATAACAAGGCTCAACGCAAACGGAAAGCTAATCCACAAAGAAGCGTTTTGCAGCAACAGATAACTACTAAATGCGATTAACGCACTAACCAGCAAGACTACATGGTATTGCTTCGCAAGTTTAGACCCTAATCGTACCGCCACAGTACGTTTGCCACATTGCTGATCATTCTCTATATCGCGCATGTTATTCACATTAAGTACAGCAACCGCAAATAATCCACATCCAATAGAAGGAAGCAATAAGCGCATATCGACCGACCCAGTATGGAGGAAATAGGTACCATAGACACCCAATAACCCAAAGAAAATGAAAACTGAAAGGTCGCCTAATCCAACATAGCCATAAGGTTTGCTGCCCATGGTATAAGCAACCGCCGCTACCATAGCTAATACACCAAAGCCCATGAAGATGAAAATACTCTCCCAAGAATCAAGAGCGTAAAGAATAAGGACTAATCCAGATAGCATCGTCAGCAACACATTGATGACAATGGCTTTACGCATTGCCTCAAGACTGACAGCTCCTGACTGTAATGCACGCATTGGCCCTAGCCGTTCATCATTATCGGTTCCCTTAACACAATCACCGTAGTCATTGGCCAAGTTGGACAGTATTTGCAATAGGATGGCGGTCACTAATGCAAGTAATGTTACCCAAATAGAAAATTGGCCGAATGAGAATGCCAGTGTGCTTCCCGTTAAAATCGAGACTAACGCCAAAGGTAAGGTTTTTGGCCGAGCGGCATCTAACCAGATCGAAATTGATTGATTCATGGTACAAACAGTGAGTGCGACAAAGAAAGTTATTATACGCTGAAATGGTGACCATGATAAAGCCCGTCGATGACGGGCTTGATTTTATATATCAAACGGTAGCGTTTATAAGAAACAAAGTATCAATGGTCAACAATACTGTTCGTTTAGAAAACACTATAAAATAAAGCGAGTTAGGTCTTCATCCTCTACCAATTCACCTAAACACGTTTTGACATAAGCTTCATCGATAGTAAAAGTTGACCCTGACTTTTCAGTCGCATCAAATGAGATCTCATCCATTAAGCGCTCTAACACTGTATGCAGACGACGAGCACCGATATTTTCGGTGGTTTCATTTACACGCCAAGCCGCGTTTGCAATCTGGCTAATTCCGTCATCAGTGAAATCTAACGTCACTTCTTCTGTATTCATCAGCGCAATGTACTGCTCGGTTAATGATGCTTTTGGCTCGGTAAGTATGCGCTTGAAGTCATCACTGGTTAAAGCTTCAAGTTCAACTCGAATCGGTAGACGACCTTGCAGTTCAGGAATCAAGTCCGATGGTTTTGCTACTTGGAATGCACCTGATGCAATAAACAAGATATGATCCGTTTTAACCATCCCATGCTTAGTCGACACACTACTTCCTTCAATCAAGGGAAGTAGATCTCGCTGAACGCCTTCACGAGAAACGTCTGGGCCTGATGATTCACCACGTTTACAAATCTTATCAAATTCATCGATAAAAACGATGCCATTATTCTCAACATTAAAAATGGCTTGCTCTTTAAGCTCTTCTTGATTCACTAATTTAGCAGCTTCTTCCTCAACCATCGCTTTCTGCGCGTCTTTCACTTTCATTTTGCGCTTTTTCTTGGTGTCACCGGCGAGGTTTTGGAACATACCCTGAAGCTGATTCGTCATTTCTTCCATGCCGGGAGGAGCCATAATTTCAACGCCCATTTGTGGCGCAGCAATATCGATTTCGATTTCTTTATCATCGAGATCTCCTTCACGTAACTTTTTACGGAAGATTTGGCGTGTTTTTGAGTTATCTTCGCCGTCTTCCCAGCCATCACGTGGAGGAGGAAGTAAGGCATCTAAAATTCGCTCTTCCGCCATCTCTTCGGCACGGAATGTAACTTTCTCCATCGCTTGCTGATGCGTCATTTTTACAGCAACTTCTGTAAGATCGCGAATAATCGATTCAACTTCCTTACCAACATAGCCTACTTCTGTAAACTTAGTCGCTTCTACTTTTATAAATGGAGCATTAGCTAATTTTGCAAGGCGACGAGCAATCTCGGTTTTACCAACACCTGTTGGGCCGATCATCAGAATATTCTTTGGTGACACTTCCGCTCGTAAAGCATCATCAAGTTGCATTCGACGCCAGCGATTACGTAGTGCGATGGCAACCGAGCGTTTTGCTTTGTCTTGACCAATAATGTGGCGATTGAGTTCGTGAACAATTTCACGTGGGGTCATTTCAGACATACTTAATATCCTTAATCTTGATGTAACACACTATCGGCATGAGTTATTTTTCTTCGGGAATGTCGAGTTCTTCAATAGTATGGTTATGATTAGTAAACACACAAATATCACCAGCAATCAGTAGCGCTTTCTCTGCAATCGTTCGTGCATCTAATTCTGTATTTTCCAGCAATGCGGTGGCCGCTGCTTGTGCGAAATTACCACCAGAGCCGATCGCTATCAGATCATTTTCTGGTTCAACCACATCACCATTACCCGTAATGATTAACGAGGCGGTTTCATCGGCAACGGCTAAAATGGCTTCTAACCGTCGAAGCGCGCGATCACTACGCCAATCTTTGGCAAGTTCAACGGCTGCTTTGGTTAAGTGACCTTGGTGCATTTGCAATTTGCTTTCAAATCGCTCAAACAAAGTAAAGGCATCGGCAGTACCGCCAGCAAAACCAGCCAGCACTTGATTATTGTAGAGACGACGTACTTTACGTGCGTTGCCTTTCATCACCGTATTGCCAAGGGAAACTTGCCCATCACCAGCAATCACGACTTTGTTATTTCGTCGTACAGATACAATGGTAGTCACGAGATGCCTCTTATTTCATTTAAAAGTTAATTAAAATGTATATGAGGATCGTTCGAGGGAAATTCAAGTATTCAGTGGGATTTGCTAAGGGAGTTAGACGTTGTTTGGTGATAAACAACGTCTAATATGATTAGGAGCATCGGCAAGTTGATTAATTCTGTGCTTCTTTCCAAATAGCACAAGGTTCAATTTTAGCTCGTTGCAGCTTATGTTTGTCACGCTCAGCATCTCGTTTAAACTTGTAAGGACCAAGCACCACTCGAAACCAACTGCTGCCTTCTTTCTGGCGCACTGTACTTTGAATACCTTGAAAGGCGATATTCGCTTTTCGCTCCTGAGCGTGGGCAGCAGTTTTATACGCACCACACTGCATGATGTAGGGTATTTCAGACACCTGTAACTCTCTTGCTGTCACCTCAATTTCATTACTTGGCAATAATTGCTCATATTCCCAAGTTTGAGTCGGTGGCGGAGGTAGGTTCTCTTCTTTTGGTTTCGGCTTTGGTTTCACCACAGGAGCTGGTGCTATTTTCACTGTAGGTTGAGGGTCAGGAGACTGGCTAAGGAAAGTTAAACCATAACCAAACAAACAGACAACCACAATAGCCGTTAAACCACTTCGGATAGGTAGGCCTTTGGATTTAGGCTTCTTTTTAGTCGCAGACTGCTTTGAGCGTCCACCACCTCGTTTTACATAATCTTTATTGGCCACGATCGATTGATTTTTAACTAAATAATAATGAAGTATCTTTACAGGGTAGCCTAACTTCTTCGTTATATCTATGCGTGATCAACAATCTTGACGCAATGTGATTAGGGAACTCTCGGCGGCGCGACACTTTCACGAATGATCAATTCTGTTTCCAATAATCGAGACCCAGCTCTTACATCATTTCCACGTAATACTTCCAACATCATCAGCATGGCCTGGCGTCCAATTTCGTATTTAGGCTGCGCGACCGTGGTTAACGGAGGATCACAATACTGTGCAAACTTAATATCATCGAAACCCACGACAGATAGATCCTGAGGGATTTTCAACCCCATACGCTTGGCTTCTTGTATGACGCCAATAGCCATCATATCGTTGTGGCAAAAAATCGCAGTTGGAGGCACAGGTAGGTTTAGCAATTGCTTTGCTGCTGCCACTCCACCTTCAAATGAAAAGTCACTGAATAAATGATAGGAAGGGTTCATAGTAACATTGGCACGACGTAAGGCTTGGAGGTAGCCCTGATGCCTAAACTGACACAATGCGGCGGTTTCTGGCCCTGATAACTCGGCTATTTTTTTGTGTCCCATTTGTCCTAGATAATTAACCACTTCAAAGGCTGAGGTTAAATTATCAATATGCACAGTAGGAAGCTCGAGCTCTGGAGCATATTCACAGGCCATCACCATCGGCGGCAGGTTTTTTTGTTCAGATTTACTCACATCAAAAGGAAGATCGGTCCCTAGCAACAACATGCCATCCGCTTGTTTGGTAAAAACTAAATTGACAAAAGAGCTCTCTCGTCGTTTTTGCTGACAGCTATCTCCCAACAATACCAAATACCCATTCTCGATAGCAGCATCCTCTATCCCTCGAATAATTTCAGAGAAATAAGGGTCACAAATGTCCGGGACAATAGCCACGATGGTTTTGGATTCATTTCGACGTAGGCTTCTCGCTAAAGAGTTTGGCGAGTAACCCGACTCTAATACCGCCTCTTCCACTCTCTGCCGAGTGGTCGGTGATACTTTTTCTGGATTCATTAGCGCACGAGATACCGTAGCAGTCGATACTCCAGCTAATTGAGCAACATCTTTCATTGTCGCCATACTAATTTACCCTCTCAGTTCACCGAGATGCCTTAACAACTCTCTGTAAAGAATACAAAACTATTGTACTTCCTTTAGTGTAAGCATTTCTCCAAAGAAAATTTCGGTCTAATTAACAAAACTTGCATTATAAACGTGAACTCGCTCACGGCAAGTAGCATTAGTTTTATCAATAAGCCTATTACCAGTCGAAAAAGAGTAAATAGTGAACATTAAAACCCTACAAAATGTGATGTTAATCACCTTTAACAGACGATATTGACCTTAAATGCTCGTTCTAATCTCACGACCTTACGACATATCTAGTGGTTCTATATCTAAAGACCATTTAACTTTTGGCGCAAGTGGTAACAATTGAATAGCAGGTTTTGCACTGGCTAATAGACGCTGCATTTTCGATCTTGCGTGAGTTTGTAGTAAAAGATGCCAACGATACTTCCCCGCTCTTTTTGCGAGAGGAGCTGGAATTGGTCCTAATACCATGCATGAGTCATCAAACAGCGGATGAACTTCTAAGGTTTGCCGAACTTGACGCAAAAAATCTTCAACATTAGTCGAATTATTCGACTCAGCGCGAATTAACGTCAAAAACGTAAACGGTGGTTGCCATGCCATTTTTCGATCATTTAACGCTGATTGTGCAAAATGTTGATAGTCTTGATCAACGAGAGAGCGCAACAAAGGGTTATCTGGGTGGTGAGTTTGTAAGATAACCTCGCCTGGTTTACTGGCTCGTCCAGCGCGTCCCGCGACTTGAATAAATAATTGAGCTAAACGCTCTGGAGAACGAAAATCGCTACTAAAGAGTGCACTATCGACATCAAGTAAAGCCACAAGTGTCACATCTGGAAAGTGATGCCCTTTCGCCAACATTTGCGTGCCGATCAGAATATTATACTCGCCACTGTGAATTGAAGATAATGCGCTTTCTAAGCTCCCTTTTCTCCGAGTACTATCGCGGTCGATGCGCAGGGTTTTATATTCAGGAAACAAGCTTTCAAGTTGTTTTTCTAATTGCTCTGTCCCTACGCCAACCGTCACCATATTGGTGGAACCACAATCTTGACACTGCCGAGAAACTGGGCGCTGTGACCCACAATGATGACACCTAAGCTCATTACTAAACTGATGATAAGTGTAATAAGCATCACATCGTTTACATTCAGAGATCCATCCACATTCGTGACACATTAATGCAGGGGAAAAGCCTCGACGATTGAGAAACAGGAGCACTTGGTTTCCTGCACTTAAGTGACGTCTCATCTCCGCCATTAATGGTGCCGACAACCCACCTTCTAAATAAAGCCCCTTAATATCTAGGACTCGATTCGTTGTTGGAACCGCCAGCCCTGCTCTTTGAGTCAACTTCAGGTGGTGATACTTTCCGTTATTTGCGTTATGTAAGGTCTCTAACGCGGGCGTTGCAGATCCAAGCACAATCGGAATATCTTCAAGGTGTGCACGCATCACTGCCACATCACGAGCATGATAACGCAATGAATCCTGCTGTTTATATGACGTGTCATGCTCTTCATCCACAATAATAATTCCGAGCTGGCGAAATGGTGCAAATAGAGCCGAGCGAGTACCTATAACAATGCCAGCATGGCCATCTCGCGCCGCTAACCATGCATTTAATCGTTCGGTATCGTTCAATCCAGAGTGAATGACTTCTATCGGTACATTAAAACGGCGCTTAAAACGGTTAATGGTCTGTGGCGTTAACCCAATTTCTGGCACTAATACTAAAGCTTGCTCCCCACGTTCGAGTACCGGTGTAATCAGATTTAAGTAAACCTCGGTCTTTCCAGAGCCAGTCACCCCATCGATCAGCGCACAAGCAAAAGATGAAAAACTGTTTACTGTCGCAATGGCGACAACTTGCTCTTGATTGAGATCGGGTTTATCGGCGTGGTTCTCAAACTCTGTTGCCCATTGACCACGCAACGGCATCTTGCTGTGCTGTTCAATCCAACCTTTATCTTCCAATGAAGTCAAGAACGTGCGGTTTATCTCTTCCTCAATGAAAAGATCCTGCACAACTGGACCCGATTGCAACATAGAAAGCACTCTGGCTTGCTTCACTGCTCGACCAAGTCCCTGCATCAGTTTGTTGCGCCCCGACTCGGTTAACGACCATTCAATCATTGGGGCGACAGAAGCGGATTTTCCTTTTCTTAACGCCGCTGGCATCGCGATCGCAAAGGTATCACCGAGCGGATAATGGTAGAACTGGCTACACCAATTAATTAAGGAGTAGAGTTGATCACGCCACAAGGGTTCGTTGTCGATCACGGTTTTAATAGGCTTGAGTTGCTCTAACGCTAATTCCGATTCAGCAACAAACTCGACAACAATACCAACCAATGTTTGCCGCCCAAAAGGAACGGAAACACGCCCTCCAACCACGGGAAAGCAATGGCTTGGAACGATATAATCAAATTGCTTATCAAGTGGAACAGGTAACGCAACACGTGCAATATTCGGGCGCATAAAGAAAGATTTCGGAATAATAAATGAATAGATAGTCTAAACGATGAGTTTCCTAATTTCGAGCCGTTAATATGGTGAAAATAACAGCAAAAGAAGTTGATCCATCCGACACTTTTCATTAGTATAGCGCGCCTCAAGGTCTGTTTACCAAAATGACAACCTTGGGTTACGCAATTTAACTCTACGTGTGGTGTCCGGCAAAGACTCGGATGGCGACACGGCCTAATATTGAGGTTATCCTATGAAAGCTGGAATCCACCCAGAATACAAAGAAGTAAGCGCAACTTGCTCTTGCGGCAACGCGTTCACTTTTAAATCATCTATGGCGAAAGATTCTCTTCACCTAGACGTATGTGACAAATGTCACCCATTCTACACTGGTAAGCAACGTATCGTTGATACAGGCGGCCGTGTTGATCGCTTCACTAAACGCTTTGGTAACTTATCAAGCAAGAAGTAATAACTTCTAAAATGTGAATGCAAAGGACGCTATATTGGCGTCCTTTTTAGTTTCTGCTTGCAGCCTTAGCTCTATAGAACTCTTTGTTTTCCTTTTTGTTTACAGTTTATTCAGTTTTTGGACTATTTTTATTGCTGCAGCTCTTTTCCTTGCTATGAAGATGGATCAACATCCATTAAAATAGCTGCTGGAAAAAACACCATAACCTCATACCGAATAATTAGGACCCACACACATGTCCGAAGACCAAAACCAAGAACTATCAGCGGAAGAAGCCTTTCGCCAACAAGCCCTCGATTATCATGCCCAGCCAACACCGGGCAAAATTGAAATAGCGCTGACAACGCCAGCCGATTCGGCAAGCGATTTGTCACTAGCATACAGCCCAGGTGTCGCGGAGCCCGTGCGTGAAATAGCACAGAACCCAGATAACGTCTTTAAATATACAGCAAAGGGCAACACTGTCGCGGTCATTTCAAACGGGACAGCAATACTTGGTTTAGGTAATTTAGGGCCAATGGCATCGAAGCCAGTAATGGAAGGTAAAGCTCTATTATTTAAACGCTTTGCCAACATTGACTCTATTGATATTGAAGTTAAGCACCGTACGATTGATGAATTTATCGATACGGTTGCCAACATCGCCGATACTTTCGGTGGTATCAACCTAGAAGACATCAAAGCCCCTGAATGTTTTGAAATTGAACGTCAATTAATTAATCGTTGTGATGTACCAGTCTTCCATGACGACCAACACGGTACTGCAATTATTACAGCAGCAGGAATGCTTAACGCGATCGAACTACAAGGTAAAGACCTAAAAGACTGTATCATTGTCTGCCTTGGTGCTGGTGCCGCTGCAACCGCATGTATGGAGCTACTGATTAAATGTGGCGCAATGCGTGAAAAAATCTACATGCTCGATCGCAAAGGTGTGATTCATACCCGCCGTGAAGAACTCAATGAATATAAAGCACAGTTTGCCAATAATACCGACAAGCGCACGTTGGAAGATGCGATTACCAATGCTGACTTATTCCTCGGCGTATCGGGACCAAACCTGATTTCTGTAGAAGAATTAAAGTTGATGGCACCAAACCCTGTGGTCTTTGCCTGTTCCAACCCTGATCCAGAAATCAAGCCAGAGCTGGCGCACACCGCCCGCAAAGATTTGATTATGGGCACAGGTCGCTCCGACTATCCGAACCAAGTAAATAACGTACTTTGTTTCCCATTCATTTTCCGCGGTGCGCTTGATGTTCGTGCCAAAGAGATCAATACAGAAATGAAGCTTGCGGCAGTTGAAGCAATTCGTAGTATTGCCAAGGAACCTGTACCAGCAGAAGTGCTTGCCGCAGCAGGTGTCGATAAGTTGGAATTTGGACCTGACTACATTATTCCAAAACCAATGGACCCTCGCTTGCTTTCACGAGTATCGAAAGCGGTTGCTCAAGCGGCGGTTGATTCCGGTGTTGCTCGTATTGAGATGCCAGAAAACTATATGGAAGATTAAACAAGCCACTTTGTTGAATCTTATGCGTAATAAAATGCCGACATTGTGTCGGCATTTTTTATTTCTTCAACTTTAGCGTGCCTTTTACACTCGGCTTGCTGGTGTTTGGTTTTCGTCCGCGCCCTGAAGAGGTGTCATCGCGCTTCGAATGAGGTGTTTTTTTACCACTAGCGCCACGGCCTTGTGATTTCCCACTTCGTCCAAATGGCGCCTCTGAATTTACGCGGCGATTAGGCTTTGGTTTTGCTTTAGCAACAGGGCGAGTCGTGGTTTGACTTTCAACTTGAGAGGCTTCTTCAGTACCACTTGAGTTTTCGCACATCGCCAGAATTTGCGTCACTTCCTGTTCACTAAGGTAACGCCATTTTCCATTGGGAATACCGTCTAAGGTAATGTTCATAATTCGCACTCGGCGAAGCTTAAACACATCATACCCTAACGTTTCACACATCCGGCGAATCTGGCGGTTTAACCCCTGTGTTAACACAATACGAAACGAAAATTTACCTTCTTGAGTGACCTTACATGGCAAGGTCACAGTATCAAGAATCGCAACGCCTTCACTCATTTTTCGAATAAAGTCCTGAGTGATCGGCTTGTCTACTCGTACTACATACTCTTTCTCATGCTGATTCCCCGCGCGAAGGATTTTATTAACGATATCACCGTCATTAGTCAGAAAAATCAAACCATCGGAAGGTTTATCTAAACGGCCAATTGGAAAAATACGCTCGCGGTGCCGAACAAAATCGACGATATTTCCTTGAACATCACGCTCAGTGGTACAGGTAATGCCAACAGGTTTATTCAAGGCAATGTAAATTGGTTTGCGTTTGGCTCTTAATGGTTTGCCATTGACGACAACATCATCCGCATCGGTTACTTTTAGTCCCATTTCTGCCACCAAACCATTCACCTTCACTTTACCATCGGCAATCAGACGGTCGGCCTCACGACGAGAACAAATTCCGGTTTCGCTGATGTATTTATTAAGACGTTTTTCGGTGGTGTCGGACATGAATTCCTCGAATTTCGAGCTAAGTGGTAAGCAACCCGAGAGGAAGTGTGTAAAAAACCAAACGAGCAAGACAACTCGCGCAGTTTACTTGATTATGAATAGGGACAAAAGCCATTGGTTTAATTTGTTTCGATTAAATTAAACCAATGAAATTCAGTCGTGCCTTTCGCTTATTTTTCTGCGTACAGTGCGGCGAGCGCTTCATAACGTTTACGGTTTAAGCCCATATCTGAATACCCTGCTCGGCTTGCAGAACGAAAATGCACAACACCGTTTGCTTCATCAATCCAAAACTCAACATCGTCACGATACTTCATCAGATCGGTAGTAAAAATAACATACAGGTAAGTGTCACTTTCTTCTTCAATCTCCGCTTTACCATATTCGCTTACCGCCTGTTTTAAGGCTTCCATCGTCGCACTTGTCGACGCTTTTACCGGGAGTGGTGCCACTTTTTTGTCTTCGGTTTCAGCTTGAGTTGAGACATTATTCGGCTTGCTACTTAGCGGTGTAAATTGACCATTTTTGACACCTAATTCAGGAGCTTGATTATTTTGATAGTAAATTCGACCAAAATTTATGGCAATAAATGCGGCAATGACGATCAGAATAGTAGTCATGATTTTGTTCCCTTTCATCGGTATCTCTAATAAACAATTACTTTGTGCACAAAATAATGCGCTTTGTAGTTTGACATGTCAATGCTTTGCGCACAAAATAGTTTCAGATAAACAATAGGACACTTCATGAACACGCCAAAAGAGTTAAAACTCGATAACCAAATTTGCCATTCGCTTTACTCTGCGAACAATGCATTAATCCGAGCGTATCGCCCTTTGTTAGACAAATTGGATCTCACCTACCCGCAGTATCTCGTTATGCTGGCATTGTGGGAGGAGGATGGTGTCATCATTAAACGCCTAGTGGAACGTACTCGCCTAGATGCTGGAACTCTCACGCCAATCATAAAACGATTAGAAACCAAACTTTTGATTGAAAAAGTAAAGTCCGAGCAAGACTCGAGGCAAACGATATTGAAAGTATCAAAAAATGGTAGGAGCTTACAGCAACAGGCCGCAAGTGTTCCCAAAGAATTGGCTTGCCAGATTAATATGCCAATAGAAGAGGCATTGGAATTAAAAGCACTTACTGAGCGGTTGTATCAAAAATTAAGTTCACAATAATTAAATACACAATAAAAAACACCCATAACATCGATAGCTTGGGTGTTTTAAAAAATGTGGTTTTAAATTTCAGGCTTTATTGAATCAGAACTCTTCGTCGTACGCTTCAAACGAAATGCCCATTTCAGTCATTAAAGCTTTTGCTTCAACAGGTATATCATCGGGGCGATCTTTACGCAAATCCTCGTCGGTTGGTAGAGGTTGCCCGGTATAAGCATGAAGGAAAGCTTCGCACAATAGTTCACTGTTGGTCGCATGACGCAAGTTATTTACTTGGCGGCGAGTACGTTCATCGGTCAATACTTTGAGTACTTTCAAAGGGATAGAAACCGTAATCTTCTTTACTTGCTCATTCTTTTTACCATGTTCAGCGTATGGACTAATATAGTCTCCATTCCACTCGGCCATACCACACCCTCTTTGCCAATAATTCTGATTCAAAAATTGAGGTTAATTCTAGCGTTTCTTACTGCTATAAGCAAAGACATATAGACGTCTAGAAGTGTTGACGTCCGAATTAATTGTTATTAAAATAGCCATAAATACCGTTTTGATAAACAGTCGATCCAAGCAATCGTTAAACGGTATAAAAATTTATCTTTAATGCCACTGCAACTTGTGATCAGAAAAGGTAAAATATTGCCCTCAACCCGCCACCTCGGCGGTGACGTTCTCATGTCAAAAGGAAGGAATTATTATGGCACCTCGTAAGCCCGCGACAATTGCGGTTCGCACTGGCATCGAATCCGATTCGCAATATCATGCGGTTGTCCCACCGATTTATCTCACAACCAATTATGGTTTTCCTGCATTCGGTGAAGTGCCTAAATATGATTATACTCGTTCGGGCAACCCTAATCGTGGCTTATTGGAAACAGCCTTAGCCGATCTAGAAGGTGGAGAAGGCGCGATTGTCACCAATTGTGGAACCTCGGCAATCAACTTATGGGCCTCAGCATTTCTAAGTCCTGGCGATCTTATTGTCGCACCTCATGATTGTTATGGTGGCACCTACCGCTTATTCAATTCTCGTGCGAACAAAGGGGATTTCAAGGTTGAATTTGTCGACCAATGTGATGATCAAGCCGTAGCAGACGCCATGGCGAAACAGCCAAAACTCGTCCTATTAGAAACACCATCGAATCCACTGCTTCGTGTCGTTGATATAGAGAAAATTTGCAAGCAAGCAAAAGCCGTTGGTGCATTAGTTGCGGTTGATAACACGTTTTTATCACCGATTTTTCAACAACCACTTTCACTCGGTGCCGATTTTGTTATTCATTCCACGTCCAAATTCATTAATGGTCACTCTGATGTCATTGGTGGGGTTGTCATTTGTAAATCGAAGCAAGATGCCGAAGATCTTGCATGGTGGGGAAATTGCTTAGGTTCAACCGGAACACCATTTGACAGCTACATGACACTACGTGGCGTGCGCACTCTTGGTTCAAGAATGCGCAGCCATGAAGAAGGCGCGGCTAAAGTACTCAGCTATTTACTTGAGCAGCCACAAATTAGCGAAATTTATCACCCGAGCTTACCCGATCATCCAGGTCACGAGATCGCAAAAAAACAGCAAGCAGGATTTGGCTCAATGTTGAGCTTTGAATTTGGTGGAAGTTATGAAGAGTTACAACAATTCGTTGGCGAACTTAAGCTTTTCTCTCTCGCTGAATCACTTGGCGGTGTTGAAAGCTTGATTTGTCATCCAGCAACAATGACACACCGAGCAATGGGCGAAGAAGCGCTTGCAACGGCGGGGGTATCTCTTCAACTGTTGCGTTTGTCCATTGGTTTAGAAGACGCTGACGATTTGATTGCCGATCTCGATCGAGCCTTTGCCGTGGTCGAGGAGAACCGTTAATGCTTTCTGCACGTCATTTGCACAAATTTGGCGGCAGCAGTTTGGCCGATCCAGACTGTTATCGCCGAGTGGCAACCTTGCTAAAAGAACACTCAAAAAGTCACGATTTAATCGTCGTATCTGCTGCAGGAAAAACCACCAATCAATTGATTAAATTTGTAGAGCTTGTTTCCTCAGACAATGAAGAAGCGCACCAACAACTGAACGGTGTAAAAAAGTTCCAATTAGATCTGATCAACGACTTGCTTGACCAAGAGCATGCGCAGAAATTAACGGCGCAATTGCTTGATGAAATCGATGCACTATACAGCCTTATAGACGCGTCTACGCCATTTGAGCGCGCGACCGTCCTTGCTCATGGTGAAGTTTGGTCATCTCGTTTATTGGCAGCACTACTGAATCAACAAGAGATGCCAGCGTGCGCCCAAGATTCACGCAACTTCTTACGCGCACCTAATGTCGCTCAACCAGAAGTGGATCGCGCCAAGTCATATCCATTGCTCAAAGAGATTCTGGTTCAACACGCACATCAGCGCATCATTTTTACCGGTTTCATTGCCCAAGACGAACTCGGCACTACGGTATTATTAGGACGTAATGGTTCTGACTATTCAGCTACTATTATTGGAGCCCTTGCTGAGGTTGACCGAGTCACGATCTGGAGTGATGTCGCGGGTGTCTATAGTGCAGACCCTCGCATTGTCGATGACGCATGCTTACTACCTTTGTTGCGCCTTGACGAAGCAAGTGAATTAGCACGACTCGCGGCTCCAGTTCTTCACAGCCGTACATTGCAGCCAGTCTCCCAAAGCGCAATTGACCTCCATTTACGTTGCAGCTACTCACCTGAATCCGGATCGACTCATATCGAACGCGTATTGGCCTCCGGACGTGGCGCAAAAATCATTACTTCACTAAAAGAGGTGATGATCATCGATCTAGCATTTCCACACGGTCACGACTTTGAACGCTTAAAACACAATGTTATCGAGCAACTGAAACGTGCCCAGCTAATGCCTTTAGCTATGGAGTGTCAAGTCGACCAATCTCGCTTACGTTTGGCTTATACTGCCGAGATTGCAGCTGAAGCTCTTCATTATTTACAAGATATCGCGATCGAAGCTGAAACAATTCTGCGTGAAGGCTATACCATGATCGCAGCAGTAGGCGCTGGGGTAACCAAAAATCCAAATCATTGTTTTGGCTTCTATCAGCAACTCAACACTGCCCCGATAGAGTTCTTTGCAGAATCTGGGTTTAGTTTAGTCGCGATCATGCGTCGAACTGACCTTGCACCACTGGTCAAATCAATTCACGCTCAATTATTTCAAGCGCAAAAGCGAGTCGCTCTCGCACTGTGTGGAAAAGGGAACATTGGCTCAAATTGGTTGGAGTTGTTCTCACAACAAAAACAAGAGCTTGAAAAACGTCACGGTATGAATTTCGAACTGGTCGCCGTATCTGCAAGCAAAGGCTATTGGTTCGATCACACAGGAATTGATGCTGCAAAAGCCATTGCCAGTTTTGCCGAACATTCTATCGCACATAATGGCTTAGAATGGCTTCAGCGTTTGGGGAGTATCAAAGGTTACGACGAAGTCATTGTTCTCGATGTCACGGCAAGCAAAGAGTTGTCCGCGCACTATGCTGAGATAGCAGAACAAGGAATCCATCTGATTTCAGCCAATAAAATCGCAGGTTCAGCATCGAGTGAAAACTACTACCACGTAAAAGAGGCATTTGAAAAAATTGGCCGTCACTGGTTCTACAACGCAACAGTTGGTGCAGGGCTTCCAATTAATCATACGTTACGTGATTTGCGCGAAAGTGGAGATAGCATCGTTGCGCTTTCTGGTATTTTCTCTGGAACATTATCTTGGTTATTCCAGCAATACGATGGTTCTATTCCATTTAGCCAATTGGTTGAACTGGCGTGGCAACAGGGATTAACCGAACCAGACCCTCGTAATGACCTCGATGGTTCCGATGTGATGCGTAAATTAGTCATCCTTACTCGTGAGTCTGGACTCAATATTGAGCCTGAATCGGTAAGCGTTGAGTCTTTAGTACCGGACGAGTTGCGCTCTTTATCCTTAGATGACTTCTTAGATAATGCTGAGATACTTGATCAGCAGCTATCATCACGATTAGAAGAAGCACAGCAAGAAGGTCAAGTATTGCGCTATGTTGCTCGGCTAGAGAAAACGGGAGAAGCAACTGTAGGGATCGAAGCCTTGCCGCAAGAGCATGCTCTCGCCAACCTTTTGCCTTGTGATAATATCTTTGCGATTGAAAGTAAATGGTATAAAGACAATCCATTAATTATCCAAGGTCCAGGAGCAGGAAGAGACGTAACAGCAGGCGCAATTCAATCAGATATCAATCGCTTAGCAAGTCTATTATAATCCTTTCAACTTCCAATACAGTGCTAGTTTAGCGCTGTATTGGAGAAGCTGTCGCTCATGTGAAAAATGCTCATTTCTATCATGAAGATAATTCATGTTTTGATTATTGACATTAAATTCATTTCAAGACATTCTTTGGACATATAGACGTCTAAATATATGCATGAGTTAGACAATACACGTATAACGCAGGGTGAGTGCACCCAACCGGAGAATCGACATGGTATATTCACACGCAAGTCACATTGATGCTTTAAACCGAAATATCACCGAAGTATCAGACATTAATGTGTCATTTGAGTTTTTTCCACCAAGCTCTGAGCAAATGGAAGAGACATTGTGGAACTCTGTCCACCGTCTAAAAACACTGAAGCCAGAATTCGTTTCTGTGACTTATGGTGCCAACTCTGGTGAGCGTAATCGTACTCACTCCATCATCAAAGAGATTAAAGATCAAACCGGCTTAGTCGCTGCACCTCATTTAACCTGTATCGATGCCTCACGTGATGAATTAATTCAAATTGCAGATGATTACTGGAATAACGGTATTGAAAGTATTGTTGCTCTGCGTGGTGATATTCCACCGGGTGGCGGCAAACCTGATATGTATGCTTCAGATTTAGTTGAACTGCTTAAAGCGAAACATGATTTCGATATTTCGGTTGCTGCATTCCCTGAAGTTCATCCAGAAGCGAAAAGTGCTCAAGCGGATCTATTTAACTTAAAGCGCAAGGTTGATGCAGGAGCAAACCGTGCGATTACTCAGTTTTTCTTTGACGTAGAAAGCTATCTACGTTTTAGAGATCGTTGTGTCACTGCAGGCATTGATGTTGAGATCGTGCCAGGCATCTTACCGGTGACTAACTTTAAACAAGCCTCAAGTTTTGCAGCACAGAACCAAGTAAAAGTACCAAGCTGGATGGCAAAACAGTTTGAAGGCTTGGATGACGATCCATTAACTCGTCAATTAGTTGGTGCGAGTCAAGCGATTGATATGATTCGTGTCCTATCACGTGAAGGGGTTAAAGATTTCCACTTCTACACATTAAACCGTGCAGAGATGACCTATGCCCTATGTCATACTCTAGGTGTTCGCCCACAAGGCGCATAAACGCTCAGACAACAGCACTTATATAAAAACAAAGGCCGATGAATCTATTCATCGGCCTTTGTTTTACAGTCACAGCTGTTCAAAATAGTACGACGATTATTCTACGTCATCCATTTTGCCAAGTAGTGTACGAATGCGCTCTTGCCACTGAGCATGCTCTTGCTCAACTTGTTGAACTTTCTGCTCTAGCGCTGCACGGCCAGAATTTAACTCTGCCGCTTCAGTTTGCAATGTTTGCTTTGCTTCTTTTAGCTCTTCAACTTCCATCTGAAGCAATGCAATCGTATCTACAGCAGTTTGAATTTTTGCTTCTAGTTTTTCTAACACTTCAAAAGACATGCTTATTCCCTTTTTCTAATTCATCAATGTGAACGCATTTTCACTCAATCGCCTCATTCTACTCAGCCAACGCACGAGACACACGCGCTATATTGAAAAAATGATACCATTCGCTTAAAAATTCAACGTATTTTACACGATGTTGACCTACCTACTGTTTGCTCTCCCTTTTATTCCATAGATCTTTGATTAAATACAATTGTACGCGGACAAATTCACCGACGATTAACTCGTGTTATGCTAAAATTTGCCACAACGTTTAGGTTTAT
This sequence comes from Vibrio phycocola, assembly GCF_053850235.1. Classification (NCBI taxonomy): domain Bacteria; kingdom Pseudomonadati; phylum Pseudomonadota; class Gammaproteobacteria; order Vibrionales; family Vibrionaceae; genus Vibrio; species Vibrio phycocola. The sequence goes on along the minus strand of NZ_JBSQDJ010000007.1, from coordinate 65,419 downwards.
TGGAGTCAACATGAAGCGCGATTTAGCGATGTCCTTTTCACGCGTCACCGAAGGCGCAGCATTAGCTGGATACAAATGGTTAGGCCGTGGTGATAAAAACGCCGCCGATGGTGCCGCAGTCGAAGTAATGCGTAGTCTACTTAACAAGACCGAAATCGAAGGCGAAATCGTCATCGGCGAAGGTGAAATTGACGATGCACCAATGCTCTTTATCGGCGAAAAAGTCGGACTAGGTGGTGATGCTGTCGATATTGCGGTTGACCCAATTGAAGGAACTCGCATGACCGCGATGGGACAGTCAAATGCCTTAGCTGTTCTTGCCGCTGCGGAAAAAGGCAGTTTTCTAAAAGCACCCGATATGTACATGGAAAAGTTGGTGGTTGGTCCTGGAGCAAAAGGTTGTATCGACCTAGAGAAACCACTTACCGAGAACCTAACTACGGTGGCTCAAGCTCTCGGTAAATCACTCCAAGAACTGGTTGTCATTACATTAGCCAAACCACGTCACGATGAAACCATTGCTGCAATGCAAGAGATGGGTGTAAGAGTCTTCGCAGTGCCAGACGGTGATGTTGCCGCATCGATTTTAACCTGTATGCCAGACAGTGAAGTCGACATGATGTATTGCATTGGTGGCGCACCTGAAGGAGTTATTTCAGCAGCAGTTATCCGTGCACTGGATGGCGATATGCAAGGTCGCTTACTTCCTCGCCATGAAGTTAAAGAAGATAATGCCGAAAACCGTAAGCACGGTGAACTTGAACTTCAGCGCTGTTCCGAAATGGGAGTTGAAGCAAGAAAAGTACTGCATATGGAAGATATGGTAAGCAGTGACAATGTTATCTTTTCTGCCACCGGTATTACCAAAGGTGATTTACTGGAAGGAATAACTCGTAAAGGCAATATCGCGACAACAGAAACACTGCTGATTCGAGGACGCTGCCGTACCATTCGCCGTGTTAAATCGATTCATTATCTTGATCGTAAAGACAGTGAAGAGCGCGAAATCATTCTCTGAGTAATGGCCGATTTAAACTCTAAATAAAAAAGACCGCAAAAAGCGGTCTTTTTTAATATCAGATTCTTTCTTCTATATAGAACAAGAAGATTAAAACAAATCTTCCGCGACTTTGAATAGGTCGTGACGTACAGGGCGTCTCATATGCTCGATCGCATCAATAATATCGTGGTGAACCAATTCATCTTTTTGAATTCCCACGCAACGACCACCTTCACCAGCAAGTAAAAGGTCGACAGCGTAATTACCCATACGGGAAGCAAGTACACGGTCAAATGCCGTTGGGCGACCACCACGTTGAATATGCCCTAGAACCGTAGCACGAGTCTCTCGGCCAGTTGCTTTTTCAATCGCATCCGCCAATTCAGTCGAATCCATCATTAGTTCGGTTAACGCAATGATGGCGTGCTTCTTACCTTTTGCGATACCGTCTTGGATATTTGAAATTAACTCATCCATATCAAGGCCGGTTTCTGGGGTAATCACATACTCACACCCACCCGCAATAGCTGCCATCAAAGTCAGGTCACCACAATGACGCCCCATGATCTCAACAATTGAAATACGCTGGTGAGAAGATGATGTATCGCGTAGACGATCAATAGCATCAATAACTGTATTTAATGCTGTTAAGTAACCAATTGTATAATCAGTTCCGGCAATGTCGTTATCAATCGTGCCCGGTAATCCGATACATGGATAGCCCATTTCTGTTAGCTTTTTAGCTCCCATGTAAGACCCATCACCACCTACAACAACAAGCGCTTCGATGCCATGTTTTTGTAAGTTTTCGATTGCGACTTGGCGAATGGATTCTTCTTTAAATTCAGGAAAACGCGCTGAACCAAGGAACGTACCGCCACGGTTAATGATGTCAGATACACTAGAACGATCGAGCTTCTCAATGCGATCTTCGTAAAGTCCCAAATAACCATCGTAAACGCCATAGACTTCCAGGTCCTGACTTAGTGCTGTACGTACGACACCACGTACCGCAGCATTCATTCCAGGAGCATCGCCGCCGCTGGTTAATATCCCGATTTTCTTAATCATGCTCACCCTCGATTTTGGGAAACCCAAAAAAAATAATAATTTTTTATCTACTCGTTGGTTGCAAACGAGTGGAGAACTATCCTGTTCATTCGCGTATGTTACCTTGCTAGAGCAGAATTTCCACTCTTATTTCGCATCGATGAATAAGTTCTCAATTTGGAACGAAGTATGGCAATATTATAGTAGGTTTTTGTTGATTCATATCAGAAATCGGGGCTATTTCTGATAAAAAAGACAATGAGCAGAACTTAATTAAGCTTTTGGCTCATTAAGTTCAACAGCTCTTTCGGGGCCCAAAATAACTGAATAAGGGTCGTGATGCACCAAGACATCAGAACTTGGGAAGCGTTCTAGGAGTAAATTTTCTACTTCTTCGGAAATATCATGCGCTTCAATTAACGGCATATCGTCGTCGAGCTCTAAATGCATTTGAATAAACCGAACAGGGCCTGATAATCGAGTTCTTAAATCATGAACACCAAGAACTTTATCTACGGATAAGCAAATTTGACGAATCTCCGCTATCTCCTCATCTGGCAGTTTTTTATCAAGCAGTACATTAACCGCTTCTTTAGCCATATCATAAGCACTATAGAGGATATAAATACCAATCCCCATGGCAAAAACCGCATCAGCTTGACCAATTCCTACCCAGCTTAAACAAAGTGCAACCATGATAGCTGCATTCATATAGAGGTCAGTCTGGTAATGCAAAGAGTCTGCAGCTATCGCCTGACTACCGGTTTGTTTAACGACCTTCTTTTGAAATATAACTAACCCACCAGTCAAAAGTATGGCAATCATACTTACACCAACACCGAACTCAGGTGAGGTTAACTCCTGGGGGCGAAAAAATCGTTCAACACCATTCAACATCAAGAAAACGGCGGAACCAGAAATAAACATAGCTTGAGCTAACGCGGCGATAGACTCTGCCTTACCATGTCCAAAAGCATGCTCACGATCAGCAGGTTGTAATGAATAGCGTACGACAATTAAATTGACCACTGATGCGGCGATATCAAGCATAGAGTCAACTAAAGAAGCGAGCATACTTACTGACCCTGTAAACCACCAAGCCACTACTTTTATAATCAATAGCAAAGAGGCAACCACCGTGGCTGTCCATGCCGCCAATGTCACCAAACGACCGTATTCATTCTGATTCATTTTTGAATTCCTTTTATATTTCGAACCATTATAGAAAGATCTACCGCACAACTTCATCAATTAATTGGTAAAAAAAGCGAATTAAATTAACTCATTGATCAAGCTCAATAAAAACAAAAAGCAGCCACTCGGGCTGCTTAATATCGGTCACTTCTTACATTCGGGATTCAACGTTAGTTTGAACCTTTATTACCTTTATGTTTATGTCCGCCTTTTTTACCGTCCATATCGCAGCTGCCCATCTGATCTTGTTGCAGCTCTACAAGTTTTTCTTTCTGTTCGGGCGTTAAAATACTCATCATTTCAAAACGTTTTTTCAACTGTTCAACTCGTTTTTCAGCTTGGTCATCTACCATTTTTTTAGCAAGCTCTTGGGCAGCAGCTTCATCAAAGTCCGCCGCCATTACGATTTGCTTCTCTTGCGCACGCATTGCTTGCATCTCAGCTTGTCGTTCATTGCGATCTTTTGCCATATTGTCACGGCCCGCTTTACGAAGCTCGTCCATTTTTGCTTGTTGTTCAGACGTCAAATCAAGCTTTTTCATTAATGACTTCTCGGAACCATGTCTGCAGTTATCATCACGCCCTTCTTTATCTCCACCTTTTGCCATTACCGCAGTAGTGCTAAGTAGAATAGGAAGAACTGTTGCGCCTAGGATTACTTTTGTCATCTTTTTCATTTTGAATTCCTCAATTGTCATTATGTATTCTGTTTGCACGTTATCGTTATTGATTAGCGTATGGACTTAGAATACATAACACTGAGTCAAGCAACGTATAGCCATCGTAAACTTTCGTAAAGAGCAGAAAAAAGGTCAGTTTCACATTCGGTTTATGCGTAAACTAAGGGCATAAAGAAACACTAGGAGCGAGTCAATGCCGAATATATTACTTATAGATGATGACATCGAACTCACTTCGTTATTAAAAGAAGTCCTCTCTTTTGAAGGCTTCGAGGTAACGGAAGCGAATGACGGTGAAGCTGGATTAGCCGCTTTCAACGAAAGCATTGATCTGATTCTACTCGATGTCATGATGCCGAAACTAAATGGAATGGAGACATTAAAACGCCTGCGTGAGTTTTCCCACGTTCCCGTCCTGATGCTCACAGCAAAAGGGGAAGAGATTGACCGAGTCATTGGGTTAGAGCTTGGAGCGGACGATTATCTACCTAAGCCGTTTAGTGACCGTGAGCTCATGGCAAGAATTCGAGCAATACTGCGTCGCTCTCAAGCTCTTGGAACCACGAAGCCATCGGATACTTTCGAATATCAAGAGATAAAGCTTCATCCTGGTAAACAAGAAGCCTATTTTAATGGCGAACTTCTGGATCTCACCACAACCGAATTTGCACTGCTTAGCCACTTTGTTAAAAACCCGGGGGAAACCCTAACGAAAGAAGCGCTCAGTCTGGATGTTTTGGGAAAACGTTTAGCGGCTTTTGACCGAGCCATCGATATGCATGTATCGAACCTGCGAAAAAAACTCCCTGAACGCGCTGATGGTAAACCTAGAATCAAAACTCTGCGTGGCCGTGGTTATATGATGATTTTGGAGGACTAATGACAATTATGTCGAGGCTCAACAGTCTTAATGGACGTATTTTCGCGATCTTCTGGCTCACGATTTGTATTGTTTTAGTTTCTGCTATCTACTTTACTCATCTCGACCCTCGTAAATCTCGCCCACTCGCTCAACATAAAATTGAGCGGTTAGAGTCGATCAAATACAGACTTGAGGAGCGCTTTAAAGGGGAGAATTTATCCACCATTACAGATCAACTCAACCTATCACTGCAAAAACGCCACAATAATGATGAAAGACCAAAAGACAAAGACCGACCAAGAGTCGTACTCTATTTAGCCGACGAACATGGGCAGATCATAAATAGCGTCGATAATAATGACTTCAAACTGCGTTTTATTCGCAACTTTATCACTAGTATCGATGATGTTAACCATCCTCAAGAACGACAGTATGGAAAGTACCAAATAACGGGTCCAGTTAAATTAAACCTAGCGGGTCAACCATTAACCCTTTACTCAAGTGCAAGAGGGAATGAACCATCGGTATTGTTGATTGGATTATTCGATCATCCAATCAGCTTATTTCTGACAATGATGCTCGTGAGTACTCCTTTTCTACTTTGGCTTTCGTGGGCCTTAAGTCAACCAGCGAAACGACTGGCTAGTGCTGCACAACGAGTAGCTAAAGGTGAGTTCCAAGTAGATGAAAAACTCGAGCAAGGTCCTAATGAGTTTCGTCAGGCAGGGTGCAGTTTCAATCAAATGGTTGAGGCGGTAAATGGCATGATTTCGGGACAACAGCGCCTACTCTCTGATATTTCTCATGAACTGAGATCCCCTCTTACTCGCTTACGCATGGCCAATGGGTTAGCAAAACGTAAAACGGGTGAATCATCTGAGCTAGAACGCATTGATACCGAAGCACAACGCCTCGAGCAGATGATTGGCGAGCTACTCGAGCTTTCACGAATGCAAGTAAACAGTCATAGTGTTCGAGAAGAGCAACCACTTGGCAGTTTATGGCAAGAGATGTTAGAAGATGCAGAATTTGAAGCCGAGCAAAGAAACAAGAAACTTAGCTTCTCACCTGTTCCAGATCGCATTATCTCAGGCACGCCAAAATTGTTAATGAGCGCGGTTGAGAATATTGTTCGCAACGCTATCTATTATGGGAAAGATCAAATCGTGGTTAATCTTGAGGCAAAAGAGAACACGATTCAGATATCTGTTGATGACAATGGTGAAGGCGTTCCCGAGACGGAACTTGACCAGATATTTCGTCCATTTTACCGCGTCTCTACCGCTCGAGATCGCCACAGTGGTGGAACGGGGCTAGGGCTTACGATAACCGAAAGCGCTGTGCGTCAACATAGTGGAACAATCACGGCCAATCGCAGCCACCTTGGCGGCTTAAAAGTCACCATGACGCTTCCAATAAAACCCGAGTAATTCAGTGCCAACTTGTGCTCAACAGGTTGGCACCTTTATACTTCGCTCTAATCTTTCTTCAATAGACATTAATGCCCATGTTTGATATCGCTTTATATGAGCCAGAAATTGCCCCAAATACCGGAAATATTATCCGCTTATGCGCGAATTGCGGCGCGAACCTCCATCTAATTGAACCGTTAGGCTTTGATTTAACAGAGAAGAAGGTGCGTAGAGCTGGCTTGGATTACCACGATTTAGCACGCGTCACTCGCCACGCAAACTATCAAGCATTTATCGAGCATTTAGAGAAGCGGGAACAAGACTATCGTCTCTTTGCCTGCACTACAAAAACCACAGGTCATCATGTCGATGCACGTTTCCAACAAGGAGATGTGTTGTTATTTGGCCCTGAGACTCGAGGGCTTCCAGCAGATGTGATTGAAAGTTTGCCGATGGAACAGCGAATTCGGATTCCGATGATGGCCGATGCGAGGAGTTTAAATCTCTCTAATGCGGTGGCAATTATTGCGTATGAAGCGTGGAGACAATTCGATTTTAATGGTTCGCTTTAACGAACCATTATTTTATTTCAGAGTTGTAGTAGGGATCTATTTGAGGCGATGTTGAGGATCATCGTCGTCATTTTTGCGCTCGTACTCTCCATCAAAGGTGTTACCGCCTGCATTTTGCTCAAAGCCTGAAGTTCTATGAGATTGAAAGCCGGATTGGAAATTCGTTCTCACTACCATTTTTGTCATTAAGTATTTTGCAATGTGAGCACGTGGAACAGGAATCAAAACCAACATTCCCGCCAAATCAGTCATAAACCCAGGTGTTAACAATAACACGCCAGCCACTGCTAGCATTACCCCTTCCAAGATTTGTTGAGCGGGTAATTCGCCTTGCTGCATGCGCTGTTGAACAGACATAAGTGTCATCAAGCCTTGGCTTCGAACTAATGATGCACCAGCAAACGCGGTAATAAGAACTAACGCAATCGTCGGCCATAAACCAAGAAAGCCGCCGACCTGAATAAACAACGCAATCTCAATAATCGGGACAGCAATAAATGCGAGTAATAGAATAGGAAACACGTTCACCTCCAAATTTGTCTGCATTGAGTGTACCGCAAACCGTTTGCCTTGCGAATTAGATTACATAACTTTACTTGGGTTGTAACAATTTAGCATTCGCGATACTCACCAATAATATATGGAACTTATATACCCAAGTGACCTCTAAATGCAGGATTCAGAACAAGCTCATAAAATGACACACTTTAGTTATCCCACAGGGTGAGCAAATCATCACATTACACATTTTTGCGTTATGATACGCGTTCAAGTTGGTTAGTTCATTAAATGAGTTAATAAGGGAAACAACTTGCCACTGTTATTAAATGATTAATAATTAAATGATTGGAAAAGGGTCATATGCGAACACTGTTAACTTTATTACTCAGCGTATATTGTTTTACATTGCCTGTTTGGGCTGCTTTCGAGAATACCAACAATGCTGACTTCTCTAATCAAACCAATCAATTTGTGCCTGTTGATCAAGCATTTCCGTTCGAGTATGAACAAACTAACAATCAATTAAGCTTAGGTTGGCAAATCAAGCCCGGCTATTACCTCTATCAAGATCGTTTCGCGATTAAAGGTGAAGGTATAGACATCAGTTATACTTTGCCAAAAGGAATCGACTATCACGATCAGTACTTTGGCGATGTTGTCATCTACACCGAGCCTCTTCTATTTAATGCTCAGCTCAACTCTGTTCCAAATGATGCGACGCTTACAATCGAATATCAAGGGTGTGCCAAAGCTGGCTTATGTTACCCGCCAGAGCGTAAGATAATTCAAATTTCAGCAGTGACTCCTGAGAGTGATTCTGACTTGTCACAACTAACGCAGCCCGTAACTCAAAAAAAGAGCGAGCAACAAAGCTTTGCGGATTCACTAAGTGATCACTCTTGGGCACTGTTACTATTTTTTGTTCTCGGAATAGGCCTCGCCTTTACCCCTTGTGTTCTTCCGATGTACCCAATCATTACCAGTATTGTCCTTGGTTCTAAGTCTCTCACAAGAACAAAAGCGCTATGGCTCTCGTTTATCTACGTTCAGGGAATGGCAATAACCTATTCAATATTAGGATTGGTAGTTGCATCGGCTGGGTTAAAATTCCAAGCATTGCTGCAAAGCCCAGTCATTTTAATTGGTATATCACTCCTCTTTGTGGCTCTATCTTTATCGATGTTTGGCCTTTTCACCTTGCAGATGCCAAGCAGTATTCAAGTTCGCCTCTCAAATTGGAGCGCTAAACGTCAAGGTGGTGAGTCAATCAGTGTCTTTATCATGGGTGCGATTTCTGGCTTAATTTGCTCTCCTTGCACAACAGCTCCCCTTTCTGGTGCCTTGCTTTATGTGGCGCAGTCTGGCGATCTCATTACCGGCGCTTCTGCTCTCTACTTACTCTCCTTAGGCATGGGCATTCCACTGATTATCGTCGCAGTATTTGGTCAACATATGCTTCCTCGTTCAGGTGAATGGATGGATAAAGTAAAAACCGTGTTTGGCTTTGTACTTCTCGCGGCGCCTATTTTCCTTATCGAGAGAATTACCCCAATCTGGGTATCTGCATCACTCTGGTCTCTGCTTGGGTTAAGTGCGTTTGGCTGGCTTTATTGGCAGAAAAATCGCCTTCCTTTTGGTGGTTGGAAACAAACCGCATTGGGCGTTATTGCAGTACTCGGCATTATCGCATCAATCAAACCTATCTTGCCGTTTTTCATTGAGCCAGAATCGACATCCGTTGAACATCAATCATCTGCTCTCGCACCCTCTTTGGTGAGTTTCGTTTCAATAAAAACCATTGATGATTTACAGCGCGAGCTTGCGTTGGCGAAACAAAATCAACAACCGGTGATGCTGGATCTCTATGCAGATTGGTGTGTTGCATGTAAAGAGTTCGAGCACAAAACCTTTGCCGATAACGCAGTGGCAAAAGAGCTCGAAAACGTTCTCCTTCTGCAAGCTGATGTGACTAAAAACCAACCAGAAGATTTCGATTTACTCGCATCTTTAAAGGTACTTGGCTTGCCAACAATCATATTTTGGGATGCTGAAGGGAAACAAATAGATGCTGCTCGTATTACAGGATTTATGGATGCTCCAAACTTTATCGAGCATATACAACAAGTTTTACCTGTCCAACCATCTTCTGATTAACTCAATTATGGAAAAATTGAGGGCGAAAAGGGGATAGAGTTCAGACTTTTTAGCCAACCCTATTGTCGGAAGCACTATCTAGGACAATACTTTAGTTAAACAAAATGTTAAAAGTGTAAAAACAAATGGATTCGAACTACACCATTATCATTGCTGATGATCATCCGCTCTTTCGTAATGCACTATTTCAATCGGTGCACATGGCGATCAGTGGAGCTAATTTATTAGAAGCCGATTCATTGGCTGCGTTGCTCGATCTCTTAACAAAAGATGCCGATCCTGATTTATTACTCCTCGATCTCAAAATGCCAGGTGCTAACGGGATGTCTGGGTTGATTCAGCTGCGAAATGAATATCCTGATCTTCCTATTGTTGTTATCTCAGCCAGTGAAGAAACCTCTGTCGTATCTCAAGTAAAACGTCACGGTGCGTTTGGGTTTATTCCAAAATCAAGTGATATGCGCACATTAATCAGCGCACTGAACCAAGTTCTTGCGGGTGACCCTTATTTCCCTGAAGGATTAAATGACATCAACGATGATGGCAACGATCTATCGGAGAAAATAGCCTCCCTAACCCCGCAGCAATATAAAGTGCTAAATATGCTGTCCGATGGACTGCTCAACAAACAAATTGCGTATGAACTGAATGTATCTGAAGCGACCATTAAAGCTCATATGACCGCTATTTTCCGCAAATTAGGGGTTAACAACCGAACCCAAGCCGTTATTCTATTAAATGGAATGCATGAGTAGTCTTTTGCTACTCATCATTTCCCCTACAACTCTCCTTATTTATTAAATAGATCATTTTATTTACATTATACTTTTGGCTAATAGGTAATATTACCTACCTCTCATCTTTCTCCTAAAATACCACCAAACAAATTAAACTACTGATTTATATAGACTTTAATTCAAGACTAAAGTTGGACAGATATTAGCCAACTAGGTTGGTATTCTTGTTTGGTAACATTCAGTTAACAAACAAATAACAAAAACGAAAGGAGACAGCCATGTCCTTCGAGTCAACCGAAAAGGCGCAGGCCTACTGGAAAGAGAACCTAAGCACTATGGGTACCCTACTCTCAATCTGGTTCATCGTATCTTATGGAGCAGGAATTCTATTTGTAGACGCTTTGAATAACATCCACTTAGGTGGTTTTAAACTAGGCTTTTGGTTTTCACAACAAGGTGCAATCTACACCTTTGTCGTGCTGATCTTTGTTTACGTTTGGCGTATGAACGCGCTAGACAAAAAATATAACGTACAAGAAGATTAAGAGGCGTAGCGAATGGATATTCAAACTTGGACCTTTATTCTCGTCGGCATTACCTTCGCTCTCTATATAGGGATTGCGATATGGGCTCGTGCCGGCTCAACGAGTGAATTCTATGTTGCCGGTGGTGGTGTACACCCAGTTGCGAATGGAATGGCAACCGCTGCTGACTGGATGTCTGCGGCATCATTTATTTCGATGGCAGGTATCATCTCATTTATTGGTTATGATGGTGGTGTTTACCTAATGGGTTGGACCGGTGGGTACGTGTTACTTGCTCTTTGTTTAGCACCTTATCTGCGTAAGTTTGGCCAGTTTACGGTGCCAGATTTCATCGGTGAGCGTTACTACTCAAAAACAGCTCGTATGGTAGCGGTATTCTGTGCAATTTTCGTATCGTTTACTTATGTAGCTGGCCAAATGCGTGGCGTCGGTGTTGTATTCTCTCGTTTCCTTGAGGTTGACATCAACTTAGGCATTATCATTGGTATGGGTATCGTGTTCTTCTATGCGGTTCTTGGTGGCATGAAAGGCATCACTTATACGCAGGTTGCGCAATTCTGTGTTCTCATTTTCGCCTTCCTTGTTCCAGCAATCTTTACATCAATCATGATGACAGGAAATCCGCTACCACAAATTGGTATGGGTTCAACTATCTCAGGATCGGATGTTTACCTACTCGACAAGCTTGATGGTCTAACGGAGGAACTCGGGTTCACCGCCTATACCGAAGGCAATAAGAGTATGGTGGATGTATTCTTTATCTGTGCGGCTCTAATGGTCGGTACTGCGGGTCTTCCACATGTAATCATTCGTTTCTTCACTGTACCTAAAGTGCGTGACGCGCGTATCTCTGCAGGTTGGGCACTACTATTTATCTCTTTGCTATACACAACAGCACCAGGTGTTGCGGCGTTTGCTCGAGTAAATATGATTGAAACCATCAATGGTCCAGATATGCAAGGTGTCGCCGCTGAGGAAGCACCAAGCTGGTATAAAAACTGGGAAAGCACTGGTCTAGTTGGTTGGGAAGATAAGAACGGCGACGGCAAAATGTTCTACTCTGGCGATGATCGCAACGAGATGAGTATTAACCGTGACATTATCGTACTTGCCTCCCCTGAGTTGGCTCAACTTCCAAACTGGGTAGTTGCATTGCTTGCTGCTGGTGGCCTTGCTGCTGCACTATCTACCGCTGCTGGTCTACTACTGGTTATCTCAACGTCGATTTCACATGACTTGTTGAAGAAAGGTTTCAGACCTAATATGACCGATAAGCAAGAGTTGCTTGCAGCTCGACTTGCAGCCATGGTGGCCATCGTTGGTGCTGGTTATTTAGGTATCAACCCTCCTGGCTTCGTAGCACAGGTAGTGGCCTTCGCCTTCGGATTAGCGGCAGCATCGTTCTTCCCGGCAATCATCCTTGGTATTTTCTACAAGAAGATGAATAAAGAAGGGGCTATCGCAGGTATGTTGGCAGGTATTGCCTTCACCGCAAGTTACATCATCTACTTCAAGTTCATTAACCCAGCTGCAAGCACACCAGATAACTGGTGGTTTGGTATCAGCCCTGAAGGCATCGGTACACTGGGTATGTGTCTAAACTTTGTTGTCTCAATTGTTGTCAACAAGTTCACAGCTGAAGTACCAGAAGATGTGCAAGATATGGTGGAATCGATTCGTTTCCCTAAAGGTGCTGGAGAAGCTCACGATCACTAAGTCACTTATTCTTAAGTAACTAACGAGCTTTAACAGAAACAACAAAGCCCAAGTAAGAGATTTCTTACTTGGGCTTTTTATTGTTCTCTAAATAGTATGACTCTTAGTTTACGCCAGCAACTTTAAAATCTGCGTTCGTCGAGGTGATCTTTTTAACCAAATAATTAAGCAACACACCATAGATTGGAACAAATAAACCAATGCTGATGACCACTTTAAATCCAAAATCAACCCACGCGATTTCTTGCCAATTCGCCGCCATAAATGGATCGGGACTTTGATAAAAAGCAATAGCAAAAAACGCAAGTGTGTCTATCGCATTGCCGAAAAAAGTGGAACATAACGGTGCAATCCACCACTGTTTCATTTGGCGCAAACGGTTAAACACGTGCACATCTAAAATCTGCCCTAACATGTAAGCCATAAAGCTTGCGACAGCAATACGAGCAACAAACCAATTCATTTCAGATAAGGCAGCAAATCCTTGGAATTGAGCTTCGTAAAAAATGACCGACAAAACATACGACACAACCAGAGCCGGTAACATAACGAAGAAAATGATCTTTCTTGCCAATTGAGCACCAAAAATACGTACCGTTAAATCCGTTGCTAAGAAAACGAAAGGAAAAGTAAATGCACCCCATGTGGTATGAAAACCAAACACGGTAAAGGGGACTTGAACCAGATAGTTACTAGAGGTAATCACAACAATGTGAAATAAAACGAGATAGCTTAAAGCTTTGCGCATTTGTACGGAGGTAAAACTAGACATATTGTACCTTTTTAGTTTGATTTGGGGGTGAGGGAACCCAAATGTATAAAGAGTGTTAAGTATAATTTTGATGTCTAAACATCGAGGGCAGCGATTATACGTATTTCTTTTGCGTATGCAACGGATTCACAAAACATAATAAATTGGACAAATCCATTATTCTCACCCTAGTTTAATCCCTAATGTGCTTGAGAAGATCATCAAGATCATGCTACTCTTCGCGTCCATTTTTCCACCAATAGGTTGGGGAAATCATATTTTTTCGTCAAACCTTCTTTTGACATTCATCCAATTAGCATTGTGGAAGAGAAATGATAGGTAAAGGTACTCTTTATATTGTCTCTGCTCCTAGTGGCGCAGGTAAATCGAGCTTAATTGCAGCATTATTGGAAACCAATCCAACATACGCAATGAAAGTCTCTGTCTCTCACACCACGCGTGGCCCACGCCCGGGTGAAGAAGATGGCGTTCACTACCACTTTGTTGAAAAGGCAAACTTTGAAGCCTTAATCGAGAAAGGTGAATTTCTTGAATACGCAGAAGTATTCGGAAATTACTATGGTACATCGCGAGCTTGGATTGAAGAAAACTTGGAGAAAGGGATAGATATCTTTTTGGACATAGACTGGCAAGGTGCGCAACAAATTCGCCCACAAATGCCGTTAGCAAAAAGTGTCTTTATTTTACCGCCTTCAAAAGAAGAGTTAGAACGCCGACTAAATGCTCGTGGGCAAGATAATGAAGAAGTGATAGCCAAACGAATGAGTGAAGCTCAATCTGAGATATCGCACTATTCTGAATACGATTATGTCATTGTAAATGATGATTTTGATGTCGCATTAATGGACTTCAAAGCTATTATTCGAGCTGAACGTGTTCAACAAAGTAAGCAAGCTGCTAAATACAGCAGCATGATTAATGAACTTCTACGCTAATTAATTAGTCGTAAGAGGTTTTCCGATAGAGTCTACACCTAGTCACACATAGAGTTAGGTTGTATACTTTCTATTCATACATTGAAATATTGATAAATTATTTGGAGTTCTCATGGCACGCGTAACTGTTCAAGACGCCGTTGAAAAAGTTGGCAACCGCTTCGATCTCGTTCTTATTGCGGCTCGCCGCGCTCGTCAAATGCAAACTGGCGGTAAAGATTCTCTAGTGCCAGAAGAGAACGATAAGCCTACGGTTATTGCTCTTCGTGAAATTGAAGATGGTCTAATTACAAAAGATGTATTAGATGCTCGCGAACGCCAAGAGCAACAAGAGCAAGAAGCAGCAGAATTAGCCGCGGTTAGCAGTATTACTCATACCCGCTAACTTTTAGCTAATTTACAGCTAATAAGAATAACACGACGATTTTACGGGCCTAGAATTTGTATCTATTTGATAGTCTCAAAGAGGTCGCCCAAGAATACTTAACAGAGCCTCAAATTGAGGCTCTGCGTCACTCTTACGTAGTTGCACGAGATGCACACGAAGGGCAGACACGTTCAAGTGGTGAACCTTACATTATCCATCCAGTTGCGGTAGCTAGAATTCTTGCAGAAATGCGCTTAGATCTAGAGACTCTACAGGCAGCTCTGCTTCATGACGTCATTGAGGATACGCAAGTCAGCAAAGCCTCTCTTGAAACTCAATTTGGCAGTGCGGTTGCTGAATTGGTTGATGGTGTTTCAAAGCTCGATAAACTCAAATTTCGTGACCGTAAAGAAGCACAAGCAGAAAACTTTCGCAAAATGGTTCTTGCGATGGTGCAAGACATCCGTGTTATTTTAATCAAGCTCTCTGACCGTACCCATAACATGCGTACGCTCGGTGCCTTACGTCCAGATAAACGACGACGTATCGCACGAGAAACTCTTGAGATCTATGCACCATTAGCCCACCGACTGGGTATCCATAATATCAAGTCCGAGCTTGAAGAATTAGGTTTTGAAGCACTTTATCCGAATCGCTTTCGTGTCTTAAAAAATGTCGTAAAATCTGCTCGCGGAAATCGCCGAGAAATTATCCAACGTATCCATGACGATCTTGAAGGTCGTTTGGTTGACTTTGGTCTCGATGCCCGAGTCTATGGACGCGAGAAAAACCTCTACTCCATCTACAAAAAAATGAAAACAAAAGAACAGCGTTTCCATACCATTATGGATATTTACGCGTTCCGCATTATTGTAGATTCTGCCGACAGTTGTTATCGCGCCCTTGGTCAAGTTCACGGTCTTTTTAAGCCTCGTCCGGGACGTATGAAAGATTATATCGCGGTACCGAAAGCCAATGGCTATCAATCGATCCATACTTCAATGGTTGGGCCTCATGGTGTCCCTGTTGAAGTACAGATTCGTACCGAAGATATGGATCAGATGGCGGATAAAGGAATTGCGGCCCATTGGTCGTATAAAACCAACGGTGAGCGAACAGGCACAACAGCACAAGTGAAAGCACAACGTTGGATGCAAAGTTTACTAGAACTTCAACAAAGTGCGGGAACTTCGTTCGAGTTTATCGAAAACGTTAAGTCTGATCTCTTTCCCGACGAAATTTACGTATTCACACCGAAAGGACGTATTGTTGAACTGCCTGCTGATGCAACCGCCGTCGACTTTGCGTATGCAGTACATACCGATGTTGGTAACACCTGTGTTGGTGCTCGTGTCGATCGCAACCCATACCCTCTGAGCAAAGCACTGAAAAATGGCCAAACTGTAGAAATTATAAGTGCTCCAGGTGCACGCCCTAATGCGGCTTGGCTCAACTACGTTGTGACCTCTCGAGCCAGAACTAAGATTCGCCAAGTATTGAAAACAATGCGCCGAGAAGAATCGATAAGTTTAGGTCGTCGTTTATTAAATCATGCTCTTGGCGAACTATCGGTAAACGATATCGCTGAAGATACCATCCATATGGTTCTTACTGATCTTAAACTAGAGAGCGTTGACGATTTACTAGCATCGATTGGTCTTGGTGAATTAATGAGTATCGTCATTGCCCGACGCTTACTCGGTAACGACGAAGGCATCGTTGTACAGGATAATGGCTCACCTAAACGTAAGCTTCCGATACGTGGCGCTGAAGGTATTCTTCTTAACTTTGCCAACTGTTGTCACCCGATCCCTGATGATCATATCGTTGCTCATATTTCCCCAGGTAAAGGGCTTGTCGTCCACCGTGAAACATGCGCCAATGTTCGAGGCTATCAACGCGAACCTGATAAATATATGGCCGTTGAATGGTCAGATGATTACGACCAAGAATTTATCACCGAACTGTCTGTTGATATGATGAATAATCAAGGAGCCTTGGCGTCATTAACTAATGTGATATCCAAAACAGGTTCGAATATTCACGGACTTTCTACCGAAGAGAAAGACGGTCGTCTGTACACCATATCGGTATTACTTTCGACTAAAGATCGAGTGCACTTGGCTAAGATTATGAAAAGAATAAAAACAATGCCTCAAGCTCTAAAAGTAAAACGGAAGAGAAGTTAATAACGACGTTGGGAGAAATCTCAAATCATATTAATGCTAACAATATATTGTAAGCCCTTGATATAAATCGGTATCAAGGGCTTATATTTTAACTAACTCAATTAAATGAAACGTCATTACTGCCACTGTTATGAATATTGAACGCTACAATCGTATCCAAGAAGTACTAAAAGCTCGCCAAGCAGACCTTACTCTGTGTTTAGAGGAAGTCCACAAACCCAATAATGTATCGGCAATAGTTCGTACTGCCGATGCTGTCGGTCTTCATAAAATCCACGCAGTTTGGCCAAATGGAAAAATGAAAACGTTAACTCATACCTCTGCAGGCGCTCGAAATTGGGTAGAAGTCGAGACCTACGAAGACACAGGCTCTGCGTTAACGAAGCTTAAGCAACAAAACATGCAGCTATTGGTGACCAACTTATCGGACACCGCAGTCGACTTTCGAGACATTGATTACACCAAACCCACAGCGGTGATCCTTGGCGGAGAAAAATTTGGCGTATCAAAACAAGCGTTAGAAATGGCTGATCAAGATATCATTATACCTATGGTTGGTATGGTTCAATCACTCAATGTTTCGGTAGCTAGCGCGCTGATCCTGTATGAAGCACAGCGCCAACGTCAACTTGCTGGAATGTATCAACAAGAGAAAAGCCCACTCAGTGATGAAGAAATCAACCGAATTTTATTTGAACGCGGCCATCCTGTACTCGCTAATGTTGCCAAAAAGAAAGGCCTACCTTTTCCCTTGCTCGACCAAGAAGGGCAAATCATTGCAAGCCCAGAATGGTGGAGTGCGATGCAGAGCAAATAACTCACTAAAAAGTCCTGTACAAAAAAACAGTTAAATGCTTGAATATTTGCTACACCTATACGCTACAAGAGTCCGATTATGTCCCAACTGCTTTCTGCTGTCCCACTAACCTCATTAGCTGGAGTTGGGGCTAAAGTCGCTGAAAAGCTAGCAAAAATCGGACTAAATTCGGTGCAAGACTTACTCTTTCACCTACCACTACGTTATGAAGATCGTACTCGCGTTTACCCTATTGCGAAGCTCCACCCTGGAATGTGGGGAGCAGCGCAAGGAAAGGTCATGGCCGTCGATACTCTGTTTGGGCGACGTAAAATGCTCGCCGTGAAAATTAGTGATGGAAATGGCTCACTCACGTTGCGGTTTTTTAACTTTAATGCGGGAATGAAAAACAACTTTAGCGAAGGTAAAACGGTTCACGCCTACGGTGAAATTAAACGAGGTATGGGTGGGTTAGAAATTATTCATCCAGATTACAAGTTTCAGACTCAAGACAAGGCAGTTTCTGAAACGCCGACAACCTTGACGGCAGTTTATCCCACCACGGAAGGATTACGCCAAATAACGTTACGTAATCTGACTGATCAAGCTCTAACCCTTTTGCAAAAATCAGCAGTACGAGAACTCATTCCAGAAGGGTTGCAACCGAATCAACTCACCCTAGAGCAAGCACTCGCGATCATTCATCATCCACCTGCAACAATTGATCTAGAATTGTTTGACCAAGGGCGCCATCCAGCACAATTGCGCTTAATTACCGAAGAACTGCTCGCTCAGAATCTCTCGATGCTCGCAGTACGCAGTCAGGGACATCAGGATATCGCCAAAGCACTGCCCTGTTCTAGAAACCTCAAAGCTTCATTTTTACAGCAGCTTCCTTTTAGCCCGACCAATGCTCAAAATCGTGTGTCTAAAGAAATCGAACACGACCTTCAACAACCTCACCCAATGATGCGTTTAGTTCAAGGTGATGTCGGTTCTGGTAAAACCCTTGTTGCGGCATTAGCTGCACTCAATGCGCTTGAACAAGGTCACCAAGTCGCGCTCATGGCACCGACTGAATTGCTTGCAGAGCAACATGCTTTAAACTTTTCAACATGGCTTGAACCACTTGGCATAAAAGTAGGTTGGTTAGCAGGGAAACTAAAAGGGAAAGCTCGCGATGCTTCGTTAACCGATATTGCAAGTGGCGAAGCGCAAATGGTGGTGGGAACTCATGCGCTATTTCAAGAGCAGGTTGAATTCAACCAATTGGCTCTGGTTATTATTGATGAACAACACCGATTTGGGGTCCACCAGCGACTGGAGCTTAGAGAAAAAGGGGCCAAGCAAGGCTACTATCCTCATCAATTAATTATGACCGCGACTCCGATACCTAGAACGTTAGCAATGACCGCCTATGCCGATCTCGATACCTCTATTATTGACGAACTCCCACCGGGACGCACCCCAATTCAAACCGTGGCAATTCCAGACACTAAGCGTGATGACATTGTAGAGCGAATTCGCCGAGCTTGTCTTGACGAAGGCAAACAAGTCTACTGGGTTTGTACCTTAATCGATGAATCAGAAGTTTTAGAAGCTCAAGCAGCCGAAGAAATCGCTCAAGAATTACGTACTCGTTTACCTGAAATACACATCGGACTGGTTCATGGCCGAATGAAATCGAAAGAAAAACAAGAGGTAATGAGTCAATTTAAAGCGAATCAACTGCAACTGCTGGTCGCAACTACGGTTATTGAAGTTGGAGTAGATGTCCCTAATGCAAGCTTAATGGTTATCGAAAACCCTGAGCGCTTGGGGTTAGCTCAACTTCATCAATTACGGGGTCGAGTCGGTCGTGGCTCCGTCGCCAGCCACTGTGTATTGCTCTACCATGCACCATTATCAAAAACCGCACAAAAACGATTAGGGGTACTGCGAGAAAGTAATGACGGATTTGTTATCGCTCAGCGCGATCTTGAGATTCGTGGCCCCGGTGAACTGCTCGGCACCAAACAAACAGGGTTGGCTGATTTTAAGATCGCCGATCTGGTTCGCGACCAACGTCTGATTCCCGATGTTCAAAAGCTGTCGCATCATATTCATCAGCAATACCCCGAACAGGCAAAAGCGATTATCGAACGTTGGCTAGGCAATCGCGACCTCTACGCTAAAGCATAACCTACCGCTTTTCTTTGGTAGGAAAACTCAGTTGTACTTTTAACCCGCCCGCACTGCGATTAGTAAGCGTAATTGCTCCATGATGCTGACCAACGATCCGCTTTACTATTGCTAAACCTAGGCCGGTTCCTTCACTGCCACGCGCAGTATCACCTCGAGTAAATGGTTGGAATACTTTTCTGATCTGGCTTGCTTCAATCCCGGGCCCATTATCTTCCACCGTCACCCAAACCAATTCATTATCAGCGGTTATTCCAGTGGACACTTTCACCCAACCGTTTCCATATCGAATCGCATTGATGACAATATTGGTTACCGCGCGTTTTATCGCGATCGAGTTTCCGCATACCACTCTAAGCGACTTAGCCAATTCGGTTTCAATCTCTATCTCATAACCGCCTTCAGCACTCGAGACCTCATTAACGATCTCATTGATATTCACATCTTCAAAAGATTGGCTATCCAATGGCTTTAAGAAATCCATAAACTGGCTGATGATTTCGTTACATTCTTCCGTATCGCTATTTATACCTTCCGCAAGATAGTCGTCTTGTGGTGACATCATCTCTGTGGCTAAACGGATTCTCGTCAGTGGCGTTCGTAAATCATGACTAATACCAGCCATCAATAATGCTCGATCTTCCTCTAGCTCTTGGATCCCTTTTGCCATTTGATTGAAAGCACTGGTCACAGAGCGAATATCTGAAGAACCTTTCTCTTGAACAGGTTGTGGGTTTTCTCCCCGACCGACTGCGTTTGCTGCTCTTTCCAGTGCTTTCAATGGTCTATTCTGTAATCGTATAAATAACCAGCCTCCAAAGATAATCAGCAGAGACATTAATAAGCTATTGCGAAATAAAGGGGCAAAGTCTTCTTCTTGCAATTCAGACAACGGAATTCGAATCAATGTGTCTGGTACCGCCTCCATTTTAAGCCATAGCACGTAACTTTCCTTCCCGAGATAAAGACGAACATCTGTTGGAGTCTCTAGCTCTCTCGTCATCTGTTCACTCATCAAACTAATACTAATACCGTGTTCGTACTCTTTTGAAAATTCACTTTTATCAGAATGAACTGTCACTCCCAGTTTTGCCAACATCTTCTGTCGCATAGGAGCATATAGCTCTTGCTCATTGGTATCAGGATCATCGAGCATAAAACTAATTTCATGACCAATAATCTTATTAACCTGCTGGAGGCTCGGCAACAACGCATAATTGTAAACGGCGTAGTAGGAATACACCTGATTTGCGATCAGCAAAATCAAAAACAGCACAATGGTCTGAGTAAAAGAACTACGAACTCGCATACTGGACTCACAATGATAAAAAAAGCTCCTGATAGTCAGGAGCTCAATATAAGTTAAACAGACTCACCATCAGGAACAAAAACATAACCGAGTCCCCATACGGTTTGAATATAACGAGGCTTACTTGGATCAATCTCCAACATACGTCGCAAACGAGATACCTGAACATCGATAGAACGTTCCATCGCAGAATACTCCCGCCCTCTTGCCATATTCATCAGTTTATCCCGAGACATAGGTTCACGTGGGTTACTAACTAGGGTTTTCAATACCGCAAATTCACCGGACGTTAATGGCATCGGTTCATCACCGCGGAACATTTCTCGCGTCCCTAGATTTAGTTTAAACTCGCCAAACTCCACGACTGACTCTTCAGCACTTGGCGCTCCAGGAGCCTCGATGACTTGGCGACGCAATACGGCTTTAATTCGAGCAAGTAACTCACGAGGGTTAAACGGCTTCGGTAGATAGTCATCCGCTCCAACTTCTAACCCAACAATCCGGTCAATTTCATCCCCTTTTGCCGTTAACATTAAAATAGGGAGATTATTATTCGCATTGCGTAAACGACGACAAATCGACAATCCATCTTCACCTGGCAACATTAAATCTAGAACCATTAAATGAAAGTTCTCCCGAGTGAGTAAACGATCCATCTGCTCACTATTCGCAACACTGCGTACCTGGAACCCTTGCTCAGATAAATAACGCTCCAATAAAGAACGCAATCGAACATCATCATCAACGACTAAGATTTTGGCATTATCAACCATGGTTAACCTCATTGAATTTAGGTTTGGATTTCTCGACAATTCACAGTATAACGCACTTCGTATGCATCGTGATTCGTCAGATCGACATTATGATACGACTGTAACATTACCGAGAACACTCTACCCAAAATAATTGTTAATGAGTATTTCTCTATTGTTTCCGTAAATAAAGGGCAAAAAAATAGCAAGCGAATAAGAACCCGCTTGCTATACATTGTCTCGAACAGGAGAACTAAATTACGGCGAAAGCCTGCGCCACTTTATCAACGTTCTGATAATTTAATCCAGCCAAGCACATACGGCCACTGGCGATTAGATAAATGCCATGCACATCTCGTAGCTCATCCACTTGCTGCTCGCTAAAACCGGTGTAGCTAAACATCCCTTTTTGGTCGACAATAAAATCAAAATTCTTTGTCGGAGCTAACTGCTTCAACTGCTGATGCAAATGTTGACGCATACTGCGAATTCGCATTCGCATCTCTTCTAGCTCGTCCATCCATTGTTGGATTAATTTATCATCATTAAGCACTTTCGAGACCAACATCGCACCGTGCTTAGCTGGGCTAGAATAATTACGACGAACCGTCGCTTTTAACTGTCCTAGAATTCGCGTCGCCATCTCTTCGTTTTCACACACAAACGAAAGCCCACCGACACGTTCCCCATAGAGTGAGAATGTCTTCGAAAAAGAGTTTGCGGCAAGGAAAGAGATTTTGTTACGTTTCGCCAATTCAGCAATCACATAAGCGTCTCGCTCAATATCATCACCAAACCCTTGATACGCCATATCAAAGAAAGGAATTAACTCATTTTTCTCTAGGACTTCAATGACCGAATCCCACTGTTCATTAGTTAAATCAACCCCTGTTGGGTTATGACAACAGGGGTGGAGCAATACAATATCTTGTTTTGGAAGAGCAGATAGTGCACTTAACATACCGTCAAAATCGAGTGAACAGGTTGTCGAGTCGAAATACGGATAATTCCCTACTTCAAAGCCAGCACCAGAAAATATCGCAATATGGTTTTCCCAAGTTGGATTACTCACCCAGACTTTTGAATTTGGGAAATAATAATTAAGAAAATCAGCGCCAATCATAAGCGCACCAGAACCACCCAGTGTTTGAATGGTCGCAACTCTGTTTTCCTTCAATGCATCATGGTCTGCTCCAAAAACTAACCGTTGCACTGCAGTACGATAAGGCGCTAAGCCTTCCATTGGTAAATAGAGACAAGGCTCATTTGAAGCATTAAAAAGCTGTTGATCAGCTTGTTGTACGCATTCCAAAGTCGGGATCTTTCCCGCTTTATCATAATAAAGGCCGATACTAAGGTTTACTTTATCAGCACGCTCATCACCGATAAAAGTTTCCATCAGCGATAAAATTGGGTCGCCAGCGTACGAGGTAACATGACTAAACACTAAATTTTCTCCTGTTAAACGCTATATCGGTCACTTCTATGATTCAGTGCGATAATGAGATTCAGCACCAAACCACAAACGATTGAAAGTAATAACTTATCTGGTGTTACGACAGAAAGTGAAATCAACATAATCGTGACATCGACTCCCATTAACAACCATCCTGCTTTTATACCGAATCTATCTTGTAAGTAAAGCGCAAGAATATTAAACCCACCTAAACTGGCTTTATGGCGAAACAAAATGATAAACCCAACACCAAATAAAAATGCGCCAAAGATAGCGGCATAAATAGGGTCTAGATGCTGAATGTCGATGAATTGGCCGTGCAATTTCGAGAATGTCGACACCAAAAATACCGCGGCAAACGTTTTTAAGGCAAATACCCACCCCATACGTCGAATCGCAAAATAGTAAAAAGGCAAGTTTATCAAGAAGAAAACAATGCCAAATTCAATGCCTGTCTTATAGTGAAAAAATAGTGATAATCCAGCGGTTCCGCCCGTTAACAATCCTGCTTGCTTAAGAAACACAACCCCAAACGCGACAATGCTTGTCCCCATGAGTAGCGCCATTGCATCTTCAAACCAACGGTGCTTTGGTATCACTTTTTCTTCTGTTAATGCCGTATCGGACATAACTCTTAATCCTATCGTAATTATTTATATCGACTCAATTATCATGCAACGCTTATTTTGTGCAATTATATCACTAAAAATATAAATATCATGCAAAAATTAACAACAATCGCTAAAAACAAGCACAGGAGATATGGAAAGGATAAAAACAAAAAAATCCCCAAGAGTGGGGACTTTCTAAAATTCGTGGCTAAGGTGTTCTAAGACGTCACAATACCATTTTCTTTTATGCGTTCTAAAACAATCGATGTTTTAATATGAGAAATAAGCTTAGTTTGAAACAAGCGAGATATCAGTTCATTAAGACTAGCAAGGTCTGCCACCACCATTTTCAAAGAATAGTCGGCATCACCTGTCGTCTTATACGCATCAATGATCGTCGGTTCAGTTGATACCATGTCATGAAACTTCGAAGAATTGATTTCTTCATGGCTCGATAATTTCACTTCAACCGTCGCCATAATTTCTTGTTTCAGAGCTTTTGGCGCGAGGCGAGCATGATACCCAAGTATCAATTGTTGCTGCTCGAGACTAATACGGCGTCGTGAACATTGCGATGGCGACAAGCCGACTAAATCACTTAACTCTTGATTGGTCAAACGTCCATTCTCATGCAACAGCGTAAGAATTTTCACATCGTACTCATCGATATTAGACATAGATTCCACTTCCTTTGATGATAATGACGAATTCTAACAAACAAGTATTTCTCTTGCCTGAAACTTTTCAGTCCCTACCTTTATTTTTTGAGGCCAAAATATCAATCCGAAAATACTTGCCAATATATTCATGATCCATATCAATTATTATTTAACTATCCAGTAATTAAAAAACAAGGCTCATATATGCACGTTATATTTTTAAATGTCATTGGCTAAAAATAAAAATAGGTCACAACCATCATGTTTAATAATTTAAAACTCGCAAAAAAAATCGGCTTAGGATTTGCGCTCGTTTTAGTACTCTTAACTGCCGTCGCATTTGTCGGCATTTCTGGACTCAATAATGCAGACCATGGAATGAAAACATATCGTTCATCGGTGACAGATACCGATTTAATGAGTCGTGTTCAATCAGACATGTTAATGGTACGACTAGCAGTAAAAGGGTTTCTTGATAGCGCAAATGAGAGTGATGTTACGCTCTACAAAACGCACCTTTCCAAGTTGCAACAACACTTGAGTACGAGTGAATCTCAAATAACAAACCCCGAACGAAAAAATATTATTACCACAATCAGCAGTTCCATTTCAAACTATAATACTGCCTTTTTAGAGGTCATTACCAAAGCTTACAAGATCGATGAAATTTATAACCAAAGCTTGGTCCCTCATGGAGAAGACATGAGACTGGCGATCAATAATCTGATCACCAAGTTGGGCAATAGTAGCAATCATTCAGCACTTCTTGATGCCGTCGAACTACAGCGTCAAATGTTGGTAGGCCGACTCTTTGTTGTAAAATATTACGAATCAAATAAAGAATCCGATTACCTTACTGCAATTGAAAATATAGACGATGCAGTAACCGCACAGCTAAGTGTTCTATCTAGAAAAATATACAATCCCGATAACAAGGCTCTACTCAATACCTTTAGTCAAAATCAAAAAAATTATGTCAACGATATGGCCAATATTTACCAAGTGGTCAATCAACGCAATGCACTCGTTACCGAACAACTGATTGTCCTTGGTCCTCAAGTTGCGGAATTAGCTGAGCAAGTAAAAGCGATGGTATTAACCGAGCAAAACACATTGGGGGATGAGCTAAAAGCACTTATCCATCAAAATATGCTCTATTCAATAACTCTTTCTGCTATTGCAATTGTCCTTGGCATAGGAGTATCGGTGTTTCTTGCACGACGAATCACTCAACCAATCAGTCAAGCGGTTGGGCTTGCCAATCAACTAGCCGACGGCGATCTCACTATAAAAGTTCCTCCTCACTCAAAAGATGAAACCGGCATGTTACTGGATGCCGTAGACAACACGGCAAATAAACTGCGCGCCATGATAGGCACTATTTCTCAATCGAGTATGGAACTGGCTTCAGCCTCTGACGAACTGGCTGTCGTAACAGAGCAATCATCAAAAGGCATTATGCAGCAAGAAACCGAAAGTGACTTGGTTGCAACCGCAATGAACGAGATGGCAACAACAGTTCATGATGTGGCAAATAATGCGAGTAAAGCCTCTGAAGCTGCGACTCAAGCCGACCAGGAATCTATGGCAGGGTCAAACGTTGTTAACCTCACGATTCAATCAATTAATGAATTACACGACAACGTGAATAACTCATCAAGCAAGTTACAAGAAGTTGAAAAGCAAGTCGAAAATATCAGCAACATTCTTAATGTGATTAAAGAAATTGCAGACCAAACCAATCTACTTGCACTTAACGCTGCGATTGAAGCCGCACGAGCAGGTGAACAAGGTCGGGGCTTTGCGGTGGTCGCGGATGAAGTACGCTCACTTGCTGCTCGTACTCAAACTTCCACCGGAGAGATTCAGCAAATCATTACCCAACTCCAAACTGGCACAAAATTGACTGTTGAAGCAATGACGGAAGGAAAGGCTCATGCATTGACCTGTGTTGACCGAGCTGAGCAAACCAATGAAGCACTATCAGCCATAACAAATGCGATCTCACTGATCAATGAGATGAACTTCCAAATCGCGAGTGCTTCTGAACAACAAAGCACGGTTGCTGAAACCATTAACCAGAACGTCGAAAATGTTAGACGCATAGCACAAGAAAATGCCGCTGGAGCAAGCCAAACGCTCAGCTCTAGCCGAGAAATCGCCCAACTAGCGGATAATTTGAACCAGATGGTTGTCCAGTTCAAAGTGTAATTTTATCGATATTGTCTAAAGCTCCAACTAAGTAGCATAAAAGCCAGCGAACTTGCTGGCTTTTTATTGAATGTACTAATGAAAACGAACAGTCTTTATCACTATTATTCTCTTGTTAACCTTATGAGCTATTTTAAGTAAGAGGTTACTGCTGTCTGTCGAGTTCAAAGTTAATTGATTTACTCTCCCCTTCGCAACTCTACTGCCCTACTGCTGTTTCGATATATCAGGCCACTGAACGTTATCTACATCTACGCGTTTTAATGACATTCAGGCTTTATTTTTCTGACTCATTCCTATCAACCTTAGAACGAAAAAAAAGCTTTACCGACCATTGGGTAAAGCTTTCTATATAATTAATGTCCAGATCTAGCAGTTACCCGCAACGATTAAATCAACCAGAGCTGAGTTTGAACAGCGCGGTGATACTTGAAAGTCTTTCAACCACTTGAGTCAGATCTTTGGTTGAACGCTCGGTACTATCGGCACCTTCATTAGTTGTCTTTGCAAGTTCATTCACTTCAACAATCGACTGGTTAATTTCTTGAGCAACCGCCGACTGCTCCTCAGAAGCGGTCGCAATTTGCAGATTCGATGCCTGAATTTCTTCTACTGACGTTAAAACGGCAGTAATGGCATCGTTTGCTTGAGAAGCGTGCTCAATAGTTTCTTGAGTATTTTCTAAACTACACGTCATAGATTGAACCGCAGTCTCCGCAACCTGTTGTAAAGTAGTAATCGTGTTGTCAATTTGTCCAACACTGTCTTGAGTTCTACTTGCCAATTGGCGAACTTCATCTGCCACAACAGCGAATCCACGTCCTTGTTCACCAGCTCGAGCTGCTTCAATCGCTGCATTAAGAGCAAGAAGGTTGGTTTGATCGGCAATATCTCGAATGACTTTTAAGACATCAGAGACATTGACCACTTCAGTCTTCAGATTATTAATCTCACCAGAGACTGAACTGATATCACTACCTAACTTTTGAATACTTTGAGACGTCAAATCCGTAATATTTGCTCCCTCCTTCGCTTGGCTCAATACCATATCAGCTAAAGTAGAGGCTTGTTGAGCATTCCTAGAGACCTCGTCAACCGTTGAAACCATCTCACTCATTGCGGTTGCAGTCATTTCCATTTGGGATATTTGGTTATCTGAGCTTTGCTTCGTAACATCAACCAAAGACTTAAGCTGTTGTGATGTTGTATCAACTGAAGATGACTCTCGATTAATATCCCCCACCATAGCTTTTAACCCTTCGAGCATCATCACGGTTGATGCATAGATACCTGTGGCATTTGCTGATCCCGCGGTTTCGACAGTTAAATCACGATCGGCAATTCGCTCAATGATTCCTTGGATCTGCTGAGGCTCGCCTCCAATTGGTTTATAAATTAATTTAACGATAATTGTATAAACTAAGAATAAACTAATAGTGATGAAAATTACGGCAATGAAGCTCGATTCTTTTAACATATCTAAACTAGGCGCAAGGATGATAGAGCGATCCTCATACGTGTATACATTAATACCGTACTGAGAAGCACTTTGCTTTGTAGCAACATAGGCGGAGTCATCATCTAGCTGATACTCAATGTAGTCACCACTAAAGTTTTTGTACATGGGTCTAATCTGGTAAAAGTCCTTCCCTAGATATTCTTCACTTTGAGCATAAAGCACTTTTGCTGAAGAGTCGGTCACAAATACTTGTCCATCAGCAACATTTCCTAGCACTAACTGCTTAAAGGTATCAGAAGTGATATCCAGGCCAATAATAGCCACCACTTCTCCTTGGCGCATAATTGGTACAACATAGGACGAGACAAGCTTTTTTAAAGTCTCATCATAATAAGGAGGGATAATTGTGAATTTTTTATTTTGAGCGGGCCCTGCATACCAAGAGGCCGTTGTATCAACATCGGAACCAATGACATCATCACTCCTCACTTCATTCCCGGAAGAGGCAACGAGATAAGTTAAAAAACCATTGCTAGATGTTGTTAGCGCTTTAAGTTGAGTCATCACCATCTCTGGGTTAGAAATCACCCCATCTTCAATAGTGACAATATCCCCGAGCATTTTCAGCTTGAATTCAACACCGCTAATATACTGATCAATTTGACTTGATACCGAAATACCTTGTTGCTTTCGAATATCAACCGCTTCTTTGTAATTGAATGCTTTAAACGCAAGATAGCTTTGCAGCACAATAACGACAACAAGTAAAAACAGCAAACCGCCAATTAGACTCGTCAATAATTTTTTTAAGCTCATATTTTTCAATACAGTACCCTCGTACCCAAAAGTTAAAGCTCATCATTTGACAGTTTCGATAATCGATCGAACTATCAAAAACTCGCTTTAATGTACATAATCACTTCGTCTATAAACTATAGGATGTGAATGGGTATTTTTCTGTTTAGAAATAACATTTATTTTTAACAGAATAAGATAATCTTGCTTACCTTAATGATTCGTAGAGTGAATTCTGCTAGTAGTAACTCAGAGCAGGCAACTTCGGCTTAGAGAACTGGTTCAATGGATTTTGGGCTGAGATACAATAGAGAATAAAGGTATCGAGAGGTTCGTTTTCTAGAAAGCCGAATCATCGGCTTTATGTTTGACAATATTCAATTGAGTTAATGAACCATTCTTTTTCTCCGTCAGGTGTCATTACAGTAAACTCATCGTCGACTTCTTTCTTTAGCAATGCTCTTGCCATCGGCGAATCAATAGAAATGTAGTCTTTTGCATCGCCATAAATCTCTTCAGGGCCAACGATACGAAATTTTTTACTATCACCAGCATCATTTTCGATCTCTACCCATGCTCCAAAAAACACTTTACCCTCTTGCTGAGGTGAATAATCGACAATAGTCACCTCCGGTAAAAATTTTCTTAAAAACCGAACGCGCCGGTCTATTTGTCGGAGTAAACGCTTATTAAATGTGTAATCTGCATTCTCTGAACGATCGCCTAAACCTGCAGCCCAAGTAACTATTTTTGTTATTTCTGGACGTTTTTCATTCCATAAATAGTCATGTTCTGCTTTTAATTTGTCGTAGCCTTCTCGGGTTATCAACTTGGTTTTCACGTCAACTATCCAACTTATCTATAAGAACTGTAATGTCTTTTTAACCTATTCTACCGCTAAACTGACTTATTTGTATCGGATAAGACTATACTGCTAATTTGCCTAAGCCCCAATTGATTACAATATATAAGTCTGGTGAAGAAGAGCACATCATTTTTGGGTAGAAAGAAACGATTTTTTTCAAATAAAATAATAAGATACTAGATATTATGAGGGAATCACATAGAATTGTGGTCACGTTCTTTTTGAACACAATGCAATAGTATGACAATTTTCTCGGACGAATATCAATACACTAATCACTACCTTGCCAACAGTGGTAGAAAGGTTAAAAAGATGACGAGTTTACCGTTATGATGCCTAAAGATGAGAGAATGGTGTGTGAATACCATTTTTTACAAAACAGTACACACCAGAATAAACCTCAGTAATTATCCCCTAATAACAATTCGATGATCGTCAATACAATCATCGAATTAAACAAGAGAAACCAAGAATGAGCCAAGCTATCACCACACTAATTGCCAATGAACTCAACGTGCGCCTAGAGCAAGTCATCGCGGCTGTTGGCCTAATTGATGATGGTAATACCGTTCCTTTTATCGCTCGTTATCGGAAGGAAGTCACTGGTGGCTTAGATGATACACAGTTGCGTAATTTAGACAGTCGCCTCTCCTACCTGCGAGAGCTGGACGAACGTCGTCAAACTATCCTTAAGTCAATTGATGAACAAGGCAAACTCACAACCGAGCTCACTAAAGATATAGAAGACGCCGACAGTAAAACACGCCTTGAAGATCTCTATCTACCCTACAAACCCAAACGCCGAACCAAAGGGCAAATCGCAATAGAAGCGGGACTCGAACCACTTGCCGATCGTTTGTGGGAACAAGCTGATTGTGAACCCGAAGCTGAAGCTCAGAAATACCTCAATAGCGAACATAACATCAATGACACCAAAGCCGCACTAGATGGTGCTCGAGTCATCATCATGGAGCGCATCGCTGAAGATGCAAACTTGCTAGAAAAGGTTCGCCATCATTTAAATCGCAATGCACATATTGTGTCACGAGTGGTTGTAGGGAAAGAGCAAGCTGGTGAAAAGTTCAAGGATTACTTTGAGCATCAAGAGCCGATCAGCAAAGCGCCATCACATCGTGCATTAGCGATGCTGCGAGGTCGCAACGAAGGGTTTCTATCGATAAATATGAATGCCGATCCTGCTCAAGAGGAAGGAGTTCGAGAATCATACTGCGAAACTATTATTGCACAGCATTACGGCTTACATTTAAGCCAAGCTCCAGCAGACAAATGGCGTAAGCAGGTCATCAGCTGGGCCTGGCGAATCAAGGTTTCGATGCACATGGAAACCGAGTTAATGGGCTTGCTAAAAGAGCGCTCTGAAATCGAAGCAATTGACGTATTTGCCACCAATCTAAAAGACTTATTAATGGCCGCACCAGCTGGGCCACGCGCAACATTAGGGCTCGACCCTGGTTTGCGTACCGGTTGTAAGATAGCGGTCGTTGATGCCACAGGTAAGGTATTGGACACCGGTGTTAT
The DNA here is from genome assembly GCF_053850235.1 of Vibrio phycocola. Classification (NCBI taxonomy): domain Bacteria; kingdom Pseudomonadati; phylum Pseudomonadota; class Gammaproteobacteria; order Vibrionales; family Vibrionaceae; genus Vibrio; species Vibrio phycocola. The sequence goes on along the minus strand of NZ_JBSQDJ010000007.1, from coordinate 34,100 downwards.
TTACCCTCATCAGCCACAAAAGCAATACGATCGCTCAATGCAAATCATTGATGCCCTTATCCGCAAACACAACGTAGATTTAATCGCGATTGGTAATGGTACCGCCTCACGTGAAAGCGATAACTTTGCAGCAGATTTAATTAAACGCGGCAACTTAAAGGTTCAAAAAGTAGTTGTTAGCGAAGCGGGTGCATCGGTGTACTCCGCTTCAGAGTTAGCTGCAAACGAATTCCCTGATATGGATGTGTCACTCCGTGGCGCGGTTTCGATTGCTCGCCGCTTACAAGATCCACTTGCTGAATTGGTTAAGATTGATCCGAAGTCGATTGGTGTTGGCCAATACCAGCACGACGTCAATCAATCCATGCTAGCAAAGCGTCTCGATGCGATTGTTGAAGACTGTGTTAACGCCGTGGGTGTCGATGTAAACACCGCTTCTGCAGCACTTCTAACGCGCGTTGCAGGGCTTTCCACTGTGTTGGCGCAAAATATCGTTAACTACCGTGATGAGAATGGTCGATTTAATTCACGCACTACGTTGAAGAAAGTCGCTCGCTTAGGGCCAAAAGCTTTTGAGCAGTGTGCCGGTTTCCTTCGGATCATGGGTGGAAAAAACCCTTTAGATGCCTCAGCAGTGCACCCAGAAGCCTACCCGGTTGTGAAATCTATTGCGGAAAAGAATCAGAAAAAAATTGATACGTTAATCGGCAACAGTGACTTTCTGAGAAATTTAAAAGCTGTCGATTACACTGATGACAATTTCGGTATTCCAACCATCAGCGACATCATCAAGGAACTCGACAAACCCGGGCGCGATCCTCGTCCAGAATTCAAAACCGCTACTTTTGCAGAAGGTGTCACCGAAGTGTCTGATCTTGAGGTAGGAATGGTCTTGGAAGGTGTTGTATCTAACGTCGCCAACTTTGGTGCATTTATTGACATCGGCGTCCACCAAGATGGTTTAGTTCATATCTCGGCACTTACCGACCATTACGTCTCAGACCCACGAGAAGTGGTCAAAGCGGGAGACATTGTTAAGGTGAAAGTGATGGAAGTGGATGCGCAGCGCAAACGAATTAGCCTGACGATGCGGCTAAGTGATGAACCTGGACAAGAGTCTCGATCTCGCTCTAGCGCGCCAAAGGAGCATCGCCAAAATTCTCAAAGAAGCTCTCAACAGAAGCCTCGATCCACACCAGCAGAAAATGGCGCTATGGGTGGTGCATTTGCAGCCGCTTTTGCCAAAGCCAAGCGATAAAAAGCCCACCAGCGTTATTGGGTGGGTTAGCAAAATGTGCTTGTCGTTGTCTTTATAAAACGGCAAGCACCTCTGATGGAGTATGAGGACATACTGCTTGACCATAGTGATATTTAATCACTGTCCGACGACGGGCCATTCGCCCCTGCGTGATCGCTTCATCAATAATGTGCTTAGGAAGTCGAAACCGAATCGTATAACCAGTACCTTGCTCTTCACTGTAAGAAGAAAGCGCTAATAAATCGAACAGTCGATCCAATTCACTTTTTTCAACTTGCTGCTCAGAGGTAGCAATATCAGCGTCACCTTCAATATCATACTCAGGATGTTCAGCGGGATCCCACGCGGCACTTTTACGTCGTTTATCTTCTGGTTTTACCTTACGTTCTGCATTGGTTTTCTGCAATTGAGTTGTCGGAGCAATTGGTTCGCGAGTTCGATTATCTCGGGCAGCTTGTTCTGTTTGCACATTAACAGAAGGCGCAATAAGTGGCACACTCATATTATTTGCTGACACAATCATAATCGGAACCTCCTCGACACCCTACCTAGAATTCTAACAAATCACACAGAAACGCTAGGGTAAATACTATATCGACCCATCATTGTTTAATTTTAGTCCTAATTGTCTATTTTTTCCTCATCTAGGTGGCATTTCAGCTTCATGATACAAAAACGCCTCTAGAGACAAAACTGAAGTACCTGCTGGCAAAACTCTTCACCCTCGGTAATAAAAGGGGCGTGAGAGGAGCCAGTGAAAATATATTTATGACTCGCGCTCGCCAGAGAATCCATATCACTGGCGACTTTAATCGGGACTAACCCATCTAAACGGCCATAGAGCCGAAGAAATGGCACTGATATTTCCATTAATTTTGGGCGAAGATCTTCTTGTGCCAACAACGATAACCCTGCTACTAACGACTTTAAATTCGGTTCCGGACGAGAGAGTACCGCTTGTTTTAACGATTTTACATCTTGCCTAGCGGTAGGACTCCCCATTGCTTGCAACGCCATAAAACGCTCAATTGTTAATTGGAAGTCACTCAGTAACTGATCCGTAAAATCAATCAAAACCTGCGACTGAATACCACGCCACGGTTTATCTGCTGAAAACTTAGGTGAACTCGCAACCGTGATTAATTTACTCACATATTCCTTGTGGTACAGCGCCATATACGTTGCCACTAATCCACCCAATGACCACCCAATCCAGATCGCATTCTTTGGCGCTAGTTCAATAAGTTGCGACGCTATCTCTTCCAGTGTTTCTGCATCACAATGCGCACTATTCCCATAGCCGGGTAGGTCCACTACATGAACTCGGTGATGGGCTTGTAACTGCTCAACCGTTTTATTCCAAACTGCGCCGTTCATCCCCCAACCATGGACAAGGACAATATCGCTTCCATTACCGGATACTTGCCAATGTAATTTTTTCTGCTTGCTCGAATTTTCTACCACTTTTTGCCAACCCTAAACATCGTATCAACTGAGACACTGGAGTGTATTAACCTGAAAAAACCAATTTGCTATGTTAGCCGAGAAACTAAAAAATGCCATCACTCCTTATCTGCACCGATTATGTAACACCTGTGAATTACCACTCAATCTAGATGAAGAAGTATGGTGCAACTACTGCAGTCGTCACTTCCTTTTTCCGCCATGCTGCCAATGCTGTGGTTTACCATTACCCAAAAGCCAACCCCATTGTGGCGAGTGTCTCTCCCACCCTCCCAATTGGCAACGCCTATACTGCTTAGGCGATTATCAATTCCCTATAAGTCAGGAAATACACAAGATAAAATATCAACGACAAGATTGGCGTCTGCCTCGCTTGGTTAATAAGCTCGTACCAATCATTGACGACATACCTGAAATGATAACTTCAGTTCCACTTCATTGGCGACGTCGGTGGCATCGAGGCTTTAATCAAAGTGAATTAATGGCCAGTCGAATGGCAAGCCAGTTAAATACCCATTATCAACCAAATATATTCAAGCGTATAAAAGCCACGCCGTTCCAAAGAGGCTTAAATCGTCGTCAACGGCAACAAAATATGAAACGCGCTTTTGTCTTACAACCCCACCAACTCCGTTCATGTGAACATATTGCGATTTGCGACGATGTGGTCACCACGGGAAGTACGGTCAATCAATTGTGCAATTTGCTATTGGATGCTGGTATCAAGCGAGTAGATATCTATTGCTTATGTCGAACTGCTAGTAACGGACTTGATTAACACTTTCTAATTCAGATAGAGAAAGAACTGGATTCATATCGCCACAAGAGTAAAATAACCGCAATAGCCTACATAAATACTCAGGTACTCGTCGTGTCAAATTCAATTACAATTACTGAAAATGCTCAAGAACATTTTTCTAAACTACTCGCACAACAACCGGATGGCACCAATATCCGAGTGTTTGTCGTGAACCCAGGAACTCCAAACGCAGAATGTGGTGTTTCATATTGCCCAACCGATGCGGTTGAAGCTACAGATACTGAAATCACTTATGATGCTTTTTCTGCTTACATAGATGAACTCAGTCTTCCATTTCTAGAAGATGCAATGATTGACTATGTCACCGATAAAATGGGTTCTCAACTTACACTTAAAGCGCCAAATGCAAAAATGCGTAAAGTGTCAGATGATGCATCCTTGATGGAGCGACTTGAGTATGCAATTCAGACTCAAGTTAACCCACAATTAGCCAGCCATGGTGGTCACATCGAATTAATCGACATCACCGAAGATGGTATCGCATTGATCCAATTTGGCGGCGGTTGTAACGGATGTTCGATGGTTGATGTAACGTTAAAAGATGGTGTTGAAAAAGAACTCCTGGCTCAATTTGAAGGTGAATTAACCGCTGTTCGTGATGCAACAGAACATGCTCGTGGTGATCATTCGTTCTATTAATCTTTCTCACTTTACATAATCGAGTGTTTAACATTCGATTATGTAACCTTTAATTACATAACTCTCTGTACAAAACTTTCCAATCCCACGTTTTTTTTCATATAGTTAGAGTAACGTTAAAGCTTAGGGAAGCGGCCATGTCGATCAAAAAAAATCCTGAGATTCTAAATATTCAAACGGTTGCTTCATCGCAACTTTTTTCCATCGAAGCAATGGATTTACGCTTTTCCAATGGTGAACAACGAACCTATGAAAGAATGAAACCTAGTGGACGAAATGCCGTCATGATGGTTCCTATTACTTCGCAAGGTGATCTGCTTTTAGTGCGAGAGTATGCAGCCGGTACTGAGCGCTATGAACTGGGCTTTCCCAAAGGCCTCATTGACGCTGGTGAATCCCCTGAGCAAGCTGCAAATCGAGAACTCAAAGAAGAAGTTGGCTTTGGCAGTCATCAATTAACATTTCTAAAAGAAGTCGTTCTAGCCCCCTCATACTTTTCCAGTCGTATGAAGCTATTCATTGCTCAAGATCTTTACCCAGAACAACTGGAAGGTGACGAACCCGAGCCTCTAGAGCTGGTACGTTGGCCACTATCACAAGCCGAAGAATTGCTTACTCATCTCGACTTTTGCGAAGCTCGAACGATTTTAGCGCTCATGCTGACTCTACGTCATTTGCAATAAAAAATAATAATAAAGGAAAGCAACCATGACAAAAGACTTATCTTCGTTACTCCCTGAAGTCATTGAGATTGCTCGAGAAGCCGGGGCTGTAATCCTAGAACACTATCAAAACCGTACCTACGATGCTTTCATAAAAGATGATTCGACCCCCGTAACTTGCGCTGATATTGCCGCACATCACGTCATCTATGATCGACTCTCAGCCCTTACACCTGATATTCCAGTGTTGTCTGAAGAAGCCGCCGATATCAGCCTAGAGAAACGTTCTCAATGGTCGACATATTGGTTAGTCGACCCACTAGATGGAACTCAAGAGTTTATTGCTCGTAGCGGCGATTTTGCGACCATTATTGCATTAGTTCAAGATAACCACCCTGTTATGGGCGTCGTTTTTGGCCCAACGTCGGGCGTCACTTATTATGCTTATCAAGGGTATGGCGCATGGAAAATTTTAGAGAACAATGAAAAGTTTGAAATTGGAATCCATCAGCACCAATCATTAAAGCAGCCTATCTCGATTGCTACTAGTCGTCGCCAGAATATCAACTCAATCACGAGTCGCTTAAGTACAAATTGGGATTATGATTTAGTGCCGCTGGGATCCGCAGCGTTGAAAGCTTGTTTGGTGGCAGAAGGAGCCGCAGATTGCTACCTAAGACTTGGACCAACAGGTGAGTGGGATACCGCCGCAACCCAATGCATTGTTGAAGCTGCAGGTGGGCAAATTCTAAGCACGGAACTTGCCGCTCTTTCGTACAATTTACGAGAGTCGTTAGAGAATCCGAATTTTATCGTTCTTGGTGATAAAAGCTTACCTTGGGATGAGATTTTAGTCGATAAACGCTAATTCCAATTCACTCAATAATAACCCTCATTTAATGCATTAAGTGGACTACCAACGTCCACTTAATTTTATTGGGTAACGATTATTCTCATCAGGCTCAATCAACCAAGTAAGTTGTGGCATAAATTCTAGAGGAAACTCGGTATTTGGATGAAGCCAACCAGATACAGAGTACTGATTTGGTGCCGTTAGACGTACATTGAACTCACTGCTTACTTGTTCACTCTCTTGTTTCGGTTGAGCTATCAATTGATTCTGGTCACAACTCAACTCAGCGCTAACCCCACCAAGTAACAGCGGTGTCGACATAATAGAAAGGTGGGTATTTTGCCAGTTTGCCTCTCCGATTAATTCGCGACAAAAGCCTGAGCCGTCATGCTGGTATTCATCCAAGAACAGCGATAGATTTCCCGCAATTTCGACGGGTATCTCGGGTGAAATATAAGGAGAAAGTTCGGAAACGGGGAGCAATACTGAAAACTGTTTGAGGTGTAACGTAGACAGTGATAACCCGATCAAGCCTTTACCACGTATTTGAGTTGTGCTTTGCTCACCAAAACGCACATCAGCCCCAAGCTGTCCAAGGAGTAAACTGCTCGGTTTTGCTTGCCACCTAACTTTCCCTAAGTCGATTGAGTTAACCGTCATACGATCAACCTGGCCGTGTAGCAAAGTTCCGCTCACACCATGCAAAGTGACATTAGTCGGCAATCGAGCCCAATGTATCAATGTCGTGGCCGGCATATGGACAACCGCACTTAACAAGCCAACAATCAATAAACATATAAATACTAACAGCTTAGTTTTCACTACCTACCCTTATCGAAATTGAAGCCGGCGAACGTCAACCATTCCAGGCTTATCTGATCGCTCAATATCTAAAGCAACGACTTGAATGCCAAAATTACGATCTAACGTATTAATCCAATCAAGTAACGTGTCAAACCGAAGTGGCTCTACCCACACTTGCAGTTCTTGATCTCGAGGTTGAATTCGGATCAAAGAGATGTTTAATTTCTTACTTGATGCAGCAATTACCTGATTTAATGGCTCTTGACTCGTACTTTCAATCCCTTTTTCTTTTCTTAACGACTCAATCCTATTTGATTGTGTCATCACGGTTTGAAGGACCGATTTTTCTCGTTCGAGTGCTTGTTTACTCGAAACAAGACTTTGATTCATCGGTTGCCAAAAACCAAAAACAAACAGAACCAATAGCCCAAGTCCTGCCAGTGTCCCCACTAACCATCTCTCACGGCTAGAAATTTGAGACCACCAAGAGCGTAGCCTAACCATAGTGTCTTTCATGATTATTGCCCTCGCTTCAATGTAAATGAGCCAAGTACTAACTCACCATTTCGATTTAAAGGCCCAGATTCAACATCAAAGTCTGTACTTAACTTATTTTTTGCTTGTTCAAAATTTTGAAAATCAACACCTTGAAGGTCAATTCGAATCTCACCACGACTTTCATCATAGTTCAGACGATTCAGTTGAATTCCATCTATTTCGGATATTTGTTTACTCAACTCATCAAGTAATACCAAAATACTATTTTGACTATTTCCACCACTTAAACGTGCAACTTCGTTATCCAATTGCCCCGTCAGATAACTCAATGTTGGAATACGTTGTTTATCAGGAAAAACCGAACGAAAAATACGCTCACTCTCTGCACGAATTGACATGCGTTCTGTTTTTTGCGATTGAACCGTAAAGATAATTTGAGCGCAATAGAGAGCGAATAAAAACACACTAGCAAATAACACTTTTCGCCATACGTTCCATCGAGCACTGCCGCCTTTTTTTAATTTAAACTCACCGCTAAGCAGGGTAAAACGTGAAGCCATAGCGCCTTGGCTAAGTAACACTTCAGGACTTTCAATAACCAACCTCTGCCAATCATCAACTCCAACGATGTTATCCGCCGAATTGGGACTAAGCAAAGTCACAGCTCGCTGATTTGGCTGCCAGTCAGTCTGAATAACACTGCTTAGCCAAGAATCTTCGAGGACATAAGCCGCATTCATTCCATCTCGAACAAGCCACTGTTGCTGCCAAGCCATTAACATAACGCTATCCGAGTCTGGTAACACCAGCACATCAGGAATAACACGAGCTACATCCACGTTATTCTCACGACACAGTTGGCATAAATCACGTAACCACTGAGCATCAATCCCAGAAACTAAGGCTTTATTTCCCTGCTTATGTAGAACCGTTAGGTGGAGCGATTCAATATCTTGTGCGATGTCTTCTTCAACCAAAAATGGCAACATTTTATCTAAATGACGCCCGCTCCCTTTCGGCAGTTCAATCTGCTTCAGCATAAGATCAGCCGAATCGATTAATATCAACGCATTAAGCGATAAGGCATGTTCTGGTAAATCAGGAAGATCATACCAAGTCGGTAACTCTCCTGATTCTATATTTCGCTGTTCAGACTCACTCCAGATCCACCACGGAGCACTCGCTCCTTCTTGGTTACTGATCCGGATGATCAGAGTGTTGTTCACGCATTCCTCCAAATTGGCGGCGAACCACCCAAGTATTCGATTCATCTGGACTGTAAAATAGCGTCCGTATACGTACTTGTGACTTTTCTACAGTCACGGCTGCGTCCAGTTCGTAATAGTTGCTCACGACGTCTAAATATCTTTCTGCGTCATCTAACGTCGATTCATCAATAGATGCAATTTGAGACTCAGTATAAAAGCTTTCAACATCAGCCCAACCATCATATGGACGAGATGAAATTAACGTTTCTGCATTAGACAAACTTAAATAAGGACTAAACAATGCAACCAACAATGGCGCTTGCTGCTCTGATAACGTATTAATATTAAGAAGCCAGTCTGTTGTTGGTAATGCACAAACAACGGATTTCATCGCTGTCAAAGCAGGGCTCGTCATTTGCTGTACTGCTCTCAATTCACTCGTATCAGCAATCTCACCATCTGGGGGTAAATAACTGGGAGTAAGCGATTCATAGTAGCTGTCTTCGACACCATCGGTCACATCGACGTTGTCATCACTATCAAGATACTCACTTAACGATCCCGCTATCACTTCCGCTTCATAATTATCAAGCTCTTGTAAGTCTAGCAAACGTGAAAAAACATCAATAAGAAAAGTGCGCTCACTCCCATCACTGGTTAAAGCGGCATTTGCAAACACATTCATATTAAAACAAGCTTGGCGATCATAAATTCGCCCGACGACCGTACCATAATCCAATGGATAGATTTGTTCTTCAGAGGCCCAGGCCTGACTCAAGTTTGTGGTATCACTATCATCTTCAAAGCTCTGTTTTATCACCACTTTGGCGAGTGATTCGACGCCAATAGCATACCAATAAGCTTGCTGATAGTGTTCGCGTTGAGTTGCTCGCTGGAATTGAGTAAATACATTTTCAGCAATAACAGCGGCTAGCGACACCATTAATGACAATGCCAACAAAACAATAATTAATGCAACACCAGACTGTTTACGGGGACCTTTCATCATTCAAGCTCACCGTCTTCTTCCTCTGGCTGCTCAGGCAACAAGTATATGCGACTGATCTCACCAAAGTCCTCGAGTTCCAGCTTTAATGCAATTCCTTCTGGCAATGCACTTTCAACTTCCCAATTATCTAACCACTGATCTTGATAATAAAATTTTGCCGACATCGAAATGACACCATCGAGCAATGGAGATACCACTCCATTATCACCAGCGGCTGTATCCGGATAGCGCCACCACACTCTTTGCAATTGTTTGTTTACAATTTTATACCCAACTTTAACGACTTCACCGCGTGGGAACTGATAATTTGGGTTTGACCAACCTAAGCGGGTAAATAGTATCCCCTTACTGTCAGAGTCAAATAAATAATCTTGCCACAACAGCCAATATTCACTGGCGCTGCCACCATTATTCCGGAATGGACGACGGGCCATTTGGCGAAAATCCGCATCCATAATCAATATTGCTTTTTGTAATTGATTGAGTCGAGATGTGGATTCACGAGTCATTAATTCACTTCGCTGAACCTGATTGAGAACTTGATATACCCCGAAACTCAGCCCGACAAATATAACCAAAGAAACCATCACTTCAATCAAAGTGAAACCTCGTTGAGACCGAGAAGCGCTGAATGATGATTTAGAATATTTCATCATTGTGGTTCCTGATAGGTTCGAACAGAGATAAGAGGCTCTCCGCCTTCTTTACGAGAGACCTCGACGTCGAACGCTGCCAATAAACTGCTTTCCGTTTCGACTGGTTTTAGTGTCCAGTACCAAGTCACGCCAGCTAACTCTTCTTTGCCTGACTTAGTCTCTACTGTTGCCCCAGAGAGCATAACCAAAGCTATTTGATTATCTGCTACCCAACTAGCAAAGCTCTTCTCTTCCATATAGGAAATCGAATCAACTTGCTGACTGACCGCTTTAATAACACTTAATGATGCCGTTGCGAATATCGCCAAAGCCAGCATCACTTCTAAAAGTGTCATGCCTCGATGTTTATTCATCAGAGACCTCAGAAATCGCCGTCAGCTTTAACGTTCCATTTTCCGAAACATGAGTAATCCAACCACTACTTTTATTATTTTTTTCCTCAAAACGTAAGGAGAACGCCGTGATCTCACCACTCGACATAATTAGGATCTGTGGGTCAAATTTAGGTTCTTCATCACTTTCCTTCTCTTCTTCAAATAAAGAGGTATCACTATCGAATGATTGAGGGATATATAGACGGTCGTTGTCTTTCCAGACACCAGAGGCGAGAGAAAAATCGAGAACAACATTATCGGCGATGGCGATTTCACTCTTCATTTTTGCCCACTCAAGAGGCTTCCAACCTGACTGAGTCATCCCAAGAAGTGTTAACTTATCTTGTTCAGCACTGACTTGAACCGCAAACTCTTGACCACTAAGCAATGCTTCATCTTGTATTAACGAGATCCGATGGTACAACTGGCGAGCTTGTTGCTCTGCTTCATCTTGAGCAGATGCAGGTATACTGATAACGACGACAAACGAAGTTAGGGCAATGATGGCTAAAACTAATAGCACCTCAATTAATGTAAAGCCCTGTTGAGATTTCATATTATCGTCGCTCGATTCACTGAATTAATTAATGTCCAATAAATTCCAGTTCCCTATATCTTTACTGGATTCTTCGCCACCTTCTTCCCCATCAGCGCCTAATGTAAAGATATCAATCACACCATGATTGCCAGGGCTAATATATTGATACTCACGTCCCCATGGGTCATTTGGAAGGCGCTTAATATAGCCCCCTTCACGGTATTTACGAGGTTCTGGATTATTTGGTTTTGTTACTAGAGCTTCTAAGCCTTGGTCTGTGCTTGGGTAAACGCTATTGTCGAGCTTATACATATCAAGCGCATTTTCGATCGCAACAATATCGGCTAACGCTTTATCCTGATCGGCACTCTCTTTATTCCCCAACACATTTGGTAGTACAAAGGTAGCGAGTAGAGCCAGAATCGCCATTACAGCCATCACTTCGATTAACGTAAAGCCCGCTTGTTTATTTCTTTTCATATTAAATCCAACCTCAAAAAAAACGACTCTCGCTCAATTAGCGAGTCATTAAATTATTCATTTCTAAAATAGGCATTAGTGTTGCCATCACAATAAACAACACAACCCCAGCCATTAACGTAATCAGCACCGGTGTAAAAATACCTAACGCGATATTCACAGTCGATTCAAACTGGTTGTCTTGATTATCAGCAGCATTTATTAGCATTTTTTCAAGTTCGCCACTCTGCTCTCCGCTGGCAATCATATGAAGCATCATTGGTGGGAACAAGCCCGTCGATTGCAAGGCTTTACGCAAACTGATGCCTTCACGAACCGCCTCTGCCGCTTCCTGCACTTTCTGTTTCATATATAAATTGGTGACAACATCCCGAGCAACCATCATTCCATCTAAAATTGGAATATTACTGGACGAACAGATGGCTAAAGTACGAGCAAAACGTGCAGTATTCAGCCCTTTTATCACCTTCCCTAATAGAGGAAAAAACAGCAAACGTTGATGTACTTTAAAAGCAAAGTTAGGTACTTGCATGGCATACCGAAACACAACAACGAGTGAAAAGGTAAGTATAGCGACAAGGATCCCCCACTCTTGCATAAACCCGCTCATTGTCATTAATGCTTCAGTAGAGCCTGGGAGCTTTTGCCCCATATGAATGAATTGCTCGATCAACTTAGGAACAACACTCGATACTAAGAATGTGACCACTGCAAACGCCACCACCACAAGTATGATCGGATAAAGCAGAGCTTGGAGTAATTTACTGTTCATTTTCTGACGATGTTCGGTGTAAGTCGCCAAACGATCTAAGATCAAGTCGAGATGACCGGAACGCTCTCCAGCCACCACCATCGAACGATATAAAACATCAAAAATATGACCTTGCTCGCCAAGGCTTTCGCCCAGTGTATAGCCTTCCGTGACTTTGGAGCGTACTGAAGTAATCACACTACGAATCGTATTTTTTTCGGTTTGCTCTGCTACAGCTTGCAAACTCGATTCTATCGGCATTCCAGATTGCAAAAGAGTAGAGAGCTGGCGCGTAATTAATGCTAAATCCATCGCACCAATTCCACGTCGAAATGAGAACGCCGAATCTTTATTTTTACTGCGTTGCTGCGACAGCTTAACCTCGATAACGGTTAGCCCTTTCTCCTTAAGCTTTTGTCTAGCTTGACGGGTACTATCGCCTTCTAAAGAGCCTTTCTTGCTCCGGCCTCGAGCATCCAGAGCTTGATATTCAAAAACTGCCATCAAGCCTCCTCAGTCACCCGTAATACTTCTTCAAGCGTCGTAATGCCTTGTTGTACCTTTAGCAAGCCATCAGAACGTATACTCGGAGTATAGGTGCGAATGCTATCTTCGATCTCTTGTTCGCTCACATCAGTGTGAATCAAGTTTTTAACCTTATCATCCACCGTCAATAACTCATGGATACCGGTTCGACCACGGTAACCTTTGTGTAGGCAGTGCGGACATCCGGTTGCTCGGTGCAACGTTAAAGAGTGGCTATGATCCAATCCGAAGAGTTGTTTCTGCTCAGGTGTTGCTTCATAAGGTTGTTTGCACTCTGAACACAATACACGCACTAAGCGCTGTGCGAGTACCCCAATGACAGAAGACGAAATAAGGAATGACTCAATTCCCATATCCTTCAAACGCGTAATTGCGCCTATAGCCGTATTTGTGTGTAAGGTCGACATAACTAAGTGACCAGTCAACGAAGCTTGAATACCAATTTGCGCCGTTTCAAGGTCACGAATTTCTCCGACCATCACAACATCAGGGTCTTGACGTAAAATTGCTCGTAATCCTCTCGCAAACGTCATATCAACTTTTGGGTTAACTTGAGTTTGACCGATGCCATCGATATCAAATTCGATAGGGTCTTCAACGGTAAGAATGTTTTTCTCTGTGCGATCGAGCTCTTGCAGTCCAGCGTATAACGTTGTGGATTTACCCGAACCTGTCGGCCCAGTTACCAATAAAATTCCGTGTGGATTTGAGATTAGATTAACAAAAGCAGTGTGGTTTTCATCGGTCATGCCTAAACTGTGCAAATCTAAACGGGTCGCATTTTTATCTAAAATACGCATCACCACGCGCTCACCATGAGATGACGGCATGGTTGAGACACGAACATCAACGGCTCGCCCACCAATTCGTAGAGAAATACGACCATCTTGCGGGATGCGTTTTTCCGCAATATCCAGTTTTGCCATGACCTTGACGCGAGATACCAATAAAGGCGCTAATTTACGGCTAGGTGCTAGAACTTCCCTCAGCACTCCATCCACTCGAAAACGAATCGACAATGTCGTTTCAAACGTCTCAATATGAATATCCGATGCCGCTTCTTTAATTGCCTCACTTAGCATTGCATTAATCAATTTAATGATTGGCGCGTCGTCGTCAGAGTCGAGTAGGTCTTGGTGGTTCGGAAGCTCTTCTGCTAATGAGAAAAAGTCATCATCCGACCCTAAGTCTTCCATTAACTGACGCGTTTCTGAAGAGTCTCTTTGATACAATTGGGTTAACTTCGTATCAAATTCCTCTCCTTCTAATGCGACCAATTCAAACTGACATTTTAATACTCGTTTAGCTTCGACGAGAGCATCAATAGACATCGGCTCGATAAAATAAAGCTTAGAAAGGCCATCGCTATTGTGCTCATAAGCGACCTTAAATCGAGTCGCAAAACTAAATGGTAATTGCGTCACCGACATTAAGACTCCGTATCAAACTGGTTTAAGAAAGCTTGAATTTCTGGTGGATGCTGAATGTCATGACCAAACTCAGGTAATATTGTTGGCTTCTTGTCATCACCCAGGAGCTTCAGCGCATCTTGCGACTTATAAAGCTGCTCTGCACGGATGTAATTATATTTACGCTGAGTAATACCATCAGCAGTGAGTCCATCTCGAATAATCGTTGGTTTAAGGAAAATCATCAGATTTCTTTTCTCGACTTTATTAGATGTCGAACGGAAAAGTGCTCCAAGCCAAGGAATATCTCCAAGTAATGGGACTTTTGAAACACTTTCTTGTGTGGTTTCGTTGATCAAGCCTCCCAACACTATCATCTGCCCATCATCGACCAACACTTCTGTATTTAATTGACGCTTAGCAAAACGAACATCAACCGCTCCGTCAGCTGCTGTCACATCTGAGACTTCTTGCTCAATAGCAAGCTGAACTGAATCACCTTCATTAATTTGCGGGACGACTTTTAGCTTAATTCCCACTTCTTTACGATCGACGGTTTGGAATGGATTGGAATTATCTGAACTTGATGTCGAACCTGTAATAACAGGCACTTCTTCGCCGACAACAAAAGATGCCTCTCCATTATCTAAAACCGTAATGCTAGGCGAAGATAAAATATTGGAGTTCGAATTACTTTCAACAGCACTAATTAATGATGTCCAGTCACCAAGGCTGACGCTTACTGCAGACCCCGTAGCAGCAGACAACACACTAGCTAGAGTGTCGTAATCGCCAGATTCGGTTGTGGTGTAGGTTTGAATATTCCCATCATCATCAAAATAAGTGCCCGTTCCGGTCTGATTGCCCGCTTCTTCTAAGCCGACAAGAACCTCACCAATTGGTGTCGCCGTATTATTGAACTGAACAACAGAACCAGATTCTAGCGATCCCCATTGCACACCTAAGTTAACGCCATCACCTTCTGTCATTTCAACAATCAAGGCTTCGATCAATACTTGTGCGCGACGAATATCGAGCTGATCAATCACATTGACCATCGCATTCATCACATCTTGTGGAGCATTTAGAACTAATGAGTTAGTCGGAACATGAGCACTAATTAAAACTTGGTCTCGAGATGAGGTTGACGTTGTTTTTCCATCGGAGCTTTTACCCTTCGTTGCATTTTCCGCGACCCCTTTTAGAACTTCAACCAACTCTTCCGCTTTGGCATATTTAAGGTACACAACTTGATTATTACTCTTGCTTGCCATCTCAACATCGAGCTGTCTAATCAAGCGAGAAAGACGTTTACGAACATTCGGTTCACCAGATAATAATATTGAATTAGTTCGTTCATCAGCGACCAATTGAGGTTGTAATTGATCAGGTGCATTCTTTGCTTCAGTTGTTCGACTTAATGCATCAACAATACGTACAATTTCCGAGGCCGATGCATTCCTTAAAGGAATGACCTCAATATCTTTATTTCCTGCTTGGTCAACTCTCTTGATAATGCTCACTAAACGGTCAACAACGGCAGAACGCCCTGTGATTAAAATGATATTTGCAGGGTCATAATGCACAACATTCCCAGCACCGGCATTATCGACCAATTGTCGAAGTAATGGAGACAACTCTTTAACAGAAACATTGTGTACAGGAACAACACGAGTAATCACGCTGTCTCCAGCACTGTTTTCACTATCCCCCAATACAGGCACGGCAGATGTCTTTGCTGATTTAGCTTTAATGACTTTAAGAATACCGTTTTCCATATCAATAACGGCAAATCCATAGACTTCAAGCACATTCAAAAAGAAGCTGTAATACTGTTCTTCATTCAACGGTTCATAACTGCGAACATCGATTTTACCGCGAACTGCAGGATCGATAATCACTGTTTTCTCAAGGTTGCGGCCAACAATATTGATAAACTCTTGTATGTCCGTTCCTTTAAAACTGACATTATATTCATTTGCAAAAACAAACGGCGAAAGCAACATACTTCCTAATAGCCAAATATTTCTTACTAACCAATGCTTCACGCTATTACTCCCGAGCCCTCGATGAGCACTCTTTTTTAATCTAAAGTTGTATGTAAATATCATAGGGTTGCCCATCGCGCTCAACGATAATACTGAGTTCTCCAATATCATCCAATGATGCTGTCAAATGAGACAGAGCGCCGTCCTCTGATAAATCAATTCCATTTATTTGTGTCACGATATCACCGTTCAGAAAGCCCAAAGATTCAAATAAATCCGGGGAACCTTTAGGCCGTAACCGATAACCAACAACGCTACCATCACGCTTTAATTTCGACATTCTTATATACTGTAATAAGCGAGAAGGTTTCTCTGCGATTTTTTCTTTTAGCTCAGCCAATTTATCTTCATTTGCTTGAGAGGGTGCATCGGCACTGTAGTCCACCGCGGGTTTGTTCTCTCTTCTTGTACGCTCAGAATTTACTCTTGAGATACGACTGTCGCTTTTCTCAGTCAGCAGTAATGTTTCACTGCGTCCGGCATTATCCAATACCACACGGTCACTATATACTGCAGAAAGTGTGGCTCGGGTACCT
The DNA here is from genome assembly GCF_053850235.1 of Vibrio phycocola. NCBI lineage: Bacteria > Pseudomonadati > Pseudomonadota > Gammaproteobacteria > Vibrionales > Vibrionaceae > Vibrio > Vibrio phycocola. Next base: position 17,547 of record NZ_JBSQDJ010000007.1, on the reverse strand, counting down.
TCTATTTTTTGGTCAATCCCATAAGTGTCTTGATTATTTTTATTTGCAATAATGGCTAAACTCAGTTCCGATGGTTCAACAACAACAACACCGACTAAATTTAACGACAAGCTCGTTTTCGGAGCTTCCTTTATTGACGGAGTGACCACTTTGGGCTTTGCATTTTTAACAAATTGACCGAATAAGTTGTGTCTTTTTATCGATTCAACGCCTACGCGTGATATCGGACTCTCATTTAACTCACTGATTTGAGCACGCCAAGGGACAATGGAATTAGGAGTGAATGGCAGCCATACCATTTTACCCAATAGCCAAGCACTACACACAAGCAACAACAAAGTGATTCCACGACTTATAGTAACCTGATTACGTTGAAACATTGTCTGTATCGAAAGTAAAAAAGCAGTTAATTTATAAACAAATTTATGTTTGAAGGTCACGCCTTCCATCAAAGCCATATCCTTTTTAGCTGTTCCAAAGAGAAAAAATCGAGGAATAATTATGCATTAAGGTAATCCAATTAAATACTGCCTTATCTTTCTTTATGTACATAGGTTCAAGAAACACCTTGAAAATATCAACATCTATCACCATGTTCTTATTCTATTATAAGACACTATTTAGATTCTGTTAGAGGGTTGAGTTGCCAATGAGTTCCCAAGAAGGTTCAGTTCGACTCGATAAATGGTTGTGGGCAGCCAGATTTTACAAAACTCGAGCCATCGCTCGCAGCATGGTAGATGGCGGAAAAGTTCATTATAATGGCCAACGCAGTAAACCAAGTAAGATAGTAGAACATGGTGCAATAATTACGTTACGTCAAGGACATAACGACAAAACGATACAAATTGAAAAGATTTCGAGTCAGCGCCGGTCTGCTCCAGAAGCTCAACAATTGTATTCCGAAACAGAAGAAAGCATTAAAAAACGCGAGCATATGGCTATGCAGCGTAAACTCAATGCCCATAATCCAAGTCCAGAGCGCCGTCCTGATAAAAAACAGCGCCGCGACATTATCAAATTTAAAACTCAATAAGCATCTAGCTGGAGCTTTCTCAATGGCGAATAACACATTAAGCCGCTACTTATTTGACGATATGTCAGTACGTGGCGAACTAGTACAATTAGATGAAACCTACCAACGCATCATTTCGAGCAAAGAATACCCTGCTGCCATTGAAAAATTGTTAGGGGAACTGCTCGTAGCAACCACATTGTTGACGGCGACGATAAAGTTTGAAGGGTCGATTACGCTGCAATTACAAGGCGATGGCCCAGTGTCTCTTATTGTTGTAAATGGCGACAACAATCAAAATGTACGTGGCGTCGCACGCTGGCAAGGCGATATTCCATCTGACGCAAATGTTCGCGATCTTATGGGCAAAGGTCATTTAGTGATCAATATTGAGCCGAAAAAAGGCGAGCGTTATCAGGGCATTGTTGGATTAGAAAGCGATAGCTTAAATGAAATAATCGAAGGCTACTTTGAACGCTCTGAGCAACTTAAGACTCGAATTTGGATTCGAACGGGAGCACACCAAGGAGCGGCCCATGCTGCGGGTATGTTACTCCAAGTAATTCCAGATGAAACGGGAAGTGATGACGACTTTGAACATTTAGAACAACTAACCAATACCGTTAAAAGTGAAGAGTTATTTTCTTTAGGGGCTCAAGAGTTACTTTATCGCTTATATAACCAAGAAAAGGTTCGCTTGTTTGATCCACAAGAAGTCGCGTTCCACTGCGGTTGCTCTCGAGAAAGAAGTGGAGCCGCGATCATCACAATTGATCCAGCAGAAATTGCAGAGATTCTTGAAGAAGACGGAAAAATCGCAATGCATTGCGATTATTGCGGAAGTAACTATGAATTCAATAAAACTCAAATTGATGAGTTACTAATTGAAGCAAACACCCCCAACAATACCCTTCATTAATTTTCAATTTTTATTAAGTTATTAATACCCTATTAAAATGAAATATATATTCGTTTTAATAGGGGTTACTCAAAATATAATGCTCCCTCATACACAACTTCTCACTCTGTCACATCAACTTAATTTTTTATTAACAATAATTAATCCTAACTAGTATCTTTTACCACAAATAGTTAACATAGATTTGGCTTTAATATGTGACAAGGCACTTAGAATGCACTGACTGGGTGTGGTCTTTTTTTGAACTATCTCCCTGTTTTAAGTGTACCTCGTTGCTAGCATGGAAGTCAGATAATAATAAAATTCAAATAATCCCTACAATTACTGTCCTAAAAGGAGCACCTATGACCGTTATGGAACATCAAAAGGCTGCACAATTAGATCTTACAAACTACGGAATCTCTGATGCAATAGAAGTCATACGCAACCCGAGCTATGAGATGCTATTTAAAGAAGAGACTCGTGATGACTTAGAAGGTTACGAAAAAGGCATAGTCACAGAGCTTGATGCTGTGGCTGTTGACACAGGTATCTTTACAGGTCGTTCTCCTAAAGATAAGTTCATCGTTAAGGATGAAACGACCGAAAAAAACATGTGGTGGACATCAGAGTTTGCCAAAAATGATAACAAACCAATCACTAAAGAAACCTGGGACGAGCTTAAAGTTCTGACAACTAACCAGTTATCCGGGAAACGCCTATTTGTTCTCGATTGTTACTGTGGTGCGAATAAAGACAGTCGAATTTCCATCCGTTTTATTACCGAAGTTGCTTGGCAGGTTCACTTTGTTAAGAACATGTTCCTTCGACCAACAGAAGAGGAACTCGCAACATTTGAACCAGACTTCGTTGTAATGAACGCAGCGAAAACGGTAAACCCTGATTGGGAAAAGCAAGGTCTTAACTCAGAAGTCTATACCGTATTCAACCTAACAGAAAAAATGCAATTAATCGGTGGTACTTGGTACGGCGGTGAGATGAAAAAAGGTATGTTCGCAATGATGAACTACTTCCTTCCGTTAAAAGGCATCGCATCAATGCACTGCTCTGCAAACGTGGGTAAAGAAGGCGATGTCGCTATCTTCTTCGGCCTCTCTGGTACAGGGAAAACCACGTTATCAACCGATCCTAAACGTGCACTCATTGGTGATGATGAGCATGGTTGGGATGACGATGGCGTATTTAATTTTGAAGGGGGTTGCTACGCCAAAACAATCCGTTTATCAAAAGAAGCCGAACCCGATATCTACAATGCGATTCGTCGTGACGCGTTGCTAGAAAACGTGGTTCTGCGTAACGATGGTTCTATTGACTTCGATGACGCATCAAAAACCGAGAATGCTCGCGTTTCTTACCCGATCTACCACATTGATAATATAGTAAAACCTATCTCAAAAGCAGGTCATGCTCAGAAAGTCATTTTCTTAACTGCCGATGCGTTTGGTGTACTTCCTCCGGTGGCTAAACTAACTCCGGAACAAACTAAATACCACTTCCTGTCTGGTTTCACCGCGAAACTCGCAGGTACTGAACGTGGTATTACCGAGCCTTCTCCAACATTCTCTGCTTGTTTCGGTGCGGCATTCCTAACTCTGCACCCAACTAAGTATGCTGAAGTATTAGTGAAACGTATGGAAGCAGCTGGAGCTGAAGCGTATCTCGTCAATACAGGTTGGAATGGTACTGGAAAACGTATTTCTATCCAGGATACCCGTGGCATTATCGATGCCATTTTAGACGGCTCCATCGATAACGCTCCAACCAAGCAAATTCCAGTCTTTAATCTGGAAGTACCGACAGAGCTTCCAGGTGTTGACCCTGCAATACTTGACCCTCGCGATACCTATGTCGATCCACTTCAATGGCAAAGTAAAGCAGACGATCTTGCATCTCGCTTTATTAAGAACTTTGAGAAGTACACAGATAATGATGAAGGTAAAGCGCTAGTAGCTGCTGGACCAAGTTTGGACTAGTATATACTTAGCACATCATTTATTTGCAGTAAGCCCCTATCTTTAGGGGCTTTTTTATTGAAGAAAACTCTATTTTGCTCCAAGCTATAACTCTTAGATATTGGGGAATTACTAGCATGTTGCGACAGGTCACTCGCTTACTATCCATTGTTTCAATTATCCTGTTACTTGGGTTTATTGCGATTGTCATTATTCTTAACACTTCTTTACTAAAACCGACAACGAATGCTCTCTTGCAGTATTGGTTGGGACCAAACACTCATGTTGAAAATGTCGCCTATACCTCACCAAATCATTTAAAGTTATACGATGTAACATTAGAAAATGGCGATATCATCGAGTCAGTCGATAGCTGGTTAACCCTATATCCTACGCAATTTAAACAACTCGAATTCGATGCTCTGTTGCTGAATGGGCTTACCTTAACCAGCGACGGTTTCAATACTCTGCCTATACGCCAATGGAAAATACATCAGCTTTCACTCGATAACGTCACTCTAAATATTGAACGTTGGAAAGCTGTGCAAGCGGACATTCAGTGGCAAAATCCACAATGGAAACAAGACCAAATATTGCCGAATGGGATATTCCAAGCCCATGCCAACATTCTAGTTTGGGACGATCAACTTCCGCTAAACGATGTGCTGATCAATGGTACCTTCAATGATACACAGCAACGTTTAAGTGGACTTTCATTAAAATGGAAAGACTCTCACGTTGAAGCTCAAGCAACACGAGACAGAAACCGCTGGATTATCAATGATGTTACGATAGAAAACCTTCTTATTGAAGAATATGATATTTCTCCAGAATTAAAGCAGCAACTTAAACAATGGGTCACATCGATAGACTCTATTGAACGATTTGACTTACTACGGGGGCAAATTCAGTGGTACGAGACCACTTTAAACAACCTTGAATTGTCCGCAACAAACTTTGATCCTAATAACCTTCTTATATGGCAACAGTTCGATACTTCGATTTCATTTAAAGCGGACAGTATCGATAACCAAGGAATATTGTGGACTGACCCCAATATAAAACTCACCCTAAAACCAAACAGTATCGATATCGATGATATGAGTATCGGGTTATCCGGTGGAGATATTCACTTATCAGCTCACTTCGAGCCCACCTTAGCGGAAATTTATAAACTTGATATCATTGCCGTTAAACACGCTATTGAACAAGAGCAACCTCACTATTCAGCATTCAGTAACTATATCCAGCAGTTGGATCAATTACATGTCGATAAATTACGCCTACTAAACGGACAACTAATCCAACTTGCACAGAAACCTTACTGGCAATTCTCTGGTGTTAACCTGGAGTTTCTCAATGCCGATCTCGTTCAAGATAACCACTGGGGGTTATGGAATGGGCATTTTTCAGTATCAGTGAATAGTCTCAGTTACGATAGTGTTCTTGCTACGCAAGCCATTATCGAAATGAACAGCAACGGCCAAGATTGGAATATGTCTCGAGCATTTATTCCTTTTACCAAAGGCTATCTTAGTGCTCAAGGTCAGTGGCGATTTGGACAAAATGGCCAACCTTGGAATGTCGTCGTTGAAACTGACAGCTTTCCTCTTCAACTCTTTAAAAACACACCTTTACCTTTAAATGTCGATGGCATTATCGATATGCAGCTCTCTGCAAATGGCCTTTCTGGCGATGAAACAATCTTACGCCATACGTTAACTGGAGAACTGGATCTGTCATTGCGAGATGGGACTTTTAAGCTCAAACAGAAAGGGAAAAATGATACACATTCCTTCGGCATAGAACATTGGCACATACAGTCACACAAAGGCGAAGTGACAACTTCTAAAGCAAATGTAGTCGGAGATAGATTTAACGGAGTACTCGAAGGTGAATATGACTTATCAACAGAAAAAGAGAATCAAGGGTTTTCTTTGTCCTATCGAGAAAATGGACTAAAGAAAACCATCAACGTTTTACACTCTACTGAGTAATCAGTTTTTGGTAATTAGGGATCAGCATATAAGTCCCGACAAAACGTACCGCAGCGTGTCGACCACTTTTGATGGTCACATTAACAACAATTCTTGCTTTTCGACCAGACTCTAATCGGTCTAAGTCCCCACTAATATCATCCAAAGAAGTAGATGCAACCGGAGCATCAATAACGGGTTTGTGATAGCGAACTTGGCTATCAACTAAGACAATATCTCCTCGTAAGTTCCGCTCTTTCATCAACAGCCATGCCATTCCCCACCCAGTCAAGGTCGCCAACGTAAATGCGGCGCCTGCAAACATACTGTTATGAGGGTTAAGATTTGGATTTAGTGGTGCACTACACTCAAATTGAAAACCATTATACTGATTTATCTTAATTCCCATTTTATCGCTAATTGGGATCTGCTGTGCCCAGCGCTCTTGCAGTTCATTACACCACTCTGGCTTACGTTGTACTGTCGCCATAGGGTCTAACGGCTTAACCATCTGTTGATGTCGTACTGGACCTCTCGTATCAGTAAGCGACCCTCGACACTCAAAGCCGTTACGCTCATAAAAAGCAATCGCATCTTCACGAGCATTACAAACCAAACGCTTTGCACCTTCTTGACGAGCGAGTGATTCTAATGTCACAAGAAGAAACGAGCCCATTCCTCTATTACGTCGGTTTGATTTAACCGCCATAAAGCGAATCTGGCCTTCGCAGTCTGGAGTAATGTATAAGCGACCGATAGCCATTGGGCGACCACTACCATCAACAATCATACGATGATGACTCATAATGTCATATTCATCACGCTCAGAGCCGATCGGGAGGTTCCATGGCTCTCTTAGCATTTGCCAACGAAAATGGTAATACTTGTTAATTTGGTTATCTGTCGTCGGTGCTATGATCTTAAACATTCTCTGTACCCTAAATTGTTCATCTAATCGCCCAAAATGTTTTTACACTTGCAACCAAAATGTTACGGGGCCGTCATTAACTAATGACACTTTCATATCGGCAGCAAATTGCCCTGTTTGCGTCGGAACAATGTTACTGCTCAATGTATTAAAATAATCGTAAAGCCGTTCAGCATCAACTGGATCAGCGCCACGAGAAAATCCGGCTCGAGTTCCCTTTTTAGTATCTGCTGGCAACGTAAATTGAGACACAACTAGGAGTTCTCCTCCAATTTGCTCAACATTGAGATTCATTTTCCCCTGCTCATCTTCAAAAACTCGATACCGAGTAACTCGTTCAACTAAGCGCTTAGCCTTCGCTTCATCATCACCTTTTTCTACACCAAGTAACACCAAAAGACCTTGGCTAATTTTACCAATTACTTCACCATCAACAGTAACGGAAGATTCACTAACCCTTTGAATCAAGGCTATCACACGTAGGACCCTTTTCTTGATTTTGAGAAATTGAAGTAGAGTTTACCATGATATTGGAATCTTCTCTCCATTGTTCCTCCTCACCACTAGAAGCGGTCACTTCAGCACCTAACAATACGATTAACCAAGAGAGGTACACCCAAACAAATAAAATGGGAATCGCTGCTAACGCCCCGTAAATCAATTGATAAGATGGGAAGTTGGTAATATAGAGCGCAAATCCTTTTTTACTCGCTTCAAACAAGATGGCTGCAATTAAAGCTCCAAACATGGCATGTCTAAACTTCACCGACATATTGGGAACCAATAAATATAAACCAGTGAATAAAACCAAAGAGATAAGAAAAGGGAGACCAGCCAACAGCACACTATACGCACCGCTAACTGCCGCATTTTCCAAGAGCTGAGTCGACGTTAGGTATGAGCTCACCGCAAGGCTTGCTCCAACAAGCAAAGGCCCTAAAGTAAGTATCATCCAATACATAGAAAGTGATAGGACCCAACTGCGCTTTTCTTTTACTCGCCATATGTAATTTAGGGTCTTATCGATATTTGAGATCAAGGTAACCGCCGCAACAAATAGGAATCCACCACCAACCGCGCTCATTTTTCCAGTGTTTGCGACAAAATTACTTAGAGCATCGCTAACGGCATCCCCTGCCGCTGGCACAAAATTATTAATCACGAATGACTGAATAACGTCACCAGCACCACTGAAAATGGAAAAAGTACTGAGTACAGATAAAAGCACGGTTAACATTGGAACAATCGAAATCAACGTTATATAGGCAAGATAGCCTGCGTTTACGCTAATTCGATCATGTTGCATTCTTCTATATAGGTAGAATAAATAACTTCTCACTCCAAATACCATCCTTTTAAATTTCAACTTGCCTCTCCCCAAGGAGTGGTATACGTTACTGATCTTCAACATAGAATCGATTACTTCAAATCACTCAACCGATCGATTGGTAATTCATGACCTCTCGCAGTGTTGAACCATAAAGTTACTTGAGGATATATCCTAATATTATCATTCTAATAAAAAGGAATTACTAATGCGCTATTTTCTGGCTCTTCTTTTTTCAATCACATTCTTAACTGGTTGTGAATCCACTTACTATTCGGCACTAGAGCAAGTCGGCGTCCACAAGCGAGACATAATGGTCGATAGAGTAGAAGAAGCAAAAGACTCTCAACAAGATGCACAGGAAGAGTTTTCCAGTGCATTGGAGGCTCTTTCTTCATTAACACAATTTGATGGTGGCGATCTTGAAGCTATGTACAATCAAATTAATGATAAATACGAAGATAGTGAATCTGCAGCCGAAGAGGTAAGTGAACGTATCTCGGCAATTGAAGATGTTTCAGAAGCACTGTTTGAAGAGTGGGAAGAAGAATTAGAACTCTATACCAACACTAAACTTCGCCGTAATAGCGAAGTAAAATTAAAAGAAACCAAATCCTCATATCAAACGATGTTAAAAGCAATGAAAAAAGCTGAAGCGAAAATGGATCCAGTATTGAACACGCTTCGCGACAATACGCTTTATCTAAAACACAATCTCAATGCCAGTGCCATCACATCACTTCAAGGGGAGTTTTCCAGTTTAGAAAAAGATATCTCTTTTGCAATTAAAGAGATGGAAGCGGCTATTGCTGAATCTGATAAGTTTCTTAGCAAGTTAAATGCTCAATAGAGCCTGTTTTACTTTCAGGCAATTGAATAACAAAGCTTAAAAAAATCCGTAGAGTTGAAATAAAAAAAGGAGCTGGGAATTTATTCTCAGCTCCTTTCTATTAATATAAGAAGTACTTATTTCGCTGGGCGACTCGCTCGCTTACGATCATTTTCCGTTAAGAGTCTCTTACGAATTCGAATACTCTCTGGAGTTACTTCTACTAGTTCATCATCATCAATAAACTCTAAAGCTTGTTCCAATGTATATTTAATCGCTGGAGAGAGAACTTGAGCTTCATCAGTTCCTGACGCACGAACGTTGGTAAGCTGCTTACCTTTAAGGCAGTTAACGGTTAAATCATTTGAACGGTTATGAATACCGATAATCTGACCTTCATAAACTTCATCAGCGTGCTCTGCAAATAAACGCCCACGCTCTTGAAGGTTAAACAGTGCATAAGTTAACGCTTTACCTGTCGCATTAGAAATTAACACACCGTTATTACGCTGACCAATAGTGCCACCTTTGTGCGGGCCATAATGTTCAAACGTATGATAAAGCAGACCAGATCCAGACGTTAATGTAAGAAACTCTGTTTGGAAACCAATCAATCCACGTGACGGCATAATAAAGTCGAGACGTACTCGGCCTTTTCCATCAGGCGACATATCTTTTAATTCACCTTTACGGATACCGATATTTTCCATGATTCCACCTTGGTGCTCATCAAGAACATCGATGGTAACAGTCTCAAACGGTTCCATTAATTGGCCATTTTCTTCACGGATGATAACCTCTGGACGAGATACCGCTAACTCAAAGCCTTCACGACGCATGTTTTCAATTAGAATTGAAAGGTGAAGTTCACCACGACCTGATACTCGGAATCTGTCTGGATCATCAGTTTGCTCAACGCGCAGTGCTACGTTGTGAACCAATTCTTTTTCTAATCGCTCTAGAATATTACGCGAAGTAACGAACTTGCCTTCTTTACCAGCGAATGGTGAAGTATTTACTTGGAAAGTCATTGTTACCGTTGGTTCATCAACAGAAAGAGGTTCCATTGCTTCAACTGTATTCTGGTCACAAATGGTATCTGAGATCTTCAGTTCACCTAGACCCGTGACGGCAATAATGTCTCCAGCAGTCGCTTCAGCAACTTCATGACGCTCTAAACCAAGATAGCCAAGAACTGTACCGACTTTACCGTTACGCTTTTTACCATCAGCACTTACGATCGTCACCTGTTGATTCGGTTTGATGCTACCACGAGTCACTCGAGCGACACCAATAACACCTACATATGAGCTGTAATCTAGCTGTGAGATTTGCATTTGCAATGGACCATCAAGATCAACCTGAGGTGCTTCCACGTTATCTACAACTGCTTGGAACAGTGGTTCCATATCTTCGCCTTCGACGCTGTCATCAAGTGTTGCCCAGCCATTTAATGCCGATGCGTAAACCACTTGAAAATCGAGTTGGTCATCAGTTGCACCAAGGTTATCAAACAAATCGAAGACTTGGTCCATAACCCATGAAGGACGAGCGCCTGGGCGGTCAACCTTATTAATAACAACAATTGGCTTCAAACCATGGTCAAATGCTTTCTGCGTTACAAAACGAGTTTGAGGCATCGGCCCGTCAACGGCGTCAACAATCAGCAATACAGAGTCAACCATCGACATAATACGTTCCACTTCACCACCAAAGTCGGCGTGTCCGGGAGTATCTACGATATTAATGCGGTAATCATTCCAGTTGATCGCGGTATTTTTCGCCAGAATGGTGATACCACGTTCTTTCTCAATATCGTTGGAGTCCATAACGCGCTCTTCAACTTCGCCGCGAGACTCTAATGTCCCAGACTGTTGCAAAAGTTTGTCGACAAGAGTGGTCTTGCCGTGGTCAACGTGTGCGATAATCGCGATATTTCTTAGTTTCTCAATCTTAGATGTCGTCATGGATTCTATATCGTTTAGGTGAAAGTCAAAGGCCACTGAGCAGAGTAAAACTCAGCAACGAGACGCTTTTACGTCAAAAGTGGCGAATAATTTACCAGAATTTGAGGAAAAGCCTAGGAATATGTGATCTTACACAAATAAAAGTGCCCATTTCCTCCCAATTAGCCCCAAATCTGCATATTTGAACGATAGCTTGACAAAAATTCATCTTAATTGTGCTCAAATGACGATTGACAAATTAGGGTGGAATAGTGCTGAATAGTAGCAAATATAGCGACCATTTGGTGCAAAACCACCAACAATGCACCCAATTGGTGCGTATTGTGATCATTTTAGTGCAATACCAGTGCAGGGTACGACAAATACTCGAAACAACATATTGAATTAAAAGGATTTATAAATATGGCACGAATTTGGCTTTGAAAGTTCCCAGCAATAGTTATGCTCAAAATTACGCATTGAATTGATGCAGCTCTCAAAGGCAAGTCGAGCGTTTACCGATTTTTTAACACTGGAGGTTATCCAAGATGTCAGTAGAAAATGTTTTATCGCTGATCCAAGAAAACGAAGTTAAGTTTGTTGACTTACGATTTACCGATACTAAAGGTAAAGAACAACACATCTCAATCCCTGCACACCAAGTCGATGCAGACTTCTTCGAAGATGGTAAAATGTTCGATGGTTCATCTGTTGCCGGTTGGAAAGGCATTAATGAATCTGACATGGTAATGATGCCTGATGCATCAAGCGCAGTTCTTGACCCGTTCACAGAAGATGCAACTCTAAATGTACGTTGTGACATCCTTGAGCCAGCAACAATGCAAGGTTATGACCGTGACCCACGCTCTATCGCTAAGCGCGCTGAAGATTTCATGCGTTCTACTGGTATTGCAGATACAGTTCTTATCGGTCCAGAACCAGAGTTCTTCCTATTTGACGATGTTAAATATGAAAACAACATGTCTGGTTCATACTTCAAAATTGATGATATTGAAGCTGCATGGAACACAGGTGCTGATATCGAAGGCGGTAACAAAGGTCACCGTCCTGGCGTTAAAGGCGGTTACTTCCCAGTAGCTCCTGTTGATTCTTCTCAAGACATTCGTTCAGCTATGTGTTTAATCATGGAAGAAATGGGTCTTGTTGTTGAAGCTCACCACCATGAAGTAGCAACTGCTGGTCAGAATGAAATTGCAACTCGTTTCAACACATTAACGAGCAAAGCAGATGAAATCCAAATCTATAAGTACGTTGTACACAATGTAGCTCATGCATTTGGTAAAACCGCAACGTTCATGCCTAAGCCACTTGTAGGCGATAACGGTTCTGGTATGCACGTTCACCAATCTCTAGCAAAAGATGGTGTTAACCTTTTTGCTGGTGATCTATACGGTGGTTTATCTGAGACTGCTTTATTCTACATTGGCGGTATCATTAAACACGCTCGCGCTATCAACGCATTCGCGAACGCATCAACTAACTCGTACAAGCGTCTTGTACCTGGCTTTGAAGCTCCTGTAATGCTTGCATACTCTGCACGTAACCGTTCTGCTTCAATCCGTATCCCAGTGGTACCAAGCCCTAAAGCGCGCCGTATCGAGCTACGTTTTGGTGATCCAACAGCGAACCCATACTTAGCATTTGCAGCAATGCTAATGGCTGGCCTAGACGGAATCAAAAACAAGATTCACCCTGGTGATGCAGCTGATAAAGACTTGTATGACTTACCAGCAGAAGAAGCAGCTCTAATTCCAACAGTAGCTGAGTCTTTACAACAAGCTCTTGAGTGTCTATCTGAAGACCGCGCATTCCTAACAGAAGGCGGTGTATTCTCTGATGACTTTATCGATTCTTATATCGCTCTGAAATCTCAAGATGTTGAGAAAGTGAACATGGCAACCCACCCATTAGAATTCGAACTATACTACTCTGTATAATTTAAGTTTCTCTTAGGTTTCAATCTAAAAAAGCTCGCTACCAGCGAGCTTTTTAATTTTCTATCAATATAACTTTACCTATTGATCTAAAAAGTAAATTTTCCCATCAAAAATTCTCTACTCTTCTAATTTAGGCAAGATAATTGCATCGTTGTAGATACACATGGTGCATTGTTGCAGTTATACCTACTCAGGTTACTAATTTAATCGACATACCTGAATCTAGCTTATTGATTTGTTGTTTCAATGCTCCATACTAGTAACAACTCATGCACTACAATAGTGCGACGCATCATATTAAGTCAAAACAGGTTGCCCAATGAGTAGCGAATTAAGTGACACAATATTAGATAATATTGTTACTTCCACAATGATATTGGATGAATCGTTACGTGTACGGTTTGCAAATCCCGCAGCTGAGCAACTTTTTTCTCAAAGCGCAAAGCGTATTATTAATCAACCTTTGTCCAACTTAATTCAACACGCTTCAATGGACTTAGCTCTACTTTCTCAACCACTACAAAGTGGGCAAAGTATTACCGATAGTGATGTCACTTTTGTCGTAGATGGAAAGCCATTAATGCTGGAAGTAACCGTTAGTCCACTCTCTTGGCAAAAACAATTAATGCTCTTGGTTGAGATGAGAAAAATAGGTCAGCAGCGACGCTTAAGCCAAGAACTAAACCAACATGCTCAGCAACAAGCGGCTAAACTATTGGTTCGTGGGCTTGCACATGAAATTAAAAACCCGCTAGGTGGCCTAAGAGGAGCTGCGCAACTTCTTGAACGTATGTTGCCCGACCAAAGCTTAACGGAATATACACAAATAATCATAGAACAAGCAGATAGGCTTCGAGCGTTAGTTGACCGTTTATTGGGACCACAGAAACCTGGGAAAAAATGTTCTGAAAATTTGCATTTAATATTAGAAAAGGTTCGTCAGCTCATTGAGCTTGATGCCCATGCAAATTTATCAATCGATAGGGATTATGACCCAAGCCTACCAAATATCATGATGGATACCGATCAGATAGAACAAGCCATGCTCAATATTGTTAGTAATGCTGCGCAAATTTTATCTAGCCAACCACATGGAAAAATAGCGATACGCACTAGAACGGTGCACCAGGCTAATATTCATGGCCAACGTCATAAATTAGTCGCACGCATCGAAATTACCGATAACGGCCCAGGAATTCCCACCGACTTACAGGACACACTTTTTTATCCCATGGTTAGTGGTCGTGAAGGCGGTACTGGATTAGGCCTATCAATATCGCAAAATATCGTTGACCAACATAATGGCAAAATTGAAGTCGAAAGTTGGCCAGGAAGAACCACTTTTACCATTTATTTACCAATTAAATAATGTTAGTAACCGTTGCTGTTGAGGAAGCAAATTATGAGTAAAGGATACGTATGGGTTGTCGATGATGACAGCTCTATCCGCTGGGTTATGGAGAAAACCCTATCATCAGCCAACATCAAATGTGAAACATTCTCTGACGCGGAAAGTGTATTGATGGCGCTCGAGCGTGAGACACCTGATGTATTAGTATCAGACATTCGAATGCCTGGTATTGATGGTATCGAATTGCTGCATCAAGTTCACTCTCGCTCTCCAGAGCTTCCTGTAATAATCATGACAGCTCATTCAGATCTCGATGCCGCTGTTAATGCATACCAAAAAGGTGCATTCGAATACTTACCTAAACCTTTTGATGTCGATGAAACGTTAACGCTGGTTGAACGAGCGATCGCGCATGGACAAGAGCAGCGAAAAGAGAATTCTCAGCTTCTGGTCGCTCAAGAAAGTGCGCCAGAAATCATAGGCGAAGCACCGGCAATGCAAGAAGTATTTCGTGCAATAGGTCGTTTGTCTCGTTCATCCATCTCTGTACTTATTAATGGTGAATCTGGTACTGGTAAAGAACTGGTAGCTCATGCTTTGCACAGGCATAGCCCTAGAGCACAAAAGCCATTTATTGCGCTAAACATGGCAGCGATTCCGAAGGATTTGATTGAGTCTGAACTTTTTGGTCATGAAAAAGGCGCATTTACTGGTGCGAATAGTGTACGTCAAGGGCGTTTTGAGCAAGCTAACGGTGGAACACTATTTTTAGATGAAATCGGTGATATGCCATTGGATATTCAAACTCGTTTACTCCGAGTTCTAGCCGATGGCCAATTTTATCGTGTTGGCGGACACTCTGCTATAAAAGTTGATGTTAGAATTGTTGCTGCGACGCACCAAGATTTAGAAAAGCTCGTACATCAAGGCAATTTTCGAGAAGATCTATTTCACCGCCTTAATGTAATTCGAGTTCAGATTCCTGCACTTCGAGAACGTAAACAAGATATCGAAAAATTAACCAAACACTTCCTTGCTCAAGCAGCGACCGAGCTTGGCGTAGAAATGAAAACCTTGCATGACAAAACCGTCGATATTCTTAATCGACTAGATTGGCCAGGAAATGTTCGACAATTGGAAAATATGTGTCGTTGGCTCACCGTCATGGCAAGTGGTAGCGAAGTACTCCCTAGTGATTTGCCGCCAGAATTACTAACCGAAAAGAAAAGTGTCGAATTCGATGGTGATTCAAGTTGGCAAAAGCAGCTAGAAACATGGGCTAAGTCGGCCTTATCTTCCGGACAAACAGAACTTTTATCTTATGCTCTTCCAGAGTTCGAACGCATTTTACTTGAGGCTGCCCTTAATCATACCAACGGGCACAAACAAGACGCCGCTAAAGTATTAGGCTGGGGCCGCAATACTTTAACCCGAAAACTAAAAGAACTGTACTAGACACTCCACTAATGACTCCAGAACAAATCGATAGCTAGGCTTTTGTCGATTTGTTCTAGACTTATCATCGCCAACTCATTATTTTCCTATACTTAAACACAACCGATAAAAAAAGAGACTGGTCTCATATGATAAACCGCAGCCTTCCGCTTACCGATATTCATCGTCATTTAGACGGAAATATTCGAACACAGACCATTATTGATCTTGGTCGTACACACGATGTGGCTTTACCTAGTTTTGATATTGATAAGCTAACGCCTTACGTGCAAGTGGTTGAAAATGAACCTTCTCTCATCGCGTTTCTTTCTAAATTAGATTGGGGTGTGAAAGTATTAGGTGATCTAGAAGCGTGTCGAAGAATTGCCATTGAAAATGTTGAAGATGTCTTTCACGCTGGAATCGATTACGCTGAATTACGCTTTTCGCCTTACTATATGGCATTAGAGCATCAACTCCCACTTGAAGGCGTTGTTGAGGCCGTGATCGACGGTGTAACAAGCGCCTCTAAGCAATATAACCTACCCATCAACCTAATTGGAATCATGAGTCGAACATTTGGTCAGAAGGCTTGTCAGCGAGAATTGGAAGCCATCTGTGCCTATAGAGATAATATCATCGCAATAGATTTAGCTGGAGATGAGCTAAATTACCCGAGTGAACTATTTCTTGAACATTTTAAACATGCTAGAGATCTAGGGTTTCATATCACAGCTCACGCAGGAGAAGCTGCTGGATCAGAAGCTATATGGCATGCAATCAATGAATTAGGCGCTGAACGTATTGGTCACGGAGTCAAAGCTATAGAAGACCCTAAATTATTGGAGCATTTAGCCCAACATCAAATTGGAATTGAATCTTGCCTCACCTCTAATATACAAACGACAACCGTCCTAAATTATGAGAACCACCCAGTTAAGGCTTTTTTGGATCGAAATATCTGCGTTTCATTAAACACAGATGACCCTGCAGTCGAAGGCATCGAATTACCGTACGAATATCAAGTCGCCGCAAAGAAAGTTGGTTTAACTCAAGACAACTGTGAAACGCTACAAAAAAATGGTCTCGAAATGGCATTTCTTTCTGAAAATGAGAAGCAGAAATTAATAGATAAAGTGGCACAACGGGCTTAACATTTCTCAAATCACTTTTTCTGAAGTTCCACTCATACATCCACTACGCTTGCTGCATAACCACTAATAAACAACCACAAAAAAGCCTTAGCATTTCTGCTAAGGCTTATGTGCTCTATTGTAAAGTACGTGGCGGAACGGACGAGACTCCCTATCTTGCAAAATGCAGCAGTCCCCGGCGTGACAGGTCGCTTTCTCTAAACAAATAAGCTAACCAACTGAACTACCGCTCCATTTTCACTAATACAGCTACAGCACAATCTCTAACAAACAAGCACAAAAAAGCCTTAGCATTTCTACTAAGGCTCATGTGTAAATGGCGGAACGGACGAGACTCGAACTCGCGACCCCCGGCGTGACAGGCCGGTATTCTAACCAACTGAACTACCGCTCCACGGTATTCTTACTAATCAAAGTCTTATATAACTATTGCTTCAACTAGTTTTGCCTTCAGATTTACTTTATAAAAAAGAAAAATCTAAAAACAATAATAAAGCCTGGCGATGTTCTACTCTCACATGGGGAAGCCCCACACTACCATCGACGCTATTTCGTTTCACTTCTGAGTTCGGAAAGGAATCAGGTGGGTCCAAAACGCTATGGTCGCCAAGCAAATTCTAAAATTCGGAAAGCTGTTAGTTCTACTTAATACACATTCAATGTTCTATTCTTTGAGTCCATCAAAAACCCCTTGGGTGTTGTATGGTTAAGCCTCACGGGCAATTAGTACAGGTTAGCTCAATGCCTCACAGCACTTA